>NZ_JBDGME010000017.1:0-187503 GCF_057655505.1 Microbacterium sp. Soil_N32
AGGCGATCAACGGCCGCCTCGAGCACCTCCGGGGCTCCGCCCTCGGCTTCCGGAACCTCACGCACTACGCCGCAAGATCGCTGCTCGAGGCCGGAGGCTTCAGGCCCGCGCTACACCCTCGTTCGTGAAGAGCCTGTTAACAACCCTGTTAACAACTCCCGATCCGAAGTACTTCGGTATGCCTTCTGAAAACGCGTGAATCCCGGAGCGGCTTCGTGCGAGACTTCCGGCGTCCCTGCCGCCGCTCTCGACCCCGTGTGGCCCCTGCGCGCGGAACTACCGAAGGAGAAAGACGTGGACCAGCCTGCGCAGAGGGTGCCCGCTCGACCGACCGCCGCGTTCGTCGGGGCCTCCTGGGTCGCTCTGGGTCTCGGGAGTTCCCTGTTCTTCATCGGCCTGTACAACGCCTCCATGACCCTCGCCGAGAAGGGTTTCAACCTCGCGGTGTTCCTGCTCGGCATCTTCGCCGCGGTGTCGGTGCAGAAGGCGGTGCGCGATCGCGCCGAAGACGTGCCCGTCACCGGCGTCTACCTCGGCGTGGCGTGGAGCATGCTGCTCGCCGCTGTCGTGCTCTTGACCGTCGGGCTGTGGAACGCCGACCTGCTGCTGTCCGAGAAGGGGTTCTACGGGATCGGATTCGCCATGAGCCTGTTCGCGGTCGTCGCGGTGCAGAAGAACGTGCGCGATCTGGCCGCGGCCAGGGACGCGGAGCCCCCCGCGGCACGCCCTCGGCCGCCGTTGCTCCCGCCGCCGTCGCTCTGATCGATTGCCGACGTCTCCACGAGCGTCTCCTGGTGAGGGTCACCGTCCAGGGCTCGATCTGAATCTCCGTACCTCCTCCGAGTCGCGGCGCATCGCTCGCCCCGAGGACGGGCCGTCCGTAGCGTGGCAGGCATGGATACCAGACGAGGGCTCATCATGGGCGCGCTGCTGACGGTCGGCGTCGCGCTCGCCGGATGCACGGGCGAGGCGACGGATGCCGAGACGCAACCGTCGCCGTCATCGACGCCCGCGGCGACGACCCCGACCTCGACGCCGACGGCGGATGCCGAGACCGACGAGGCGATGCTGCCCCTCTCGGTCGACGAGATCGGCGAGTGGGCGGCGACCGCCGTGCCCGTGCCGGACACCGCGACGGGAGCGGGTCCGTTTTCGGGCTGGATGAGCGCGCACACCTCCGCGCACCACCGCACCGACTTCCAGTCGCTCGAGCCGGGCACGTTCCAGGGGCAGATCGCCTGCCGCGGCGAGGGCACCATCACGCTTTCCGCCGGACAGATCGATGCCGAGGCATCCGCCGACCCGGTCGCCTGCACGAACGAGACCATCGCGTTCGATGTCGTCACCACCGAGACGGGGGCGAGCATCCTCCTCGACCTGGAGGGCGATCCCACCATCTACGCGGTGTCGCTGCAGAGGGTGGAGTGAACGACCGCGCCCCTCGCTAAGTCGGGTGAGCCGCGGTCAGAGACCGGGGCCGCGGATGATCCGCACGGGGCCGCGCGCCTGATCGATGCGCACCGGCTCGCCCTTCTGGGTCACGACGATATCGCCGTGCGCGGCGAGTCCGTACGCGACGCGGCGCACGGCGTCCATGTGGTCGCGCCACGACTCCCCGCCGACGATGCGTGCGACGTCGCTCGGGCAGATCGACGACCCCTCGCGCTTTCGCACCAGAGCGCGCACGGCCGAGGCGATGCGCGCGTCGAACGCCTCACCCGCGCGGTCCTCCCACCACGGATGCCCGCGTTCGCCGAGAGCGACCTTCGCATCCTGCACGCGCGCACGCGCATCCTTCTCCGCGCTCTTAACCGCGCGTCGAGCCGACATCAACTCGTCCACCAACTCCTGGCGGAACGAGTCGGGGATCGTCGGGTCGGTGGCCCGCCAGCGTCGCCCGTCGATCACGAAGTGGTGCCCGTCGGGCGTGCGTTCGGGCTCGGTTCGGTGCTCGGTGGCGGTGGACATGCTCCCACCCTCCGCCATCCTCCAGCCGCGGTGAAGGGTCTTGACGTCGGCATCAGCCCGGTGCACGACGCCCGGCCAGCTGACGCGCAGGGGGCTTCGCTACCGTGGCGGCATGACCGAGCACACAGATCTCACCGATCCGAGTACCTTCGACCTCGCCGAGCTGTCGATCGGATTCCTCGCCCCGCCGGCCGTGTTCGACGCGCTGCAGCGACGCGTGCACGAAATGCTCGAGACCGAGTTCGAGAACGTGGTGTGGCAGATGAGCATCCTCGAGAATCTCGCCGACGACCCCGATCAGCGCGAGGCGTACGCGGGCCTGTACGAGCAGGTCGAGATCGAGTCGACGCACGGCCTCCTGGGCAAGCCGATCGCGCCGCCCGCCCCCTGACCTGCTCGCCGGTCCCCTTCACCCCCCACGCGCGACCTCGCTACTCGCGGCGGAAGAAGCGCGCGCGGGCTGCAGCATCCGCCGGGGTGTAGACGACGAGCTGGATCTCGGTCTGGTCCGACGGGCGCAGCTGATGGTGCGCGAACACCAGTCGCCCGAGCCGCGGATGCCGGAACACGCGCTCGCGCGACTCGAACCCACGCACGTCGTGGCTCTCCCACCGCTCCCGGAACTCGGGGCTCGCCTCTCTGAGCCGGCCGACGAGATCGCGGTAGCGCGGGTCGCCGAGCCGCGGGCCCGCCTCGGCGCGGAACTCGGCGAGGAACCGGCGGCTGGTGTCGTCCCAGTCGTCGAGCAGATCGCGCACCGCGGGGTCGGTGAAGATGAGCCAGAGCAGGTTGCGTTTCTCGGGCGGGGTCGTGCCGATGTTCGGGTACAGCGCCTCGTACGCCTGGTTCCAGCCGGCGACGCCCCAGTCGGGGGCGAGGGCGTAGGCCGGATGCTCGTCGAGCGCGTCGAGGAACCGCTGCACGTGCGCGGGGGCGGTCTCGACCGCGGCGCCGACCCCCGGCCGCGCGGGGGAGAACCCGGCGAGACGCAGCACGTAGTCGTGCTCGGCGACCGTGAGGTGCAGCGCGGTGGCGACGGCGTCCAGCACCTGCCGTGACGCGTTGATTTCTCTGCCCTGCTCCAGCCATGTGTACCAGGTGACGCTGACGCCCGAGAGGAAGGAGACCTCTTCGCGGCGGAGTCCGATGGTGCGCCCGCGGCCGGCGGGCGGGAGTCCGAAGGCCGCGCGGTCGAGCTGCTCCCGCCGGGCGCGCAGGAAGGCGCCGAGCTCCTTACGCTGCTCCTCGTCGACGGCCATACTCACAAACCTAGTGCTCTCACTACTAGTGTCAGCGCCGTCTTCCGGCATCCGCCCCTCCCGGCCAGGGTGGAATCATGCCGACCCCTCTTCGCTCCCGCACCGTCACCCACGGCCGCAATGCGGCCGGAGCCCGCGCGCTGTTCCGCGCCGCCGGCGTCAACGCCGCCGACTTCGGCAAGCCGATGATCGCGGTCGCGAACAGCTTCACCGAGTTCGTCCCCGGCCACACCCACCTGCAGCCGGTCGGCCGCATCGTCTCGGAGGCGATCTCGGCCGCGGGCGGCATCCCTCGCGAGTTCAACACGATCGCGGTCGACGACGGCATCGCGATGGGGCACGGCGGGATGCTGTACTCGCTGCCGTCGCGCGACCTCATCGCCGACTCGGTCGAGTACATGGTGAACGCGCACCAGGCCGACGCCCTCGTGTGCATCTCGAACTGCGACAAGATCACGCCCGGCATGCTCATGGCCGCGCTGCGGCTGAACATCCCGACGGTCTTCGTGTCGGGCGGGCCGATGGAGTCGGGCCGCGCCACCCTCGTCGACGGCTCGGTGCGCACGCTCGACCTGGTCGACGCGATCTCCGAAGCGGCGAACGACACCGTGTCGGATGCCGACATCCAGCGCATCGAGGAGAACGCGTGCCCCACCTGCGGCTCGTGCTCCGGCATGTTCACCGCGAACTCGATGAACTGCCTCGTCGAGGCGCTCGGTCTCGCTCTTCCCGGCAACGGTTCGGTGCTGGCCACCCACACCGCCCGCCGCGCGCTGTACGAGAAGGCCGGCGAGGTGGCGGTGCAGATCACCCGCCGCTTCTACGACGAAGACGACCGCTCGGTGCTCCCGCGCGAAGTCGCCAGCTTCTCGGCGTTCGAGAACGCCATGGCGCTCGACATCGCGATGGGCGGGTCGACGAACACGATCCTGCACCTGCTCGCCGCGGCGCACGAGGCGGGCATCGACTTCGGTCTCAACGAGATCGACGAGATCTCGCGGCGCGTGCCCTGCTTGGCGAAGATCGCCCCGAACCCGGCGTACGGCCGCATGTACTACATGGAGGACGTGCACCGCGCCGGCGGCATCCCCGCCGTGCTCGGCGAGCTGCGTCGCGGCGGTCTGCTGAAGGACGACGTGAGCACCATCCACTCGCCGTCGCTCGCCGCGTGGCTCGACGACTGGGACATCCGCGGCGGCCGCGCGACCGACACGGCGAAGGACCTCTGGTTCGCCGCTCCCGGCGGGGTGCGCTCGTCGAGTGCGTTCTCGCAGTCGGAGCGATGGACGGCGCTCGACGAGGATGCCGAGAACGGATGCATCCGCGATGTCGATCACGCGTACTCGGTCGACGGCGGACTGGCGGTGCTCCGCGGGAACCTCGCCGTCGACGGCGCCGTCGTGAAGACCGCCGGTGTCGACCCGTCGATCCTGGTGTTCTCGGGGCCGGCGGTGGTCTGCGAGTCGCAGGAGGAGGCGGTCGCGAAGATCCTCGGCAAGAAGGTGCAGCCGGGGGACGTCGTCGTGATCCGGTACGAGGGACCGAAGGGCGGTCCCGGCATGCAGGAGATGCTGCACCCGACGTCGTTCCTCAAGGGTCGCGGACTCGGCAAGGTGTGCGCGCTGGTCACCGACGGCCGCTTCTCGGGCGGGACCTCGGGGCTCTCGATCGGCCACGTCTCGCCCGAGGCGGCGTCGGGCGGCGTGATCGCGCTCGTCGAAGACGGCGACATCATCTCGATCGACATCCCGACACGCGCAATGACCCTCGAGGTGAGCGAGGCCGAGCTCGAGGAGCGCCGTGTGCGCCTGCTGGATGCCGGTGGCTACCGGCCCGTCGACCGTCAGCGCCCCGTGTCGCTCGCCCTGCGGGCGTATGCGGCCATGGCGACCTCGGCCGACCGCGGCGCCGTGCGCGATGTCGAGGCGGTCGAGTCCGCGATGCACGAGCAGGAGGTGCGCCGGGCCGCCTCGCTCGTCTGACCCCGGGTCAGCGCGGGGCGGTCGAGCGTCGTTCGAGGAGGCGCATGGGCACCGTGACCGCTTCGGGGTCGCGGGTGCGGTCGCCGAGGCGGGCGAGGGCGAGGCGGGCGGCGCAGCGACCGAGCTCCTCGACGTCTCCCGCGACGACGCTGATGCCGAGCACGCGGGCCCACTCCGGGTCGTCGAAGCCGATCACCGCGGGCGCGGCATCCGATTCGGCGATCTCCTCCATCGCGCCGAGCAGGATGCGGTTGTTGCCGGCGACGATCGCGGTGGGGGGCTCGTCGAGCGCGAGCAGCTCGCGCACGCAGGCGCGCGACGAGGCGACGTCGTGCGCATCGGTGCGCAGCAGGTCGCGCCACTGCACCCCGGAGGCGTCGAGCACATCGCCCATTCCGGCCAGGCGCTGACGGTAGGTGGGCAGCCACGCGTAGTCGCCGATGAACGCGATGCGGCGGTGTCCGCGCTCCAGCAGGTGCCGGGCGACGAGGCGACCTCCCTCGCGGTTGTCGAACACGACCGAGTCGGCCGCGAGTCCCTCGGCCGGGCGGTCGACGAACACGACCGGGATGCCGCGGGCCTGCAGCTGCGCGTAGTCGGAGTGGTCGGTCATCGCCGAGACGGTGATGACGGCCTTGGTCTGCCGGTCGGCGAGGTCGTGGGCGACCCGCTGCTCCTGCTCGGCTGACTCGCGCGAGTTCGCGACCGAGAGGTGCATGCCGCGTGGGCGGATCTCGTCTTCGACGGCCTGCGCGAGCGCCGAGTAGAAGGGGTTCGTGAAGTCGCCGGTGATGAGGCCGATCGAGTCGGCGAGACGTCCGCTCGCGAGGAGGCTGGCCGCGGCGTTGCGCTGGTAGTCGAGCTCGGCGGCGGCCGCGAGCACGCTCGTCAACGTCTTCTCGCTGACGTACGACTCCCCGCCGAGTGCGCGCGAGGCGGTCTTGAGGCTGACGCCGGCGCGCGCGGCGACCTGCGCGAGGGTGGCGCGCGGGGCGACCCCGTCTTCGTGTGATGTCATCGTGCTCCTGCGGCTCCGAGCGATCTGCTCATTATGACGGGTCATCCGATGCCTCCCCCTCCTTCCCCACGGGGCATCCGCTGTGATAGCGTCTCGACGTATGACAGCGATGTCATAAAACCATGCCGGCCGCGGCCCCATCCGGGCTGCGGTCGGCGAACGACACACTGCAGTGGAGTTTGAGGAGCAACCATGACGGTTCCCCATTCGAGGAACGCACGACCCGCGGGTCGTATCTGGGCGGCCGCCGGCGCCGCGATCACCGTGACAGCGGCCATGCTGACGCCGCTGTCCGCGGCAGCCGCACCGGGGGGCACGTTCTCGTCGTCCTTCGAAGCGGCGGATGCCGCGCCGCTGCTGACCGGCACGGGACAGCCGGTCAACGTCACCGGCGACCGGTTCGCCCCCGGCAGCATGCTGCCCGCGGTGAAGAACGTCACCGCATCGGCGCAGAACGCCCCCAACGAAGCCGCCGCCTTCGCGGCCGACGGCAATGCGTCGACCAAGTGGCTCGCCTTCGTCAACAAGGGCTGGCTGCAGTACGAGCTCACCGCCGCACAGCCCCTCGCCCGCTACACCCTCACCTCGGGCAACGACGCGCAGGAGCGCGACCCCAAGAACTTCCGCGTGCTCGGCTCGAACGATGGCACGAACTGGACTCCCGTCGACGAGCGCACCGGCGAGCTGTTCACCGGCCGCGGCCAGACCCGCACCTTCGAGCTCGCGCAGCCGAGCGCGCCGTTCCTCTACTACCGCCTGGACGTGCTCGAGAACCGCACCCCCACCACCAACCTCATCCAGCTCGCCGACTTCGAGCCCATCGCCGCCGGCGACGGCGCCGCGACCCCGAGCGACCTGCGCCTGACCGTCGGCAACGGGCCCACGTCATCCGACACCGCCAAGACCGGCGTCGGCTTCACCGGCACCAAGGCCGTGCAGTACTCCGGCCGCCACCTGGGCGCAGGCGCCGCCTCGTCGTCGACCACCCTGTACGAGAACGTCGGCACCGCGATCGGCGATGACACGCAGCTGTCGTACACCGTCTTCCCGATCCTCGACGGTGAGCAGACCTACGCGGCCACGTTCGTCGGCGTCGACATCACCTTCACCGACGGCGGACGACTCTCGACCTCCGGTGCGACCGACACCTACGGCTACCTCGCGAACGCGCAGGAGCAGGGCCGGTCGAACCGCCTGTGGCCCAACCAGTGGAACAAGGTGACCGTCGACCTCGGCCAGTTCGAGGGGCGCACGATCGACGACATCGTGTTCACCTACGACCACCCCGGCTCCGACGTGAAGAACATCGAGGTGCCGACGGCCGCGACGTCGTTCAGCGGATGGCTCGACGACGTGTCGATCGAGGCGGCCACGCCCATCGACACCAGCGACGGCCTCGTCTCGTACGTCGACACCCGTCGCGGTACGAACTCGACCGGCGGCTTCTCGCGCGGTAACAACTTCCCCGCGACTGCGTGGCCGAACGGCTTCAACTTCATCACCCCGATGACGAACGCCGACAACACCGGAACGATCTACCAGTATCAGCGGGCCAACGACGCGCAGAACCGACCGGGCCTCAACGGCATCGGGTTCTCCCACCAGCCGAGCATCTGGATGGGCGACCGCAACCAGCTCGCGGTGATGCCCGCCGCCAACGGCTCCCCCACGTCGAGCCTCTCCGGCCGCAAGCTCACGTTCACGCACGAGAACGAGACTGCGCGCCCCGACATCTACGACGTCACCTTCGACAACGGCATCCGCACCGAGGTGACCGCCACCGACCACGGCGCGATCTACCGCTTCACCTTCACCGGCGACACCAGCTCGGTGCTCGTCGACCAGCTCGTGAACAACTCGAAGCTCACCATCTCGGGCAACACGGTCAGCGGATGGGTCGACGGCGGATCGGGATGGCCGGGCCGCACCCGCATGTTCGTCTACGGAACGTTCGACCAGACCCCGACCACGGCCGGCGCCACGACGGTCGGCGACCGCAACGGCACCGCCCGGTACGCGGCGTTCGACACGACTGGGAACAAGACGGTCGAGCTGCGCATCGCCTCGTCGTTCATCTCGCAGGACCAGGCGAAGAAGAACCACGGCTTCGAGGTCGAGGGCGTCTCGTTCGACGCCGCGCACGCCGCCGTCAAGGATGCCTGGAACGACCGCCTCAGCGTCGTGCACGACGTGAAGGGCGCGACGGACACCCAGCTCGTCACGCTCTACTCGAGCCTGTACCGGCTGAACCTGTACCCGAACTCGCAGTTCGAGAACACCGGCACCGAAGAAGCGCCCGTCTACAAGTACGCGAGCCCCGTCGCCGGCACCACCGGCTCGGCGACCGACACCCAGACCAACGCCAAGATCGTCGACGGTGAGATCTACGTCAACAACGGTTTCTGGGACACGTACCGCACCGCGTGGCCGCTCTACTCGCTGCTGTACCCCGACGTGACCGAGAACCTCGTCGACGGTTTCGTGCAGCAGTACCGCGACAGCGGATGGATCGCGCGCTGGTCGTCGCCGGGCTACGCCGACCTCATGACCGGCACCAGCTCCGACGTCGCGTTCGCCGAGGCGTACCTCGCCGGCGCCCTGAGCACCGAGACGGCGCTCGAGGCGTACGACGCGGCCGTCAAGAACGCCACCGTGCTGCCGGCATCCAACGCCGTCGGCCGCAAGGGCCTCGGGCAGTCGATCTTCCTCGGGTACACCGAGGCGTCGACGCACGAGAGCGCCTCGTGGGGCCTGGAGGGCTACATCAACGACTTCGGCATCGCCGAGATGGCGAAGAAGCTCGCCGAAGACCCCAACACCCCGGCCGACCGCGTCGCGCAGCTGCAGGAGGAGGCCACGTACTTCGAGGCCCGCGCCGAGCACTACGTCGAGATGTTCAACCCCGAGGCGGGCACGTTCACCTCGCGCAACGCCGACGGCTCGTGGACCACGGGCGCCGACTTCGACAAGAAGGCGTGGGGCGGAGCGTTCACCGAGGCGAGCGCCTGGACCTTCGGGTTCCACGCCCCGCACGACGTCGACGGTCTGGCCGCGCTCTACGGCGGCCGCCAGGGTCTGCTCGACGTGATGCACGCCTTCCTCACCGAGCGCGAGAAGGCCGACTACTCCGGCATCCACGAGGCCCGCGAGGCGCGCGACGTGCGCCTGGGCATGCTCGGCATGTCGAACCAGATCGCCCACCACATCCCCTACGTGCTGGCCGAGGCCGGCGACCCGTCGGGGGCGCAGGAGCTGATCCGCGACATCCAGGACCGTCTGTTCATCGGCGACGACATCGGCCAGGGCTACCCCGGCGATGAGGACAACGGCGAGTTCTCGGCCTGGTACGTCTTCTCGGCCCTCGGGTTCTACCCCCTCGAAGTCGGCTCCGGCGACTACACCGTCGGCACGCCGCTGTTCGACAGCGCGACGCTGTCGATCGGCGACACCGAGCTCGTGATCAACGCCCCCGGGGCATCCGAGGGCAAGGACTACGTGGCGGGCGTGAGCCTCAACGGCACCGCCGTGACCGAGACCACCTTCGACGGCGACCTGCTGCGCGAGGGCGGACGGCTCGACTTCACGATGAGCGACAGCCCGTCGGCATGGGGTGCGAAGGATCTCGGCGAGGAGCTCGAGACCCCGAAGACCCTGGTCGACGCCACCAAGTCGGGGCGCGGAGTCCTCACGGCCGCCGACGGCACCCCCGTCGGGTCGCTCGTCGACGACAACATGAACTCGAAGGTGACGTTCGGCGGCAAGACGGCCGAGCTCACGTGGACCTCGCAGTCGGGTCCCGTCTCGATCGGCCAGTACACGCTCACCAGCGGCACGAAGGCGAACGCGCCGTCGAGCTGGACGCTGGAGGGCTCGCTCGACGGCACGACGTGGACCGAGATCGACGCGCGGAAGGGTCAGTCCTTCCAGTGGGACACGCAGACCCGCCCCTTCACGGCGGCGAACCCCGCCGGGTTCACGAGCGTGCGCCTGACGATGACGACGGATGCCGACGCGCTCGCGCTCTCGGAGGTCGAGCTGTTCGCCTCCGCCGCGGCCGCCGACGGCCTCTCGATCTCGGCCGGCGCTCCGCAGCGCGTGGCCGTGGACACGGAGTTCACCGGTTCGATCGCGACCATCGTCGGCACCGAGACCGAGGCGTCGGGCTACGACGTCACGGTCGACTACGGCGACGGCACGACGGTCGACGACGTCACGCTCACCCGTGACGAGCTGGGCGGCTGGAAGGTCAGCGCCCCGCACACCTTCACCGCTCCCGGCACCTACTCGGCGGCGATCACGGTGCGCGACTCGACCGGAGCCGTCGCCCAGGCGACCGCCACGGTCGAGGTGTTCCGCGACGAGTCGCTGACCGGCGCCTTCAACAACGTGTGCATCGGCGACCTCGGGGTCACGGCGGCGAACTGCGACTCGCAGGGTCACGGCTACTTCCGCGACAAGCTGGCCGCCGACGGATTCGTGCAGGGGCAGACCCTGACCGTGCCGAACACGACGCTCACGTACGACCTGCCGGCGATCCCCGCCGGTCAGCCCGACAACATCACGGGCGAGGGTCAGACCGTGAGGGTGTCGCTGGGCGACGGTGCGACGCAGCTCGCGTTCATCGGCACCGCGACCGAGAGCAACCGCGACTCGCAGGCCACGCTGAACTTCACCGACGGCACCACGCAGACGGTGACGATCAGCCTGGGCGACTGGGTCGGAGCATCCGGCAACCCCTACAAGGGCAACACCGTGCTCACCATCTCGGAGGGTCGCCTCTCGGGCACCGGTGCCGAGTCGGGCGGAGCCAAGAACACGGCGATCTACGCCACCGCCCCGGTCGCCCTGGCGGTCGACGGCAACGGCGCGCCGAAGGTCGTGGAGTCGCTGACGATGCCCGATGAGCCGGGCGAACTGAACGACGGTCGCGTGCACATCTTCGCCATCGCCTCCGACGGCGACCGCGCCGCCGCCGCACCGCTCCAGGTCACGGCCGGCTCGGTCGACGGCCAGGTCACCGGTGAGGAGTTCGATGCGGCACTCGCGACGATCGCCGGCGGTCAGGGCGAGACGACGGCGAACGTGAACTGGGGCGACGGCACTCCCGTCTCCGCGGCCACGATCGTCGACGGCACCGTCACGGGCACCCACACGTACGCCGCGGCGGGCACCTACACGGTGACGGTCACGGCCGACGACGGGGTGACCTCGGCGAATGCGCAGCTGCAGATCGCGGTCGTCGACCCCGAGCCCGTCTACACCCCGGAGATCCAGGCGCCGACCGGTACGGTCGCACCGGGAGACACCGCGGTCATCACCGGTACGGGCTTCGCTCCCGGCGAGAACGTGTCGGTGCGCATCGACGACGCGGCGCCGGTGGGCGTGAAGGCCGACGGCGACGGCGGCATCCGTGCCGAGGTGGTCGTGCCGGTGGATGCCGTCGACGGAGCGCACCCGGTCGTCGCGCTCGGCGACGTGTCGAAGGTCGAGGCGCGGGCATCCGTGCAGGTCGCCGTCGACCCGACCGCTCCGCGCAACACCTCGGTCGCGCTCGCCGCAGGGACGGACGACCCGGTCGCCGGCGAGTCGGTGGCGCTGATCGCGACGGTGAAGCCCGCGGGTGCGGCCGGCAAGGTCGAGTTCCTCGAGGGCGAGCAGATCGTCGGATCCGCCGAGGTCACGGGCGGCACGGCCACGGCCGACGTCGTCATCGCGACCTCGGGCGCGCACACCTACATCGCCCGGTTCGTGCCGGCCGATGAGGACGCGTTCCGCGCATCGGAGTCGTCGCCCCTGACGCTCGAGGTGCGGAGTGCTCCGGTGCTCGAGGCCGAGATCTCGGTCAGCGCGAAGAGTGTCGTGCAGGGCGGCACGGTCGAGGTCATCGGTCGCGGCTTCGCGGCGGGCGAGAAGGTGTCGCTCACGCTGAACTCCGACCCGATCCTGCTCGCCACGGTGACCGCAGGTGACACCGGTGCCTTCCGCGCCGTGGTCACGATCCCCGCGAACGCCCCGGTCGGCGACCACACGCTGGTCGCCCTCGGAGCGGACTCGGGCCTGTCGGCCGAGGCGGCCCTCGCGGTCACCGCGGCCCCGGGTGCCGGCGGTGGCGGACTCCCCGCCACCGGTGGAACGGTTCCCGCCGCAGCCCTCGTGGCGCTGCTCCTGCTCCTCACCGCGGGAGGCGTGCTCGCCGCACGTCGCCGCCGCGTGGAGTCCTGACCCCTCCCCATCCCCAGAAATGAAGAGGCCGTCCTCCATCCCCAGGGAGGGCGGCCTCTTCGCCTGCGCCTGCGCCGGTGCGCGGTCGCGGTCGTCCTGCGGGCGAACTGCAGGCTCCGGCGGCGGATGCAGGCGATTCGTGCAGGATCCGGCCTGCACTTCGCGCGGGTGCCTGCAGTTCGTCGACCGGGCGCTGAGGCAGGAAACCCCCGCGAGGCGGGGTCAGACCGCGAGGCGGGGTCAGACCGCGCGCAGCGCGTGCGCGGCGGTGTTGAGACGCTCGCAGCCGTCGGCGGTGAGCACCACGATGTCCTCGATGCGCGCACCCCATTCGCCCCCGAAGTAGATGCCGGGTTCGATGCTGAAGGCCATGCCCTCGCGCAGCACGAGATCGTTGCCGGGGGCGATGTACGGCTCCTCGTGCACCGACACCCCGATGCCGTGCCCGGTGCGGTGGAGGAAGGCATCCCCCAGGCCGGCGTCCGCGAGAACCTGACGGGCCGCAGCGTCGACCTCGGATGCCGTCGCCCCCGGGCGCGCGGCGTCGACGGCGGCCTGCTGGGCCCGCACCAGCACGGCGATACGCTCCGCAGCCTCGGGCGACGGCTCGCCCACCGCGTAGGTGCGGGTGCTGTCGGAGTTGTAGCCGCTCGGCACCGCTCCCCCGATGTCGACCACGACGATGTCGCCGTCTTCGATCACGCGGTCCGACACCTCGTGGTGGGGGTCGGCGCCGTTCGGACCCGACCCGACGATCACGAACTCGACGGTCTCGTGACCCTCCTCGACGATGGCGGCGGCGATGTCGGCGGCGACCTCGCGCTCGGTGCGCCCGGCGCGCAGCCACTCGGGTACCCGGCGGTGCACGGCGTCGATCGCGTCTCCGGCACGGCGCAGCTCGGCGACCTCGGCCGCATCCTTGATCATGCGGCCCTCGCGCAGTACGGGCGTCGCGAGTTCCAGGCGCACGCCGAGGCGCTCGCCGATCGGCACCACGTGCAGGGCGGGGAGGGCGTCCGACACCCCCACCCGCGCGGCCGAGCCGACGGCCGTCGCGACGAGGTCGTAGGGGTTCTCGCCGTCGACCCAGTCGGCGACCGCGAGTCCGAGCGACCCGACGGCCGTGCTGCGCACCTTGGCGAGCTCCATGCGCGGCACCACGACGGTCGGGTCGCTGCCCGGGCCGAGGATGAGCGCGGTCAGACGCTCGATCGTGTCACCCTCCACGCCCGCGAGGTACTGCAGGTCGGGTCCCGGTCCGACGATCACGGCGTCGAGCCCCGCGTCGGCAGCGAGGGCGGATGCCCGTTCGAGACGGGCGGCGTACACGGCAGGGGCGAAGGGCGGGGTGCTCACTCTCTCCACGCTACTCCGGCGCGGGGTCAGCCGACGGCGAGGCGGATGCGCTCGGTCAGGGCCTTCCGGTTCGCCGCCGTCAGCTCGAGCAGGGCGTACGCGGTCGGCCACATCGTGCCGTCGTCGAGGTTCGCGATCGGCTCGAACCCGAAGGTGCCGTAGCGGACCTTGAACTTGCTCGCGGGCTGGAAGAAGCACAGCACCTTGCCGTCCTTCCCCCAGGCGGGCATGCCGTAGTACGTGCGCGGTACGAGTTCGGGCGCGACCTCGCTCACCAGGTCGTGGAGGGCGAGCGCGAGCTTCTTGTCGTTCTCGTCCGGCAGCTTGTCGACGGCCTCGCGCAGGTCGGCCTCGCCGGCGGCGCGCTGCTCTTCGGGCGACTTCTTAGCGCGCGAGCGCTTCGCCTTCGCCTCTTTCGCCGCGGCCTGCATGGCCTCCCGCTCCTCGGCGGTGAAGTTCTTGGTGTCTTCGGCCACGGCCGGCTCCTTCGCAGCAGGTGGATGGCGGCACCCGGAGAGACGTCGGTGCCGTCTCTCTCATGATGACGTTCGCGGTGCCGCGCCGTCCAGCGTTCACAGGGCGGGGGCGGCGTCACATGCGCATTTCGCGGCATGAGCGGGGGATAGTGTGAGCGCATGGACCTGCGTGTCGCGGCGTATGCGGTCGTCACCGACGACGACGACCGGCTGCTGCTCGCGCGGTGGATCGAGGGTCGACGCGTCGCCTGGACCATGCCGGGCGGCGGTCTCGAAGACGGGGAGTCGCCTGAGGATGCCGTGCGCCGCGAGCTGCGCGAGGAGACCGGCTACAGCGTCGAGGTCGGCGAGCTGCTCGGCATCCACTCCCGCGTGATCCCCGCCGGGCGCCGCGTGCACAAGGCCGACGCCCCGCTGCACACCCTCCGCATCGTCTACCGTGCTCGCGTGCGCGGCGGTCGTCTGCGTTTCGAGACCGACGGCTCGACCGACATGGCGGGATGGTTCACCCGCTCGCAGGTCGCGCAGCTGCAGCGCGTGAAGCTCGTCGATATCGCGCTGCGCATGGCCGGCATCTTCTGATCCCGACCGGGTCGCCCTCCTGCCTCCGGGGGTGCATGACCGGCTGCACGGAATGTTCACGGATGCAGGGTGACACCGGCGGTTTCTCCGTGCAGGTGTGCGAAGTCCGTGCATCCGGCCGGGCCGCCGCCCGGCACCCGCCGAATAGGATGGGATCCGGCGGGGATGCGAGGGATCGACATGCACGACATCATTGCGCAGACACTGCTGCAGAGCGGTGCGGTGCGGGCCGACCAGCTCGATGCGGCGGTGGCCGCCGTGGGCGAGGGGCCGCAGCTCTCGGCGCATCTCGTGCAGGCGCAGCTGATCACCCCGACGCAGCTCGCCCACGCGGTCGCCACGGCGCGCGACCTGCCGTTCACCGACATCGCGAACCGCGATCTCGACCCCGAGATCGTCGCGCTCGTGCCGGGATCGCTGTGCCGGCGGTACCAGCTCATCCCGCTCGAACGACGTCGGCGCACCATCGTGGTGGGTATGGTCGATCCGACCGACATCATCGCGATGGACGACGTGCAGTCGGTGACCGACATGACCGTGCAGCCGGTCGTCGTCAGCAGCGACGGCCTGCGGCAGGCGTTCGAGCGCTACCTGCGCTCCGACGAGGAACTCAGCGACCTCTCCGAGCTGCTGGGCGAGACCGCCGCCCCGGGCGCGACGGCCTTCACCGAGTCGCTGGACGATGCCGACAGCGACGCCCCGATCATCCGCTTCGTCAACCTGTTGATCACCCAGGCGATCAACGACCGCGCAAGCGACATCCACATCGAGCCGGGCGAGCATCAGCTCACCGTGCGCTTCCGTATCGACGGCGTGCTGCACGAGATGCAGCGGGCCGACCGTGCGATCCAGGACGGCGTGATCTCGCGGCTGAAGATCATGGCATCCATCGACATCGCCGAGCGGCGCCGCCCGCAGGACGGCCGCATGTCGGTCTCGCACGAGGGCCGTCAGGTCGACCTCCGCGTCGCGACGCTGCCGACGGTGTGGGGCGAGAAGATCGTCATGCGCATCCTCGACAACTCCGGCACGGCGCTCGCGATGAGCGACCTGCACTTCGGGGCGCGCAACGAGGCGTCGTTCCGCGACGCGATCGGTCGCCCGCACGGCATGGTGCTCGTGACCGGGCCGACGGGGTCGGGCAAGTCGACCACCCTCTACACCGCCCTGACCACGGTCGCGAACCCGAGCGTGAACGTCATCACCGTCGAGGACCCGGTCGAGTACCGCATCGCGGGCATCAGCCAGGTGCAGGTCAACCCGCGGGCGGGGCTGACGTTCCAGTCGGCGCTGCGCTCGATCCTGCGCTCCGACCCCGACGTGGTGCTGGTCGGCGAGATCCGCGACCACGAGACCGCGAACATCTCGATCGAGGCGGCGCTCACGGGCCACCTCGTGCTGTCGACCCTGCACACCAACGATGCGCCGAGCGCCCTGACGCGCCTGATCGAGATCGGCAGCGAGCCGTTCCTCGTGGCCACCGCCCTCACTGCTGTCGTGGCGCAGCGGCTCGCCCGTCGCCTGTGCCAGAAGTGCCGCGTGCCGGTGACGGAGTCTGCCGCGGTGCTGGCGGGCATCGGCTTCCCGCACGATCCGTCCGACCCGCCCACCCTGTACCGCGCCGGCGGATGCACGGCGTGCTCGGGCACCGGCTACCGCGGGCGCATCGCCGTGCACGAGGTGATGACGGTGACCGAGGAGCTCGAGCAGATGGTGGTGTCGAGCGCGACGGGCACCGACATGCGGCGCGTGGCCCTGCAGCAGGGCATGACGAGTCTGCGCGACGACGGCTGGTCGAAGGTCGCCGAGGGGCTCACCACGATCGAGGAAGTGCTGCGCGTCACGATCTGACGGCGGCGGGCCCGCGCGTCGCTCGCGAGCGGATGCTGCGCCCGCGAGCGGATCGCGCGGCGGTCGGATGGCGCGGCGATCGGATGCTCAGCCCGAACCGAGTTCGCCGTAGATGGTGAAGATCGGCAGGTAGAGCGAGATCACCATGCCGCCGATCAGGATGCCGATGCCGACGATGAGCACCGGTTCGATCGTCGAGGTCAGCTGCGAGGTGGCCGTCTCGACCTCGCTCTCGTAGAACTCGGCGATGCTGGTGAGCATGTCGGGCAGCGACCCGGACTCCTCGCCGACCGACACCATCTGCGACACCATCGGCGGGAAGACCTCGGCGTTCGCCAGCGGCGCCGCGAACGAGCGCCCCTGCCGCACCGACTCCTGCACGGCGAGCACCGCCTGCTCGACCCGGTGATTGCTGCTCGCCTCGCCCACGATCGACAGGGCCTGGATGAGCGGCACACCGGCGTTGAGCATCATCGACAGGCTGCGGGCGAAGCGCGCCACCGCGATCTTCGTGTTCAGCGGTCCGAACACGGGCAGCTTGAGCTTGAGGGGGTCGACGACACGGCGCACGCGCTCGGTGTGCTTGTTGCGCACCCACCAGATCCATCCGCCGATGCCGAGCACGGCGAGCAGCGGAAGGATCCACCCCATCTGGTTCGAAAGGGTGACGATGATCTGGGTCGGTACGGGCAGGTCGGAGCCCAGGCCCTCGAACATGTCCTTGAACACGGGCACAACGAAGGTGACCATGGCGAGCACGCCGAGGATGGCGATGATGAGCACCACGATCGGATACGTCGTCGCAGCTTTGATCTTGTTCTGCAGCTCGGCTTCGCCCGCGTAGGTACGGGCGATCGACTGCAGCGATTCGCCGAGGAATCCGCCGGTCTCGCCGACCCGGATGATGCTCACCATGAGCGGCGGGAACACCTTCGGCTGGTTCGCCATCGCGGTCGACAGCGCGGCGCCGCGCGCCACCTCAGACTGCACCGTGACGAGGGCCGACCGCAGCACCTTGTCCTCGGTCTGCTCCGAGAGGATGACCAGCACCCGCAGCAGGGGCAGGCCGGCGTTGACGAGACCGGCCATCTGCTTCGCGAACACGGCGAGCGATTCGGTCTTGACCCGCTTCTCGAACCCGGGGATCGTGATGTCCTGGTTGAGGCCGGTCTTCGAGACCTCGACGACCTCGAGGGGAATGAGCCCCTGCGCTCGCAGCTTCGCGACCACGGCGCTCTGCGACGCGGCCTCGAGCGTGCCCTTCACGATCCGCCCTTGAGCGGAGTCGGCCGCGCGGTACGAGTACTCCTCGGTGACGGCCATGGCTACTGCGTCCAGCCCAGCGTCTTGTGCTCGTCGGCGTGCATCGTCCAGGCATCCGCGTCGAGCTCGCGCGGTCGCACCCGCACGTCGTCGAGGTCGCGCGGGTCGGCGGCGAAGGTGCGCGCGACCTGCTGCGAGACGATGCCCTCGCTGACGAGCCGCTTGAGGTCCTGATCGAGGGTGTGCATGCCCTGTCCGGAACCCGCCTGCATCGCCGAGTAGAGCTGTGCGACCTGTCCTTCGCGGATGAGGTTGGCGACGGCCGGGGTGTTCACGAGCACCTCGGTGGCGATCGTGCGGCCGTTCTTCTGCGCGAGGGGCAGGAGCGACTGGCTCAGCACGCCCTGCAGCGTGTCGCCGAGCTGGGTGCGCACCTGGTTCTGCTGGTGCGCCGGGAACGCGTCGATGATGCGGTTGATCGACTTCGCCGCACCCTGGGTGTGCAGGGTCGACAGCACGAGGTGGCCGGTCTCGGCGGCCGACAGCGCGGTCTGGATCGACTCCGGGTCGCGCAGCTCGCCGACGAGGATGACATCGGGGTCCTGGCGCAGCACGCGGCGCAGCGCTTCGGCGAACGAGCGGGTGTCGCTGCCGATCTCGCGCTGGTGCACGAGCGAGCGCTTGCTCGTGTGCTGGAACTCGACCGGGTCTTCGAGCGTCACGATGTGCGCGGGCCGCGTCTCGTTGATGATGTCGACCATCGCGGTGAGGGTGGTCGACTTGCCCGAACCGGTCGGACCCGTCACCAGCACCAGTCCGCGGGGGCGCAGGGCGAGGTCACGGGCGATCGCTGGGGCCCCGAGCTCGTCGAGCGAGAATGCCCGGGTCGAGATGAGGCGCAGGGCGACAGCGGTGTGCCCGAGCTGACGGAACACGTTCACGCGGAAGCGCCCCACGCCCTCGACGGCGTACGCGAGGTCGACCTCGCCGTGGTCGTCGAACTCGCGCGCCTGGTCGGTGGAGAGGATGCCGCGGAGCACGGCGTCGAGCCAGTCGCCCGGCAGCGCGAACTCGATGCCCGGCACCGGGGTCAGTGCGCCGTCGACGCGGATGAGGGCCGGATGGTCGGCCGTGAGGTGCACGTCGGATGCACGCTCCGCCGCGGCGCGGGTGAGCAGGGCGTCGAGGGTGAGGGGCTGGCTCATCGGATTCTCACTTCTGCAGCAGAACGAGGCTGCGGGCGTTGACGGTCAGGCGGAGCTCGCCCTCTTCTTCGGTCAGCACGGCTTGCTCGATCGTGAGCAAGCGGTCGTCGTCGCGGAGCGCGTCGAGGAACCGGGCCGCCTGCGCGGCATCCCCCAGCGTCACCACGAGCGTGAACGGCACCATCTGCCGGGGGTCGACCTCGACGGGCGCCGGCGTCTCGGCGGTGGTGCCGTCGGCGGTGGTGCCGTTGGCGGTCGCGTTCGGGTCGGCGGCGGGGTCGGTCGCAGCGTCGGTCGGAGCGGGGGCGGCGGCGCCGTCGGTGGCCGCGGCGTCCGTGGTGGCGTCGGGCGCCGCAGTGGTGCCGTCGGTGCCCTCGGGGTCGGCGGTCGGCGGCAGCCACGCCTCGGCATCGGCCGCCGTGATCGTCTCAACGGTGACACCGCCCGTCGCTTCCACCGCCTCGCCGACGAGCTCGAACACCTCGTCGTTCAGCGGCGTCGCGGGAATCTGCGCGCGCAGCGCGGCGAGCTCGCGCTCCAGGTCGCCGAGCTGCGTCTGCTGGCCCCGCAGCGTCTCGACCTGGATGTCGTAGACGTCGTTCGTGGCGGCGATCTCGTCGGCCTGCTGCTCGGTCGCCCGCGCCTGATTGAACGTGGGCAGGGCCACGAGCAGGATGCCGAGGGCGAGGACGACGACCACCGCGAGTCCCCCGGCGAGGTTGATGAGCTGGCGCGACAGGGTCATCCCTCGTCCTCCTCGGTAGCGGGTTCGGGCGCGAAGCGGCCGGAGTAGGCGTCCTGAGTAGTCACGACCGTCAGTTCGTAGCGGTAGTCGCCGCCGCTCTCCTCCGCCCGGAGCTCGCCGCCGTCGGCGGTGAGCACCATCGGTAGGGTGCGGATGCCGCGCACGGCAGGGAGGATGTCGAACGGGACCGGGCTCGACAGCGTCAGCAGCACCGTCGCGCCGGGGGCGCTCGCCGCATCGGCGGCATCCGCATCCGGACCCGCCCCCGTCGTCACGTCGAACCCGACGATGCGGACGTCGGCGGGCAGTGTCTGGGCGACGGCGTCGACCAGCCGCGCCCACTCGAAGTCGGGGAGCATCGCCTCCGCGCGGAAGGCCTCGAGGTCGTCGAGTGTACGAACGGTGTCTCCGACCTCCGACAGCGCGGCGATCTCGGCAATGCTCGCGTCGGTGCGGGCCCGTTCCGAGGCGAGTCGCGTCTCGGCGACGATGCGCAACGCCATGGCACCCGAGATCACGAGCACCGTGACGAGGGCGGCGGCCAGC
Organism: Microbacterium sp. Soil_N32; assembly: GCF_057655505.1. Lineage (NCBI taxonomy): Bacteria > Bacillati > Actinomycetota > Actinomycetes > Micrococcales > Microbacteriaceae > Microbacterium > Microbacterium sp. Soil_N32. The sequence continues at coordinate 20,474 of NZ_JBDGME010000017.1, forward strand.
AGGCCGATCCCCCACCGGCGCAGCAGACCGCGGCGGTATCGCCGTTCGAGTTCGGCGGGCGGCATGAGGTCGACGCGGGGCATCCCCCCGACGACGAGCATCGATCCGGGTGTCGCGCGGGCCATCAGATCCCCTCTCCGAAGACCACGCCGAGCGTGCCGACGAGGTCGAGCGCCAGCTCGGCATCCATCGGTGCCTTCATGGTGGCGAGCGATGCGAGGTCGACGAGGTCGACGCGAATGGCGAGCAGCTGCGCCAAGGCGGCCTGCACGCCGGTGATCGCCGCGCCGGCTCCGCTCAGGTGCACGCTCGTGACCGGCGCCGCCCCGGGGCGGCTGTCGGCGAACTGCACCGTGCTGCGCACCCGGCGCACCATGTCGACGACGGCGGGGTCAGTGGCCTCGGCGATCGCGACGTCTCCGCGCATCGACGCCCGCGATCGCAGGGGAGCCACGTCAGACAGGGAGGGTGGCGTGAAGGTCTCGACCTCGACCTGCTCGTCGGCGTCGTCGCGCTGCGCCTCGGCGCGCGCGCGGGCAGCCGTCGTGGGCACGTCGATCGGGATTATGCGCACGAACAGCGGGATGCCGTCGCGCACGACCACCACGTAGGTGGTGTGGTCGGTGATGTGCACCATCGCGACGGTCTCGCCCGGCGCCGCGCGCCCGGCGGCGATGCGGGCGAGGCCGAAGGGCATGAGGTCGACGCTCTCGACCTCGAGTTTGGCTGCGGTGAGCGTCGACACGAGCTGCTCGACGGTCTCGGCGACGGCGGCCACGAGCAGTCCCGTCACCTGATCGCCCGACTGCGACGCCGGGTAGAAGTCGAGCACGGCCTGGTCGATGGGCACGGGCAGCAGGTCCTGCACCTGGAAGGGCAGCGCCTGGCGCAGCAGTCGCGGATGCACCGCCTGCGTCGTGTATTCGCGCACCAGGATGCGGCGGCTGCCGAGGCCCAGCACGACCGATCGGCTCTTGAAGCCGGCGCGCGACCACAGCTGACGCACGGCGAGGGTGACGGCTTCGGCGTCGAGCACCTCGGAGTCGTGGGCGGCGTCGGGAGGAAGGGGGACGGATCCGGCCGCGAGCAGCACGGGCACGCGCCCGGTGCGCACCTCGACGGCGCGCACGCTCTCTTCGGTGATCTCGAGACCGATGACGGTGCGGGTCATGGGGTGCCTCGTCTCTCGTGCGTCGCAGGGGGCGGGGCGGGGGTCATGCGTCGACTCCGATCAGTCGCAGGTACCAGGCCGCGAGCGGGTCACCGGCGACGATGCCGATCCACGCGCCCAGCAGCATCCAGGGGCCGAACGGAATGGCCGTGCGGCGGTCGGCGTTCCCCCGCACGAGCAGCGCGATGCCGACGATGCCTCCGACCACGAAGGCGGCGAAGGCCCCGACGACGAGCGGCCCGGCCCCCAGCCAGCCGAGCACGAGCCCGACGACCGCGGCGAGCTTGACGTCTCCCCCGCCCATGCCGCCGGGGCGCACGACGCTCAGCAGGAAGTAGAAGAAGAACAGGGCGACGGCGCCGAGCGCGGCACGCAGCAGGGCCGCGAGGTCGCCGTCGACCAGAGCGGCCCCGGCGAGGAGCATCCCGATGACCGCGAGCGACGGCAGCACCACGGCATCCGGCAGCCGCCGAGTGTCGAGGTCGATCGCGGTCAGTGCAATACCGGCGGCCGCGAACCAGGCGTAGGCCGCGAACAGCAGGATGCCGACCACGATGTCGTCTGGGCGCAGTGCGAGCAGCACCCAGGCCGCGACCCCGGCGAACGCGAGCCCGGTGCCGAGCTCGACGAGCGGGTACCGGCGCGAGATGGGTTCGCGGCAGGCCGCGCACCGGCCGCGCAGCGCGATCCACGAGACGACGGGCACGTTCTGCCACGCACGGATGGGCGCCTCGCACCGCGGGCAGCGGCTGTCGGGCAGCAGCGACGCGCCCACGGGCACGCGCGCGACGACGACGTTGAGGAACGACCCGATCACGAGGCCGAGGAGGCCGGAGAAGACGACGAGCACCGGGGTCATGGGATGTCCCGCTGCGAGATGAGCGCGCCGACGGTGCCGCCGCTCGGCGTCGACGGGATGGTCGACGTGGGCGACGACGGCATGCCCGGAAGGGCGATCGGCGACCCGTAGAAGTGGATCCCGCCGCCGTAGTTGAACTTGCCGCCGTAGAACGAGCCCTTCCAGGTGTCGTTGTTCATACCGGCGATGTCGATCGTGCAGGGGGTGTAGGCCATCGCCGTGATCGAGGTCGACATCACCGTGCCGTTGATCTTGATGTTGCCCGCACCGCCGGCACAGGTCACCGCATCGTCGTCGACGGTGTCTTCGACGATGAACCACACGCGGGGCGGCGTGGTGACCCCGGGCGCTGCGGTGAAGGTGAGCTTCGTGAGGTCGTAGCTCTTCGCGAGCAGCACGAGGTCGCTCTTCAGCTCGACGACGGGCGCGGTGCCGCTGTTGGAGCTGAGGTTCGTGCAGGCGCGGGCGTCGAGGATGGTGGGTGTCGTCGCGGCGCCGAGCGACTTCCAGCCGTCGGCCGGGTAGCTGTTGAAGTACGAGCAGGTGTTGTCGCCGCTGCCCGATGCGGCGAGGGTGCGCGCGGTGAAGGTGCCACCCTCGTACGGTTGCCAGTCGCTGAGCTTGTACTTGTAGTCGAACCACTTGGCGAAGGTGGGTGCGGTGGGCGGAGTGACGCTGTCGAGGTACGTGACACCGCCCGCGACCGATCCACTGTCCTGCTTGTAGGTCTTGTTCTTCGGCAGGGTCAGCGACCCGGCGATCTTCGTGCTCCCCAACGACACGTTGCCGCCCGAGATGACCTTGCCCCCGATGGTGTTGCCGTTCCAGCCGAAGTTGGCGCCGCCTCTGACGTGGATGTCTCCCCCGACCTGCTGCACGCGGTTGTCGGCGGTACCCGTGGTGGTCAGCGACTTCTCGATGCGATCGGATCCCACCGACATCTGGGCGGTGCCGCCGGCGATGACCGACCCCTTGATCGTGCATCCGCCGGTCGATGAGAGGTCGCCCGCGACAATGATGTTCGCCGGGATCGGCGCCATGCAGGTGAAGTCGCCCGACGGGATCACGATGCTCAGCAGCGAGCTGTCGATGGAGTTGGTGATGGTCTCGTGAGAGAACGTCGTGTCGCCGAAGAAGATCATGTCGGCGCCGGTGCCCGCCGTGCCCGACGAGTAGCTGAAGGTCGCCTCGGTCTTGGTGCGTCCGCCGTTCTCCCCCGTGCCCGTGACGGTGAAAGTCACCCGGCCCGAGCCGCACACGCTCGTCACCCGGAACTTCGGCGCGGTGGTCGACGCGATGTCCATGCCGCAGGCCTGTCCCGTGCGCTTCGCCTCGGCGAGCCCGGTCGCGAGGCCCGCGTCGGCGGCGGCGCGTGACTGCGCCGTATCGCGGCTTCCCGCGAGGCCCGAGGTCGTGTTGGTCACGATGGCGGCGAGGGCGAGGCCGGTGATCGTCAGCACGAGCATGATCACCAGCACGGAGACGAGGGCCGATCCCTCGTCACGGATCTTCACCAGCATGCGGGAATGCTCCCTTCCGACTTCGCCTGCGCGGTCGCGGCGGAGGTGATGTCGACGGATGCCTCGCCGACCGTGACGCGGTAGCCGATCGACACCGAGTCGGAGCTGCTGAGCTCGAACGGAGAGCCCGCGGCCTTCGTGCCGACGACGCCCCTCGCCAGCACCGCCCATCCGGTGGTCGCGGTGCCGACCGGAATCGCCGAGGCGGATGCCCGGTACCGCAGTTCGCCCGACTGCAACGCCCAGGCGCGGCACTCCCACAGGCTCGCCCCGGTCGCAACGACCGCACGCAGCTGCGCCCCGTCGACCCGCACGATCGCGGCATTGCGCACCGAGGTCTGGAGCGACTCCGAGACGACCTGAGCCGTGCCGGTGGCGGCGTCGCGGTTGCGAGTCTGCTGGCCGGCGGTGAGGGTGGTGGCGAACAGGGTCGCGAGGAGCCCGAGGAACAGGGCGCTGAGCAGGATGTACATGATGAGCTCGACGAGCGTCATGCCCGCGTCGTCGGCGAGCGGGTGCGTCGCAGGTCGTGCCGCGGGGCGTGCGGTGGTGCGGCGCGGGGATGAGGTGCGGCGTCCGGATGAGGTGCGGTGGGCCAAGGACGTCATGGTCAGGCCTTCACGACCAGGATGCGGGTGGGCAGCGTGACGAGCGGCTTCGACGGCTCGCCCGTGCGATAGACGCGCACGGTGACGGTCAGGGTGCCGGGGTAGGTCGCGGGGCACGAGCCCACCGTGACGTCGGCGCTGAGGCCGGTGCCGGCGGGGTCGACGACGCCTGTGCGCGGCAGTGCCGAGCGGGCCTCGCCGCAACCCTTCGACGCGGTGGCCGTGGGGAACGCGGCGCGGATGGGCGCGAGCTGCGCGTTCGCGAAGGTGTTGGCGCTCGCGAGCGTGCGGTTGCCCGAGCTGGTCTGGGCGACGCCGATCATGAGCGGGAGCACGGCGAGGGCGAGCACCGCGAGCAGGAACATCGCGATGATGACCTCGACGAGACTGAAGCCGTCATCAGCCGTGGGGGGACGGATGGTCGGGCTCCCTTCTGGAGAGGGAGTACGGGGTGGAGACGACCGCATCGGGCCGACGTGGGGAACGCCGGCCCGGTGCGATTCGCGAGGTGGATGCCTTAGCAGCCGGGACCGGCGGGCTCGACCTTATCGGCGTCAGTGTTCTTTGCGGTGACGGTGACGCAGATCGACCCGACATCGCCGGGCTTGTACGTGGTGGCGTTGAGCTCCACCTCGGTGATGTCACCTTCGACGAAGTTCGAGGTCAGCTTGCCTTGGATAACCTCGGCGGTCGCAGCGGCGCCGTTGGTAGCAGCCTCGGTCGCCGCCTGCGTGGCGGCGTTCGCCGCGACCGTCGACGCCGCGTTGTTCCGGGCGTCCTGCTGGACGTTGAGGAAGATCGGAATCGCAATGGCGGCGAGAATGCCGAGGATCACGACCACGATGATGAGCTCGATGAGCGAGAAGCCGGCGTCGCCGTTCTCCTCGCGCTGTGCCTTGTGCGCCTCGACGGCGCGGCGGATGGTTGCACGCATAAGGGGGTTCCTTCATCTCCGGTTGTGGGGACGGGCGCGGAGATGTTTCGCGCACGCCGAAGCGCGACGAACGAAGGGCCTCCCCTGCCCGGCGAGGTCGTCACATAAGGGGGACGACGGCCTCGCAGGACTATATGTATGCCCTCGCGTGATGCGATGTCAAGAGACCCGCCGAAGCGTTTTCCAGCCGTAATGAGAGCGGTCTCGGTACACCGGTTTTCCCTCGTATCCGAGGGAGTTCGGGGGTCGAACGCTATAGCGCGTCGACCCGCCTTCGACCCCGCCCGAAGGGCTCAGCCGCGGGGCTTCTCGGGCTCGGAGATGTCGGCGACGGTGGCGCCGTAGGCGGCGATCAGAGCATCCGCGTCGACGAACAGGCTGTGCCCGTGCGCACCCGCTCCCATGGCGATGCGGCGGCCGACGATTGTCTCGTCGGCGTAGACCGGCCAGTCGGTCGTGCTGCCGATGGGCACGATCGTGCCGCGTTCGTAGCCGGTCGCGGCGAGGGCGAGCTCGGGCTCGGGGAGGCGCAGCTTGTTCACGCCCACGACGGCGCGCAGCTTGGGCCACGAGATCGACCGCCCACCCGGCACGAGGGCGAACAGGTAGGTGTCGTCGGAGCGCTTGACCACGAGGGTCTTGACGATGTCGGAGGGCTGGAGGCCGAGCAGCTCGGCGGCCTCGAACAGGCTCCTCGCCTCCGGCCGCTCGCGGATCTCGATGTCGAGACCGCGAGCGGCGGCGGCGGTGGTGACCCGCGCGTGCGGGTCGAGTGGTGCGTCGGTGCTCACGCGTCGGGCGCGGAGAGCGGGTCGTCCGCGACCCAGAGCTCGTCGTCGGCGCGCAGAGCGGTCCAGGCGGCGTAGAGAACGCCGACCGCAGCGGCTGCACCGAGCACGATGGCGATGATCGAACCGACACCGCCGCCCTTCTTCGCGGCCTTCTTGCTCTTCTTGTGCGCGAGCGGCGACGGCAGACCGTGACGCTTGGCGTTCGCGACGTCCCAAGCCGAGAGGGCCGAGCCGACGACACCGCCGATCACGGGCACGACCTTGTCGTCGACGACGTGCTTGCCCGCCTTGACGACGGGGTTCACGACCGGTGCGACGCGACGGTTGTAGGTGTCCTGCACGACCGGCACGACCTGCTCGCGATTGAAGTTGCCGAGCTGGCGACCCGCTTCTCGGGCGACGCCGGCAGCATGCCCGACGAGCTCCTGCTGGGCCTCCCAGAGCTGGTTCGCGTCCTTCTGCAGACGACGCAGTTGCTTCTTCCGCTTACGGCTGAGGCTCACGTTGCTCTCCTGTCCATGTGGAGTACGGGTTCCCCATACTGCCAGAACAGGCTGTATGGCAGGAGGGAATCGCCGCCCCTTGACATCCGACCCTCCGACCCGCAATCCCCGGCTCCCTCCCTGCTCACTCTGCGAGAATGAGCACATGCCTCACGCTTCTCACGTCGCAACCCTGCACACCAACCACGGTGACATCGTCATCAACCTCTTCGGCGACCAGGCTCCGAAGACGGTCAAGAACTTCGTCGGTCTCGCCGACGGCACCCAGGAGTGGACGCACCCCGCCACCGGCAAGCCGGGCGAGGGTCCCCTCTACAAGGACGTCGTGTTCCACCGCATCATTCCGAACTTCATGATCCAGGGCGGCGACCCGCTCGGTCAGGGCATCGGCGGCCCCGGCTACAACTTCAACGACGAGATCAGCCCCGAGCTGAACTTCAACGAGCCCTACATCCTCGCCATGGCGAACGCCGGCCTGCGCCGCAACGCCATCACCGGTCAGGCCGAGGGTACCAACGGCTCGCAGTTCTTCATCACCACCGACCCGACGCCGTGGCTGCAGGGCAAGCACACGATCTTCGGCGAGGTCGCCGACGACGCCTCCAAGGCCGTCGTCGACAAGATCTCGGCCGTTCCGACCGCGGCGGGCGACCGTCCGATCGAGCCGGTCGTGCTGCACTCGATCGACGTCGTCGCCAACTGACGGCAGCTTCGGCCGATCCGGATGACCACGCCTGAGTTCGCCCGCAACCGCGACAACTTCTGCTACCGGCATCCGGATCGGCAGAGCTTCGTGCTCTGTCAGCGCTGCCTGCGCACGATCTGCCCCGAGTGCCAGACGCAGGCCCCGGTCGGGGTGATCTGCCCCGAGTGCATGGCGGCCGAGCGCAAGAACCGCACGCCCGCTCAGAAGCGCGCCGAGCGCCGCTGGCGCGGCGGCGGGGCCGCAGTCATGGGCACCACGCGTCCCGGCCGCCCGATGGTCACCTACGTGCTGCTCGCGGTGACCTCTCTCATCGGCCTGCTGCAGCTCATCCCCGGCCTCGGCGACGCGATCACCTCGCAGCTGGTCTTCGCTGCGGCCTACCTCTACCCCGACCTCACGGGCGCGCCCTTCGAGCCGTGGCGCCTGCTGACCGCGGTCTTCGCGCACGGCGGGTTCATCCACCTCGCGCTGAACATGCTCGCGCTGTGGCTCATCGGTCAGGGTCTCGAGCCGATGCTCGGCCGTGCCCGGTTCCTCGCCCTGTATCTGATCAGCGGATTCGGCGGTTCTGTGATGGTGGCGGTGCTCGACCCGGGCCAGCCCACCGTCGGCGCATCCGGAGCCATCTTCGGCCTCATGGCGGCGCTGTTCATCGTGGGTCGGCATCTCGGCGCGAACGTCACCGGCATCCTCGTGATCCTCGCGATCAACTTCGTCTACGGACTCGTGTTCGGCGGCGGGCGCATCTCGTGGCAGGCGCACCTCGGCGGCCTGCTGATCGGCGCGTTGGTCGCGTTCATCTACGTCAAGACGAAGCGCCGCGACCAGCGGGTCTGGCAGATCGTCGCGCTCTCGGCCCTCGTCGTCGCCCTGCTCGCCGTCGTCTTCGTGGTGCCGCCGCTGTTGATCCTCGCCTGATCAGAGGTTGTTAACAACTCTGTTAACACCTGTGAATAACACTCGTGTAATTCTCCCCAGGTGTGGATAGCCCTGTGGATAACTCTGTGGGTGGCTTGTGAATTGCTGTGGACGCGACGACGAAGGCCCCCCGCCGGAGCGAGGGGCCTTCGGAAGACGAGACGGATGCGGTCAGCGCCAGCGCGTGGTCATCAAGAAGCCGATCAGCGCGATGCCGAGGCCGATGGCGAGGTTCCAGCTACCCAGACCCGGGATCGGGAACTGCTGACCCGAGATGTAGAACACGAGGATCCAGATCAGGCCGAGCAGCATGAAGCCGAGCATCACCGGCTTGAACCAAACGGCGTTGGGGGCGACATCCCCTTCGGAGCGCTCGATCACGGGTTCTTCGGGCTTGCGGTCTCGTGCCATTCCGCCAGTGTACCGAAAGCGCATGTCCGTACCCACAGCGGATGCTCCGCCCTCAGCACGAGGGGATAGGATCGCGCCATGAGTGCATCCGTCGTTCCTGGGGGGCGACGCGCACGGGGGTCCCGTCCGCGTTCGCGCGCGACCTTCGCGAGCGTCCTCGGCGAGCTGCTGCTCACCGCCGGAGTGCTGGTGCTGCTGTTCGTCGCGTGGCAGATGTGGATCGGCGACATCATCATCAACGCTCAGAAGAACGACGAGGGCGCGGCGATCGTCGCCGAGTACGCCGCGGGACCCGTGCCCGAGGCCCCGCCCGCGACCGTGACCGACGACGGGACGACGGTGTACGAGCCGGTCGTCCCCGCGCATCCGGCCGAGACCGAGCAGCTCGGGGTGATGCACATCCCGCGCTTCGGCACCGATTACATCAAGGGCATCTACGGCGGCACGACCCGTGCGCGCACACTGGACCATCTCGGCATCGGCGTCTACACGAACTCGAAGATGCCGGGGGAGGTGGGCAACTTCGCCATGGCCGGCCATCGCACCACCTGGGGCAAGCCGTTCAACCAGCTCGACAAGCTGCAGATCGGCGACGCGATCGTCGTCGAGACCCCCGACGGCTGGTACACCTACCGCTTCCGCACCCTCGAATACGTCAAGCCCACCCAGACCGACGTGCTCGCCGACGTGCCCCAGATGCCCGAGGTCGCGACGGGGGAGCGGTACATCACGCTCACGGCATGTTCGCCTCTGTACTCGCTCGCGGAGCGCATCGTCGCCTACGGCGTCTTCGAGAGCTTCCAGCCCCGCGCCGAGGGACCGCCCCCGGCGCTCACCGATCCGCCGCCTCCGCCGGCCGCGCCGTCTCTCTGAGCGACGAGGAGAATCCATGTACTCCGCATTCTGGCGTCTGCTGCCCGGACCCTGGTTCGTCCGTCTGCTGATCGTTCTCGTGCTGGTCGCCGCCATCCTCTACGGGTTGTTCTGGTACGTGTTCCCGTGGATCAGCCCCATTGTGAACCCGGGCGAGGTCGACCTCGAATGACCCGGGTGCTCGTGGTCGACAACCACGACAGCTTCGTGCACACCCTCATCGGCTACCTGCACGAGCTCGGTGCCGAGACCGAGATGGTCGAGGCGGATGCGGTCGACATTCATGCCGTGGAGGGCATGATCGACGGATTCGACGGCCTCCTGCTGTCGCCGGGCCCCGGCGCGCCGCGTGACGCGGGCGTCTCGATCGACGCTGCACGGCTCGCCGCGGCGCGTCGGATGCCTCTGCTGGGCGTGTGCCTCGGGCATCAGGTCATCGCCGAGGCGCTGGGCGCGCCGGTCTCGGAGGCGCCCGAGCTGATGCACGGCATGGTGTCGTCGGTGACCCACGACGGCTCGAGTCTCTTCGACGGCATCCCGTCGCCGTTCGCCGCCGGGCGGTACCACTCGCTCGGCATACGGGAGTCCGACCTGCCCGCCGAGCTCGCGGTGACCGCCCGCGCCGACACGGGCGCGGTGATGGCGATCACGCACCGCGCGCTGCCGATCGTCGGGGTGCAGTTCCACCCCGAGAGCGTGCTCACCGAAGGGGGGTACCGGCTGCTGGCCAACTGGCTCGCGGCGTGCGGCGACCCCGATGCGGTCGCCCGCGCGGCAGCGCTGCACCCGCTCGTAGGCTGAGGACTCGCGCGGCGGCTGGGCGATCCGCATCGGCGGACGACTCGTGCGTCAGCTCAGCCGGCGGCGCCGGTGCAGTACCGCAGCTCGACGGTCGATCCCACCGCCACGTCACCCGGAGGCGCCGACATCGAGACGACCGTGGGCGGCGTGGTCGCGACGCAGTCGGCCTGCTCGACCGGTGCGGCGACGAGTCCGAGGTTCTCGAGGTTGGCGGTGGCGGCGTCGACGGTCCAGCCCGCCATGTCGTTGAGCGTGACCTTGCCGCTGGCGACGACGAGGTTGACGACCGTGTTCGGTGCGACCTCGGCGTCGGCCGGCTGGCTCGCGGAGATGACGGTGTCGGTGGCCAGGTCCTTGTCGTTGCGCTGGATGACGGTGCCGACGGAGAGCCCCGCATCGGTCAGGGCCTTCTTGGCGGCGTCGAGTTTCATACCCTCCACGGAGGGCACGACGACCATCTCCTGACCGGTCGAGACGTACAGGGTCACGAGGTCGCCCTCGTCAACGGCCGTGCCGGCGGCCGGATCGGTGCGGATGACGTTGCCCTCACTCACCTCGGCACTCGACTCGAGAATGATCTTGGCTTCGAGATCGAGTCCGGCCAGATCGTCCTGCGCGCGCTCCGAGGCGACATCGACGAGGTCGGGCACGACGCGGGCAGAGTCGGGCACCTCGGGCGTGCGCACCGTGACGACCCAGAACAGCACCGACGCGATCAGCACGGCGAGCAGGGCGACACCCGCCCAGATCCACGCGACCGGGGGACCCGACTGCGTACGTGCCATGGTGGTGTCGGTGCTGAGCTGTCGCAGCGACCGAGCGGTCTCCTGCGCCTGCCGCGGATTGGGCCCGTAGAGTTCGCTGGTCAGAGCGCCGAGCTGCTTGCGCGTCGGGGCGGCGCCGGTGACGGCCCCGTCGAGGGCCGCGCGGAAATGCGCGGCGTCGGGGTACCGCTGGTACGGGTCTTTCGCGAGTGCGCGCAGCACGATCGGGTCGAGAGCCCCCGGCACCTGCTCGTTGAGCTCGGTCGGCGGGATGGGCGTTTCGCTGACGTGCTGGTACGCGACGGCGACGGGGGAGTCGCCGCGGAACGGCTGACGACCCGTGAGCAGTTCGTAGAGCACGACGCCCGTGGAGTACAGGTCGGCGCGCGCGTCGACGGGCTCGCCCTTGGCCTGCTCGGGCGAGAAGTACGCGGCGGTGCCGATGATCTGGGTGGTCTGGGCGACGGTCGACGACGAGTCGGAGACGGCACGGGCGATGCCGAAGTCCATCACCTTCACCTTGCCGTTCGGCAGCACCATCACGTTGCCCGGCTTGATGTCGCGATGCACGACGCCTGCGCGGTGCGAGTAGTCGAGCGCCTCGAGGATGCCGTCGACGTAGCGAACCGCGTCGTCGAGCGGTACGGGGCCTTCCGCGATGATCTGCTTGAGCAGGCGGCCCTGCACGAGCTCCATGACGATGTACGGCGGGTCGTCGGACGACGGGTCGCTCGCCGAGTCGCCGGCGTCGTATACACGCACGATCGAGGGGTGCGACATGCGCGATGCGGCCTGCGCCTCGAGCCGGAACCGGGTGCGGAACGCCGTGTCGCGGGCCAGGTCGGCGTCGAGGATCTTGATCGCGACGTCGCGCCCGAGGGTCAGGTCGTAGCCGCGGTAGACCTTCGCCATGCCGCCCTGACCGATGAGCTCATCGACGCGGTAACGACCCGCGAGAACGCGTGGCTCTGTGGACACGGCTTGACCCCCTGGAACACGAACGGTGAAAAGACTCGACGGGCAACACTACCCCGGCTGGTTGCCCCCACCCTGCGTGGTGCCCGTGCCGTTGCCGTTCCCGTTGCCGTCGCCGTTCCCGTTGCCCGGGGGCGTCGATGCGGCCACGATCGGACCGGACTGGCCCTGCGGCGACACCTCGGAGGGGCGGTCGCCGCAGAAGGCGCGGTACGTCGCGGTGACGACCTGGCCGGCCTTGCCCGCGTCGACCGTGATCTGGCTGGAGCGCTGGCTCGGGTCGAAGTTGAACACCGTCTGGCCGTTGTCGAACGTCGCGTTCGTGAGCGTGACCTCGTAGGCCGTGAGGTTGCCGGTGCCGGAGGGGCACGAGTACGCCGTCCAGTTGACCGTGGCCGTGCCGCCCTCGGTGAACGTGCCCGAGAACGTCGGAGCGTTCTGCGGCTTGCCCACCGAGACCTGGTCGGCGTAGAGGTACAGCGTGATCGCCGAGCCCGGCTGCACCGAGCCGCGCGGCTCGACGCGCTCGACGGTGCCGACGAGGTCGCCCGAGGGCGCGGTCGTCGACCCCGTGACGCAGCTGGGCTCGAGTCCGGCATCGCGCGCGGCGGCGAGGGCGGCGTCGCAGCTCTGTCCGACCAGCCCGAGCGCATCGACGTCGACCGCCTCCGGCTCGGGAGTCTCGGTCTCGGTCTCGGTCGGCGTGGGCCGCGGAGTGGCCGGTGCGCTCGTCGACGGGGTGGGGTCGGCATCCGCATCGCCCTGGTTCATGAGCGAGAACACCGTTCCGGCGATCGCGATCAGCAGCAGCGCGATGAGGGCGACGAGCGGCCACGTCCAGCGGCTGCGCTTCTTCTTGACGACCTCGTCGGTCGGCTCCGCCGCCGCCGCCGGCACCTGCGCCGTGGTCGGCAGGATGCGCGTCGTGCCGTCGTCGCCGGTGGAGAGGATGCGCGTGGCGTCGTCGTCGGCGGCGACACCGCCCGTGGCGATGGCGGGAACCGCGATGGCAGCCGAGTTCAGGTCGCCGCGGCGCAGCGCCTGCGCGGCACGGGCGACACTGGCCGACGACGACGGGCGGTCGCCCGGCTTCTTGGCGATCATCGCCATCACGAGGTTCTGCACCGGGATGGGCACGGTGGGCGGCAGCGGCGGCGGCTGCTCGTTGATCTGCGCCATCGCGATCGCGACCTGCGACTCGCCCGTGAAGGGACGCTTGCCCGCGAGGCACTCGTACGCGACGATGCCGAGCGAGTAGGTGTCGGTCGCCGGCGATGCCGGGTGCCCGGATGCCTGCTCGGGGGAGAGGTACTGCACGGTGCCCATGACCTGGCCGGTCGCGGTGAGCGGCACCTGGTCGGCGATGCGCGCGATGCCGAAGTCGGTGATCTTCACCCGCCCGTCGGGCGTGATCAGCAGGTTGCCGGGCTTGATGTCGCGGTGCACGAGGCCCGCGGCATGCGCGGCCTGCAGCGCCGACGCCGTCTGCGCGACGATGTCGAGCGTCTTGTCGGCGTTCAGCGCCCCGTCGCGTTCGAGGATCGTCGAGAGCGCCTCGCCGGGCACGAGCTCCATGACGAGGTAGGCGCTGCCGTTCTCCTCGCCGTAGTCGAACACGCTCGCGATGCCCTCGTGGTTGACGAGTGCGGCGTGACGGGCCTCGGCGCGGAAGCGCTCGAGGAACCCGGGGTCGCCCATGTACTCGTCCTTGAGGATCTTGATCGCGACGGTACGCCCGATGACGTGATCCGTCGCCTCCCAGACCTCGCCCATACCGCCGATCGCGATACGCGACTGCAGCTCGTAACGACCACCGAACGACACACCCTGCGTCGGCCTCATCTGCCCAGCACCGCCTCTATGACCTTCTTCGCAATCGGAGCGGCGATCGTGTCGCCGGATCCGGACTGACCCTGTCCTCCGCCGTCTTCGACGACGACCGCTACTGCCACCGCCGGGTCGTCCGCCGGCGCGAAGCCGGTGAACCACAACGTGTGCGGCTTGTTTCCGTTCTCAGCGGTTCCGGTCTTACCGGCCACGTCGATCCCGTCTATTCTTGCACCCTGCGCAGCGCCGGTTGAGACGCTCGCGACCATGGCATCCGTCACGTCGGCGGCGACATCGGATTCGAGCGCACGCCCGAACTCGCTGTCCTCCCCCGACCTCACGACCGAGAGGTCATCGCCGATGACCTGGTCGACCATCCGCGGGTTCATCACGACTCCGTCGTTCGCGATCCCGGCCGAGATCATGGCGATCTGCAGCGGCGTCGCGGTGACCTGCCCCTGGCCGAAGCCGCTCAGCGCGGTCTGCGCGTCGTCGAGGGCCCGCGGGTAGCTCGACGGCGTCGAGGTGAGCGGGATGTCGAAGCTGCGGTTGTAGCCGAACTTCTCGGCCATCTCGCGGATGGCGTCGTCGCCCAGCTCGACCGCCAGCTCGGCCATCGGGATGTTGCAGCTCAAGCGGATCGCTTCGGCGATCGACACCGTCTCGCCCGGACCGCAGGTGCCGCCCCACGCGTTCGAGACGCGGCTGCTCGAGCCGGGGAGCGTGTACGACACGGGGTTCGGCAGCGCGGAGTCGGGCGTGTACTCGCCGCTGGCGTACGCGGCGGCCGCGACGACGAGCTTGAACGTCGACCCCGGAGGATTGAGGTCGCCGGCGATCGCACGGTTCGACAGCGGCTTGAGCGGGTCGTCGGAGAGCTGGTCGTACGTCGCGTTCGCGGCATCCGCATCGTGGGTCGCGAGCAGGTTGGTGTCGAAACCGGGCGTCGACACGAGGGCCAGGATGCGCCCGGTCGCGGGCTCGATCGCGACCACGGCGCCCTTCATCGAGCCCAGCGCGTCGTACGCGGCCTTCTGCGCCGCGGCGTCGAGCGAGAGCTCGACGTTGTAGCCCTGCTGCGGCTGACCCGAGAGGATGCGGTCGATCTCCGAGAGGAACGCGCTCGATCCCGTTCCCGACAGGTCGGCGTTCAGCGCCTGCTCGATGCCCGTGCGGGAGTCGAGGGCGGCGTTGAAGTAGCCGGTCACGGGCGCCCACATCGGGGCATCCGCATACACCCGCTGGTACTGATAGCGATCGTCGCTCGGTACCGACGAGGCGATCGTGACGCCGTCGACGATGATCGCGCCGCGCTGGATCTCGTAGCTGTCGAGCTGGGTGCGCTTGTTGTTGCCGTTCTGCGCGAGGGCGTCGGCCTGCACGACCTGGATGAAGCTGGTCGAGGCGAAGAGCGCGATGAACATGAAGAGCATCACGATGCTGAGGCGTCGCAGTTCCTTGGTCATGCGGCACCTCCCGTGGTCGTCGTGGTCCGAGTCATCCGATCACCACTCTCGGTTGGCGGCGCACGCCGTCGGAGATGCGCAGCAGAATCGCGATGATGAGCCAGTTCGCGATCAGCGACGACCCGCCCGCCGCGAGGAACGGCGTCGTGAGTCCGGTGAGCGGGATCAGCCGCGTGACCCCGCCGACCATGATGAACACCTGCAGCGCGATCGTGAACGACAGGCCGGTGGCGAGCAGCTTCCCGAAGTCGTCCTGCCCGGCGAGGCCGATGCGGATGCCCCGGCTGACGAACACCATGTACAGGCAGAGGATGGCGAACAGGCCGATGAGCCCGAGTTCCTCGCCGAGGCTGGTGATGATGTAGTCGCTGTGGGCGAGCGGGGTGACCTCGGGCCGTCCCTGGCCCCAGCCGGTGCCCATGAGCCCGCCGCGGGCGAGGCCGAACAGGCCCTGCATCGGCTGGTAGCCGGGTCCGTCGGGGTCGACCTGCTCGGGGTCGAACAGGAACAGCCAGTTGATGAAGCGTCCGCGCACGTAGCTGAGGATCTGCGTGGCGACGGCCACGCCCGCGGCGACGAGGCCGAGGCCGATCACCACCCAGCTCGTCTTGCCCGTGGCGACGTAGAGCATCGCGATGAAGAGGCCGAAGATGAGCGTTCCGGTACCCAGGTCGCGCTGGATCACGATGATGCCGAGCGAGATCGCCCAGACCACCAGCACCGGCCCGAGCTCGCGCATGCGCGGCCAGGTGATGCCGAGGAACCGCGTGCCGACCGAGGTCAGGCTCTCGCGGGTGCGCACGAGGTAGCCCGCGAAGAAGATGGCGAGGCAGATCTTCGCGATCTCGCCGGGCTGAAAGGCGAACAGGCCGCCGAGCGACACCCACACCTGCGCGTTCGCCTCGGGGATGCGCAGACCGGGCACGAAGGGCAGCAGCAGCAGCAGGATGCCCGCGAAGCCGAAGATGTAGGTGTAGCGGAACAGCACCCGGTAGTTCCGCAGCATGATGACCACGGTGATCGCGCCGGCGAGCGAGATCGCCGTCCAGGCGAGCTGCTTCGTCGAGTAGGCATCCCACCCGGTGAGCCGCTTGGCGATGTCGATGCGGTAGATCATCGCGATGCCCAGCCCCGTGAGGAGCGTGCCGATCGGCAGCACGAAGGGATCGGCATCCGACGCGACGAACCGCAGCGTGAAGTGCAGGGCGAAGGCGAGGACGGCGAGGCCGCCGCCGATCGCGAGGATCATCGGGTCGATCGTGCCCAGCGCGCCGAGCTGCACCAGCGTGAGCGACGACGCGGCGACGACCACGGCGAACAGCAGCAGCCAGAATTCGCGGTTGCGCTGGGTCTGCGGCATGCGCAGACGCTTCAGCGCCTTGAGGACGGCGGTGTCGGTCGAGACGTCGGTGCTCATCCCTCACCCCCGTCGGTCGTCTCCTCGGGCGCCGGAGTGGGCAGCGGGGTCTCGGTGGGCAGCGGGGTCGGCAGCACGTTGGCCTCGGCGGCCGCACGCAGACGGTCGACGATCGCCATGGCATCCGACAGCGACCGCGCCGAGATCGTGCGCTCGACCGTCGCGCGTTGGAACTGCGGAAGGTCGGCGAGCAGGATGTCGGTGTCCTCCGCGACCGTCGACAGGGTGATCGGGCCGATGTTCTGCTGCACGCCCTGGAAGATCACGACGCTGTCGTCGTCGGCGCCGATGAAGTAGCGCGTCTGCGTCCAGCTGTAGGCGGCGAACGCCGCGAACGCGAGCATGCCGATCACGAGCAGCATCGCGGCGATCCAGCCCACGCGTCGGCGCGTGGCCCGGCGGCGGTCCTCCTCGATGAGCTCTTCGAGGTACTCGGCCGCGGGTTCGAAGTGCGTCGGTTCGTTCGCGGCCTGGCGCACCGGGTGCAGCCAGCTGCTGCGCGGTGCGCGCACCGGCGGCACGATGACGCCCGACGGGTTCGAGGCGGAGCCGACGATCGTCGGGGTGCCGGAGGAGAGCGGATGCTGGCCGCCGACGTCGACGAGCACGATCGTGACGTTGTCGGGCGCGCCGCCGTCGAGCGCCTGCTTGAGCAGGTTGTCCGCCGTGCGGCCCGGAGGCTGGTCGAGGCGCAGCGCCTTGAGGATGCGGGTCTCGTCGACGACGCCCGAGAGCCCGTCGGAGCAGAGCAGCCAGCGGTCGCCGGGCTGCGTCGGCATGACGAACATGTCGAGCTCGGGGTCGGAGTCCATGTCGCTGAGCACGCGCATGAGCACCGAGCGGCGCGGGTGGTACCGCGCCTCTTCTGGTGTGATGCGGCCCGAGTCGACGAGCCGCTGCACGAACGTGTGGTCGGCGGTGATCTGGGTGAGCGCGTCGTCGCGGTACAGGTAGATGCGGGAGTCGCCGATGTGGCCGATCACCGCATAGTCGTCGACCATGATGATCGCGCTGACGGTGGTGCCGAGGCCGGCGAGCTCGGGGCGGTCTTTCGCGGCGCGGATCAGGTCGCCGGCCGCGGTCGTCGCCGCCGCCTGCAGAGATGCCTGCGCGTCGTCGGTCGACTCGTAGGCCTGGTCGAGCGGTTCGAGGCGCTGAATCGCGATGCTCGATGCGACGTCGCCACCCGCGTGGCCGCCCATGCCGTCGGCGACGGCGAACAGGTTGGCCCCGGCGTAGCCGGAGTCCTGGTTGTTGGAGCGGACCTTCCCGGTGTGGGAGATCGCGGCGCTCGAACCCTCGAAGACCATGCCGGAGTCAGGCCCGCAGCTCGAACGTCGTGGCCCCGACCTTGACGGGCGTGCCGAGCGACAGGGAGACCGGCGAGCCGCTGACCCGCTGTCCGGCGACGAACGTGCCGTTGGTGGAGTCGAGGTCCTGCACCGCCCACGCGTCGCCGCGGAGCACGAGGCGGGCGTGATGGCTGGACGTGTAGTCGTCACGGATCACGAGGGCCGACTCGCTCGACCGCCCGATCGTGAGGGTGTCGTTGCCGAGCGGCAGTTCGAGGCCCGCCTTCGGGCCGGAGGTGATGACGAGGCGCTTGGCCGTGGCGATGGTCGCGGGGCCGGTCTGGGCCCGGGCGGAGGCGGGCTTGGCCGCCGGCTTCGGGGCGGCGGCGCCGGGCGATGCGGCGGCGCCCGCGGCAGCCTCGGCGGGGAGCTTGCGCGCCTTCACGCCGAACAGGTCGGCGCGCAGCGAATACACGACGCCGAACACGAAGAACCACAGCAGCACCAGGAACCCGATGCGCAGCAGCAGGAGGACGAGCTCACTCACGACAGGCCCCCGAACATGCGGGTCGCCGCGTCGCCGCCGGAGCCGCGCGACGGCGTCGACTGCGGCACGACGCGGAAGACGAGGTCGGTGCGGCCGATCGTGATGGTCGTGTCAGACGGAAGGGATGCCTCGCGCAGCTTCTGTCCGTTGACCTTCGTGCCGTTGGTCGAGCCGAGGTCGCGCATCATGGCGCGCTCGCCGTCCCACAGGATCTCGGCGTGCTTGCGGCTCGAACCGGCATCCGCGATCGTGATGTCGGCATCCGACCCGCGCCCGATCACGGTGCGCGCCTGCGTGACGACGTGGCGGCGGCCGTCGACGTCGACGACGGCCTGCCAGCTGACGCGGCTCTCGACCGAACCCGAGCTGACCCGCACCGTTCCGGTGGCGACCTTCTCGTCGCTCTCGAGCGAGATGGTGAGGGGTCCGGCGAAGCTGTAGCCCTGCGACGACGCGTGCTTCGTGAGCAGCGCGTGCAGTTCGTCGGTCAGCGCGCTGCCGAGGCCGCGCATGCGGTCGGCGTCGTCGGCACTGAGGCGCACGACGAAGTTGTTGGGCGTGATGATGCGGTCGCGGCTGACGACCGCGGCCTTCGTGTCGGCCTCGCGGCGCAGGGCCGAGGCGATCTCGACCGGCTGGATGCCGCTGCGAAAGGTCTTCGCGAACGCGCCATTGACCGCGCGCTCGAGACCTTTCTCGAAGCTGTCAAGTAGTCCCACGGGGCTCCTCTGGCATGCCGACTGGTACGGCCATCGTAGCCAGGTGTCCTGGAAATCCCCCGCGCAGGCGGTTGTGGCGCCGGTTTCCGGGGGTCGTGGCGGGCGAGCGTGGCGCGAGTTTTCGGTGCGGCGGACTGCGTGATAGCCTTGCGAAGTTGAGTTCTTCGGAACGAGACGACTCGCGCGAGTGGCGGAATGGTAGACGCGCTGGCTTCAGGTGCCAGTGTCCGTAAGGACGTGGGGGTTCAAGTCCCCCCTCGCGCACAGCGAGTGTGAGAAGGCCGGGCCCATCGGGTCCGGCCTTCGTCGTTCCTCGGGCTGTAGACCAGGCGGATGAGCGCGGGAATGAGGCGGCCCGCACGCACTCACGTACCGGCACCACCGACATACCCCTGGTTCGACCAACCGGCGGCGTTCGCCGCGGCGCTCGGTCGCTGGGTGGCGGCGCGGTGAACACCGCCCGCACGCGCCGCTAGGGGCACCCGGGAAGAAACCGGTGCGGTTCGCGGTTCCCTCATCGTCGGGTCGAGAGGGCCCGCCCGAGAAGGAGCACGTCATGACCGCATCCGCCGTTTCACCCCGACACGCGAGGGGCTTCTGGGTCGTGGCGGTGACGTTCCTGCTCGTCATGGCGTACTCGACCGTGCCGACACCCCTCTATCCCCTCTACCAAGCGGCGGACGGGTTCCCGGTGTCGACCATCACCGTGATCTTCGCGGCGTACGCCGTGGGCGTCGTGGCGAGCCTGTTCCTGCTCGGTCACATCAGCGACTGGATGGGACGTCGGCGGATGCTCGTCATCGCGATCCTCGTGTCGGCGCTCTCGGCCGTGCTGTTCATGGTGTTCACCGACGTCGCCGGGCTGCTCGTCGCGCGGGTCGTGAACGGTGTGAGCATCGGCGTGCTGACGGCCACCGCGACCGCCCACCTGGGAGAGCTGCGCGCGCAGGCGCGCCCCGACGAGAACGTCATCGTCGCGGCGGCGGTCGCGGGTGGCGCGAACCTCGGCGGTCTGGGGCTCGGCCCCGTCATCGGCGGCCTCTTCGCCGACTACCTGCCCGACCCGCTGCACCTGCCGCACACCGTGTTCGCGATCGTGCTCATCGGGCTCGCCATCGCCGTCACGCTCGTACCCGAGACGGTGGATGCCGCCCCCCGCGCCTACCGCCCGCAGCGCATCGCCGTGCCGCGGGGCGCCCGCAGCACCTTCCTCACCGCCGGCTTCGCAGCCTTCGCCGGCTTCGCCCTTTTCGGCCTCTTCACCTCGCTCGCCCCGAGCATCCTCATCGGCACCTTCGACCAGACGGCGCACCTCGTCGCCGGGCTCACCGTTTTCGCGGTGTTCGGGGCCGCCGCGGCCGCACAGGTCGTGCTCGGCGCGCTCCCGCAGCGGGTGCAGCTGCTGTTCGCCGCCCTCGCGAGTGGCTCGGGGCTGGTGCTCATCGCCCTGGGAGCCGTGCTCCCCTCTCTGCCGCTCTTCATCGGCGGCGGCCTGGTCGCCGGCGCCGGTGTCGGGGCGCTGTTCAAGAACGCGCTCGCCGCGGCGGCGAGCGTCGCTGAGCCCGGGAAGCGCGGCGAGACGCTCGCCGGCATTTTCCTCGTCGCCTACCTCGGCCTCGCCGTGCCGGTGCTCGCGATCGGCGCCGCGTTGACGGTCGTGCCGCAGACGACCGTGCTGCTGATCTTCGCCGCACTCGTCGCCGTGGTCACAGTGTTCGGCGCGCTGCGCATGCGTCGCAGCATCCGCTGACCGAGGAGCGGCCCCGCGTTCCGCGCCGACGCGCGGCGGACGCCCCGGTCACCGGTCACCGGGCATACGGACCGATCACAACCTGGAACGGGAACAGGGGCGCGCTGACGAGAGCGGTACGCTCGGCCGCGGGCATCCGCCGCGAGGGCTATCCGCGTCCCTCGCCCGCCGTACCATTCAAGATTTCGGCGTTCCCCGCGCCGGAAGATCAGGGCCGGCGTGCGCGAGGTCGGCGCCATCGCATGCTGTACTGGACGCTGAGCCGCAGCCACCGGGGGTTACGACTGCGCGGGGACGGGGAGGGGCGCGAGTGCTGAAGATCATCGGTCTGATTCTCATCACCGTCGTCGGGGTGCTCTGCGGTCTGAGCGGCGCCGCTCAGTTCAACCTTTCCGGTCTCGTCTGGGCGGGCGACGGATTCGGCCACGCCCCCTATTGGGACCCCATGGAGAGCGACGTCGGTGTGGGTCTCGCCGTCATGTGGCTTCTCGTGTGGCTGGCGTCGCTGATCGCGACAGCCGTCGTCTCGCGGACCGGCGCTGCAACAGTGGGTGGCATGAAGGCGAAGAGTCTCGGGACCGCCCTCATCTCTCTGTCCAGCGGCCTCACGGTGGCGGCGCTGATCCTGGCGCTGGTCGTGCTGCCGGCGCAATACAGCTGGATGTACTACTGAAGCGAGTTCGGCGGAGGTAGCGGCGGACGGTCCCCAGCTGAGACTCGGCTTCGCGCCTGGGTCATGTAACCCGTGCGCTCAGTCGGCGGCCGGCGGAGCGAAGTGCGGGATGGGCGAGGGGCGCTCGCCGCGCTGGTTCCGGTGTTCGGCGGCCGCCTCGTCGGTGAGGGGCACCGCGTACACCGGGGGTGCGATCCGGGGATTCTTCGGGAACCTGCGGCCCGTGACCGATCGCGCATCGACCTTCAGGACGAACGGCTTCGGGGTCGCCGTCCACGAAGCGAAGCGCTCGACTCCGATTCGGCGGAGTTCGGCCTCGCTCGTCACCTGAGCCGCGACACCGCGCACGACGACGCTCCAGTACCCCTGATCGTCCTCCCCGTCGACCTCCACCGCGACGTACGAGTGCGCGGCGATCGCGACGACCTTCGCATCGAACGCCGAGCGGATATAGACGGCGTCGTCGACAACGAGGTGGTTCACCGGTCGGATGTCGGGAGCCCCGTCCGGCCCGTCGAACGCCAGCCGGCAGAGGGCGGTCGAGCCGAGCATCCGCCAGCATTCGGCGCTGTCCATTTCGAGGGGGAGGGTCGTCCCCGGGGATTCGCTCTTCGACACGTTCGGTTCTCCTTCCGCCGTCGCCCTTTTTCGATCCTCCTCCGCCGAGGAGCGATTCGCCAGGGCCGTGGCTGGTAGCGTGCCTCCCGATGTCTCGCCTCTCCCTCGGTCAGCTCGAAGCGCTCGTCGCGGTCGCCGACCATGCGTCCGTCACGGCCGCCGCGGACGAGCTCGGGGTCTCGCAGCCGTCGCTCTCCCGACGTCTGCAGGGACTGGAAGAGGCGCTCGGTGTGGCGATCCTCCGCCCCTCGGGTCGCGGAGTCGCACTGACCCCGGCGGGCGCCGAGGCCGTCGCCGCCGCGCGCCGTGCGCTTGCCGAGGTCGCCGTGGTCGATGCGCTGTCGGAGTCGGTGCGCACGCTCGCTGCGGGATCGCTCCGCATCACAGGGCTCCCGTCGCTGGTCTCGTCGCTGGCGCCCGATTTCGTCGCGCCCTTCCATCGCGCGCATCCCGGGGTGGCGATCAGTATGGCCACCGAGGAGGACACCGCGTCGGTGGTCGAGGCGCTCCGCTCCGGGCGTGCGGACCTCGCGCTGTGCGTGCTCGACGGTGTGCCCAGCGACCTCCGGAGCATCGAGCTGCCGCCGCAGCGATTCGTCGCGGTCGCGCGCGCTGACGCGGCCGACGGCGACCTCGAGAACCTGCTGCGCGGGTCCACCCTCGTCACGCTGCCCGCCGGGACCTCGATGCGATCGTTGGCCGATCAGGCGTACCGCCGACGGGGAATCGCACCGCCTCGGGTGATGACGACCACCCAGCGCGACAGCCTGGTGCGACTCGCCCTGTCCGTCGGGGGCGTCACGATCGTTCCCGACGCGTTCGGCGACCTCGCACACGCACTCGGCGGGCGGTGTCTCGAACTCGACGACCAGTCGACCCGGCCGGTCGGTGTGCTGTATACGGCCGAGGCGCGGCGGAATCCCGCGCTGGACGCCGCGCTCGCCTTCCTCGCGGCGTGAGCCCAGCGTCGCCGCCTCGACGCCGGAACGACCACGAGCGGCGCGCTCTATGCGGTACAGAGGTCGATGTCCGCGCTTCGGCTCACGGCATCCACCGGGCGCGGCGACACCACGACGGCGGCCGCGCGGTCGGGATAGTCGCGGCCGAGGACCAGGCGCACGCCGTCGACCTGCTCGGTACGGATCTCGATGTCTCCGCCGAGATCGGCGGCGAGCGTTCGCGCGGTGGCCTGCGCCTCCGCATCGTCCGCTGCGAGGATCACGGTGACATCGGTCGCGTCGGCGTTCGAGAGGCCGCGGATGCCGAACCCCAGGCCCCTGGCCTCCTCCGCCACCTGTGCGGCGAGTCCCGCCACGCCCGCTCCATTCGCCACGAGCACCGGGGCGCTCCGGACGGCGGGTGCCGTGTCGACCGTGCCCGGGTCGGGCGAGACGGGCTGCTCGGTCGTCGCGTCGACGGCATCCGTCGTCAGCGTCACCGGGGTGTCGTCGCGGAGGGCTTGGAACACGACGGCAGCGTCGGCGGCCGGCACGACGCGATTGCGGTCCTGCGGCGCCGGTGCCCAGGGCATGGTGAGGAACGTGACGTCGCTCAGCGGTACGTTCGCGACGCGCGCCGCGAGGCCGACGAGCGAGGACAGGGCGCCGAGATCGGGGTCGACGGTCATCGACGAGGTCGCGGCGTCGAGGAAGGCGTAGAGGCGGTCGGGACGCACCAGCACGTCGCTGCGGGTCGCCTTCTGCACGATCGCCGACAGCACCATCTGCTGATGCCCGAGTCGGGCGATGTCGCTCTCTTCCGCGAGGGCGTGGCGAGTGCGGGCGAGCGCGAGAGCCTGGGTGCCGTCGACCGCCTGCGGTCCGGCCGGGAGATCGAGCATCGCGTGAGGATCCTGCAGGGGCTCGGGCAGGCATACGTCGATTCCCCCCATCGCGTCGACCATGCCGATGAAGCCTTCGAAGTCCATCTGCACGAAATGATCGACGTGCACACCGGTGAGCCTCTCCACCGCCGCCACCGAGCATGCGGGTCCTGCGTTGAGCGCCGAGTTCAGCATCCCCTGGCCCCCGCGCGTCGCGCCGCGCCCCGTGTCGGGGCACG
The DNA here is from genome assembly GCF_057655505.1 of Microbacterium sp. Soil_N32. Classification (NCBI taxonomy): domain Bacteria; kingdom Bacillati; phylum Actinomycetota; class Actinomycetes; order Micrococcales; family Microbacteriaceae; genus Microbacterium; species Microbacterium sp. Soil_N32. Next base: position 44,678 of record NZ_JBDGME010000017.1, read on the forward strand.
GCGGCAGGTCCATGAGGGTGTCGCGGGGCAGCTGAACGGCGTCGATGCGGGTGTTGTCGGCGGAGATGTGCGCGAGCACCATCGCATCGCTGCGCTGCGTGCCGTCATCATCACCGAAGGCGTCGGAGGAGAGGGCGCGAGCGTCCGACCCCAGGAGCAGGATGTTCAGCGACCCGGTGTCGAGCGCGGGCGCGGCGTCATCGGTCTCGGCGCCCGGGTCGGACCGGATCGGTGCGGTGGTCACGTTGCCCTGCAGTTGGGCGACGGCGACGACCGTGCTCAAGATGAGGCCCAGCGCCACGGCCCCGCCGGCCACGCCGAGGGTGCGCCGGCGTCGGCGGCGACGGGAGGCCGGTCCAGTCTCGGCGGCGCCCGTTTCGAAGGGGTCGGTCGAGCGGGTCTCGTCGGCGATGCGCCGGAGGTGGTCTGGACGTCTCACCGACCCACGACATCACGGTCGACTCATGACCACAAATAGCTCGAGCGGGTTCACTCATGCATCCCGGCTATGAGTTCGGACGCGTCACCTCACCCACGAGACGCTCGGCGAGAGGGCTTCGGCGTCGTCCGGCGGCGTGCCGACGTCTCCCGTGAACCAGAACGTCGGGCCGTCGTCGGGGGTGATCGAGACGGGCAGGCTCGTGGAGCATCCGCTGCCGGCCCCGTCGTCGGCCGGTACCACCACGATGCAGTAGCCGGGGACGTCGTCGGGGGAGGAGCGGGCGATGAACACGCGCCAGTCCTGCACGGTGCCGACCTGACGGATGCTCGACTCGACGAGGGCCGACGACTCGATGACGTCCGATCCGGGCGGGAGGGCGTCGTCGGCGTCGGCGGGCGCATCGAACTCGGGGACGGGAGTGGCCGACGACACGCATCCGCTCAGCATCCCGATGGACAGAGCGAGCAGCGCCGTCGCCGCGATCTTCCTCATCGGCCCAGTGAAGCGGGTGCGACGACGGATGGCCACTGTCGGAACGCGCCTTTGCGCGAGCGAGGAATTCCTGACAGACCGGTTCGCGCCGCGCGTTCCCGTTACCGTGGAGCGCGGACAGGGGAGGGCGACGATGACGGATGCCTCGACGGCGGCGCAGCGCGCGGAAGCACTGCTGCGCGGACCCCGCGGACGGCGGATGCTGCTCGATTTCGCGCGCGCCTCGGAAGCGCCCACGGCGGACGGCTGGCTCGGATCGTTCGGGTTGGCGGTGAACCATGCCGCGCATCATCTGGACCCGCATCGAGGGTCGAGCACGCTCGTCATGATCGGCGGCGACCCGGGCGCGGTGCCGGATGTTCCGCAGGTGTCGCCGCGTGAGGTTGCCGACGCGCTCGCCGCACTCGACCTCCCCGCGCCGACCATGCCGCGGCTGCGCCAGTCGCTGCAGGCTGCGGCGGATGCGGCCCGGTACTGGCAGGAACCCGACGGTGACGACGTGCTCGCCGCGACCCCCGAGATGCGTGACGCGCTCGCCCGGGTCGCCGCACACGTCGCGCAGGCGCCGGACAGCGCGTGGTGGTGGTCGCCGCTCGCCGCCGATCAGTGGGCGGTCGAGTGGGTCGACGATATGCCGCGCGAGCCGCTGCACCACGATCCGCGCGAGCGTCTGCGTGAACGGCGGGTGCAGGAGCTCGAGGAGGAGGCGCAGGCGCAGCGCGAGCGACCCTCCGACCCGACGGCGCGGTGGAGCGGCAACTGGTGGTCGACCCCGAACTGGGGCATCCCCACGTCGACCCGCGCCTACGCCGATGACGCACCGGTGGCGCTCTGGGCGTGGGAGGACGCGATGGGCTGGGACGCGGCGCACGCGTTCCGCGTGCAGACCCCGCAGGATGCGCGCGTCTTCGAGATCGACTCGGCGGAGGCCTGGGCCGAGTTGTGCGCCAGGTTCCCCTTCGAGGCGACCGCGCAGAAGCGGCACGACTGGTTCCGCGCCACGGGGCGCGACGGCGCCTGGGTGGTGCCCGACTGGGTGCGGGTGGCGGAGCACTACGACGCGGTGCACCTGCCCGTCGCGACCTATCTCGCGGCGGCGGGTACGGCGATCGCCGTCGACGAGACGCGAGCGTCGGTCATCGCGGGGTGGCACCCCGACGAGACGTGCTGGTTCGCGCCCGGCGTGCGGCGGGTCGGCGACCCGGTCGGGTGGGTTCTGCGGGAGCGCGAGCAGGAGTACGTGTGGGAGCAGGACGCATCGCTCGAACGGCCCTGACCGGCGGCGGCGCGGGCAGACTGGAGGCATCCGACCCGCGAACCCAGGAGATCGAATGACGGAACCGCGTCGCACCCCCGCCCAGGCCGTTCTCACGGTGGAGGACGTCGAGGAGATCAGTCCCGACCTGATCCGCGTCACAGCGGGCGGCGACGGCTACGACGACTTCACCGACAACCCGTTCACCGACAAGTACGTCAAGGTGCTCTTCGCCGACCCGGCGCACGGTCTCACCCCTCCGTACGATCTCGCGCGCCTGCGCGACGAGAGCCCCGAGAAGCTGCCCACGCGCCGCACCTACACGATCCGCGCGTCGGACCCCGAGCGTCGCCGCGTGGTCATCGATTTCGTCGTGCACGGCGACGAGGGGGTCGCCGGGCCCTGGGCGCGACAGGCGCAGCCCGGGCAGACGCTCGTCATCAGCGGCGCGGGCGGCGGATACCGCCCCGATCCCGCGAGCCCCTGGCATCTGCTGATCGGCGATCACACGGCACTGCCCGCGATCTCCTCCGCCGTCGAGGCGATGGGGCCGGATGCCGTCGGGCACGTCCTGCTCAGCATCCCCGATCCCGCCGATCGGCTGCTGCCGGATGCGTCGGCTGGTCTGAGCATCCACTGGGTCGCCGACGACGAGGCCCTGCTCGCCGAACTCGCCGCGCTGCCCTGGCGCGAAGGGCACCCCGGCGTGTTCGCCCACGGGGAGCGCGGCACGATCAAGGCCGTGCGGGCGCTGCTGAAGGAGCACGAGGTGCCCCGCGAGGCGCTGTCGATCTCGGCGTACTGGGCGCGAGGGCGGGCCGAGGACCAGTTCCAGGCCGAGAAGCGCGAGCCGATCGGTCAGATCGAGTAGCGCGGCGTGGGGGAGGAGTCCATGGACGAGGCGGACGAGCTGCGCCGACTGCAGGCCCGCGCGTACGGCCGGGATGCCGACATCGCCGACGACCCCGCCGCCCAGGCGCGTCTCGCCGAACTCGAGCGCGCGAACGCTCCGCGCCCCTCCGTGCCCGCGTCCCCCCGTCCCGGGCATGAGGGGGCGGAAGTGGCCGGGTTCGGCACCCCGGACACGGCGGTTCTCGACCCCTCACGTGAGGTGGGGGACTCTTCACGCGAGGTGGGGCACGCGAGCGCGCGCGGGCTGGGGTCGGGGCGCGAGGGGTCAGAAGCGGCCGGGTTCCGCACCCCGGATGAGGCATTTCTTGACCCCTCACGGGCCAGGGAGGACCCCTCGGGCGAGGGAGGGCTGGATGCGCCCGGGCGGGGGTGGGCGGGGAGCATCCGACGGATGCTCGACACGCTGAGTCCGTCCGGACGGACCTGGCTCGGCGCGGCGTGCATCGCGCTCGCCACGGTGGCGGTGACCACCGTGGTGACCACATTGCCGTGGCCCGACCCGCGGCAGGTCGCGACCATCGCCGTCGACGCGGATGCTCCCTGGCCCGAGCTGCTCGGCGCGCGGACCCCCGATGCCGCGCTGTTCGAGGACTTCCACGGGCTCACGGTCATCCGCGACATCGGTTGGTTCTCGCCCGAGGAGGAACGGGACACGTGTCTCGTGATCGTGCGCAGCGAGCTGCTGCGCGAAGAGGTCGGCGCGCTCCAGCCGGTCACGTGGGCGTGCGGGGCGGGCGACTTCCCGCCGACCCTGCACATGACCGTCAACCCCGGTCAGCCCGAGGCGCTGCGTGAACGATTCGCCGACGGCACGGGGCTCGAGTTCGTCTTGGACGGCGACGTCGTGTCGGTCCGCGCCGACGACTGAGCCGCCCCTACTCCACGTCCCAGAGGGTGTACTGGATGACCCCGGTCGGGATGAAGTCCTGCGGCTCCCGCAGCTCCACCTCCTCGCCGACGATGCGCCCCGTCTCGACCGACACCAGCAGCGTCACGTCGTGAACCTCGCTGCCGCCCGACACGCGCAGCCCCACGACGTCGCGTCCGAGGCGGTCCTCGGTTCGCCCGAGCACGGTCACGTCCCCGGCATCCGCGAGCATCCCGAGCAGCGTCGCGTGCTGCTCGTCGGTGAGCGTCCACCAGCTCTGCAGTGACACGATGCCCCGCGCGAGCTCGCCTGAGGTCGTCGCGTCGCCCACCTCGTACCCCGACATCGCCGACCGGAGGTCCTGCTCGCTCGCGCCGTCGAGGTCGCCCAACACGCGGGGCAGGTCGAACTCGGCCGACGACTGGGTGGCGACGCCGATCACCTCGCCCGGGTCGTAGGGGCTGTCGGCGACGCCGTCGGGACGATCGTCGTTTGGCCAGTACGACTCGCCGGCGACGATCGTCGTGACCGATCCGGTCTCGTACGACCAGTCGGTGGTGACCTCCTGCGGCACGATCTCGATCTGCTCGTCGCCCATGTCGATGCTCCAGGCCCAGCCGATCGACGCGACGTGCGGACTCTGCGCGGGCCCGTCGCCATCGGCCAGGGCGGTCTGCGCATCGCGGATCACGTCGTCGAGCGGCTCCGGGTCGACATAGGTCAGCGGGGGAGGGGCGAGAGCGCTCGCCTGTTGCCCCGGCGACAGCACGTCGACGGCGACGATCGTCATGACCGCCGCAGCGGCGACGGCGATCGACGCCCCGGCGACCCAGGCCCTGCGACGCGCCACTCGGGCTGGGCGGCGGGCCCGGCGGCGGGCCGGGCGGCGCTCGCCGCGGATGATGCGCTCGCGCAGCGCGATGTCGGCGGCGCGCTGGTCGGCACGCTCGCCGGTGGGGGCCGGGTTCGCGGCGGCGAAGAGGCGGTCGATGCGCTCGTCGGTGATCGTCACGACTCCTCCTTCGTCTCGAGCTGCGCGCGGAGCTTGGCGCGTGCGCGGGTGAGTGTGGTCCAGACCGATGCGGGGCTGCAGCGCAGCACGGCGGCGGTCTCGCCGGCACTCAGTTCGTCCCAGTAGGTGAGCACCACGACCTGCCGCTCGCGTGCCGACAGGGCCGTCATGGCCTCGCGCAGAGCCAGCGCCTCGAGCGGATGCAGGTCGCCGGTGTCTTCGCGCATGCCACGGGTGAGTGCGACGAGGGCCTGTTCGCGCGAGCGGTGGCGCCGAGCGGCATCCTTCAGTTTGTTGTCGGCGGTGCGCAGCAGCCAGGCGAGGCCCATGGGGCTGTGCGGGCGCAGCTTGCGCCACGCGATGGTGAACACGTCGGCCGCGATCTCGTCGACCTCGTCGGGGTCGTCGACGTAGCACGCGAGGTGGCGCCGCACCCGCGGCAGGTGCTCGTCGAAGAGGATGCGGAACACCATCGCCTTGTTCGGCGGCGCCCCGCGCATCGGTGCCGCGGCGGTCGACGATGCGGTGGTCGATGTCGTCCCCGGGGACGACGCCCTCGCCGACGATACCCGGCCCGACGATGCGCGGCCCGACGATGCGCGGCTCGCCGCCGCCCGGCCCGCCGATGCCCGGCTCGCCGACGCCTTCGCCGATGCCGCCCGGCCCGACGGGGCGTGGGACGGCCAGGTCGACGACCGGCTCCGGGCGCCACGCCGGGTCGGCATGGCTGCCGCGAGCACCGCGGAGAGTGGCACGAACAGCGCTGTCCCCCGCAGCATCGCCACCCCGCTCCGTGTCATCGTCGTCTTGCCCACGCTAGCGCCGGCACTCGTGCGCCCCTCCCCGGGGGCGCACGAGCCGGCCCCCCGGCTTTCAGTATGGATCGGCCGAGCCGACGCCCGCGGCAGCCCTCTTTGCGGCTCGGGACGATTCCTTACAGACCTTCGTCGAGTCGCACACGGGGCTCGATCGCGGTGAGCGCGATGTTGCCGACGATCGCCGTCACGACGAGCATCCCGCCCAGCAGGAAGACCGCGACACGCGCCGCCGACGCCGGAACGTCTGCCTCGAGAACGCCCTCCGGCGTGCCCGACATCGCTGCGACTGCCACCGCCGCAACCCCGACGGCCAACGACGCCACCCAGAACACTCGCCACATCTCGCCCCCTCCCCAGTGACGGTAGGCGAGTGCGGCCGATCGCCCCGGGGCTCCCTTGGCGCGAGCGGCGAATTCCTGACCGACTCTGTCGCGGCCCTCGACGGGTGCCGTCGCACCCATACTGGAGACGACGGAAGGATACCCATGGCAACCACAGCCCTCAGCAGTGCAGACTTCGCCCAGACGGTCGCCGACGACGGCATCGTGCTCGTCGACTTCTGGGCGGAATGGTGCGGTCCCTGCCGCATGTTCGGCCCCATCTTCGAGAAGGCGTCCGAGCAGCACTCGGACATCACCTTCGCCAAGGTCGACACCGAGGCCAATCAGGATCTCGCGCGAGCAGCGGGCATCGTCTCGATCCCCACGCTCATGGCGTTCCGCGACAACGTGCTCGTCTTCTCGCAGGCCGGGGCCCTTCCCGCGCCGGCGCTGGAAGACCTGATCGGTCAGGTGCGCGCACTCGACATGGACGCCGTGCGGGCGTCGATCGCCGAGGCGCAGGCCGCGAAGGATCCTGCAGGGGAGTAAACCCGTCGCGGGGTGCGACGCGAGCGCTCAGCGCGCGATCGGATGCTCCGCCACGATGACCTCGCTCGACATCGGCAGCTCGCCGAGGATGCGGGGCGCGCCGTCGACCCATTCGACATCGACGCCGGCGCTCTGCAGCTGTTCGACGTCGATCGTGATGTCGAGCAGGGGCAGGGCGAGGTCTCCGTACCGCCGGGCGACCACCTGCAACACGCGGTCGGCGGTCGTGGCGTGGATGAACCCCTCGTCGTCGAGGTGCGTGCCCCGGGTGGCGACGGCGTACTCGCCGAAGCCGCGACTCATCTCCCAGTCGTCCTGGATCGCGATGTGATGGATGTGGGTGTTCACGGGCCCTCCTCAATGAAACGGTTTCGTTGCATTAACGGTAGGCTACTCCCATGACGGGAAAGCGCGGACGACCCTCGGCCGGCGAAAGGGCGCAGCGACACGAGCGCGTGGTCGACGTGGTCGTCGCGCTGCTCGCCGCCGAAGGGTACGGTGCCGTCGGCTTCGATAGGGTCTCGGCCGAGGCGCAGGTCGCCAAGCGCACGCTCTACGCCGACTACGGCGACCGCCTCGGCCTCGTGCGCGCCGCCGTGCGACGGCAGCACGCCTATGTCGACGAGGCCTGGGCGTCCGAAGCCGACCTGCGGGCGGCATCCGTCTCGGTCGTCGCGCACCTGCTCGATGACGACGCGATCGCCGTGCACCGCGCGCTCGTCGGCGCGGCCGGAGCGGATGCCTCGCTCGCGGCCGAGTTCTACGAACAGGGTCCGGGCCGGGCGCAGCGATTCCTGGCCGAGCACCTTCCGCCGCATGCCGCGGACTGCGCAGACCTGCTCTTCGCGGCTCTGCTCGGCGAACCGCATCGCCGTCGGCTTCTCGGTCTCGCGGCCGCGCCCTCCGCGCTCGACGTGCAGGCGCACGTGGATCGGGTGCTCACCGCGCTGGCGCTCGACGGCGCCGGCGAGACACCGCCTCGCGCCTGAGACACCACGGGAGGCATGGGGTCTCGTGGCGCAATTGATGGCCTCGGCGCGGACGGCACGAAAACGACGGCGTCCCAGGGAAGGCCGTGGGCGGCCCGATAGGCTGACGAGCATGACCCTGCTCTCCGCCGGCGCGTCGCGCGCCCCGCGTCGCCTCGCCTCGGCGACGCCGATGGGGGAGTGGATGCGTGTGGTCATGCACCCCGGTACCAACGGGTGGACCAGTGTCTGGGGAACGATCTCGCACGGCGAGATCGCGGGCTGCCCGCCGCCCCGCCGCATCTAGGCCGCCCTCCGGGATCCGAAGGAGGAGCGGCCAGACGCGTCACCCTTCCTTCTCACCCCGAGGTGCCTCCATGTCTTCGTCCACCCCTTCCCGGCTGCGCCGCGCCCCTCACGAGCTCTGGCGGGGCATCCGCCAGAACGCACGCAGCGACGTGCTCGGCGGCGCCCTCCTGCTGACCGCGACCGTCGCCGCCCTCGTTCTCGCCAACTCTCCCCTCGCGCCCTGGTACGAACAGGTGCGCGACTTCCGCTTCGGCATCCCCGAGCTGCATCTCGAACTGAGCGTCGGCGCCTGGGCGGCCGACGGGCTGCTCGCGATCTTCTTCTTCGTCGTCGGGTTGGAGCTGAAAGAGGAGTTCGTCACCGGGCGCCTGCGCGACCCGCGACGCGCGGCCCTGCCGATCGCCGCGGCCGTGGGCGGCGTCGTCGTGCCGGCCGCGATCTTCCTGCTCATCGCCGCGGGGAGCGGCCCCGACGTGCTGCGGGGGTGGGCGATCCCCACCGCCACCGACATCGCGTTCGCCGTCGCGGTGCTCGCGGTGGTCGGCCGCTTCCTGCCGCCGGCGCTGCGCGTGTTCCTGCTGACGCTCGCGATCGTCGACGACCTCATCGCGATCACCATCATCGCGACGTTCTACACCGAGTCGATCAGCGTGCCCTGGCTGGTGCTCGCGCTGCTGCCCCTCGCGGGGTTCGCCCTCGCGGTGCGCACGGGCATCCGCGCGTGGTGGATCCTGCTGCCGCTGGCGATCGCCGTGTGGGTGTGCGTGCACGCGGCCGGGGTCCACGCGACCGTCGCTGGCGTGCTCCTCGGCTTCGTCGTTCCCGTGCTGCCGACCGCCCGCGCGCGCGTGGCGAAGCGCGTCGGACCCGACGGCGAGCCCGAGTACGACGGCATGGCGCCGCATCTCGCCGACCGATGGGGCGTCGTCGCGACGCTCTTCGCGGTGCCCGTGTTCGCGTTCTTCGCGGCCGGCGTGACGATCGGCGGCATCGACGGGCTGGTCTCGGCGCTGCGCGATCCGATCACTCTCGGCATCATCGCCGGCCTCGTGCTGGGCAAGCCGATCGGCATCCTCGGCACGACGTTCGCGCTCAGCCGGGTGCCCGCACTGCGCCTCGACGACGGCCTGCGCTGGCCCGACCTGGCGGGCATGTCGCTGCTGGCCGGTATCGGCTTCACCGTGTCGCTGCTCGTGGGCGAACTCGCGTACGGCGCGAGCTCGGTGGCCGACGAGCACGTCAAGATCGGCGTGCTGCTCGGGTCGTTCGCTGCGGCGGTGCTGGGCGGGGCGGTGCTGGGCGTGCGCAGCAGACGGGCGCGTCAGTACTCGTAATCGAAGAAGCCGCCGTACGGATGGTCGCGGTCGCCGGTGTCGCGGGCGTCGTGACGAACGGTCTCGACGCTGAACACGATCCGGCTGCGCCGCGATATGAAGACGCTGACGAGGCGGTTCCCCACGACCACGAACTCGAGGAAGTCCCCGCCCGATGCGACGCATGCGCGCACCTGGTCTTTGAGCTCCTCGACGTCGGTGCCCTGCGACAGGGCATACGTGTCGCCATCGATCTTGAGGTGCGTGCGAATCATCACGCGCGTCATGTCGGCCACCCTGAAATGGTAGTCACATCTCCGCGCGGATGCGCGCGGCGATCTCGACCGTGCGCGCGCGGTCGTCACCGAGGGCCGCCGCAGCCTCGTCGAGACGCCCGCGCTCGGACGCGTCGGCGCCGTGCTTCGTCGCGAGCGCCAGGTCGGCGCGGAGGTTGATGGCGGCGCCCGAGATGCCGACCGCGAGGGTCTCGGCGGCGATGGCGAGGTCGGCGCGCACCGCGGGGTTGCCGATCTCGGCGAGCAGGGCGAGGTCGGGCACGAGACCCCGTCCGACCTCGCCCACCTCCATCGACGACCGCGCGGCCGACAGAGCGGCGTCGCGCACCCGGGCGTCGCGCTCGGCGTCGTCGGCGGGCAGGGCGAGCGCGGCCCCGAAGCCGGCGGAGCGGATGCCGTCGGCCTCGGCGGCGTCGAGCGCGGCACGGCGAGCCAGCGCGACGCGGTCCGCGCACTCCTCGGCGCGCGGGTCGTCGGTGTAGCCGGCGACCATGTGCAGGAGTCCGGCCGAGACGGCGAGCACGACGCCGCACGCGGCCCCGCCGCCCGGCGCTCCCGCCGGCTTCGCGAGGGCCGCGAGCCAGGCATCCATCGGCAGGGAGGTGGGCACGTGCGCGTTGTCCGACATGCGTGCCACCCTACGACCCTCCCCCGTTCGATCACCCGCAGGGAGTATGCTCTCCTGCGTCTACAGTTCTCCGGGCGAGGTAGACGGGGGGATGCCCGGCATCCGAACGGCTTCTACCCGAAGCCACCAAGGAGATCGTCCCGTATGGGGAGCATCCGCGTTCGCGCGCGCCTCCGGCGCGCCCTTCTCGCCTCGACGGCCAGTGCCCTGCTGGTCGGAGGCGCCGCCCTCGCGGCGGAACCCGCCGCCGCGTCACCCGTTCCGGTCCCGGTCACGGCGTCCGCCGTCGTGCCGGTCTCCGGTGCGATGTCGCCGCCGGCGGGCTCGTCGCACGCGCCGGTGCCCGCCAGGGATGCCGACGACGAACGTGCCGTCGATGCCCGGGGTGCTCTGCCCATCGCCGCGGCGAGCGGCGCCCTGCTGCTCGTGGCGCTCGGCGGGCTCGCGGTCGAAGTGCGCCGACGCCGTTCGCCCCAGACGGCCGGCTGACCCGGCGCCTTCGCGTCGGCGATCGCACGCGCGGCCCTTCGCGCGTCGTCGCCCGCGAGTCAAGCCCCTCCGTCGCCGCGCTCGCGTCGCCGTAGCGTCGACGAACGGCGAGCGGAGGGGGAGCGATGGACAGCGTCTCGGCGCACGTGCATCATCACGGCGCGGGCCTCGCCACGGTGGGCATCGGCGATGCCGCGCTCGCGATGCCCTTCATCGCCGCGGTGATCGTGTACACCTGCGCGGCCCTCGGGGTGCAGCGCGGACGCGGCTCGTGGCCGGGTGCGCGCATCGCCGCCTGGACGGCCGGTGTCTCTGCGATCTGGCTCGGCACGGTCGGACCCCTCGCGGCGGCGGCGCACGAGTCGTTCGTCGCGCACATGGCCGCGCACCTGCTCGTCGGCATGGTCGCGCCGCTGCTCCTGGTGCTCGCGGCACCGAGCACCCTCGCCCTCCGCTCGTTCAGCATCGAACCGGCACGCCGGGTGAGCGCGGTGCTGCGCAGTCCGCTCGCGCGCGTGCTGACGCATCCGATCGTCGCCGCGGTGCTCTCCCTCGGCGGGCTCGCCGTGTTGTACCTCACCCCGGTGTTCGAGGTCGTGCATCGCAACCCGCTCCTGCACATCGTGGTGATGGCGCACGTGCTTCTCGCGGGGGTTCTGTTCACGGCATCCGTCGTCGCCGTCGATCCGAATCCGCATCGCAGCCCGTTCCGTCTGCGCGTGGGGGTGCTCGTCGCCGCGCTCGCCGTGCACGCCGTCATCGCGAAGGCCCTGTACGCGAACCCGCCCGCCGGGCTGCCGGTGTCCGATGTCGAGGCGGGCGCGCAGCTGATGTTCTCCGGCGGCGATCTCGTCGACGCGACGCTGCTCGTGCTGCTCGGACTCGAGTGGTTCCGCGCGACCGGCCGCCGCGACGGCATCGGACGTGGCCTGCGGCGCGCGACGTCGACGCCGGTGCCGTCGATCGCGTCGGGGGTGGCCGCGGGGAACGCCCCGGCGTCTGCGGGAGCACGGTCATGAAGCGGATGCTGCGCACGCGCGCCTGGATCGCCGGTCTGCTGCTGGGGGTCGCCGTCATGGCGGCTATCGACGAGATCGTCTTCCACCAGATCCTGGCGTGGCACCACTTCTACGACCGCAGCACCCCGGCGATCGGGCTGGTGTCGGACGGGCTGCTGCACGCGGGCGAGCTCGCGATCGCGGTGGCCGGAGTGTTCCTGCTGCTCGACGCGCGGCGGCGGGAGGGCTTCCGTGGTGCCGTCGTCATGGCGGGGCTGCTCGTCGGCGCGGGGCTGTTCCAGGTCTTCGACGGGGTCGTGCACCACAAACTGCTGCGGGTGCATCAGGTGCGGTACGGCGTCGAGCTGCTGCCCTACGACATCGCGTGGGTCGGCGCCGGCGCGGCGCTGCTCGCCGTCGGGCTCGTCTCGACCGCGCTCGTCTCCCACCGCGGGAGCATCTCGCCGCACCACGCCTGACGCGTCACAACCGCGCGGGGGGTGAGTCCGCGGCTCGACGAACTTCACCCTCGGTTCACCCGCAACTTCGCGTCATGAAACGGCGCATCCGTGTTCTCTTCATTGGTGGGCCATCCCGGGCCCCCTGATCGCGCGGGTCGACACCTGCGCGGTCACGCGTACCGCAACCCGGTACCGACGCAGAGGCGTGCACCCCATTCGGCGCGCCTCCTGAACCGTTCTGGAGTATCCGATGTCTCAGTACACGGTGCGGCGATCCCGCGCGCGCACTCTCATCCACTGGTTGGCGGGCATCCTCGCCGCCCTTCTCGCCGTCGGCGGCCTCAGCGCCCCGGCGTTGGCCGCGGGCGGGGGTGTGACCGTCTTCCCCGTCGACTCCGGCAGCGTCCACGACGGCACCCCCGTGCTCACCGAGGGCGGGACCTACGCGTTCCAGCTCGGCTACGGCAGCATGGACGACGGCGACGTGGTCGCCATCGACCTGCCCGAGGGCATCGCCATCCCCGAGAAGGCGCTCGTCGTGCCGTCAGGCAACACCGCTGTGCGTTCGCTCGCGATGGATGCCGGCGGCCGACTCATCGTCACCTTCGCCGACCCTTTCCCCGGCGACGTCAACCAGGGCGTGCTCGACCTCTCGTTCACCGTCGAGACGATCGAGAAGAGCGAGGTGCGGGAACTCGTCTGGAACGTCGGCGGCACCCCCACCACGCAGAAGGTCATCGTCGTGAAGCCGGGCGAGTCGCCGCAGGCCACCCCCACCGGATCGAACAAGACCGTCGGCACCGTCGCGATCCCGCACTCGGTGGTCGACGGTCGCGTCGTGATCCCCGAGAGCGCGCTCGACGCCACCCTTCCCTACACCGTGACCGTGTCGAGCGCCGAGGCCCGCGACATCACCCTCACCGACACCCTCGGCGCGCACCTCGCGTTCGTCGAGGGCTCGCTCGCGGGCAGCAAGACCGTGCGTGACGCCGACGACCTCAACCCGGTGACCTCCCCGGTCTCGGGTCTGCCGTCGATCGGCGGTGCGACCTTCACCCACGCCTTCCGTGCCGAGGCGAACTCGGTCTACACCTTCACCTACCGGGCGCGCATCGCCGACGCCGCAGCACTCGACGCGATCCGCGACGACCTGCAGAAGGCCTACGACGCGGTCGACCGCGTGAACGGCGGATCGTACGCCGTCTCGCTCACCAACGAGGTCGACGTCTCGGGGCAGAAGCACCGCACGAGCACCGCCATCCGCGGAAGCGTCAAGGGCCAGGATCGCCCCGGAACGGGCGCCGCTTTCGGCAAGGCGGTCGACCCCGCCGCCGTGCGCCTCGACGAGCAGCTGCCCGCGGGCGCCGTGCTCGATCAGCCCCTCGCTGTCACCTACTCCCTGCGGGCCGACCTCACCGTCTTCGCCCCGTTCGCCGACGGCCCCTTCGGCCTGACGCGCAACGTCGTGGTGCGAGACACGCTGCCCGCCGAGGCGACGTGGCGCGCTGATGCGGAGGGCTTCCTGACTTTGACCGACCAGACCGGCGCGACGATCGCGCTCGCGCCCGCACGCGGCATCGAGGGCGGGTTCGAACAGGCCATCGCCGCCGACGAGTATCGCTTCACCTATGCGGTCGACGGTCCGAACCTGTACGTGAACCTCGGCGCCGACGTGTCGAAGAGCTACCAGCTGCGCGCGGCCGCGTCGATCACCGCTCTGCCGAAGAACGCCAGCGGCGGTGACCAGTACTCCGCGACCTACCGCGTGCAGAACGACGCGTACTTCGTGTACGCCGACGGCAAGTGGGAGACCAAGTCGGCGGCGACGACCATCACCGTGCCGAAGGACACGAGCGGCGGGGTTGACGACCCGAGCCGATTCTCGAAGACCGCACCGGGCGGAACCGTCTCGGTGACCCCCGGCACGGCGACGACCATCCCGTACACCTTCACGATCGGCGAGAACGTCGGCGATGCCTCGACCGCGCGCATCGTCGACGAGATCGACCACGAGGTGTTCGACGTCACCCCGGCGACGCTGCCCGCCATCGCGGAGTCGATCACCGGTGCGTACGACAGCAACTTCCCGCTCGACGCCGACACTTTCGACGTCTCGCTCGACGATGACGGCCGACTCGTGATCGCGCCGAACGCCGAGTTCCCGAAGGACGCGGCGTGGGGAGCATCCGCGGCGGCGCCCTTCACGAAGCGCTGGTCGATCACCGTCGACCTTCCGCTGCAGGTGCTGCAGGGAAAGCAGACGCTCGACGTGCAGAACTCCGCCCGCTATGAGGGCGCAGACGAGGAGATCGTGTACACGTCGACGTCTCGCTCGACCGCGACGAGCTTCGGCAACGAGATGGAGGTGCGCAAGCGCGTCTACGACGCCGCGAACGACGCCTTCACCGGCAGCCTGCGGGTCGAGACGGATGCCGACGGCGCGCTCGTGCGCGATGAGTTCGTCTACCGCGTCGAGCTGATGCCGCACGGCACGTTCACGAACATGGTCGAAGACGTCGTCGACGTGCTGCCGGCCGGCGTCGAGTTCGTCGGCTGGGTCGACCCCGCCGACCTGGCCACGGGGCGCACGATCGACGGCACCCGCTACACCGTGCCCGGCTCGAGCCTCACCGCGTCGTACGACGCGGCCGACGACACCGTGACGTTGGAGCGCGGACGCCTCGCGAGCGGACAGACCGTGACGCTGTTCTTCGCGGTGCGCGTCGTCGACTTCGAGCCGAACGTCGGCATCACCAACATGATCGGAGCGAGCGGGGCGACCATCACCCCGACCAACGATCTGCCGCTGAACCTGCTCAAGCGCGACAGCACCGATGCCGCCAAGCTCATCACCGACGCCGGTGCGCGCTTCTCGGTGCTCGCCGACGATCAGGCGACCGTCGTGCTCGGCGACCTGCGCGTCGTCGACGGCACGATCCTCACCGCCGACGGGGCCACCCCGACGGTCGCGGCGGCCGGCACGTACTGGCTGCGCGAGGACGTCGCCCCGACGGGCTACCAGAAGGCGACGCAGCTCACGCGTATCACCGTGGCCGAGAGCGGGGCATCCGACGATGTCGTGCTCTTCAACACCCCGGGCGTGACGGTCGAGCCCGAGAAGACGTACGCGATCGGCGACGTCACCTGGATCGACGCGAACAGCGACGGTCGACAGGACGACGACGAGCAGGTGCTTCCCGGCGTCACGGTCGAGCTGCTGCGCGGCGACGAGGTCATCGCGACGACGAGCACCGACGCACGCGGTCGGTACCTGTTCGACGAGCTGCCCGCGGGCGAGTACCGCGTGCGCTTCACGCTGACCGACGCGCAGAAGAAGACGTACGTGTTCACGCAGGCGGATGCCGGTACCGACGACGTCGCGGACTCGGATGCCGACCCGAAGACGGGCCTGACGCAGACGATCGTGCTCGGGCCGGACAACGTGCACCTCACCCGCGACTACCCGTGGGCCGACGTGCGCGCGACCGAGGGCATCGACCCGACCTGGGACGCCGGCGTGATCGTGCGGCTTCCGGCCGCCGAGCTGCCGGGCACCCCGGGTTCGGGGGAGACGCCCGTCGACCCGGCCCGCCCCGGCACCCCCGGGGTGAACGAGCTCGCGACCACCGGGGCCGAAGGGCCGATGGGCCTCGCAGCCCTGGCCGCCCTGCTCGCGCTCGCCGGTGGTGCGGTGGCGCTGATCGCCCGCCGGCGTCGCGCGTGACGGGCTGTCCCGCGTGACGGGCTCGAGCATCCGCTCGTAGCACCCGCCTGCGCTGATGAACCCGCTCCGGCGCGGGGTGCCACCCTTTCGGTGGTGCCTCGCGCCGGCACGGGTGAAATGGGGGTGAGTTTTCTCGTTTCTGTGCATTTCCTGAATCCGTGGACCCTAGGTTCGTGCTCGGAGAGGGAGTCCCCATGTCACAGAGAACCCGTCGTCGCGCGCGCCTCGGCACCCACCGCCTACGGCCCCTGATCGCCGCCGTGCTCGGCGTCGTGACCGCTATCGGGGGCATCCTGGTCGCACCGGTCGCCGCGACCGCCGCCCCCGGCGACCTCGTCGTGCAGGTCGAGTACCTCGACGGCATCACGAATCAGCCGATCACCGATCTGCAGGCGCAGATCGCCGACCGTTCCAACGGCGACGAGTGGTTCTACAAGCTCAACGTCTCGTACAGCTGCGGGCCGGTGCAGTGCGCCTCGGCCGTCGTGCGGGTGGCCCCGCAGATCCTCGACCCGTTCTACGGCACCCAGCGCTTCTCGGCGTACGCGAGCACCTCGCTGCCGGGCAACGTCGTCACGAGTAGCGCCGCCGCCGGCCAGACCGTGCAGCTCGGCACCCTCGCCCCCGGCACGAGCGGCTCGTTCCAGATGACCTACCGCTTCCAGAGCCGCGGCGTCGGTGTGGACCCGGCCTCGTTCTTCCCCGAGGGCCAGGTCGTGCCGGCATCCGTCACGCTCTCGGCGACCGGGCTCGAGCCCGTCACGGCGACCGATCAGATCACCTGGCACATCGCGACGCCCGACCCCCGCGTCTCGGTCGCGTCGCCCGACCTCGCGCGCACCGAGAGCGACTACACGTACACGCTCTACATGTCGGCGAGCTGCCAGTGGGAACGCAGCACCGCCGGGCACGGCGAGCCCGCATACGAGTGCGCGCGCGACTACACCGTCACCGACCACCTCGATGAGGACGCGATCTTCGTCTCGGCCAGCAACGGCGGCGTGCACGATCCCGCCACGAACACCGTCACCTGGACCGCCTCGGGTCAGGGCGCGGCGCCCGGCTGGGGTCCGCTGAACAACCTCGGTCAGCCGCGCACCGTCACGGTGCGCTACCCCGACTCGATCGTCGACGGCGACAGCTGCGTGGTCGACATGACCAACCGCCTCGACGTGTCGATGACCTACCTCAGCGGCACGGTCAAGACCGCGACCGCCAGCCGCTCGCACCGGGTCAACGCCTGCGAGCCGTTCGCCAGCGCCGTTCTCGACGGCAAGAGCTCGACCCGCGACGCGGGCACCGCGACCGACCCCCTGGTGTGGGAGCGCCAGTCGGGTCACTACTGGTACGTGCGCCTCGCCAACCGCGCCAACGTGCCCGGTGTCGCGACCGTGGTCGACGACGAACTCGGCCAGCCCGGCCTGCCGGTGTACGGGGTCGCTCTGGTCGGCACGCGCGGATCGGTGCAGTTCACGCTCGACGACGGCACCACGGGTACCGTCTCCGACGTCGCGAACTACAACGCCCCCGCCGGCCGGTTCATCACCGCCGCGACGGTCGTGACGGCGCCGCTGAACGGCCCGAACCTCGAGGAGTCGAGCCAGACGGCTCGTACCGAGGCGCAGGTGCGCTACTACTACAGCGTCGGCGACGACGTGCCGAACGAAGGGTGGGTGCGCACCAACACGGCGTCGGCCACCATGAGCTACCCGGGCACCGACCTCGCCGACCTCGACCTGGGCGACGCGTCGTACACCGTCACCGCGGTTCCCCGTCCGGTCTACTTCCGCCCGACCCTGGGCGTCTCGGTCGCGGGTGGCGGTCAGCCGGTCGTCGGCACCCCGGTCACCTACTCGCTGAACGCGTCGACGGCCGACGTCGAACCGGGAACGCCGTTCGAGGGGCAGTACGTCTACGTCGCTCCGGTGGGCTGGGACATCATCCCGAACTCCGCCGCCATCGCCGCGGCCACCGGTTTCTCGTTCGAGTACAGGACCGTGACCATCAGCGGGCAGCAGCGTCAGGCCGTATACGCGTCGCGTGCGGCCGGCACCGTGTGGGGCGCCAACGAGACGTGGCCGACGATGACCGTGCAGGCGACGCCCACCACGGCGGTCGCGGGCGGCAGCACCGGCAACGCGATCTTCTACATGGGCGACGCGGGGCACAACTACGGCCCCAACACCGCGATCTGGGGCAACAACGGCAACTTCCGCTTCGTCGACGCCCCCGACCTCGACGGCGACGGTGACGTGACCGAGAGCTGGGCCTACGTCGGCGCGAACGTGACGGTCGGAGCGACCACCGCCCTCAACGTGCTGAAGGAGATCTGCTACCCGGTGGCCTCGGCGCCCGGCGGCTGCGAATGGCGCTCGAACCCTGACGTTCCCGTGCCGGTCTCGCCCACCACGAACGACATCACCTACCGCGTGACCATCACGAACAACGGCTCGACGGCGCAGACCGGGGTCATCGCCTACGACGTGCTGCCCCACCCCGGCGACACGGGGCTCACGGCGACCACCGCGGGCGTCTCCCGTGGTTCGACCTTCGCCGAGAGCCTCACCTCGGCCACGGCGGGCACCGGCGTGACGCTCGCCTATTCCGACGCCGTGAACCCCTGCCGTCCCGAGGTCTTTGCGGGAGGCCCGACGGGCTGCGCGAACGCGTGGGATGCCGACGCCGACGGCGCCATGGCGATCCGCGCGGTCGTGGGCGGCACGCTCGCCGCCGGTCAGTCGCGCTCGTTCACCTACGTCGCCGCGGTCGTCGGCGACCCCGTGAACGGCGACATCGCCTGCAACTCGGTGGCGATCGACAGCGCCACCACGTCGCCCACCGAACCCCGCGCCGTGTGCGCGCGGATCGTCGAGTCCGACCTCTCGGCCGCGGCACCCGCGCGACTGCCCCTGCAGGTCGACCGCCCCGGCACCGTGCCGTTCCTCGTGACGAACAACAGCGGGGCGACGGATGCCCCGGCCGAGGTCGTCGTCGAGGTGCCCGCGGCGCTCACCGTCACGGCGCTGGAGTTCGACGGCTGGGCGTGCAGCTCGCCCGACGGACCCGCTCCCATCGCCGGCGGCACCACGCTCACGTGCGCACCGACCGATGACGTGGTGACGCAGGGCGAGCCGATCGCGCTGAACCTGCCGGTGGTCGCGGTCGAGGGCGCCGACTCGGTGTGCGTCGACGCCACCGTCGACGGCGAGTACTACGACGGCGTGCCCGCGAACGACAGCGCGCGGGCCTGCATGCAGGTCATCGCCGGCGAGCCCGAGCTCACGCTGACGAAGGACGACGGCCGCGACCGCATCGCCATCGGCGACGAGTACACCTACGCGATCACCGTCTCGAACCGGCTCGTCGGCGAGAGCGTCGATGGCGCCGTCGTGACCGACGTGCTCCCTGCCCACCTGCAGTTCGTGTCGGCCTCGGCCGGCGGCACCCTCTCCGGTGCGTCCGACGACGGCGCGGGCGGCACGGTGACCTGGCCGCTGCCCGCGCTCGCCCCCGCTGCCGCGGCGAACGACGAGGGTGCGATCGGCGAGGCGCCGGACGCATCGTCGACCCAGGTGTCGGTGACGGTGCGGGTGCGGCAGAGCGCCGAGGCGATCGACGCGCTCACCAACACGGCCTCGGTCGCGGCATCCGACCCGGCCGACGCGCAGGCGTCGCTCACGGCATCCGACGACGACACCGATCAGGTGGTGCGCACGGCGGCGCTGTCGCTCACCAAGTCGGTCACCCCCGATGCGGTGGTGGCTGCGGGCACCCCGGTCGCCTACGCGTTCCGCGTGGTGAACGAGGGCGACGTCACGCTCACCGATGTGCGCATCGACGAGCGCGAGTTCACGGGTTCGGGCGTGAGCGCGCCGGTCGTCACCTGCCCGACGGGTCCGCTCGCTCCCCAGGGCGCGATCACCTGCGCGGCGACCTACACCCTCACACATGACGACATCGCCGCGGGCGGCGTGAGCAACACCGCCGTGGCGCGGGCATCCGCCCCCGCGGGCGTCGACGCACCGGTGTCGAACGCGTCGACGGCGGTCGTCGCGGTGACGCCCGCTCCGGCGATCACGCTCACCAAGTCGGTCTCGACCGACGCGCTGGTGGCGGGCGACGAGGTCGTCTACTCGTTCGTGGTGACGAACGCGGGCAACGTGCCGCTGCGCGACGTCGCGATCGACGAGACGTCGTTCACCGGTACCGGCGACCTGTCCCCGGTGGTGTGCGCCGACGGGGCGGACGAGCTCGCGATCGACGACCAGGTGGTCTGCGAGGCGACGTACACGGTGACCCAAGCCGATGTGGATGCCGGCGGCGTGTCGAACACGGCCGTCGCCACAGCGGCCGCGGCCGACGGGCCGGTGCGGTCGTCGGCCTCCCGTGCCGACCTGCCGTTCACCCCCGCGCCCGCGGTCTCGATCGTCAAGAGCGCCGACGTCGCGGGTATCGAGACGGCGGGACAGGACGTCGAGTACCGCTTCCGCGTGACGAACGACGGCAACGTGACGATGACCGACATCGCCGTCGCGGAGGAGGTGTTCTCGGGAACCGGGGAGCTGTCCGACATCGCCTGCGACGTCGACGGTCTGCTGCCTGGGCAGTGGGTCGACTGCACGGCGTCGTACGAGGTGACGCAGGCCGACATCGACGCGGGCGGTCTCACCAACACCGCCTCGGCATCGGCTCTCGCCCCGCGCTCCGAGACGCCCGTGCTCGCGGCCCCGTCGACCAGCACGCTGCCCTTCGTGGGAACCGTGTCGCTCGCGCTGAGCAAGACCGGCACGCCGATCGACGCCGACGGCGATGGCCGCACGACGGTGCGCGACAGCATCCGCTGGACGTTCACGGTCACGAACGACGGCGCCGCGACTCTGCGCGACCTCGCGGTGTCCGACCCGATGGCCGGAGCGGTGGAGTGCGCGGCCGAGGAGATCGCGCCCGGGGAGTCCGTGGAGTGCGCAGCGGTCGACGACTACCGCATCACGGCCGCGCAGGCCGCGGCCGGCGAGGTCGTGAACGTGGCGACCGCGTCGGCCTCGGGTGTAGGTGACGCGACGGCGGATGCCGAGGCGACGGCCGTGGTCGAGATCGTGACGGTCGCCGCACCGGGAGGGAGCGACCCGCTCGCCACCACGGGTGCGGAGTCGCGGGCGGTGCTCGCCCTCGCGATCGTCCTTCTGCTCGCCGGGGTCGGGGGACTCCTGGTGGGACGGCGGCGACGCGCCGCCTGAGGTCTCGGCGGAGCGCTCCGGATGCTCCGCCGAGACACCGCATCCGCCGTGAGACCGCGCCCCACGCGTGTCGTCTCACGGCGGATGTGAGGTCTCACCGGGCGGATGCGGTGCGTCACCGCGCCGGACTCACTGCGCCTCGACGCTGCTGACGTGATGCGGCGTGCCCACCGGCTTCGACTCGCTCGACCCGCGCTGGCGCAGGTAGATCGAGAACGCGACCATCGCGCCGACGGCGAGGAACTCCGACTGCCAGTTCTGCAGTGTGCGGTTCCAGAACTCGGGCGAGAGCACGTAGTCCAGCCACGTGTCCTGCGGCAGGCCGTGCTGCGCGTTCTGTTCGTTCGCCACCGTGGTGCCGGCCAGCGACTGGGCGAACCACGACAGCAGGAAGATCGCGCCCATCACGACCAGCAGGGAGTTCGAGTAGATCCACCGCCGGATGCCCGTGACCTTCGCCCATCCCGGTGAATCGGGCCGGGCGTAGCGGCCGACGTACTGATCGGCATCGGTGCCGACGCCCTCGTCGCCGGGCTTCTTCGACTCGGGCGACCCGCGCTGGATGAACCAGATCGTCGCGAGGATGAAGAGGAAGAACTGCAGGAACTCCGACTGCCAGTTCTCGGCGACGTCGACAAGGAAGTCCGACGAGGTGACGAACTCGAGGTAGCCGACCGGGGGTTGGCCGTGCTGGGCGAGCTCCTCGTTCGTGTAGGCCAGACCGGCGAACGACTGGCCGACGAGCGTCAGTACGAAGATGGCGAGGAACGCGAGGCTGAGGCCGCAGTCGCGCACGAACCGTCGCACGAGTCACCTCCCCGCCAGAGGGAGCACGATCATCACAGCGAGGCCGACGACGACGATGCCCATCCACGACCAGAAGGCCATCCGCATCGCGCCGACCGGGGGCGTCTCATCCGACATGGTTCTCTCCTCTCTCTACGGCCAGCGCCTCGGCCGCGGGCCGGGGCTCGCGCCAGCAGGGCTGGGTCGGGCGCGGGCCCGACGGTTCGGCGGGAGGCGTGTCGCGCGTGACCGGCCGGCCCGGCTCGAGCACGACCTCCTCGTCGAAGTGATGGATGCGCACTGCGGCGCCCGAGACGAGGCGGTACGTCGTCGACGCCGACGTGGTCTCGACGTGCAGCGTGCACCCGTGGATGCGGATGCCGAACGCCAGCCGCGTCGCGCCCGGAGGAAGTCGCGGGCGGAACGACATCCCGGAGTCCGTGTCGCGCATGCCGCCGAAGCCGGCCGTCGCCGCCGACCAGGCGCCCGCGAGCGCCGCGATGTGCAGGCCCTCCTCGGTGTTGCCGTGCAGGTCGTCGAGGTCGATGGTGGCCACCTCGGCCAGGTAGTCCAACGCGAGATCGAGGTGCCCGACCTCGGCCGCGATGATCGACTGCACCGAGGCCGAGAGCGAGGAGTCGCGCACGGTCAGCGCTTCGTAGTACGCGAAGGCGCGCTCCTTCTGCTCGGGCGTGAACTCCTCGTGGGCGAAGTAGAGGGCGAGCACGAGGTCGGCCTGCTTGATCACCTGTTTGCGGTACAGCTGAAAGTAGGGGAAGTGATCGTGCAACAGGTACTGATCGGCGCCGGTGGCGTCGAAATCCCACCGCTCGAGATCGGTGAAGCCGGCCGATTGCGGGTGCACGCCGCGAGCGTCGTCGTAGGGGATGTGCATCGCGGCGGCGGTCGACTCCCATCGCCCGATCTCGTCGTCGTCGACCCCCAGCGCGCGGGCGACATCGGCATGCTTCCGCGCCGTGGCGGCGGCCCCCCGCAGGTTCACCCGCGCCATGAGATTCGTGTAGACGTTGTCGTTCACGATCGCGGAGTACTCGTCGGGACCGGTGACGCCGTCGATGTGGAACGCGCCCGCCGCATCCCATCGACCCAGCGCGCACCACAGGCGTGCGGTCTCGACGAGCATCTCGAGCCCGGCTTCGCGTTCGAACGTCGTATCGCCGGTCGCGCGCACGTAGTGCAGCACGGCGCCGGCGACGGCGGCGTTGATGTGGAAGGCGGCGGTGCTGGCCGGCCAGTAGCCCGAGCTCTCCCGGCCGTCGATGGTGCGCCACGCGAAGGCGGCGCCGTCGAGGTGCAGCAGCCTCGCGCGCTCCCGCGCCCGATCGAGCGTCGAATGACGCCATCGCAGCGCCTGCTCGGCGGCGTGCGGGGCGGTCGAGGTGAGCACCGGCAGCACGAACGCCTCGAAGTCCCAGAAGGTGTGGCCCTGGTAGCCCGATCCGGTGAGACCCTTTCCAGGAACGGAGCGCAGTTCGGCGCGGTCGGATGCCTGGAACACCTGGAACAGCGCGAACCGCAGCGCCTGCTGCAGCCGAGGGAGGCCGTCGATCTCGACGTCGGCGCAGCCCCAGTAGTCGTCGAGCCGTGCGCGCTGTCGGGCGACCAGATCGTCCCAGCCGCCGCGCAGCGCATCGGCGACCGCTACCTCCGCGCGGTCGCGAAGGCTCGACGGAGGCGACGACGTCGACCACTCGTGGCCCACGACCTTGACGATCTCGATGCTCTCGCCGGGCGACAGGCGCACGCGGATGGTGGTGCGGGCGAGCTGCTCGCGCGCCTCCGTCGTGACGGATGGCGCCGCCGAGCCGGTGGTGGTCGCCACGTGGTCCATCGAGACGGCAACGACCTGGTCGCTCTCGCGGGTGCGGTGCAGCAACGTCGCCGCCGTGCCCAGCACGTCGGCCTCGACCGGTCGCCAGGGTTCGGTGAGCAGGTCTTCGACCCGGGGGTCCTCGTGCACGACGGGAACCGGCTCGTTGGCGAGCACCTCCGAGAGGATCGTGAGCTCGACGGGGTGATCGACGGCTTCGACGACGTAGCGCACGGCCGCGACCGACCGGTGGGCGAGCGAGACGAGGCGGGTCGACGCGAGGCGCACGCCGCGGCCGGTGGGGCTGGTCCACTCGACGCGGCGCCCGAGGGTGCCGTCGCGCAGGTCGAGGCGCCGCGTGTGGGTGTGCACGGTTCCCCGGCGGATGTCGAAGGGCTCGTCGTCGACGAGCAGCCGGATCAGCTGGCCGTTGGGCACGTTGATCACGCTCTGGCCCGTGTCGGGGTAGCCGTAACCGTCTTCGGCGTAGGGCATCGGATGCTCCTCGAACACGCCGTTGAGGTAACTGCCCGAGAGCCCACGGGGGTCGCCCTCGTCGAGGTTGCCGCGCCACCCCACGTGCCCGTTCGAGAGTCCGAAGACCGACTCCTCGTGGGCGAGCACGCTCTCGTCGACCCCCTCGGCCTCGATGGCCCAGGGGTCGGTGCCGAGGAAGCGGCCGGCGGTCACAGCATCCCCCGCAGTGCCGGCAGCAGCTCGGTCTCGCATCGGCGCAGGAACGTCGCCTGGTCCTTGCCGACGTGGTGGAGGTAGACGTGGTCGAAGCCGCGCGAGATCTCGGCGATGCGGGTGGCCAGGGCATCCGCCGAATCCGCGATGATCACGGACCGGTGCAGGTCGTCGTCGGTGGGGTGGGATTCCGCCTCGAAGTCCTCGGGGTTCGCGAGGTCCCACATGCGCTCGCCCGCGACGGCGCAGTGCGACCACTGGTCGCGCGCGATGTCGACGGCGGTGCGCTCGGTGTCGGCCAGGCTGACGTGGATCTGCAGCCGGGCGCTGCCGCGACCGCCGTGCGCGCGATATCGCGCGAGCACCTGCTGCGTCTCGTCGGCGGTCGCTCCGACGGTGATGAGCCCGTCGGCCCAGTCGGCGATCCACTCCGCCGTCGCCGGACTCGCGGCCGCTCCCAACAGCGGGGCGGGTACGTCGGGCAGACTCCACAGTCGGGCGTCGTGCACACGCACGGCGCCCGAGGCAGCCGCTCGCTCTCCGCGCAGCAGGGTGCGCATGACGTCGACGGATTCGCGCAGCCGCCGCTGGCGCGTCGGCTTGTCGGGCCAGCCCTCGCCGGTGACGTGCTCGTTCAGCGCTTCGCCGCTGCCGAGTGCGGCCCAGAAGCGGTCGGGGAAGAGGTCGGCCAGCGTCGCGATCGCCTGCGCGATGACGACGGGGTGGTAGCGCTGGCCCGGGGCGGTGACGAGGCCGATGGGGAACGATGTCGCACCGAGCGCGGCGCCGAGCCAGCTCCACGCGTGCCCCGATTCGCCCTGCGCCCGCGTCCAGGGGGCGAGGTGGTCGGAGCACATCGCGGCGTCGAAACCGACGGCCTCGGCCAGGCGCACTGCGGCGAGGAGCTCGCGCGGCGGATGCTGCTCGTGCGATGCGTGGTACCCGATGACGACCATTTCCTGCTCCTTCGCGAGGGGCGGGCAGCACGCCCGCGACCCGTTTCCTCGACGATAGGGAGGCGGATCGGTCGGGTGGAGAGGGTTGCCACGAACCCCCCGTTCGGATATCCCGCATCCCTCCGGCTCACCGATATTCTCGAAGGGAGACCGAGGAACCACGATCATGACGAGCGACCCTGACGGAATCGCGCCGACGCCGGGGCGCGACGGCATCGCCATCGCTACCCTCGGCGGCGATGCCGACGTGGCCGATGTCGACCGCGATGTACGCCGCGCGCTCGATTCCCGCGACTGGCCACGTGCGGTGCGGCTCATCGGCGCGCACTGGTCGGCGCTGCTCGACGAGCCCGGTCAGCTGCTCGACGAGGCTCTGCGCCTCATCCCCCTCGACGCGTTCGAGCTCGACACCCGCGCGGCTGCGGTGCGGGACATCCGCCTGCATTCCTCGGCCGACGCGGTCGATCGCATGCTGGGCAGCGCCAGCCTGCCCGATGCCGACGACCTCGACGAACTCGAAGCGCTGGCCCGCTCCGACCGGGCCCTCAGCCTTCTCAGCGTGGCCGCCTCCCGCATGATCGCGCTGCGGGTGCGGGGGCGTTTCCCCCGCGCCATCCGGCTGGCGTCGCTGGTCGAGCGCTTCAGCCGCATCGCGGTCGTCCACCGACCGGGACTCGTCGCGTCCCGCGTACCCGCCGCGCTCCTGCAGGCCGGGATCACCCGCGGGCTCGCCGACGACCTCGCCGGCGCCGTGCTCAGCCTGCGCGATGCGTACGAGCGCAGCGGCGACTCGCGCGTCGACTACGTGCAGCGCGACGCGGCCGGCAAGGCCGCCCTGTTCCTCGCGCTCGACGGTGACATCGAGCAGGCGTCGGCCTGGCTCACGCGGCACGATGAGGCACCCGCCGTCGACGGGTGGTTCGCCTCGCGCATCGCGCTCACCGCCGACACGGCACGGGCGATCATCGGCATCGAGTCGTTGCGCCGCGACGACGCCGAGGCCGCCCTGCGGATGCTCGACCAACCGGTCAACGCCGAACAGGGGTGGGGGCCCGCCGTGACATACGCCCGGGCCCGCCATGCGCTCGTGTGGGGGGACCGTCTGGGCACCCTGCAGTCCGTGCGCGACGACAAGGCGCGCTTCGAAGCCTGGCTCGGAGAGGGCAGCACGCTCGGCCCGCTTCTCACCCACGCCGAGGTCGAGCTGCTGCTGTCGTTACGGCAGGATGCCCAGGCGCAACGGGCCGCCGCCGACCACGCCGATCACCACATCGCCCGTCTCACCCGCGCCCGGCTGGCGCTCGCCGCGGGCGATGCACCGCTCGCCGCCCGACGCGCCGTGGAGGCGCTCGGTGCGAGTCGCACGACCCGCGAGCGGCTCGGGGCGCTGGCCACGCATGCGGCCGCCCGCGCCGCCCGCCCGGTGGCCGGGGAGTACAGCGACCTGGCTGCGTCGGTGCGCGAGCGGGGGTTGCTCAGCACCTGGCTCGCGGTGCCGGCCGCCGCGCGCTCGGCTCTCGGCGCCGACCTCGCCGACACGCAGGGTGCGCGCGAGGTCGCGGCGCTCGACGTCGATCGCGTGCGCATCACCCCGCAGCAGCGTCGGGTGCTGGAAGGCCTCGATCGGGGGATGAGTCTGCAGGCCATCGCCTCGGGCTCGCACCTGTCGATCAACACCGTGAAATCGCACGCGCGAGCGCTCTACCAGCGGCTCGGGGTCACGACGCGCGACGAGGCCGTCGCCGCCGCCTACGACCTCGGACTGCTCTGAGCCGAGCGCTGGCGCGGAGAAATGCCTAGTAAATGAGGTAAAAGCTCCACCTCTTAGAGATGTAATTCTTGGAACATCCGGACACATGTATCCCGCGAACGATGTAATAGCCGCGCCAGTATGCACAGGTGCTCGCGGAAGGTCCTCCATCCATGAGAAGCAGCCTTGGGTTTGCATCTGCCGGGGCCGCGCCCAGCAACGATATCCCGACGACCAGCGCGATCATCGATCCCAAGATGCTTATACGCCTCTTATTCATGATCTCGGAGTGTATTTGGGGCCTGGCGATTGTCAATAAACTGGATAGCCAGAGATTCCACAAGTGCGGCATCGAGGCCTACCGTGGCGAGCACTCGCATCACAGTCCCGAGCTTTGGATTAGGCATACGGTCACGATCGATGCATGGCACTTCCAAGGCTCTGTAGGTCGGCACGGAACAACCGATCTTCAACGCAACCTGCTCTTGACTGAGGCCAGTCCGTCGTCGGTATTCGCGCAATGCCTGCGCGATGATATCCAAGATTCGGTCTAGCATTCATGATCTCCTGTGTACGCCGTCGAGAAAGCGCGATGAGGAATTATCCATTCCTCCGCGCAGGCGGTCAAGAAACTACACTTTCTGACATTGGATGAAATGGAAAATCCAGTTTCTTTCATTGGCTGCATCGAGGGGGCTAGCCTCTCGGGGTGCATAGAAGGAAATCAATTAAATTCGGCATGGTCACCGCTGCACTCGTAGCCATGCTCACGTTGGCCTCGGTTTCCTCGGCCGCCGCCGTCGTTCCGCCGCCAGCGTCGCAGCTGGTTCACTCAATTTTCAACCCCAACGCGTGTCTTGTGAAACCCGGGTGGAATAACACCTATAAGTGGGTAAGAACCGTGAAGTACCGACTTTACGGGGATACGACGCTCCGCGAGGCCGACCCGCTGAACCGCCCGTGCCCGGTGGGTATCTGGCGGAGGGTCTAACCGCTCTTGAGTTGACTTCCGTGCCGTCGCTACAGCTTGCAAGCCGAAAGGTTGCGGGCCGTAGCGGAACTGCAACGAGGAGGGGGCTTATGCCCGAGAATCTGATGAACCGTTATCGGCGAAGGTGATGCCGGCGCGAGCAGTTCGACACTGAGCCATGGAAAAGGGACCAGCTCGAAACTCGGCTCCTATCGGGGCGATTACTTAGTTGACTCTCGAGTTCCTCGAACGCCAAACCACACCGCACTCGCACCAATAAGGACAGCGACCACGGCGCAGGCGTAAAGGAGGGCGGGCCCATCGGTCCCTACCGCTGGGAGTGCCCAGTTCTCTACTTCGGGTCGACGGGAGAACTCTTGACGATTTGCCTCGGTCAGGAGCCACCTGACGAAAAAGTATGTGGCGATTCCTGCAATCGTAGCCGCACCAATGATGGAAGCAGTAACGATCAATAGACGACTCTTTTCGTTCACCATGCGAGTTAAGATACAGCACCTCCAGCGGTCGAAGCGGGGAGCATTCTCCTGAATGCAGTCGCGCTATCGAGGGTCGCAGCTTTCGCGCGCGCTGCGATAGCCAGCGCCGGTACCGCGCAAGACGCCTAATGGTCGGTCACTTCGTCGTCTCCAGGTGAGCGAGAGTACTCTGCGGGCAGCGGTCGTCTCGGCAGCGCGGATCCGCACTCTGCGACGAGGCCGCCGCCTACGACCTCGGTCTGCTCTGAGCCGAGCGGGGCGGGCGGGAGCGAGGCTACTTCTCGTCCCTCTTGTCGTCCTTCTTGCCGGAGCCCTTGTCGCCGCTCCACGATGGCGGCCCCTGCTGCTGGCTCGCCTCTTTCGCCTTCTCGGAGCCCTTGCTCGAGTTGTCGGGAGCCGCGTCCTGAGGGGCTGCGGGCTCGACGACGGCCTCCTGAACGGGCTGAGGGGCGTCGGCCTGCTGCTGCGTCGACTGGTCTTGCGTCGCCTGCTCGACGGTCGCCTGTTCGACGCCGTCGGACGGTGCCTCGGCGGGCGTGCGCACGGCGGTCACCGCGGCGATGCGGGGCGAGGTCGGCGAGCCCGCGCCGAGCAGGGCGGCTGTGCCGGCGCCCCCGGCCCCGAGCAGCAGCACCCCGGCGAGCACGGACGCCGCCGTGCGCGCGACCGGGCGTCGACGGGGCTGCGGCCGGTGCTGACGGTTGCGACGCAGGGGCACCACGTCCATCACGGCGGTCGGATGCTCGGCGGCCGCCGCGCGTTCGGCCGGAGTGTGCGCGGCGATGCCGGTGTCGGAAAGGGAGCCGGACGCTCCGAGAGCCATGGTGGCCGGTGCGTCTGCGGCAGCAGTTGCGCCCGCCGCGGGGTGTGCGGACTCCGCCGCCCCCGTGTCGGCTCCCACTTCCGCGCCGACCGATGCGGCTGCGCCGACCGACGCCACTCCTGCTCCGACCGCCCCTACTCCCGCTCCGACCGCAGCCCCTCTCCGCGCGGACGCACGCGAGGCTGCCGGAACGGCCGCCGCCGCCGGTGAGCCGGTGGTCATTCTCGGTGCGAGCAGGTGGGCGGCCGCGGCGACCTCGTCGGCGGTCGGTCGTTCCGAGGGTTCGGTGCGCGTCATCCGGTCGAGCAGATCGCGCCAGCCGGGGTCGATGTCCTGCGGGATCTCGGGGGGTCCGCTGACCCGGGCGACGGCGGCGGCGATGCCGACGGCCGCGGGGTAGCCGCGCTCCCCGGTGAGGGCTTCGAGCAGCACGAGTCCGAGCGAGAACACGTCGCCGGCCGGGGTCACGCGCTGGCCGCGCACCTGCTCCGGCGCCATGTACGCCAGCGTTCCCATCACCACGCCGGGTGAGGTCATCGCGGGCGCATCGATCTCGCAGGCGATGCCGAAGTCGGCGAGCTTCGCGGTCGTGCGTCCGGCCTTGCGCGGGGCGAGCAGCACGTTCGAGGGCTTGACGTCGCGGTGCACGATGCCGGCGGCGTGCACCGCGCTCAGCGCCTCGGCGAGGTCCTGAGCGAGAGCCGCGACCTGGTCTGCGGGCAGGGCTCCGGCGAACATCCGGTCGGCGAGCGTCGGCCCGTCGATGAACTCCATCACGAGGTAGCGGGGGCCGGTGCGCTCGAGGCGCGCGTCGAACAGTGTGACGAGCGACGGATGGCTGAGCGAGGCCTGCAGCGCCTTCTCGGTGTGCATGCGGTCGGAGAAGCCGACGAGCTCGTCGTCGTCGCGGAGGATCTTGATCGCCACCGTGCGCCCGAGATACGTGTCTTCGGCGCGGTAGACCGTCGACATGCCCCCTCGACCGAGGCTCTCACCGATCTGGTATCGCCCGTCGAGCAGGGCAGCCGTCGGCGTCGTCCCCTCGGGCATGTGGTCTCCTCGCCGCTGCGCTCCTACGTCTGATGACGGTACTGCCGCGGAACCCGCGGAAAACCCCCCTTGACGTGGGGCCGAAGACCTGGTTCGAGGTCAGGGAGCGTCGGGGTGCGGGTCGTTCCGCCGGTCGCGGCGCACGCGCAGCAGGCCGAGCAGCGGGATGAGGATCAGCACGAACAGGAGGCGGGTGACCCATAGCCACCCCTCGCTCTCGATCGAGTACCGCCCGTCGACGCCGAGGAGGCCCGCGATGATCCCGTAGCCGGCGAAGGGGAAGGGGGGCAGGTCGTCGAGGGCGAGGGCTCCGGCGATACCGAACGCGGGCACGAGCAGGATGTAGATGCCGCCCACCACCAGGGGCACCGCCCGAGCGAAGCGCCCGCGGATCGCCTGGATGAGCCCGCGGCCCACGAGCTCGAGGGGGAACAGCAGGAACGCGGCCACGAGGATCGACAGCAGCATCGCGGCGTACGAGATGATCAGCCACAGCAGCAGGGCCATCGCCGGGGGCGTGTCGTCGGACTGCAGTCCGGGCACGATCCACCAGAAGCCGAGCGCAGTGGTGACGAGGGGAACCAGGAACAGGAAGGCCGGGAACGCGGCATCCGGGTCGGGCTGCGACCGGCGCGCTCTCGCACCGCGGGCATCGCGGGCCGGTCGGGTCGCCCGCTGGAAGCCGAAGCGCACGTCGAGGGCGCCGAGCAGCACCAGCGCCGCGAGCACCGCGAACGCGAAGTCGGTCGACGAGACCAGCACGCCCACGCCGAGCACGAGCGTGAGGAGCACGGCCACGATCGAGATCCAGAGGTCGGTCGGATTCCTCCGGGCCGACTGCACGTAGAACTGCCACACCTTGGTCATGTCTCCCCCTCGCGACCAGACTGGCATATCGCGATCGGATGCTCCGAACGGCCCTGCTACGCCGTGGAGGGGAGCGTGTCAACGGGCCTGTCGCAGAGCGGCCGGAGCGGCAGTCTGGAAGCTCCACCCCCGACGAGAGGAGCAGCATGTCGAACCCCGAGGGACTCATCAACTCCATCAGCTCGCAGGAACCCACGGTCCTGCCCGAAGAGGAGGACCTGGTCGAGAGCGACGACTCGACGCTCCCCGACGACGACGTGTCGGCCGAGGCGCGCATCGCGGGTCAGGACGCCATCGGCGGCGGTGTCAACACCGACCCCGACCTGGGCATCGCCGACTCGCCCGACGAGGTCGAGGAGCGCGACGCATGAGCGGCATCGAGAACCAGGGCGTCGGCGTCGACGCCGCGAACCCGCAGATGCCGGGCGGCGCCGAGGCGCAGGAGCGCATCACGGAGCTGCTCGAAGAGCGCACGCGTGACGGTGCCGGAGCGGGCGAGGTGCCCGCGGGCGGGGGAGGGGCCGACTCCGGTGCGGCCGCCGCCGTGGGTGTCGACGAGTTCACCGACGGCACCGCCGCGGCCGAGGCCGACTCGTACAACTCCGAGCACAACGACGAGCCCGGGGTCGGCAACCGCCGCCCCTGACACGGTCCCGTGCGGGATCGATATGTCACGCCGGATGCCCTCCGGAGCTGACATATCGATCCCGCACTTCGTGTGTCAGGAGCCGGGGTGGAGAACCACCTTGATGCAGCCGTCCTCCTTCTTCTGGAACGTGCTGTAGAGACCCGGGGCGTCCTCGAGCGGCGCGTGGTGGGTGGTGAGGTCCATCACGCCGAGCGGGTCGGCGGAGTCCTCGACGAGCGGGAGCAGGTCGTCGATCCACCGCTTCACGTTGCACTGGCCCATCCGCAGGCTGATCTGCTTGTCGAACAGGGTCTTCATCGGCATGATGTCGGCGTCGCCCGCGTAGACCCCGCTGAGCGAGACCGTGCCGCCGCGGCGCACCGTGTCGATCGACGCGTAGACCGCCGCGAGCCGGTCGACCCCGGCCTTGTCGAGCATCTGCCGCGCCGCAGCATCGGGCAGCAGCCCCACCGCCTTCTGCATGAACTCGACGCCGGAGTTGCCGTGCGCCTCCAGGCCCACGGCATCCACCACTCCGTCGGCTCCGCGGCCCTCGGTGAGGTCGCGCAGCTCGTCGACGACCGTGTCGGTGAGGTCGAACGTCTCGATGCCGTGCCGTTCGGCCATGGCGCGGCGTTCGGCGACCGGCTCGACGGCCAGCACCCGGTACCCGCGGTGTCGTCCGATACGGGCGACGAACTGCCCCACCGGTCCGAGACCCATCACGGCGAGCGTGCCGCCCTCGGGGACCTGCGCGTACTCGACGCCCTGCCAGGCCGTCGGCAGGATGTCGCTGAGGAAGAGGTAGCGCTCGTCCGGCAGCTCGTGCCCGACCGCGATGTGGTTGTAGTCGGCGAGCGGAACCCGCAGGAATTCGGCCTGGCCGCCGGGCACCTGCCCGTACAGCTTGGTGTAGCCGAACAGGGCGGCGCCGCTGCCGTACTCGCGCACCTGCGTCGTCTCGCACTGCGACTGGAAGCCGTGCGTGCACATGAAGCACTCGCCGCACGAGATGTTGAAGGGGATCACGACCCGGTCGCCGGGCTTGAGCGTGTTCACTCCGGAGCCGACCTCGACGACGACGCCCATCGGCTCGTGGCCGAGGATATCGCCGCGGTCGATGAACGGGCCGAGCAGCTCGTACAGGTGCAAATCCGACCCGCAGATCGCCGAGGAGGTGATGCGGACGATGGCATCCGTCGGCTCCTGGATGACCGGGTCCGGCACCTCCTCGACCGTCACGTCGCGGGTGCCCTGCCAGGTGAGTGCCTTCATCGTGTGCTCCGTTCGCGTGGGGGTGGACCCCGGCCACGCTCGTCGACATCCCGCTGGACGCCTACCCGGTTGACAGACCGAAGACGAGACGGAAGGGGTCAGGTGCCGGGGAACCGCTCGATGTTCGCTTCGACCCACAGGCGCAGCTCGCGCAGAGGGCGCCCGGCGTCGGCACCGAGCGGGGTGAGGGAGTACTCGACGCGCACGGGCACCTGCGCGAAGACCTCCCGGTCGAGCAGGCCGCGCTCCTCGAGGCGCCGCAGGGTCGCGGTGAGCACCTTCGGGCTGACGCCCACGAGCTTCTTCTTGAGTGCGCCGAATCGCAGCGGGCCGTCTTCGAGGGCGCCGAGCGCGAGCGCGCTCCACTTGTCGGCGAGCAGGTCGAGCACGCCGCGGCAGGGACATTGCGCGTCGTAGACGTCGTGGGGAGTGCCGGCGGCGCAGCGAACGGATGCGGTCATTCCGCAATGGTACCCAAAAGGAACCAATGTCCCTTGCGGGTAACTGGGGTGCGATGGGTAGGTTCGTCCCCATGAGCGAGAACCTGTCAGAGTACGTGTCCGAGACGATGAGCGCGGTGGCCGCAGCGGGCGGCAAGGCATCCGATCCCTCATCGATGATCGATGTGACCGTTCCGATGCCGTCCCCCACTGGGCACGACCTCCTCGTGGCCGTCGATGCCGTATCGGTGAACCCGGTCGACGTGAAGCAGCGGGCTCGGGCACCGCGCTCCGCGCCGAAGGTGCTGGGCTTCGACGCGGTCGGCAGGGTCGTCGCCACGGGCGACGACGCGCGCCTCTTCGCCGTCGGCGACCGCGTGTTCTACGCAGGTCAGATCGACCGCCCCGGCACGAACGCGCAATTCCACCTGGTGAACGAGAACATCGTCGGGCACGCTCCCGTCACCCTGACGGATGCCGAGGCTGCCGCGGTGCCCCTCACCGTCATCACGGCGTGGGAGGCGCTTTTCGACCGTCTCCGTCTGCACCGCGGGAGTGAGGGCGTGATCCTCGTGATCGGGGCGGCCGGGGGCGTGGGCTCGCTCGTGATCCAGCTCGCCAAGGCACTGACCGGTCTGACGGTGATCGCCGTCGCGTCGCGCGAGGAATCGGCGGCGTGGGTGCGCGAGATGGGCGCGGATCATGTCGTCGGCAGAGACTTCGCCGGCGCCGTGCGCGAGATCGCGCCCGCCGGGGTCGACTACGTCTTCACCTCGTTCACGCCGGGCAACATCGACGCCATCGCCGACGTGATCCGGCCGCGCGGCGAAGTCGTGTCGATCGACGAGACGGGGGGCAGCATCGACGCCCTCAAGGCGAAGAGCGTCACCTGGCACTGGGAGCTGATGTTCACGCGGCCGGTGCACGAGCCCGAGGATCGCTTCCAGCACGACCTCCTCGAGCGGGTCGCCGAGTTGCTCGACGACGGTGTGCTGCGGTCGACGCTCACGCGCCGGCTCGCGCCGCTCGATGCGGCAACGTTGCGCGAGGCCCACGCTGTCGTGGAGACCTCGCAGACCATGGGCAAGGTCGTCGTGACCGCCCGCTGACCGCCCTCCGCGCCCCGCCTCAGTCGGCGAGTGCGGCCTCGACCGCGGCGTCGACGTGCAGCGAGGTGGTGGGGAAGACGGGGACGGAGACGTCGTCGGCCGACAGGAGCAGCTCGATCTCGGTGCATCCGAGGATCACGCCCTGGGCGCCGCGCGCGATCAGGCGGTCGACGACCTCGACGTAGCTCCGTCGCGACTCGTCACGCACGACTCCGTGCACCAGTTCGCCGTAGATGACGTCGTGAACGGTGCGTCGGTCGTCGGCCTCCGGCACGATCGTGCGGATGCCCTGCGCTGCGAGCCTCTCGGCGTAGAACGGCTTCTCCATGGTGAAGGCCGTGCCGAGCAGGCCGACGGTCTCGACGCCCGCGGCCGAGACGGCGGCCCCCGCCGCGTCGGCGATGTGCAGGAAGGGGATGCCCACGGCATCCGTGATCCGGTCGGCGACGAGGTGCATGGTGTTCGTCGCGAGCACCAGCAGGTCGGCGCCGGCGGTCTCGAGCGCCCGGGCGCGGTCGGCGAGCAGCGCACCCGCGGCGTCCCAGTCGTCTCGGGCCTGCATCGCCTCGATCTCGGCGAAGTCGAGAGAATCGAGCAGCACGCGGGCGGAGTGGTAGCCGCCGAGTCGCGCCGCGACGCGCTCGTTCGCCAGTCGGTACCACTCGAGGGAGGACTCCCAGCTCATCCCGCCGAGAACGCCGATGGTCTTCATGGCCCCAGGGTAGCGACCGACGCTCCGGTCACTGCGCGCGCACGAACTCCTCGGCGGCGCGCACCTGCTCGTGGGAGGGGCGGATGCCCGTGTAGAGAACGAACTGCTCCAGCGCCTGGCGCGTGGCGACCTCCGCGCCGCTGATCACGGTCTTGCCTGCCGCGCGCCCGGCGCGGATCAGCGGCGTCTCGGCGGGCATCGCGACCACGTCGAACACCACGGATGCCGCGGCGATCTGCGCGTCCGTGAACGCGACCTCGTGCTCGTCGGGGCCGCCCGCCATGCCGACGGGGGTGATGTTCACGATGACGTCGGCGGTCGCCGTGCCCTCGGCATCCGACTGCCAGGTGAAGTCGTAGAGATCGGCGATCAGCCGCCCTGCGTCCTCGTTGCGGGAGGCGATGGTGCCCCGGGTGAAGCCGGCGTCGCGGAACGCGGCGGCGGTGGCCTTGGCCATACCGCCCGAGCCGCGCAGCAGCACCGACGATCCGGCATCGAGGGCGTTCTCGGCGATCAGCTGCGCGATCGCCGAGTAGTCGGTGTTGTACGCCGTGAGCACGCCGTCGTCGTTGACGATCGTGTTGACCGAGTCGATCGCGGCGGCCGAAGGCTCCATGCGGTCGACGAAGGCGATGACGTCCTCTTTATAGGGCATCGAGATCGCGCAGCCGCGGATGCCGAGGCCGCGCACGCCCGCGATCGCCTGCTCCAGATCGGTCGGTGCGAAGGCCTTGTAGATCCAATTGAGCCCCAGCTCCTCGTAGAGGAAGTTGTGGAAGCGCGTGCCGTTGTTGCTGGGGCGTCCCGACAGCGAGATGCACAGCGTCATGTCCTTGTTCAGCAGGGTCACGCGACAAGGCTACCGATCGCACGGGCGCCCGTGGGGCCGCGGATCCGGGAGGCGGGGCGACGGACGTGGTCCGTGCTGTGCGCCCCGCCCTCCGGAACCTGCGATCCTCCCCGGATCATTCCCCTGCTGCTTCACCTCACCGCCACGGGAAGGGCCGTGGCGGGATCGTGCTACCTCCCCTATGGTGAAGATGCATGCACAAGGGGATCGATCGTCCCCGTCTTTCCCCAGAAGACGGGCCGCCTTCCCCAGAGGCCGGACGATCCGTGCATGCGATTGGGCCCTCTCGAGTAGTTCAGTCCCCAATGGGCTACTCGAGGGGGCCGCTATCTATGTTTGCACCTTTTTCGAGATTTGTCCCCCAAATGGGGGACACGGACGTGAAAAAAGTTGTACAGTGGACTCTGACGCACCCTCCGGTCGTCTTCGGCCCTCATCGCTCCCCCCGCGGTGAGGGCCACACCATTTTTCAGGGAGGGTCCGTCTCGACGGCTCCGGTCCGTCAGGGAACGCATCGGATGCCGGATGCTCCGCACGGAGCCGTCCGCATCCGGTGCGGCATCCATCGGCGGCCAGGACCCGCGCCGCGCCCGTGCAACATTTGGATTACCTTCTGATTGCGTCTGTTGCCCTCGGCGCCTCACCCGCTAGCGTTAGCGGTGTCGGTGCATCCTGCGTCGGCTTCTTTTCCAGCAGAACAGGCAGTACATGAGCACCCAGGGCACTGTTAAGTGGTTCAACGCGGAGAAGGGCTTCGGCTTCATCTCCCCCGACGACGGAGGCGCCGACGTCTTCGCGCACTACTCCGCGATCGACTCCTCCGGCTACCGCAGCCTCGAAGAGAACCAGCGGGTCGAGTTCGACGTCGCGCAGGGCCCCAAGGGCCTGCAGGCCGAGAACATCCGCGCTCTCTGAGTCGCACGGTATTTCTCTGAACTCCCCGACCGGAGCCGCTTCTGCGGTGTCCGGCGGGGAGTTCTGTGCATTCCGGCTCCGGACCCGCTGAGCGCCGGGGCGACCGAACTCGCGGGTCAGTGCAGCAGCAGCGCGCGCAGTTCGTCGACCGATGCGGCGCGGAAGGCCGCCTCGTCGCCCTCGTGCGCGTCGCTGAAGCCCCACTCGACGAAGATCACCGGCACGCCGTTGGCATTGCCGCCCTCGACGTCGTGGTGGCGGTCGCCGATGAGCACGGGGCGAGACACGTCTGCGCCGAGCGCCGTCAACCGGCGCAGCGCCTCGGCGACGATGTCGGTCTTCGACGCGAGGGTGGACTCGTCGGGCGTGGCGCCGACGGTGGTGAGGAAGTCGGCGCGCAGCTCGAAGTGGTCGATCAGTGCATCGACCTGGTTCTCGGGCTTCGAGCTCGCGGTGGCCTGCGGGATGCCGGCGGCGTGCACGTCGTGGATCAGGTCGGCGACCCCCGGGTAGGTGGTCACGTCGGTGGTGTAGCCGTCGGCCTTGCCGAGCGTGCGGTAGAACGACACGGCCTCGGCGGACTGCTCGGGCGTCATGCCCGCCTGGTCCTGGAACGACTGGAACATGGGCGGTCCGATCCAGTGCACCAGCTCCTCGCGCGTGGGCGCCGGGCGTCCGAAGTGCGTCAGGGCGACGTTCAGACGACGGAGGATGCCGACGGACGCGTCGACGATGGTGCCGTCGACGTCCCACAGCACGCAGGAGTAGGGGGAGGAGGCCATACCCTCCAGCCTATGGCCCGGCACCGCGCCACCGGGTTCCGGTGCACGGACGTGCAGGGCCGTGCGGCGCAACCCGCGCGCCCCACCCGCGAAACGGAGACGATCCGCGCAGTCGTCGGCGCGTCGGCATCCGACACGCGCTTCCCGCCACGAGTGATCTGGGTTTTCGCAGGTCCGCTCCGTCTTTGCCGACGAGTGGGGGCGTCAGAAGAGGCGGGGGATGCCCGACTCGATGCCCTTCATGTCTTCGTAGTCGAGCACGAGGCAGCGGATGCCGCGGTCCTCGGCGAGCACGCGGGCCTGGGGCTTGATCTCCTGCGCCGCGAACACGCCCTGCACCGGTGCGAGGTGCGGGTCGCGTCCGAGCAGTTCGAGGTAGCGAGTGAGCTGCTCGACGCCGTCGATGTCGCCGCGGCGCTTGATCTCGACCGCGATGGCCGCGCCCCCGGCATCCCGCACCAGCAGGTCGACCGGCCCGATCGCCGTCGGGTACTCGCGGCGCACGAGCGTCGCGCCCTCCGAGATGCGCTCGACCTGCTCGGCGAGCAGCCGCTGCAGATCGGCCTCCACGCCGTCCTTCTGCAGGCCGGGGTCGACGCCGAGCTCGTGCGACGTGTCGTGGATGATCTCGTAGATCTGCACGCGCAGAGCATCGCCGGTCTTCTTGTGGGTGACGCGCCACACGTCGATGACGCCCGCGGTCGCCTCCTCCTCGCCGGGCTCCTCGGTGGTGAGGGTGCACGGCGGGCTCATCCAGTTGAGCGGCTTGTAGCTGCCCCCGTCGGAGTGCACGAGCAGACTCCCGTCACCCTTGTGCACGAGCAGGCGCGTGGCGAGCGGCAGATGGGCGTTGAGCCGACCGGTGTAGTCGACGGAGCAGCGGGCGATGACGAGACGCACCCGACGAGCCTACTTCGTCGCGTCGGTGTCGCACGACGCGGCGGCGGGCGGCGCGGCGGGCGAGGG
The DNA here is from genome assembly GCF_057655505.1 of Microbacterium sp. Soil_N32. Lineage (NCBI taxonomy): Bacteria > Bacillati > Actinomycetota > Actinomycetes > Micrococcales > Microbacteriaceae > Microbacterium > Microbacterium sp. Soil_N32. The sequence continues at coordinate 83,666 of NZ_JBDGME010000017.1, forward strand.
CCGGCGGGTGGATCGCGTTGCGAAGGAGATCTCAGGATGGGAAGGAGCGGATGCGGCATCCACTCCTTCGTTGCGTGAGATCTCCTGTCCACCGGGCGCCGGCGGGCGTGGGCATCAGAGGAAGCGCTCGCGGACCTGCGGGTCGTAGAGCCGGAACCCCAGGGGGCGCATGGCGTCGATGATGGCGTTGAAGTGGTCGCCGTCCTGGATGCCGTAGCCGATGAACTCCGCGAGCTGGGTGCCGATGCGGAAGTCGAATGCGGGGCCGCCCTCGGGCCCGCTGCCCGGCGGATACAGGAAGTTCGGTTCGCGAGACCATCCCTCGAGGGCGTCGAGAGCCCCCAGCACCTCTGCCGCGTCGATCACCCGCACGCCGTCGATGTGATTCTCTTCGAGCGCGAGATAGGTCTCGTCTGCATCGAGGTCGTCGCCGCCCGCCCAGAACGCCAGGTTGTAGCTCATGCTGACAGGATGCACGATCCGAGGGTGGATGCGGGCGCGGACACCCGCGCGTCGCGATCAGCGCGCGGCGGGGGTCTTCTCGTCGGCGGGGAGGGGGCGCACGGCGCCGGAGAAGAGGCCGGAGGCCACGATGAGCGCCATGAGGATGTACAGCGTGTTCAGCAGACCGATGTGCTCGCTGATGAAGCCGAGCACCGGGGGTCCGCCGAGGAACGCGACGTAGCCGATGGTGGCCGCGGCGCTGACCCGGGCGGCGGCTTTGGCGGGGTCGTCGGCCGCGGCGGACATGCCGATGGGGAACCCGAGCGAAGCCCCCACACCCCACAGCGCAGCGCCGACCAGCATGAGCGGCAGGTTCGGGGCGAGGATGAACAGCAGCACCCCGGCGGCGGCCGAGAACGCGAGCACCCGCAGCACGACCACGCGTCCGAAGCGGTCGACGAGCGGGCCGCCGAACAGGCGCACCACCGTCATCCCGACCGAGAACACCGCGAGAGCGACGGCGCCGCTGCCGGCCCCGAAGCCATGGCCCTGCTCGGTTCCGAGGGCGATCCAGTCGTTCGCTCCGCCCTCGGCGAAGGCCATGCCCAGCATGACCACTCCGATGAGGTACGTGCGGGGTTCCCGCCAGGCCTCCAGGGCGACGTGCATCCGCTCCCGCCACCCCGGCTTCTCGACCGGAGCGGGGTCGAGGGCCTCGGCGCGCACCGGCACCTGCGTGAAGCAGAACACCGCGATCGCCGCGAGCAGCAGCCCCATGATGCCGGCGTGCACGGCGACCGTCAGGTGCAGCCAGCCCGCCAGTGCGCCGACACCCGCGCCGATCACGGTGCCGAAGCTGAAGAAGGCATGGAACACGGGCAGCACCGTGCGGCCCATCTGCTGCTCGATCGCGGTCGCCTCGACGTTCATCATGACGTCGAGGCATCCGTTGCCGAATCCGAACAGCACCATGCCGACGAGCACCACCGGCACCGAAGCGAGCACGGTCGAGCCCACGCCGATGAGGGCGATGCCGACCGAGAACATGAGCATCGTCAGCAGCATGCCGCGCCGGGCGCCGGTGCGCGCCATGACGGCCGGGCTCGTCGAGATGCCGATGATCGACGAGACACCCATGCCGAGAAGGATCAGCCCGACCTGCGCGTTGTCGAGCCCGAGGTCGCTCTTGATCCCCGGGACGCGCGAGGCCCAGGTCGCGACCGAGAGACCGCTCGCCGCGAAGATCGCGAAGATCGCGGCGCGCCAGCGCACGAACTGCGAGCGCGAAAGAGCGGTATCCATGGGCCTCATCCTATTCGAATCGATTCGAGCCTCCGAGGGTCGCGCGTTATCCTCGGACCATGAGCAGTCCAGAGCCGTCTCGGCGGGCGACGATCTCTGATGTCGCCCGTGAGGCGGGGGTCTCCGCATCGACAGCGTCGATCGTCTTCAGCGGCAAGGCGAACGTGTCCGACGGCACGCGCGACCGGGTTCTCGCGGCCGCCGCCGAGCTCGGGTACGCCGGCCCCGATCCCCGAGCGGCGTCGCTCCGGCGGGGCCGCAGCGGCATCGTCGCGGTCGTGTTCGAGGGGCATCTGCGCCATGCCTTCCTCGATCCGGTGACGACGGCGATGATGGACGGCCTCGCCGACGGGCTGGCCGAGCTCAGCTCCGGCATCCTGCTCATGCGCGACGACGGCGGAGACGGTCTCGCTCTCGCGAGCGCCCCGGTCGATGCGTACGTGCTGATCGGCTGGTCGGGCCGCACCCAGGAGTCGGTGAAGGTCGTCCGCGGTCGCGGGCTGCCGGTCGTCGTCATCGAGGGCGACCCCGGCGATCCCGGCATTCCTCGCGTCACACTCGACAATGCGGATGCCTCGGCAGCCCTTGCGCAGCATCTGCACGACCTCGGCCATCGCGACGTCGCGATCGTCACGCTGTCGCTCGGTGCGCAGCGGCAGCGCGGCCCGGTCACTCCTGAGCGCATCGCCGAGGCGACGATCGGCGTGACCGTCGACCGGCTCGAGGGCACGCGGCGCGTGTTCCCCGACGCCCCGGCGATCTCGGCGGCAGGCAGCCTGATCGACGAGGGTCTGGCTGTCGGGCGGGAGCTGCTCGCCGACCCCGACACTCGCCCCACCGCGATCCTGGCCCAGAGCGATCTGCTCGCCGTCGGTGTGATCCGCGCCGCCGAGGAGCGGGGGCTGCGCGTGCCCGAGGACGTGTCGGTGGCGGGCTTCGACGGCATCGCGGTCGACGGTCTCGGGGATCGTGCGCTGACGACGGTCGTGCAGCCCGCGGTCGAGAAGGGGCGGGTCGCGGGCGAGCAGATCGCCCGCATGCTCGGCGGAGAGCCCGGCGAGACGCAAGACCTCGTGTGCGTCGTCCGTATCGGCACGACGACGGGTCCGCCCGCGCGCTGACCGCGCGTGCGCGCACGGCAGCGACGGAGTTCTCCTTCTGGGAAGGAGCATCCGCCCTGTGTGCTCCTTCGTATCGAGAGATCTCCTGCGTAGAGGAAGAAGCGCGGCCCGGCTAGCTGTGGGCGGGGCCGACAGGAAGCAGGGCGTCGCCGAAGTCGAGGATGCGGTAGCGCCCGCAGTCGACCACGTCGTCGGGGATCGCCGACACGGGGAGTTCCCACGGCACGGTCTGCGCGTCTTCGACGAGGAACGAGACCCGCGTCTGCGACAGATCGGCGCGGTTGACCAGCCAGGCGTAGCCGTTCAGGCGGTGGTCGACCTGGACGAGGCGGGAGGGGTCGTCGAGGTGCAGCTTCGGCAGGCGCACCGTCCAGAACTGCCCGGCCCCGGTGCGATCGGATGTGTCGACCCACGCGGTCACGCAGGCGAGGTCGGTGTCGGGCCGGGAGACGGCAGCGGCCACGCGCGGGATGCTCAGGCCCGCACCGATCACCAGCACCACGGCGATCACGGCGGTGGCTTGCCGCCGCAGACGCGGTGCGAGGCGAAGCACGTGCGGGTCGGCGACGAGGGCGAGCACCGGGGCGAACACGAGCGGTTGCAGGTATCGCGCGGCGTGCGTGCCCAGTGCGATCGCACCGACGACCACGAGGAGAGGCGCGAGCCAGGCGGCGCGCGCGACGAAGCGCGACCCGGAATCGTGCGCACGGATGCTGCGCGCGACCGCCCACCCCAGGAGCCCGGCGCCGATCATCGCGGCGAGGACGCCGAGCGGTGAGCCGAGTCGGTCGCCGAGCAGTTCGCCGTAGTACACGAGCGACTCGCGCCAGCGCTCGGGTTGCGCGTAGCCCGCACCCGTGTTGGCGATCCATGCAGAGAACGGAATGCGCACTGCGAAGCCGACCCCCGCGCCCATGGCCAGGGCGGCGAGGGCTGTCCAGGCCGTCGACCGAGCGCCCGGAGTCGTGCGTCCTCCTCGTACCGCTCTTACAGCGAGAAGAAGACCGACCGGCACCACCGCCCAGGCGACGAAGAGCGGGTTCGACAGCGTCGAGATCCCTGTGACCACGAGCAGAGCGGCGAGGAGCAGTGCCGCCGGACGATCGCGATCGAGCATCCGCCGCACGATCCCCACGGCCAGCACCGCGCCGATCACCGTCGCCGAGTAGTACGTGGTCGTCAGCGGCAGGGAGGCGAGTTCGAGGGCGTCGCGCGACGCCGAGGTCTCGGTCATCGCGAGCACACCGAAGACAGCGAGCGCGGCGACCGCCCACGCGACGGGCGCCGCGCCGACCCGGCGTCGACCGGCGACCAGCCGCAGCGCGCCGTACAGCGCGAGCATGTTGAGCACCGCGCTGACCGCGAGCAGCCCCTCGACGTCGAGCGGCAGCACCGCGTCGAGGGCGGTGAACACGGCGGTCTCGGGCAGGAACAGCACGCTCGACATCGCCCAATCCTGGGGCCCGCCGGCGAGGAGCGAGCGGGAGAGCAGCGCCACGATCAGTGAGTCCCCATCGCGGAAGAGCAGCTCCGCCCGCGCGGTCGCGGCGACAGTGCCGACCGTGATGACGGCCACGGCGAAGGCGAACATCCACCCGCCGAGCTCTCGCACCCACGTCCGCGTCACGGGGTTACTCTGCCACGAGCGACCGTGCTCGCCGCGTGTCGCGCGAGCCTGAGCGGGCGGATGTCGTCACCTCGGCCTAACGGTTCCCTAACGCCCGGTAGACTGGAGTCACACCCGCCCGCCTGAGCCGTGACCGGCCGACGAGCCCCGAGGAGCCGCGTATATGCTGATGCTCCTCGCAGTGTTCCTCCTCGGGTCTCTCCTGATGCCCGTTCTGGTGCGCTGGCTGGGAGCTCAGGCGTTCGCGATCGCCGCTCTCATTCCCGCCGCGGCATTCGTCCACGCGCTCGTCATGACGCCGCGCGTCATCGAAGGCGATTCGCCCTTCGCCTCGATCCCGTGGATCCCGCAGCTCGGGCTGAACCTGTCGATGAGCATGGACGTGCTCGGCTGGGTGCTCACTCTCATCGTCACCGGCGTCGGCGCACTCGTGCTGCTCTACTGCCGGTGGTACTTCCACGACGACTCCGCCGGGATCGGGCAGTTCGCCGCGGTGCTGCTGGGATTCGCCGGAGCGATGTACGGCCTCGTGCTCACCGACGACCTCGTCATGCTCGTCATGTTCTGGGAGGTGACGAGCATCCTCTCGTACCTCCTCATCGGGCACTACCGACGCCGCGCCGCCAGCCGTCGAGCGGCACTGCAGGCGCTCCTCGTCACGACCCTCGGCGGTCTGGTCATGTTCGTCGGCGTCGTGCTGCTGGTGGTGGATGCCGGCACATCGAGCATCCGCGAGATCCTCGCCGCCCCGCCGACGGGGCCGATCGTCGAGGCGGCGATCGTCATGCTCTTGGTCGGCGCCATCAGCAAGTCGGCGCTGTTCCCGTTCCACTTCTGGCTCCCCGGAGCAATGGCCGCACCGACGCCCGTGAGCGCGTACCTGCACGCCGCGGCCATGGTGAAGGCCGGCATCTACCTCATCGCGCGGTTCGCCCCGATCTTTGCGCTGAGCGCGACGTGGCGTCCGATCGTGATCAGTCTCGGCATCCTTACCATGCTGATCGGGGGTTTCCAGGCGCTGCGCGAGACCGACCTCAAGCGCGTCCTCGCGTTCGGCACCGTCAGCCAGCTCGGGTTCTTCGCGGTGGTCGTCGGCTACGGCACCCAGGCGGCGGCCCTCGCCGGTCTGGCACTCGTGATCGGGCACGCGCTCTTCAAGTCGGCGCTGTTCCTCATCGTGGGCGTCATCGACCGGCAGCTCTCCACGCGAGACATCCGCGAGCTGTCGGGCGTCGCCCGCCAGGCGCCGGTCATGACGACGGCGGCCGTGATCTCGATCGCGTCGATGGCGGGGATCGCGCCGACCATCGGCTTCGTCGCGAAGGAGCCGACGCTCACCGCGCTCCTCGACGACGCGATCGGCGGTTCGCCGTGGGGTCTCGTCGCGCTGATCGGCGTCGCGCTCGGCTCCATGCTCACCGCGGCATACGGTGCGCGCTTCATCTGGGGCGCGTTCTGGACCAAGCGCGATGAGAACGGCGAGCGGATGCCCGACACCGAGTGGCCCGACCCTCCCGTCGGGTTCCTCTCGGCACCGATCATCCTCGCCGGCGTGACGATCGCCGCGGGCATCGGCGCCCCCGCGCTCGACATCGCGCTGCAGGGCTACGCGAAGACCGCGACGCCGGGGCTCGACCACGAGGGAGCGGCCGCCGAGGGGCCGGGGCATCTCGCGCTGTGGCACGGGCTCGAGCCGGCGCTCGGCATCTCGATCGCCACGATCCTGCTCGGCGTGGGACTGTTCCTGCTCACGCGCCGCACGGGGTGGGATCGCAAGGCGCGCCTGCTGCCGTTCACCGCCGCCGACGCCTACTACCTCGTGATGCGCGGCATCGACCGGCTGTCGGTTCTCAGCACCACCCTCACCCAGCGCGGTTCGCTGCCGGTGTACGTCGGCACGATCTTCGTGGTGTTCGTCGCCGCCGAGGTCACGGCGCTCGTCGCCACCGACATCGAGCGCTTCCAGCTCTCGGCATGGCACACCCCGGTGCAGATCGTCGTGGCCCCGATCATGGCGGCGGCCGGCGTCTTCGCGGTGCGGGCGCAGAAGCGCTACACCGGCGTGGTCCTGGTGTCGGTCACGGGCCTCGGCATGGTCGTGCTCTTCGCGACCAGCGGGGCGCCCGACCTCGCCCTCACGCAGATCCTCGTCGAGACGGTCACCCTCGTGACCTTCGCGCTCGTGCTGCGACGCCTGCCGTCGAAGATGGGCGAGCACAACGCCTCGGTGAGCCGTCTGCCGCGCGCGCTGCTCGCCGTCGGCGCCGGTCTGACGATGGCGCTCGTCGCGATCGTGGCGACCCAGTCGCGCATCCACGAACCGATCTCGACCTCGTTCGCCCGTCTCGCCTACGAGATCGGTCACGGCAAGAACGTCGTCAACGTCGCCCTCGTCGACCTCCGCGGGTGGGACACGATGGGCGAGCTGTCGGTGCTCGTGCTCGCCGCGACCGGTGTCGCCTCGCTCGTGTTCGTCACGCACCGCGCCGATCTGCTGTCGGCGACCAAGACCCTCCCGCGCTCCAAGCGCCGGGCCGCTCGACGCATGCCGCTCGTCGAGACGACCGACGGCATCCGCTTCCAGACCTCCGAGAACGAGAGCAGCCCGCGCGCCTGGCTCGTCGGCGGCACGAAGATGAAGCCCGAGAACCGCTCGATCCTGCTCGAGGTGATCGTGCGGGTGCTGTTCCACACGATCATCGTCGTCTCGATCTTCCTGCTCTTCTCGGGGCACAACCTCCCGGGCGGCGGGTTCGCCGGCGGCCTCGTCGCGGGCATGGCCCTCGTCATGCGCTACGTCGCGGGTGGCCGGTGGGAGCTGGGCGCCGCGGCGCCGACCGATGCCGGTCGACTGCTCGGCGCCGGTCTCGTCCTCGCGGTGGGGGCCGCTCTCATCCCCCTCTTCTTCGGCCAGGCGCCGCTCACGAGCACGTTCTGGGAGTGGGAGATCCCCGGTTTCGGCCACATGGAGTTCGTGACCTCGACGATCTTCGACGTGGGCGTCTACCTCGTGGTGATCGGCCTCGTGCTCGACGTGCTGCGCAGCCTCGGCGCCGAGGTCGACCGGCAGACCCAGGCGCTGCGTGAGGCGCCGTCGGCTTCGACGCGAGCCACCGAGGGGCGGGTGAGCCGCTGATGGATACCTCGCTCACCCTGATCGTCATCATGGCGGTGCTCTTCGCCTGCGGCGTCTACGCCATGCTCGAGCGCAGCCTGACCCGTGTTCTCATCGGCTTCCTGCTCCTGGGCAACGCCGTGAACCTGCTGCTGCTGATCGTGATGGGCGTGCCGAGCAAGGCGCCGTTCTACGGGGTCGACGGCGACATCAGCGACCCGCTGCCGCAGGCCCTCACGCTCACGGCCATCGTCATCACGTTCGCCGTGTCGGCCTTCCTGCTCGCCCTCATCTACCGTTCGTGGCAGCTGGGCCAGGCCGACACCGTCGCCGACGACGAGGCCGACATCGCGCTGCGCGAGCGCTCCGACGCCGACGAAGACCTCATGGACGACGAGGCCGAGAGCGGCGACGACGAGGCGACGACCGACTTCGTGGGCGTGCAGACGGCTCCCATCACGGTGCTGCACATGCGCGATCATCCCGCGATCGTCGATGACGCCCCCGTCGACCGGGCGTACCCCGTGAGCGGCGCGGAGGCGGATGACGCGGACTCGGACGCCGATGCGGGCGACGAGAGCGACGGAGATGCGGATGCCTTCGCGGACGGTGAGGCGGATCCCGACGACGACGCGCGTCGGCGTGAAAGTGCCCGCGGGCGCGAGAGCGGAGCGGATCCCGACGTGGTAGCCGCGCCTGCGTACGGCGACACCGACGCCCAAGCCCGCGCCGACGGCACCTTCGGAGGTCGGGCCGCCGAGCGGCGTGCCGATGCTTCTGGCGACGACGGCGCCCGGGGCGCGGCGAATGCGCCGGACGAGGGGGATCCCGCCGCCGACGAGGAGGCACGCGAGGAGACCGTCGACGGCGGATCGCCCGTGCTGACCGCCGAGTCGGCCCCGCCCGACGACGAGGACGACGTCCACGAGGTGGACGACACCGAGGAGGCTTCCGCGCGGCGTGATGCCGACGACCCGGGCGTGCTGCGCACCGCCGCCGACACGCACGCCGACGACGTCGACGACACCGACGCGGCCGAGGCCCACGCAGACGTCGCCGGAGCGACCGCGAAGCCCGCCGGCGCGGACGGCCCCTCCGACACGGCGCAACGCCCCACCGACCGACCAGACGAGACCGATGAGGAGGAGAACCGATGACGACGCTCGTCCCCCTCCTGGTCGGCCTTCCTTTGCTGGGTGCGGCCATCACGCTCGTCTTCGGGCGCAACGCGCGCCTGCAGGTGCTGGTCACCGTCGTCACGCTCGCCGCCGTGTCGGTGATCGCCGCGGTGCTGCTCATCGCGGTCGACGCCGCCGACACCCCGATGGCGGTGTCGGTCGGCGGATGGCCCGTGCCCTTCGGCATCGTGCTCTACGTCGACCGGCTCGCAGCCCTGTTGGTGCTGGTGTCGAGCATCGTGCTGCTCGCGGTGCTGCTCTTCTCGATCGGTCAGGGCGCCGCCGACGGGACCGACGAGACCCCGATCTCGATCTTCAACCCGTCGTACCTCATCCTCGCCGCCGGCATCTTCAACGCGTTCATCGCGGGCGACCTGTTCAACCTCTACGTCGGGTTCGAGATCCTGCTCGTCGCGTCGTATGTGCTCATCACGCTGGGCAGCACCGAGTCGCGCATCCGCACCGGCGCGGTGTACATCGTCGTGTCGCTCGTGTCGTCGATCCTGTTCCTCGCCTCGATCGCGATGATCTACGGCGCGGTCGGTACGGTCAACATGGCGCAGATCGCCGAGCGCATGGCCGAGCTGCCGCAGGAGACGCAGCTCGTGCTGCACCTCATGCTCGTCGTCGCCTTCGGCATCAAGGCCGCGATCTTCCCCGTGTCGTTCTGGCTGCCGGACTCGTACCCGACCGCGCCCGCGCCCGTCACCGCCGTCTTCGCGGGGTTGCTGACGAAGGTCGGCGTCTACGCGCTCATTCGCACCGAGACGCAGCTCTTCGCCTCCAACAGCATCGACACCCTGCTGCTGATCATCGCCCTCGCGACGATGGTCGTCGGCGTGCTCGGTGCCGTCGCGCAGGCCGAGCTCAAACGCATCCTGTCGTTCACGCTCGTCAGTCACGTCGGCTACATGATCTTCGGCCTCGCGATCGCGACACCTGCCGCCATCGGAGCGACGGTGTACTACATCGTCCACCACATCGTCGTGCAGACCACCCTGTTCCTCGCGGTGGGGCTGATCGAACGCCGCGCGGGCAGCACGTCGATCCTGCGGGTGAAGGGGCTGCTGAAGATCGCGCCCGTGATCGCGGTGCTGTATTTCATTCCCGCCATCAACCTCGGCGGCCTGCCCCCGTTCTCGGGGTTCATCGGCAAGTTCGCGCTGTTCGAGGCCGCGGCCTCGGTCGGCACCCCGCTCATGCTCGTGCTGATCGGCGGCGGCATCGTCACCTCGCTCCTCACGCTCTACGCGCTCATGCGCGCGTGGAACCTCGCGTTCTGGCGCGAGGAGGAGGACTCCAGCGAGACCGAGGGCCGCATCTCGTACCTCGGCAACGCGCCGGCCGCCGACGAGCAGCAGGAGCGCCGCCGCATCCCCCGGATCATGACCCTCGCCACCGCGGGCATGGTCGCCGTGACCGTCGCGCTGACGGTGTTCGCCGGTCCGCTCTACGAGCTGTGCGACCGCATCGGCGCCACGCTGCTCGAGCCGGTCAACCTCGTGCAGCTCGAAGACGAGGTGGTCGGATGAGCCGCGACAACGCGCGCCACTTCTGGCGCGACCTGCGGGTGCAGCTGCCGTTCCTGGCGTGGCTCGTGGTGCTGTGGATGCTCCTGTGGAGCCAGTTCACGCTGCTCGCGTTCGTCTCGGGGCTCGTCGTCGCCGTCTTCGTGACGCGCGTGTTCCGTCTGCCGACGGTCGAGTTGTCCGGGCGCCTCAACGTCTTCTACGCCGCGCTGTTCGTGGTGCAGTTCCTCTGGGCGCTGCTCAAGGGTGCGCTGTCGGTCACCATCCAGGTCTTCGACTTCCGCCACCAACCGGGCACGGCCATCATCGCGGTGCCGCTGCGCTACGCCGACGATCTCGTGATGACGCACGTCGCGGTGGTGTCGTCGCTCGTGCCCGGATCGCTCGTCGTCGAGGCCGACCGCGACCGCCGGGTGCTCTACATGCACGTCATCGGTGTCGACGACCGCGCCGGCGTCGAGAAGCAGCGCCAGATCGTGCTGCGCTGGGAGAAGCGGGTCGTGCGTGCGCTCGGCGACCCTGCGCAGTACCGTGCCCTCAAGGCCGACGAGCGGGCGGAGCGCGCGGGCGGCCCGGCCTCGACGAAGGGAGGGGTGCGGTGAGCATCCTCCTGCTGGTCATCATGATCGTGTTCGGCATCGCGGCGATCCTCACGGTCGTGCGCATCTTCCGCGGGCCGACCATCCTCGACCGCGCCGTCGCGTCGGATGTGCTGCTGACCGAGGTGATGTGCGTGCTCGGTGCCGAGATGGCGATCAACGGTCACACGCGCAGCATCCCCGTGCTGCTCATCATCGCCGCGGTCGGCGTGTTCGGGTCGATCTCGGTCGCCCGATTCGTCGCCAGAAGGGACAACACGACACCATGAACGTTTTCGGTCTCGTCATCCCCGACGCCGTGATCGACACGGCGGTGCTCGTGCTCATCCTCCTCGGCGCGCTGCTCTGCCTGTCGGCCGCGGTGGGCCTGCTGCACTTCCGTGACGTCCCGTCGCGCTTGCACGCCGCCACCAAGCCGCAGGTGCTCGGGCTGGTCTTCATCTGCGTCGCGATCGCGCTGGCGCAGCGCAGTGTGGGCGGGTTCCTGCTCGGTCTCGCCCTGGTCGCGCCGATCGTGCTCATGCAGTTCGCGACCGCGCCGCTCTCGGCGCACATCGTCGGGCGGCAGGCCTACCGCAACGGATCGGCCGATCAGCGTCACCTCGTCGTCGACGAACTCGCCGAGTCGAAGCAGACCCCGCCGGCCGCCGGATAGGGCTGGTCGTCGGGCGAGGAGGCGTCTAGCATTCCGATATGGATGCCGCCTTCGCCCTCTACGGACTGGCCGCCCTGGGGGCGGTCGTCATGCTGGCCGTCGCCGGACGCCGATCGCGTCCTACGGGCGACGACGGACCTCGCCCCGATCCGTCGCTCGGTGTCGCCCTCGACACGAGACAGCCCGGTATGAACAACCAGGGCACCCTCTGAAACCGATGCCTCTGCCCGCGGGCGACGCGGTCAGAGGTGTGCCGCGAAGTCCTCGATGAGACGGGCAGCCGGCTCGGAGTCGCTGATGAGCGTGCCGTGCCCGTGGTCGGGAATGATCTCGAGACGCGCCCCCGGGATCTGGTCGATGATCTGACGGCACCAGCTCATCGGCGCGAGCGGGTCGTCCTCCCCGCGCAACACCAGCACGGGCTGGTCGATGCGCGCGTAGGCCCGCTCGGGCTGATGCCGCACCGTCGCCTCGATCTTGCGCAGCAGGTGCGGGCCGCCGCGCAGGTACTCGCGGGCGCCGCGCCAGATCACGAGCGGCCGCTCGCCCAGGAGGTCGCGCAGCAGGTAGGTGGCCTGGGCGCGGATGTTGCGCGCCCGCTTGTCGACGGTCGGCCCGGCGAGGACGACGCCCGAGACGAGGAGCGGATGGCGCGCCGCCAACTCCGCGCCGATCTGGCTGCCCATCGAATGGCCGATCACCACGACGGGCCCCTCGCCGGTGTGCCGGAGGTAGGCGGCGACGAGGTCGGCGTGCCGCTCCATCGTGAGGGTGCGCTCGGGCTCGGGCGCCTCGCCGAAGCCGGGGAGGTCGAGGGCGATGAGCCGGCCGTCGAGCCGCTGCGCGAGGTCGAGGTACACGCTGCGCCCCATGCCGATGCCGTGCAGCAGCAGGAACGTCGGGCCCCCGTCACCGAACGTCTCGGCGATGAGCGTCGCACCCGCGTGCTCGAATTCCAGAAGGGTGACCGGAGTGCCCTTCGGGGCGAGATAGCTGGTGGGCACCGCTCCACGTTACCGGCCGTCGCATGAGAGGACCCCGCGAACGAGGCCCTCTCCTGCGACGGCGTCAGCCGATCAGGCTCGGCTGCAGGTCGCGCAGCGTGCGTCGGTGCGTCATTCGAGTGACCCCGATCATCGCCAGGGCCAGGGCCCCCGCGAGCCAGGCGCCGAGCACGAGCAGGTCGCTCCCGGCACGACTGAGATCGCCGCCGTACATCAGCTGGCGCATCGCGTCGACGACGTACCCCATCGGCAGGACGTGGTGCAGCGCGGCCAGCGGCGTCGGAAGGGTCTGCCACGGGAACGTGCCGCCCGCCGTCACGAGCTGCAGCACCATGAGCACCAGACCGAGGAACTGTCCCACCGATCCGAGCCAGACGTTCAGCGCGAGGATGATCGCCGCGAACGTCGCCGACGCGACCACCAGTACGCCGAGCGTGCCGACGGGATGGTTGAAGGTGAAGCCGAGCGTCAGGGCGAGGATGCCCATCAGCCCCACCATCTGCACGGCGCCGAGCATCGCGGGCGTGAGCCAGCCCGCGAGCGTCACCCGCACCGGAGAATGCAGTGCCGTGATCGCCCGTCGCGAGATCGGCTTGACGATGAGGAACAGCGCGTAGATGCCGATCCAGGCCGACAGCGCGGCGAAGAACGGCGCGAGTCCTGCGCCGTAGTCCTCGGCGGAGGCGACCTTGTCGCTCGACACGTCGACGGGGTCGGCGATCGTGTCGGCCTGCTGCGCGCGCAGGTCGGGGGTGGATGCCGGGATCTGCTCCACGCCGGACGCGAGGCCGTCGCGCAGCTCGGCCGCACCGCTCGCCAGCGTGCCGAGTCCGTCGCGCAGCTGCACCGCGCCGTCGTTGACGGTCGACGCCCCCTCGGCGGCCGTGCTGGCTCCCGAGGCGAGAGTGGACGCGCCCGAGGCGACCTGTGCCGCGCCGTCGGCGAGCTGGTCGATCTTCGCGATGTCGGCCTGCACCTTCGTGTTGCCCTCCTGCAGGCGCGTCGCGACCGGGTCGAGCGTCGCGAGCACCCGGTCGATCTCCTCCTGCGTGAGGCCCTGGTCGGTGAGCAGCGTGGTGATGTCGGTGCGCACCTGGGGCAGGGCATCCGATGCCTGCTGCACGACGGACCCCGCACGATCGGCGACATCGGCGAGCTGCCGGTTGCCGTCGGCCACCTGCTGCGCCCCTGTGGCGAGGGTCTGCGCGCCGGTCGCCAGTTGAGAAGTGCCGTCGGCGAGCTGCGTGGTGCCGTCGGCGAGCGTGGTGCTGCCGGAGGCCGCGGTGTTCGCGCCGTCGGTGAGCTGCGTGGCGCCGTCGGTCGCAGACACCAGGCTCTCGCGGATGTCGCTGAGACCCGTGAGCAGCCGCTCCGCGGCCTCGCTGCCCACCATCTCGGCGACCGAGCTGCGGATCTTCTCGACCGCCTGCGACCCCATCGACGACGCGAGGTAGTTGTTTGCGTCGTTGGTCTCGAGGTCGATGCGCGCCTGGTGCGGGTCATCCCCGGAGGCCGACGTGAGGGCGGCCGAGAAATCGGCGGGGATGGTCACGGTGAAGTCGACCGAACCGGTGCGCAGAGCATCCGCCGCCTCGTCCGACGTCATGCGCTGCCAGTCGAAGGCGTTTCCCTCGATGAGGTTGTCGGCGACGTCCTCGCCGTAGTTGACCGTGTCGCCGGGGCCGGCATCGGATGCAGTCGACGGCGCGCCCTCGTCGTCGACCACGAGGGCGACGGGAACCTCGGAGAACTTGCCGTACGGGTCCTGATTGGCCCACAGGTAGAGGCCGCCGTAGAGGATCGGCACGCACACCAGCGCGATCAGGGCGATCACGCTCATCCGGCTCGCGGTCAGCCGTCGCAGTTCGGCGGCGATCATCGCGGGGACCTTCACGATGCTGCTCCGTTCCGGGGGTCGTCGGGGGTGGGGGTGATGTCGGCAAGACCGTCGGCGGGCGGGGGTGCGGGGGCGTGGGGATCGGCGGCCGGGGCAGATGGGTCGGCAGGCGCGGACCCGGATGCCGGGGCGGCGGGTGCCGTGTCGGCGGCTGCATCCGCATCCGCATCCGCGTCGGTCTCGGTGTCTGCCTCCGCATCGGTGTCGGTAGCGGTGTCCGCCCCCGCATCCGCGTCGGTGTCGGTGTCGGTGTCGGCAGCGGCATCGGCATCGGTGTCGCCGTCGTCGTCGAGCACGAGGGGCTCGACCGGACCCGAGGCGTTCACGGCGCCGAGCTCCTCCATGCGCTCCAGCGCCACGGCGGCGGCACCGCCGACGATGACGAGCATGGCGTAGCCCCGCTCGGCGAATTCGCGGGCGATGCGCCACCAGCCGTCGGGCGAGCCGCCGTGGCGGTCGGGTGACACGAGCACGACGGCATCCGTTCCGTCGCGCAGCACGGCCAGCTCGCAGAGGATGCGCACACGCGCCGCCGGATCGATGCTGCCGATGGGTACCGAAGCGAGGTCGGCGTACCCGAGCATCGAGAGCCAGCGCCGGGCGTGCAGGGGCGTCGCGCCGAGTCCGGCGAACATGAGCTCTTCGCCGACCACCCCGGCGAGCGAGATATCGGGGTGCGGGTCGCTGACGTCCGGGCCGTCGACCAGTGCGACGCGGCGGCGCAGCTCCTTGGCGTTGCGGTTGCCGTCGAGTGTCACGTAGCCGGAGTCGGGGCGCATGCGTCCGCTGGCGATGAGGCCGAGCACCGTCGGGCGCTGCTCGGTCTCGGCGAGAGCGAAGCGCACCTCGCCGGTGTGGAACTCGAGCGAGATGGTCGGCAGCGCCTGACCGCCGCGGCCCTTGCTCACCTCGTGCAGTGCGATCCTCATTCGGTGGCCTCCCGGTCGGTCGTCGCGCCCTGTGCGGCGGCCGCGACGATGTCGGGGTGCGCGACGAGCAGCTCGTCGGCCTCGCGCCACGAGAGTCCGGCGATGCTCAGCACCGTGCGCACGGCGAGGTCGGCCGCGCCCGCGCTCGACGCATCGGTGCGCGAGATGACGGTGCGGGCGACCTCCTCGATCAGGCGAGCGAGGGTGGGGGCGGCGAGATCGGTGCGGAACACCTCCTCGTCCTGTCCGCGGCGGGCGAGCGCGGCGACGGTTCGTCGGAGCGGGGCGAGAGCATCCGCCGTGTGCTGCACGTGCGCCTCGTCGAGGGCCAGCGCGGCGGCGACCTGCACGTGGGCGGCCTCGTGCCAGAGGCGGGCGGCGAGGCGGGCGAGGGCGACGCGCGCGTCGGGATCGGCGACCTCGGCGGCGATCGCGTTGAACCGCTGGGCACCCGACGAGATGAGTTCGCGGATGAGTGCTTCGCGGTCATCGAAGTGGCCGTAGAGAGTGCGGCGCGAGAGTCCGGCGCTGCGCGCGATCACATCGACCGAGGCGTAGGGGTCGGCGGAGAGTGCGGTGCGGGCGGCGGCGAGGATGCCGGCGCGGTTCTCGAGCGCGTCGCGGCGGGGTGCGCGTGTGGGCATGCGTCGAGTCTAGTTAATGTGCACAGGTGTGTGCAAGATAACTCAGCACCTTCACAGCGGGGCGGGTGGAGGGGACGAAAAAGGGGGGCGGATGCCGCAGCATCCGCCCCCCTTTCGAATCGGTGTCAGTCGGTGCCCGAGTCGAACGCCGCGCCCTCCGACGCCACATCGACGCGGTCGGCGAGCGTCTCATCGACCTCTTCGACCGAACCGGTGATCTCGCTCGACTCGCCCGCGGTAACGCGGCCGACCAGCTCGCCGGTGGCCCCGCCCACCAGGCCGAGGCCGGCGTACTGCTCGAGACGGGCGCGCGAGTCGGCGATGTCGAGGTTGCGCATCGTGAGCTGCCCGATGCGATCGACCGGGCCGAACGCCGCGTCGCCCACGCGCTCCATCGAGAGCTTCTCGGGGCCGTACGACAGGTTCGGCGACACGGTGTCGAGGATGGTCCAGTCGTCGCCGCGACGCAGGCGGATGGTGACCGAGCCGGAGATCGTCAGGCCGACCCAGCGCTGGATCGACTCGCGCAGCATGAGCGACTGCGGCTCGAGCCAGCGTCCCTCGTACATGAGGCGACCGAGGCGGCGACCCTGCTCGTGGTAGGTCGCGAGGGTGTCTTCGTTGAGGATGCCGTTGACCAGGCGCTCGTACGCGATGAACAGCAGCGCCATTCCGGGGGCCTCGTAGATCCCGCGCGACTTCGCCTCGATGATGCGGTTCTCGATCTGGTCGCTCATGCCCAGGCCGTGGCGTCCGCCGATGGTGTTCGCCTCGCGTACGAGAGCGACCGGGTCGGAGAACTCGACCCCGTTGATGGCGGCCGGGCGGCCGGCCTCGAACGTGACGGTGACGTCTTCGCTGTCGATCGCGACCGACGGGTCCCAGAACTTGACGCCCATGATCGGGTCGACGGTCTCGAGCGAGACGTTCAGGTGCTCGAGGGTCTTGGCCTCGTGCGTCGCGCCCCAGATGTTGGCATCGGTCGAATAGGCCTTCTCGGCCGAGTCGCGGTACGGGAAGTCGTGGGCGACCAGCCAGTCGCTCATCTCCTTGCGGCCGCCGAGCTCGGTCACGAAGTCAGCGTCGAGCCACGGCTTGTAGACACGCAGACGCGGGTTGGCGAGCAGTCCGTAGCGGTAGAACCGCTCGATGTCGTTGCCCTTGTAGGTGGACCCGTCGCCCCAGATGTCGACGCCGTCCTCCTTCATGGCCCGCACCAGCATCGTGCCGGTCACCGCGCGGCCGAGGGGGGTGGTGTTGAAGTAGGTCTTGCCGCCCGAGCGGATGTGGAACGCGCCGCACGACAGGGCGACGAAGCCCTCTTCGACCAGGGCGGTCTTGGCGTCGACCAGGCGCGACGCCTCGGCGCCGTACTCGAGCGCACGACCGGGGATCGACTCGATGTCGTCTTCGTCGTACTGCCCCAGGTCGCCGGTGTAGGTGTAGGGAACCGCGCCCTTGTCGCGCATCCACGCGACGGCGACGGAGGTGTCGAGTCCTCCGGAGAAGGCGATGCCGACGCGCTCGCCGACGGGCAGGGACTGGAGGACCTTGGACATGCCCTCCAGTCTACGGCGGGCGGCGTGTCGCTCTGGAATGCGTGACGCGGCCCCGGGGCGCCACCCGACGGCGCCAGGAGGGTTCGTCACTGCCACTCCTTCCGATCGCGAGATCTCCTTCCGAACGGGTGGCCGGTGACGAGCGGATGCCTCGCGGCGAGGCGCCGACGTGCCAGAGTGGGCATATGGGTCAGGCAGTGCTGTGGGGTGCGGTCGCGGCGGCTCCGCTGTTCGTCGGCGCGGTGCTCGCGCTGCTGCGTGCGTGGCCGCCGCGGTGGCTCGGCATCGTGCTGGGGTTCGGCGCGGGCGCGCTCATGGCGTCGATCGCGTTCGAGCTGTGGGAGGAGGGCCTCGACGTCGCGGGCCCGGTACCCCTCGTCGCGGGTGTGGCGCTCGGCGCGCTCGCCTACTTCATCGCCGCGCGCATCCTCGACGCACGCGCGGCGAAGACGAAGGGCTCGGCGGGCGGAGGGCAGCTCGCAGTCGGAGCACTGCTCGACGGCATCCCCGAGCAGCTCGTGCTCGGCATCGGCCTCGCCTCCGGCGAACCGGTGAGCATCGCGCTCGTCGTCGCCATCCTCGTCTCGAACCTTCCCGAATCGATCGGCTCGGCGGCCGACCTGCTCGACGGCGGCATGGCCAAGAAGCGCGTGCTGCTGCTCTGGGGTGGTGTCGCGGTGGTGTGCGCGCTGGCGACCGTCGGCGGGTTCGCTCTCGCCAGCCTCACGGGTGACGCGTTCCGAGCGGGCGCCAGCGGATTCGCCGCTGGAGCGCTCCTCGTCATGCTCGTCGACTCGATGGTGCCCGAGGCCCAGTCGAAGGCGAAGGAGGCCACGGGCCTGGCCACGGTGCTCGGCTTCGCGCTCGCCGCGGGCCTCGCCCTGTCATCCTGACCCCACCCCCTGGCTCTCACCCCCTGGCCCCCCGGCCTACCCGCGCGCGAAAACAGAGACCACCCGAGCGGAATGCGGCGCGTCGCGGGCCGACACACCGAGCAGCGGACGGATGCTCTCCGTTCTCGCTGTCCGAGCGGGCGCGCTTCGCGGCGGCCCCCTACCAGGCGCGCAGTTCGGCGGTGAGCTGGGCGAGGTACTCGGGAGGACCTGCCTGACGGAACCACAGCCACAGCTCCGCGGCATGGATCGGGTACCAGGCGGCGACGGCCGAGGCATCCGCCCCGCAGCCCTCGATGAGCGCCTGCGCCGAACGCGGATCCTTGCGCGCGGCGCCGTATGCCGCCCGAGCCACCTCGCGGATCGGATCGCCGACGTGCGCCGCCTCCCAGTCGACGACGCCGGTGACGCATCCGTCGATGCCGAGCAGGTTGCCGTCGCCCCAGTCGCCGTGGCAGAACGCTCGGCCCGTCGAGGGAGGGATGCTCAGGGGCAGGTGCGGTCCGTCGGCGGCCCGGTAGCGTGCCACGATCTCGGCATCGTCGGGTGCGGGAGGAAGGTCGGTCGGAGTCTCGAGCGCATGCAGTCGGCGAAGGAGAGAGGCCGAGTCGCGCAGCCCCGCGAGCCGGCTCTCGGGGTCGACGTCGTCGAGTCGCGTGCCCGGGAGCTCGGTCATGACGATCATCCCGGGGTGCGCGTCGATCACCTGCGGAACGGGTAGACCCGATCCCTCCAGCGCGCGGAGCGCCCGCAGTTCGGTGTCGTGTCGAGCGGGGTCGCGCAGGCGCTTCTCGACGAGCCGCCGCCCTTCGCGGTCGACGAGTCGCACCTCGCCGACCGCTCCCTGCCGCATCCCGTCATCCTCGCACGCGTCCTCGCGCACGCGCGCCCACGCGCACGCGCGCCCTCGCGCCCACGCGCCCCCGCGCGCAACGAGGTCCCCGCACCCGGGCGTCGAGCGTCAGAACCCGGGGTACTCCTTCAGCTTCTCCTCGAAGGTGGCCCGATCGTCGTCGCTGAGCACGGCGCTCGCGAGCACGAAGAGCTGCATGCCCTCGAGCGGCTCGCCGGTCCGTGCGCTCTGGGCCTCGCGCTCGACCCGGAAATCGCCGGTCGGATCGTTCGAGAGGTCGAAGATGTTGGCGTAGAACCGCAGCGGCTCGGGGTAGTTCTCGGTGTACGACTCCCACGTGTGCTGCGTGCGCGGGTCGTCCGACCCGTACATCTTGGTGAGCACGTTCGCGTCGATGCCCGACTGCACGGGGTCGTTGAAGGCGTAGAGGTCCCACAGGCCGTGCTCGCGCACCACGTCGTTGGCGACCTCCAACACCTCCTGCTTGCGGTCGTACTCCTGGATGGGTTCGACCGTCGCCCACCCCGCCGACGTGTACTCGTAGAGCATCGACTCGCCGCCGTAGCCGTTGCGTTCCGGACGCAGATCCTCGTCGGACACCTGCACCCACGTGTAGCCGAACCGCTCGGTGAGCCGCTGGCGGATGTCGGTGAACAGGCTCTCGGACTCGGCCCGGATCTCTTCGAGAGAGTCCTGGTTCAGCACGTCCTGCGGGTTCGTGCCCTTGATGCCCGGGTACGCCTCGGCGTGCCGCTGCTCGTCGCTCTTCGTGCCGTCGTAGCTGCCGCTCGCCGAGGTCTGCAGGGCGCTCAGGCCGCCGACGGTCGCGATGTTGAACAGCACGGTGACGACGAGCGCGATGGCTCCGAGCGTGCGCCCGCGCTTCGTGAAGATCGCTCCGATCACGACGGCGACAACCACGAGCTGCACCGCGAGCAGCGTCACGCCGTAGAGCACGTCGGTGCCGCCGGCGAGAAGGGTGCCCAGCAGCACGAGCGCGAAGAGGATGCTGAGGCAGAGGGCGATCCAGCCGAGGGCGTTCGCCGACCGCCCCTCGTCGTCGCTGTCGACCGAGACGAAGGTGGGGAACTGCGGGGGCGGCGCCGGCTCGCTGCCACGCCGTGCGCCCCGGTACCCTCCGGGTGGAGGTACCGGAGGGGCGCCCTCGGACCCGGCGACGTAGCGTGCGCGCTGGCGCTCGTGATCACTCACCATGGCTTGTCCGTTCCCCCGGAGGTTCCGCCCTCGTCGTCCTGCTGCTGATCGCGCTCCTGGGTGCCCTGTTCGAGCTTGTCCTTCAGGTCGTCGAGCTTCTGCTCGTCGGGCTGAGCCGGCTGCTCCTGCTCCTCCTGCGGCTGCTCCTCGCCGTCCTGGGGCTGCTCCTGCTGCTCCTGCTGCTGCTGCTTCTCCTTCAGCCGCTCCTCCGACTCGTCGAGGCTCTCGCCCGGGTCGCGGTTCGGGTCGGACGACTGATTCTGCGCATCCTCGCTGCGGCACTCCTCGGGCGTCTCGACGGTGATCGTCAGCGCCTCGGCGTACAGCTCCGCGGCTCCGGCCCCGTCGCCGTCCTGCCGGGCGGCGTCACCCATGCGCTCGATCACGAGCGAGAGGTTGATGCGCACGTCGCACACCTCGAGGCCCGTCGCCAGGTCGAGGGCCTCCTCGAGTTTCGCGCGCGCCTCGGGCAGCTCCTCCGCTCCCGCGAGCGCCGTGCCGACGTTGAAGGGGGCCTTGTACGGCTCGAACCAGTTGAGGAACTCCTGCCCGTGCGCGGCCGACTCGCTGCCGGCGTAGTCGTCGACCACGTAGGCGCTGATCGACTGGTGGGCGAAGGCGTACATACTCAGCAGTTTGCCGACGAACAGCAGTCCGACGAGCACGAACGGCAGGCCGGCGATCGCCATCCATTTCCGGATGCTCCGGCGGCGGCGGTTCGAGGCGAGAAGCGCCGCGGCGGCCGTCTGCGCATCGCTCATGACGCACCTCCCTCTTTCGCGGGCGCGGCTCGAAGACCCCGCAGCCGGGCGACCAGCATGGTCGCCCGAGCGAGCTCCACGCCGAGCAGTGCGACGAGGAGCAGAGCGGCGACCCAGTACAGCTCGGTGACGTTGCCCACCTCGCCCGACTCGGCGAAGTTCGTCGTGGTGGTGGGGGCCTCCGGCAGCACCGGCTCGCTGTCGGGAGTGCGGTGCTCGTACTCCACGCCCAGCTCGCCCGCGATCGCCTCGAGGTTCTTCTCGTCGATGACCGACAACGCCTCAGACCCCTGGTACTCGATGTACCCGGCGTCCTCGCCGTCGACGCCGCCGCTGGTGATCCGCATGGGGCCGCCCTCGGGGGTGCCGTATCCGAGCACTGCCCCTCCGTCGGTGTACTCCGCGCTCGCTTCGAACGACTCGGGGGCTGACGACACCGTCTGCTCGCCGTCGCCGAGGTAGAAGACCATGCGCGAGCGGTCGGGCGAGGCATCCGCCGCCGATGCCAGCGTCTCGGCCAGCAGGTTCGCGGCGATGCCGATCGAGCTGCCGCGCGACTGCGACGTCACCTCGGGCCGCAGCACGTCGACCGAGCCGATCAACGCCGTGGTGTCGGTGGTCAGCGGCATCCGCAGCTGCGCCGACGCGTCGGAGGTGATGAGCGCGAACCGGGCGCCGGGGTACTCGGCGACGATCGTGCGGACGTCTGCGCGTACTCCGTCGAGTCGCGGCTGGCCCTCCGCCCAGTCCTCGGCGACGATGCTGGCGGTCGTGTCGACCACGAGCACCACATCGGTGTCGGTGGCGAGCGTCTGCGTGGCGCCGCCGGGGATGCCGGGGCGCAGCAGCATCACGAAGCAGGCGAGGACCATCGCCAGCCGCAGTCCCCACAGCAGCCGGTGCGTGCGAGCGGGGCGCGCCGCGAGACGGGGGTCGACCGCCGCGGTAGCGGGGGAGGGCTTCGGCGCGCGCACGAGTATCCATACGACCAGCGCCACGATCGGCGCGAAGAGCAGGAGCAGCAGGAAGCCGTTGACGACGGGCTGGAGGATCACAGTCGCACCCTCCACAGCAGCACGATGAACGACAACAGGGCGACCGCCGCCACGACGATCCACAGGTCGGGCGAGTCGGTCCAGACGACCTGCGCCTCGCCGCGCAGCTCCGTCGCATCCTGTTCGCGCACCTGGTCGACGATGTCGCCCACGGTCGTGGTCTCGCGCAGCCCGTACGCCTGGCCGCCGGTGGCCTCCGCCGCAGCGGTCAGCTCGGCGCTCACGTCCGTGTCCTTGCCCTCGACCGGATTCAGGGCGAACACCCGCACCCCGTTCGAGGCGGCGTAGTTCGCGGCCTCTTCGAGCGTCACGATCGAAGCGCCGTTGATCTCGTTGTCGGTGGCGAAGATGATCGAGCGGGAGCGCTCGTCGTCGGGGTGATCGAAGCCCATCGCGCACGCCGCGAGACCGTCTCCGATGAGCGACGCGCCGTTGCCGTTGAGCGTGCCGACCCAGTGCTCGGGCACCTGATCGACGTAGTCGAAGCTCTCACGCATGCTCTCCAGGTGCCCGCGGATGAACTCGTAGTCGTCGGTGAGGGGGAAGATCTGCACGGGGGAGCTGTTGAAGATCGTCAGACCGATGCGCTCGCCCTCGAACCCCTCCAGCAGCTCCTCGAACACGGTGAGCACCTCGACATCGACCTCCGACATCGAGCCGGACACATCGAGGCACAGCATGATGTCGCGGCTGGTGTTCACCGGCTGGATGGTCTCCGACGACATCGGCCGCGCGGCGACGACCCCGGCGGTCACCGCCGTCAACGCACCGAGCAGCAGCACCCCCGACAGGGCGAGCATGCGCCGCGACAGCGCCTCGCGGAAGGACGGCAGGGCGCGCAGACGCTCGGCGCGCGCCACGCGGGCACGGTCGACGGATGCCGTCTGCGCTCGGCGGCGCAGGCCGAGGAAGAGGCCGACGGCCGCGGCGACGGCGACCACGCCCACGGCGACGAGGATCACCCACCAGTTCGCTAGTGCCATGTCCGCACCACCGTTCGCGCGGCCTCGGCCCCGGCGATCGGATCGATCGGCGGCCCCTGGCGGAAGATGCTCGGGTAGTAGTGGCGGCGCAGCGCATCGACGAGGGCGGGATGCACGCCGCGCGCGATGAGGTCGTCGAGCGCCAGGACGGGGGCCTCGAGGCCGCTGTACTCGTTGACGAAGGTGCGCACGACGCGACTGAGCTCGAGGTTCGCGTTGCGTGGCGAGAGGCGGCGTTCGCGGTAGTCGGTCTCGATCTGCTGCACGCGCTCCAGATACTCGACGCGCAGCTGGCTGAGCACGTCGCCCGTCGGCAGGGGCTGCTGCTCGCCGCGCACGGCCGTCTCGCGGCGCGGACGCGTCAGGGCGATCACGATCCACACCGCGGCCACCATCAGCGCAAGGATGCCGAAGGCGAGCAGCACCCAGCCCCAGCCGTACTGGGCCGGGGGGTAGAGCTCGTCAGAGACGGGCATGAGACCTCCCGTTCCCGCGACTGAGCACGCCGTGCAGCAGACGCAGCAGCTGCGGCACGGCCTGCTCCTGGCTCTCGAGCACGCCGTGGGCGATCTCCAGCCGCTGCAGGGTGTCGGCGAGCTGAGCGGCTTCGGCCTGCGATTGCGCGGCCAGCTCGCGGACGATGGCGGGGTCGCCCTGCACGAAGTCGGGCACGTCCCACAGGCTGTCGACGTCGCTGCGGATGAGCCCCGTCGCGTGATCGAGCACCGGGTCGGCGTCGCGCACGGTGAGCCACAGCACGTCGTGCTGCACGCGCAGGCGGCGGAGCATCCGCTCGGTCTGCGCGGTGACGGGCGCCGCGTCGGTGACGATCACGACGATCATGCGCCGCGACACGGTGCGGGTCACGGCGGCGAGCAGCGCGTCCCGGTCGTTCGGGGCGGTACTGCGGTCGGTGGCGGCGCTGATCGTGCGGAGGGCGTGCTCGAGCGCACCCTCGCTGCGGCCGGGCGCGAGCCGGCGGGTGCCGTCGGCGTCGCCGTAGATCGCGGTGAAGTCGTCGCCGTGCCGGAGGGTCAGGATGCCCAGCGCGCCCGTCGCCATGATCGCGAGGTCGCGCTTCGGCCGCTCGTCGGCGGCCAGGGCGGTCATCGAGCGCCCCGTGTCGACGACGAACAGCACTGTCTGCATCTTCGTCGCGCGGGACCGCTTGACGAGCGGAGTGCCCAGCCGCGCGGTCGCGCGCCAGTCGATGTCGCGCACCTGATCGCCGTACTCGTACTTGCGCAGGTCTTCGAAGTCGAGGCTCCGCCCGCGCAGCAGCGACGCGTGCGCGCCGTCGAGGGCGTGCATCGACTTGCGCGTCGAGTGGATGAAGAGCTTGCTCTTCACCTGCGTGATCAGACTGGGCATCGGGTTCCTGCGGTGGCGGGCGGGGTTCGGTTCTCTGGGTCGGGTTCGGCTGCACGTCGGCCGAGCGGGCGGGCCGGGACCCGGGCGATCAGGGGGTGGGGACCGCGGCGAAGATCTGGTCGATGATCTCCTCGCTGCGGATGCCCTCGGCATCTGCCTCGAACGTCAGGAGCACGCGGTGGCGCAGCACCAGGTGGCGCAGCTCGCGCACGTCTTCGGGCAGCACGTGCGAGCGCCCCTTGAGCAGGGCGAGCGCACGCGTGGCCTGGAGGAAGGCGATGCTCGCGCGCGGGCTCGCACCGTACTTGATGAAGCGCGCGCGGTCGTCGCCGATGTACGGCGCGGGGTTCCGCGTGACGTAGGCGATCGACACGATGTAGTTGCGGATCGCGGGGTCGACGTAGATGCGGCTCGCCACGTCCTGCAGCATGTGCACGTCGTCGAGGGTGATGGCGCTCGACACGTGCCGGTCGGGGTCGAGCACACCGGAGTCGATGCGCCCGAGGATCTCGAACTCCTCGGCGGGACTCGGGTACTCGACGATCTCTTTGAGCAGGAAGCGGTCCATCTGCGCCTCGGGCAGCTCGTACGTGCCCTCCTGCTCGATGGGGTTCTGCGTGGCGATGACGAGGAACGGCTTGGGCAGGTGGTGCACCTCGCCGCCGATGGTGGTCTGATGCTCCTGCATCGCCTCGAGCATGGCGCTCTGCGTCTTCGCGCTCGAGCGGTTGATCTCGTCGAGCAGCACGAAGTTGGCGTGGACCGGGCCGAGCACCGTGCGGAACGAGCCGGTCGCGGCGTCGTAGATCTGGTTGCCCGTGATGTCGCTCGGCAGCAGGTCGGGGGTGCACTGGATGCGCTTGAACTGCGCCTTCACCGTGTCGGCGAGGGTGCTCGCGGCGGTCGTCTTCGCCAGCCCCGGCACGCTCTCGAGCAGGATGTGGCCGCCGGCGATGAGAGCGATGAGCAGGCTCATGCGCAGCCGTTCCTGACCGACCATCTTCGCCGAGTACGCGTCGGAGACGACCTTCAGCACCGCCCCGGCACGGGCGAGCTCGGCGTCGGTCGGGGCGCTCTTGGGGGACGCATCCGTCGCCTGCCGTGCCGCGGGCTGCGGGGGCTGCGAGGCCGGGGCGGCGTGCGGGGCGACCGGGGGAGCTGCCGACGGAGCCGGCGCGGGGGCGGGGGTCTGCGGGGCGGTCGCGGGAGGTGCCGACGGTGCCGCAGCGCGCTGCTCGCTGCGCAGGGAGGGAGCGGGCGGCGGCGGCGTGGAGCTCGCGGACGGCTCGGGCGCGTAGGGCTCGTTCATGGGAAGTCTCCTCGATCGCTCGGGGAGACACCTCCGGCCTTCCCCCGCACCAGGGTAGCGGCCCCATCCGACGTTCCACCCCGGGCGGGCGGGGTACTTCTGCCCACGGCATCCGTCTCGTGGGTCTGCGCTGCATGCGGCGCCGTCGGTTGCAGGCAGCGGTGCGGAATGCAGGCGGATCAACCGCTTTCCTCGCCTGCGCGTCGCCGCAGTGCCTGCAGACGGCACCTACCCGGCGGAGGGGGTCACCGTCTTTCGAATGCCGGAACGTGGATGCCGCGGCGCCGACCGACCCACACCACGGCGGCCGCGAAACCCACGATGACCACGGCGATGCCGATGATGTATTCGACCACCGACGGCCAGCCACCCGGGCCGTTCGGGTCGAGGAACGGGTACGGGTACCACCAGGCGTTGCCGGTGGCGGGAGCCGTGATGAAGTTCGCGCGCACCATCGTGTAGACAGCCCACACGAGCGGGAAGATCGCCGCGCCCACGGCGGCGCTCCACGGCAGGGCGCGGCGCCGCGGCGCCACCAGCACGTCGACGAGCATCACCAGCGGCATGATCACGTGCAGCGTCTCGTTCGTCCACGGCTCCGAGAGCCCGACGAGAGCGATGTTGCGCAGCAGCACGTTGTACACGACGCCGGTGACGATCATGTACGTGCTCGAGAACGCGAGGAGCGTCGCGAGCCAGCGGGGCTCGGGGGTGTTCTCGCGGCGGGTGCGGAGCATCCACACCGCGCCAGCCGAGAGAGCGACCACCGCGCTGAGGTTCGACAGGATCGTGAAATAGCTGAAGAAGTTCGCGACCACAGTGGGCACGTGCGAGCCCCATTCGGTCGTCGCCGAGAGGGCGTTGCCGACGGTCTGCGCGAACTGGCGCACCAGCGCCGCCGTGCCGAGCAGGGCTGCCACGATGCGGAGATAGGGCCACCAGGTCGTCATGATGCCAATGTATCGGCGGGCGCACCGGCGGCAGGCTCCCGATCTCGCGATTCGGAGAGCGGCGCAGACCGCCACAACTCAGGACGGCGGGGTGTTCCTCGGTCTCGCCGGCGACACCGGCCCGGAATCGCGAGGCTCCTGTGGCGCCTGGGTCGGCGGTGTCCTGAGTTCGTGCGGGTGCGGGTGCGGGTGCGCGTGCCGGTGCGGGTGCGGGTGCGCGTGCCGGTGCGGGTCGGACTGCGAGTGCGGGTCGGGGTGCGGATCGGCGTCGGCTGCGGCGCCGGACTTCGTCGGCGGCGATCCGGCGCGCGGGCCGTGTCCGTGCGCCGCTCCGCGCCGGCGCCCGACGGCGACGACCAGCACCGCGATGAGCAGGATCGCCGCAGCGATCACCGCGATGTAGGTGAGGACGGACGGCCAGCCACCCTCGCCGTGCGGATCGAGGAACGGATACGGGTACCAGTACGACGCGCCCGTGGCCGGATCGGTGATGAACGGTGCACGGACGAGCGTGTACCCGCCCCAGAGGAGGGGGAACACCACGGCGAGGAGCGCGGTCCCCCAGCCCAGGGCGCGACGCCGGGGCGCGAACAGCACGTCGACGAGCATCACCAGCGGCATGACCACGTGCAGCGTCTCGCCCGTCCAGACCTCGGTGGCGGTGTGCGAGGGGATGCCGCGGAGGAGGAGGTTGTAGACGATGCCCGTCGTGATCATGTAGGTGCTGGCGTCGGCGAGCAGCACGGCGAGCCAACGCGGTTCGACGTCGTTCTCGGACCGGGTGCGCAGCATCCACCCGGCTCCGGCGAGCAGGGCGATGGCGGAGAGAAGGCCCGAGAGCACCGTGAAGTAGCTGAAGTAGTTCGACACCGCGGTAGGGACGTCGGAACCCCAGGTGGTCGTGGCCTCTCCGGCCGTCTCGATCTCACGCGCGAGCTGCCGCGCGAGGGCGGCGAGCGCGAGGAGTGCGGCGGCGATCCGCAGGTAGGGCCACACTCGCTTCATCGTTCCTCCGTCGCTCTACGGTCGACGCGGGAGTGGTCGAGCCGCCGGACAACGTAGCGCCTCTCGGCGCCTGCGCGGGCGATCCTCGGCGGTTCTCGCGCCTTCATTCCGGCTCGGTGGGATATTGCGAAGAAGCGCTGGTGATTGGCGCGAATCACGCGCGGCGATCGGTATATCGGGGGTGCCGGTGCCGGTGCCGGTGCCGGTGCCGGTGCGGGCAGGGGTGCGGGTGCGGGTGCGGCCGCGGGTGCGGGTGCGGCCGCGGGTGCCGATGCGGCCGCGGTGCGGGTGCGGGTGTGGGCAGGGGGGCGGCCAGGGGTGCGGGCGCGGCCAGAGGTGCGGGCGCGGCCAGGGGTGCGGGCGCGGCCAGGGGTGCGGGTGCGGTTAGGGGTGCGGCCAGGGGGGTGCGGGCGCGGCCAGGGGTGTGGGCGCGGGTGCGGAGGCCCGGCCCGGCAGCGAGGAGGGCGAGGGGCTGCGTCAGGGTCTGGTCGCGGTGGCCGGGCGCTCGCGGGTCGACAGTCGGCCCGAACCCCACCGCAGGCGGGTGACGAGCACGCCCAGCAGGCACAGCGCGCCGCCGAGCAGCATCAGGGGCGTCGGAACCTCGCCCAGGATGGCCCAGGACATGAGGATGGCGAGCGCCGGCACCACGTAGGTCGTCGCCGACGTCTGCCCCGCGGTGCTGCGTTGCAGCACGTACGCCCAGGTGGTGAAGGCGATTGCGGTGGGGAAGACGCCCAGATACACGACCCACAGCGTCGACGACAGCGGAGCGGTCTGCACCGCGGCGACCAGACTCCCGGCCCACGGCAGCAGGGCGACGGTGCCCGCGAGGGCGCCGAGCCACGTGAGCGTCGTCGAGTCGGCTCCGCCGGTCAGCAGGTGCTTCTGCAGCAGGGTGCATCCCGCGTACATGACCGCTGCGAGGAGCGCGAGGAGGAGGCCGGTGATGTCGGGTCCCTCACCCGCCGGGGTGGAGGAGTTCATCCCGATCAGCACCACGCCCAGGAAGGCGATCGGAGCGCCGATGACGAGCGGCTTCGGGAATCCCTCGCGCAGGAAGAGTCCGCTGAAGACCACCACCATCAGCGGAGCGAGGTTCACGACCATCGCCGCCGTCCCGGCATCGAGCGTGCGCTCGGCGGCGTTGAGCGCCAGGTTATACACGCAGAACCAGCCGACGCCCCACACCGCGATCAGCCACCACTGGCGGCGAGCGGGGAGTCGGATGCCGTGGCGCACAGCGATGACCGCGAGCACCGCGGTACCGACGGCCATGCGCAGCAGCGCCAGGGCGCCCGGGTCGTAGTGCGGCCCCGCCCCGCGGATGCCGATGAACGCCGATGCCCACAGCGCCACGGTCACGAGCGCGGCGATGAGTACCAGCGGTCCCTGCCGCGGCGCGGTGCGCGGGAGGCCGCCGGAGACGGGAGCGGTCTTCGACATGTTCCGATGGTGGCAGGGGTCACCGACATCGGCGAGGCGGGGGGCGGACAGCCGTCGGCGGATTCCTGCCTCTTCCCTACCGGTTCTCCCGTGAGTGTCCGGGCCCGCCGCCGCCGCCGGCCCCCCGCAACGAAGGAGATCGCGCGATAGGGAGGACCGGATGCCGCATCCTCTCCTCTGCATCCCGAGATCCCCGTCGGAACGCGGGCGCCGCAGGGCGCGAAGTGAAGGCGTCACAGATCTCCGCCGGAACGCGGGCGCCGCAGGGCGCGAAGTGAAGGCGTCACAGGTCGCCGAGGGGGGCGGACAGGTCGCAGACAGCGCAGAAGGGGAGTGTCGGAGGGGCTTCGCTAGGATGGGAACGCCCGATCGGGCCAGCTCATCCGCCGGTGGAATCCCGGCGAGAGGCATCATCCAGGGGGTTACCCATGCCAGGAATCGTGATCGTCGGCGTGCAGTGGGGCGACGAAGGAAAAGGCAAGGCCACCGATCTCCTCGGTGAGCGCACCGACTGGGTGGTGAAGTTCAACGGCGGCAACAACGCCGGACACACCGTGGTGGTGGGCAACGAGAAGTACGCGCTGCACCTGCTTCCCTCCGGCATCCTCTCCCCCGGCGTCACCCCCGTGATCGGCAACGGCGTCGTCATCGACCTCGAGGTGCTGTTCAGCGAGCTCGAGGCGCTCGGCGCCCGCGGCATCGACATCTCGCGCCTCAAGGTCAGCGCGAACGCGCACATCATCACCCAGTACCACCGCACGCTCGACAAGGTGACCGAGCGCTTCCTCGGCAAGCGCATGATCGGCACGACCGGCCGCGGCATCGGTCCGGCCTACGCCGACAAGATCAACCGCGTCGGCATCCGCGTGCAGGACCTGTTCGACGAGAACATCCTGCGCCAGAAGGTCGAGGGTGCCCTCGACCAGAAGAACCACCTGCTGGTGAAGGTGTTCAACCGCCGTTCGATCACCGTCGACGAGATCGTCGACGACCTGCTGTCGTACGCCGAGCGCCTGCGCCCGATGGTGGCCGACACCGGTCACCTCCTCGACGAGGCGCTGCACCGCGGAGAGGTCGTCGTGTTCGAGGGCGGTCAGGCGACCATGCTCGACGTCGACCACGGCACCTACCCGTTCGTGACGTCGTCGTCGGCGACGGCCGGCGGAGCCTCGACCGGTTCGGGCGTCGGCCCTGGTGCCCTCGACCGCATCGTCGGCATCGTCAAGGCGTACACGACGCGAGTCGGATCGGGTCCGTTCCCGACAGAGCTGTTCGACGAGCAGGGCGACTGGCTGCGTTCGCGCGGCTTCGAGTTCGGCACCACCACGGGTCGTCCGCGTCGCGTCGGCTGGTACGACGCCCCCATCACCCGCTACGCGACGCGCGTCAACGGCATCACCGACCTCGTGCTCACCAAGCTCGACATCCTCACCGGCCTCGAGCAGATCCCGGTGTGCGTGGCCTACGACGTCGACGGCGAGCGGTTCGACGAGGTGCCGGTCAACCAGACCGACTTCCACCACGCGACGCCGATCCTCGAGTACTTCCCCGGATGGAGCGAAGACATCTCCGTCGCGCGCACCTTCGACGACCTGCCCAAGAACGCGCAGGACTACGTGCTCGCCCTCGAGAAGATGAGCAACACGCGCATCTCGGTGATCGGCGTCGGCCCCGAGCGCGACCAGGTCGTGGTGCGCCACGACCTCCTCGACTGACCCGTGACCCGGTTCTGGCTCGGGAGCTACGGCCCCGAGATGGGCGGCACGGCCGAGGGCGTCGGCTTCCTCGCCGGTGACGAGGGGCGCGAGGCGACGACCCTCGCGTACCGCGACCTCGCGGCGCCCGTCTCGTCGCCGTCGTGGTTGGCGCAGCATCCGACGCTCGACGTCGTCTATGCGGCGCTCGAGCACGCCGGAACCGTGCAGGCGTTCGTCCGCTCCGGGGAGGGGTCGCTCGCACCCCTCGGAGTCGCCGTGCCCGCCGGGGAGGCGGTGTGCCACCTGGCCGTCGCGCCGAACGGTCAGACGCTCATCGCCAGCTGCTACGGAGACGGACGTGTCGTGCGCTTCGGCCTCGCGCCCGACGGGCGCCCCGTGCCGGCGAAGGCGGATGCCGCGGCGGCGCTGCGCGCGGCGCTGTTCGGCGCCGACGAAGACCCCGACGCGGTGCGCGACGAACCGGGAGTGGGTGCCGCGGCATCCGACCCGTACTCCGCGCCGGACCGCTCGTCGCACGCGCATGCCGCCGCCTTCCTGCCGGACGGGCGGATCGCGACGACCGACCTGGGGTTCGACCTCGTGCGGTTCTGGCGGCTCACCGGGTCGGGCCTCGCGCTCGACCACGAGGTCGTGCTGCCGCAGGGCGTGGGGCCGCGTCATATGGTGGTGCATCCGAGCGGTCATCTGCATGTCGTGACCGAGTACTCCTGCGAGGTGTTCACGCTCGCAGCAGCGCCCGATGGCACGTGGAGCGTCGCGTCGGTCACCGCGACCAGCCCCGTCGCTCAGATCGGTACCGACTTCCCCGCCGAGCTCGCCCGCACCCGTGACGGCGCCTTCCTGTACACCGCTCTCCGCGGCAGCAACACCATCGCCGCCCTGCGCGTGCTCGACGGTGGTGCGCGTCTCGAATCGGTCGCCCTGGCCGACGCGGGCGTCGACTGGCCCCGTCACCACCGGGTGTTCGAGGGCAAGCTCGTCGTGGCGGGGCAGCGGTCGGACTCGATCGCGCTGATCGACCTCGACGACCGTACGGGAGCGCCCCGGGGCATCCGTCATCAGGCGCCGGCGGCGACGCCCACGCACATCCTCCCCGTCCGCTGAGGCGGGGGGCCGACGCGCCCGGATGCGCCGTCAGCCCGCCCACGGGAACAACGACCCCGTGACACGGCGTTGCTGGTGAGCAAGACTGTTCGGCGGAAAGGCGTGCGATGACTGCAGACAAGACCGATGAATACGATCTGATCGTCCTGGGCGGAGGGCCGGTCGGCGAGAACGTCGCGGACCGCGCCGTGCAGGGAGGACTCTCGGCGATCATCGTCGAGAGCGAGCTGGTCGGCGGCGAGTGCTCGTACTGGGCGTGCATGCCGTCGAAGGCCCTGCTGCGCTCCGCGCAGGCGCTGCGCGCGGCTCAGCACGTCGCGGGCGCGAAAGAGGCGGTGACCGGCGCGCTCGACGTGTCGGCCGTCTTCGCCCGCCGCGACTCGTTCACCAGCAACTGGTCGGACGACGGCCAGGTGAAGTGGCTCGAGTCGGCGCACATCGACCTGGCTCGCGGCCACGGCCGGATCACGGGCGAGCGAGAGGTGACCGTCACCGACGCCGACGGGGGCACGCGCGTGCTGCGCGCCCGCCACGCCGTCGCGGTCAGCACCGGATCGGATGCCGTCGTGCCGCCGATCCCCGGACTGCGCGACGCCTCGCCGTGGACGAGCCGCGAGGCCACGAGCGCCGAGCAGCTGCCCGACTCGCTCGCCGTGATCGGCGGCGGAGTGGTCGCGGTCGAGATGGCGACGGCGTACGCCGCACTCGGCTCCCGCGTCACCCTCCTCGCCCGCAGCGGTCTGCTGGGCGGCATGGAGACGTTCGCCGGCGAGCGCGTCGCCGCGGGCCTGCGCGAGCTCGGCGTCGACGTGCGGCTGAACACCGGCACGACCGCGGTGCGCCGAGACGACGACGGCGTCACGATCACCCTCGACGACGACAGCGAGATCACGGCATCCGAAGTGCTGGTCGCGACCGGACGTTCGCCGCGCAGCGACGACATCGGCCTCGACGCGGTGGGCCTCGAGCCCGGCCGGTGGATCACGGTCGACGACACGATGCGCGTGCCCGGCTCGGACTGGCTCTACGCGGTCGGCGACGTCAACGGGCGCGTGCTGCTGACCCATCAGGGCAAGTACCAGGCGCGCGCGGCCGGCGACGTGATCGTGGCTCGCGCGAAGGGTGACGACGTGGATGCCGGCGACTGGGGACGTCACGCCGCGACGGCGGATCACGCCGCCGTGCCGCAGGTGACGTTCTCGATCCCGGAGGTGGGCTCGGTCGGGCTGACCGCGGATGCCGCGGCGGAGGCGGGTCTCGAGGTCCGTGCCGTCGACTACGACCTCGGCGGGGTCGCCGGCGCGAGCCTGTACGAGGACGGCTTCGAGGGACAGGCGCGTCTCGTCGTCGACACGGCACGCGAGGTCGTGGTCGGTGCGACGTTCGTCGGGCCGGAGGTCGCCGAGCTCGTGCAGGCGGCGACGATCGCGATCGTCGGGGAGGTGCCGATCGCGCGCCTCTGGCACGCGGTGCCCTCCTACCCGACGGTCAGCGAGGTCTGGCTGCGACTGCTCGAGACCTACGGCAGGGACTCGGCATGACCGTGCGGGCCGGGGCGGCGGTGTCGTCCCGGCATCCGATCCGTTCCGTCGCCCGCTCCGAACAGAGGGGGGCGGGCTCCGACGAGCGCGCCCGAATGTTTCGCACATTGACATGGCGCGGCGCAAGCCTCGGCACGATGTCGGCACCCTCTTATACGCTCTAACCCACATCCCAGGAGGCACGATATGAAGGCTGTATACGCAGGAACCGTGCTCGCCGAGGCCGACGAGAGCGATCTCTACCGCATCGAGGGCAACTGGTACTTCCCGCCGGCGTCGATTTCGCCCGACGTCCTCGTCGAGAGCCCGACGCCCTACACGTGCCCGTGGAAGGGCGTGTGCCAGTACTACTCCGTCCAGGCAGGCGGAGAGCTGCATAAGGACCTGGCGTGGTCGTACCCGCAGCCGTACCCGTCGGCCTTCGACCGCGTGGGCGGCGACTTCTCGGGATACGTCGCCTTCGCGCCCGGGGTCGAGGTCTCGGCCTGACCCCCGCGGGTCGCGACACCGCACACCACATCCCGACGGGAGAACAGCCATGATCGAGTTCCGCAACGTCACCAAGCAGTTCCCCGACGGAACCGTCGCCGTGAACGACTTCAGCCTGGTGCTGCCGTCGCGCAAGACGACGGTCTTCGTGGGGTCGTCCGGCTGCGGCAAGACCACCCTGCTGCGCATGATCAACCGCATGGTCGAGCCGACCTCGGGTGACGTCGAGATCGACGGCGAGAGCGTGCTGGGCGGCGACCCGGTGCAGCTGCGCCGGAGCATCGGGTACGTCATGCAGAACTCGGGGCTCATGCCGCACTTCACCGTGATCGACAACGTCTCGACCGTGCTGCGGCTCAACGGCGTCAAGAAGGCCGACGCCCACCGTCGGTCCCGCGAGCTGCTCGACACGGTGGGCCTCGACCAGAAGCTGGCCGAGCGCTACCCGAGCCAGCTCTCGGGCGGGCAGCAGCAGCGGGTGGGTGTGGCCCGGGGCCTCGCCGCCGACCCGAACATCCTGCTCATGGACGAGCCCTTCGGCGCGGTCGACCCGATCGTTCGCGCCGACCTGCAGCAGGAGACCCTGCGGTTGCAGCGCGAGCTCGACAAGACCGTCGTGTTCGTCACGCACGACATCGACGAGGCCTTCCTGCTGGGAGACCAGGTCGTCATCCTCGACAAGGGTGCGCGCGTGGTGCAGGTGGGCACGCCCAGCGAGATCATCGAGAACCCGGCCGACGACTTCGTCGCCTCTTTCATCGGCGCCGACCGGGGCCGCCGCGCACTGCATCTCAAGCAGACGCCGCACGGCACGGTCGTGGTCGACTCCGAAGGACGCACGCAGGGGGCCATCGTCGCCGAGGCCGAGCGCTCCGACGGGCCGCTGGCGGGTCCGGATGCCGCGGCCCTCGATGCGGTGCAGGGCGGTCACCCGTGAACTGGGTCGTCAACAATCTCGGGCTGATCTTCGAACTCACCGCGGTGCACCTGCGGCAGAGCATCATCCCGATCGTGATCGGCTTCGTGCTCTCGCTGCCGCTCGGCTGGGTCGCCTGGCGGTACCGTCTCGTGCGCGGCCCGATCATCGTGCTCACCGGCCTGCTCTACACGATCCCGTCGCTCGCCCTGCTGATCCTCCTGCCGGCGGCGCTCGGCTACTCGGCCATCAGCGAGACGAACCTGGTGATCGCCCTGACGATCTACGCCATCGCGATCCTCGTGCGCGCGGTCTCCGACGGCCTCGACTCGGTCGACGACGACGTGCGACAGGCGGCCACCGCGACCGGCTTCGCCCCGTTCCGGCGGTTCTGGGCGGTCGAGTTCCCGCTCGCGGGCCCGGTCATCCTCGCCGGCCTCCGGGTCACGGCGGTCAGCACGATCTCCCTCGCGACGGTCGGCATCCTCATCGGGGTCACCAACCTCGGCTACCTCTTCACCAACGGCCTCGAACGGCGCATCATCGCCGAGGTCTTCGCCGGGGTCGTCGCCGTCGTCATCATCGCCCTCGTGATCGATCTCATCCTGCTGCTCGTCGGGCGCGCGCTCATGCCGTGGACGCGGGCGGCCTCGAAGAAGATCCCGACCCGGGCCATCGCGGTGGGAGCCCCCGCATGAACCTGTTCCTCGAGGCGTTCGCCTGGATCTTCGCCCCCGCCCAGTGGACGGGCACCTACGCGCTGCCCAAGCTGCTCGGCGAGCACCTCGCCCTCACGGCGATCTCGGTTCTCATCGCCGCGGCCATCGCGATCCCGATCGGCTGGCTGATCGGCCACACCGGTCGCGGTCGCGAGATCGCGGTCGCCGTCTCGGGTGCCGCTCGCGCCATCCCGTCGTTCGGCCTCATGGTGCTGCTGGTGCTCCTCCTCGGTGTGCTGCGCATCCCGGAGGCGGCGATCATCACGTTCGTGCTCCTCGCGATCCCGTCGCTCCTCGCCGGCGCGTACACGGGCCTCGAGGCGATCGACCGCCGTACGCTCGACGCCGCCAAGGCGATGGGCATGACCGGGTGGCAGGTGTTCTGGAAGGTCGAGGTGCCGCTGGGGCTGCCGCTGCTCGTCGGCGGCATCCGGTCGGCGCTCCTGCAGGTCATCGCCACCGTCACGATCGCCGCGTACGTCAACCTCGGCGGGCTCGGCTGGCCGATCATCCAGGGCATCCCGCTGCGTCGGTTCGATCAGGTGCTCGCCGGTGCGATCATCGTCGCCGTGCTGGCGCTCATCGTCGACCTGCTCCTCGCCGCCGCCCAGCGTGCGGCCGTACCCGCGGGTCTCCGCGGCGGGCCGCGCGGAGGAGCGCAGCGCGCGCCGCGTACGGCCGACGGCTCGTCGGCAGGCGGCTCCGCCGCCACGACGAAGACCACCTCCGCCTCGGTCCGGGGCTCGGCGGGCTCCGCCGCCACCCCGGCATCCGCCCCCGCGTGACGCGCGCAGCGCGACACCATCGACCCGACTCCACAGCCCACACAGCACACGCAATTCCCCGCAGTTCCCAGAGAAGAGGAAGTCCATGTTCACAGCACGAGGCAAGCGCAGCGCTTTCGCCGTCGGTCTGGTCGCCGCCGCGGCGCTCACCCTGACGGCGTGCGGCGGCAGCAGCAACCCGCTCGACGAGCCGTCCGACGACAGCTCCGGCTCGGGCGGCAACGACACGATCGTCGTCGGCTCGCAGGCGTACTACTCCAACGAGATCATCGCCGAGATCTACGCCCAGGCGCTCGAGAACGCCGGCTACGACGTCGAGACCCAGCTCAACATCGGTCAGCGCGACGCGTACATGCCCGAGGTCGAGTCGGGTGCGATCGACGTCTTCCCCGAGTACACCGGCAGCCTGCTCGAGTACCTCTCCGAGGAGAAGGTCGAGGTCACCAGCCCGGAGGACGTCTACGCCGCGCTGCAGGACGCTCTGCCCGACAGCCTGACCGCTCTCGACTACGCCGAGGCGTCCGACCAGGACACGTACACGGTGCTCAAGAGCTTCGCCGAGGAGAACGGCATCACCTCGATCGCCGACCTCTCGAAGGCCCCCGCCCCGGTCACCATCGGCGCGGCGCCCGAGTTCGAGCAGCGCCCGTACAACCCGGCCGCCGCCAAGGAGGTCTACGGCGTCGACCTGCAGTTCTCGGCCACCGGTCCGAGCACGCTTGAGTCGCTGCTCGCCGGCGAGATCCAGGTCGCCGACATCTACACGGCCGACCCGGCCTTCGAGACCGAAGAGATCGTGGCGCTCGAAGACCCCGAGAACCTCATCATCTCGTCGAACGTCGTGCCGATCGTGTCGAGCGACATCGCCGACGAGATCAGCGAGGTGCTCAACGAGGTCAACGCGAAGCTCACCGCCGAGGAGCTCGTCTCGCTCAACGTGAAGAGCACCGTCGACCAGCAGTCGTCGAAGGACATCGCGAAGAAGTGGCTCGAGGACCAGGGTCTCATCTGATCCGCTGATCGAGTCGTACTGCAGTGCCCGGGGCCGATGGTCCCGGGCACTGCGGCGTGCTACGCCCGGGCGTCCTGTCGCGGCACCCACACCTGCTTGACGATGATGAGGATCGACGCCGTCACGGGCACCGCCACGAGCGCGCCGAGCAAACCGAGCAGCGTGCCGCCGGCCAGGGCGCCGATCACGACGAGCGATCCGGGAACCGATACCGCCTTGTTCATCACGCGCGGGGTGAGCACGTACGCCTCGACCTGCATGTACACGAGGTAGACCGCCGCGAAGATCAGCGCGCTGAGCGGATCGGTGAACAGCGCGAGGGTCGTGGCGATCGCCCAGAACAGCACCGATCCCACGAGCGGGATGAGCGTGATGCAGAACGCGACGGTCGCCATGAGCGGCGGGAACGGCAGCCCCAGGAAGAAGTAGAGCAGGAAGGCGAGCACCGCGTTGCAGAACGCGAGCACGACCATCCCCATCACGTAGCCGCCGACGGATTCGGTGATCTGGTCGGCGATGTCGCCGGTGCGCGCGCGGTCGCGTGCCGGCACCAGGCGCAGCAGCGCCTTCTTCATCGTCGGCAGGGTGGCCACGAAGTAGAGGGTGAGGACGAGCACGACGATCACGCCCGAGATGCCCGTGGCGATCGATGCCCCGACCTGCAGCGCGCCGCCGCCGATGCTGGCGATGTTGCCCGGGTCGGTGAGGAAGGTCTGCACGTCGGAGACGAGGCCCTGGAACTGGTCGCCGAACTGGTCGTCGAGCGTGCGGTACAGGTCGCTGCGCTGGAAGTCGTCGATCATGCCCGGCACCGATCGCACGAAGCTCGCGATCTGCTCGATCACGACCGGGAGGATCATCCACAGGACGAGCGCGACCACCACGATGAGCGAGACGATCACCACCACGACCGACAACGCGCGCGACAGGCCGCGCCGCTCGAGGAACCGCACCGACGGATCGAGACCCAGTGCCGCGAACAGCGCGAGGGCGATGTAGATGAGCACGGTCGACAGGCTCGTGACGGCGAGACCGAGCACGATCGCCGCGAGTCCGCCGAGGGTCAGCAGGAAGCCGAAGACGAACGGGCGATCGATGCGCGTCCAGAACGAGCGGCTCGGCGGGGCCGTCTCGACGACGACGTCGCGGGCCGCGTCGCCCGTGGGCACGTCGCCCTGCTCGGACGCCGAGCCGTAGGACTCGCCGGCCGCCGCGGGGGCGGGCCGGTCGGAGGCCGCTTCCGTCCCGTCGGAGGCCGGAACCGACTGATCGGATGTGGGGGAATCGCCCGTATCGGCGGCGGATGCGGCGCCCGTCGGGGAGGTCGTGGGGTCGTCGGATGCCCGGGACGCGCTGTCGTCGCTCATCAGCACACGATATCGGCCGCCGCCCGACGGTCCGTGCGCCCGCACCGCTCTAGAGTGGGAGCATGAGCGTCCCCGACGACCCGAGAGCCGAACTGCTGCGCCTGCGCGCCAGCATCGACAACATCGACGCCGCGCTGATCTTCCTGCTCGCCGAGCGGTTCCGGGCGACGCAGCAGGTGGGCACGCTCAAGGCCGAGCACGAGATGCCCGCCTCCGACCCGGGTCGTGAGGAGCAGCAGGTCGCACGCCTGCGGGCGCTCGCCGAAGACGCGCATCTCGACCCGGAGTTCGCCGAGAAGTGGTTCAACTTCGTCGTCGCCGAGGTCATCCGCCACCACACCGAGGCGGCAGAGGGGCGCTGACCCCGCCAGCCCCCGCGTCCCGCGCTCGTGGATCGCGGAGGGCGGTCAGACGACGATGGTCGTGCCGTTCACGAGCCCCTCGACGGCGAGCGTGTAGGCGCGCCCGATCTCGGCATCCGACACCGGGCGGTGGCCGGCGAACAGGTCGTGGTAGCCCGGCGAATTCTCGAGCACATCGGGCGACACCGCGTTGATGCGAATGCCGCGGGGCGCCTCGGCGGCGGCCGTGATCACGAACGACTCGAGGGCGCCGTTGGCCATGGCGGCCGCCGCTCCGGTGGGGATCGGGGCGCGCGACAGCACGCCGCTCGTGAGCGTCACCGATCCCCCGTCGTTCAGATGGGTGAGGGCCAGGCGCACGACGTCCAGTTGGGGCAGCACCTTGCCCAGGAACGCGGCGGTGTGGCCGTCGCGGTCGAGGTCGGCCAGGGGACGGAACGGCACCGAGCCGGCCGTCACGATCACGGCATCGATGCCGGTGACCTCGTCGAACAGGGCGGCCAGCGAGGCGGCATCCGTCAGGTCGACGCGCACATCGCCGGTGCGCGAGGCGCGCACGACCTCGTGCCCGCGGGCGTCGAGGGTGTCGGCGACGACGGTGCCGATGCTGCCGGATGCTCCGATGACGACGATCTTCATGCCCCCCAGTCTTCCACCGGCGCGCGCACGAGGGCCCGGCGTCCCCATCGCCGGGCCCTCTGAGCAGTCGGTGCCGATGTCGAGTCCGCCATCCCCAGTGCGGGCTCCCCCGCCGACAGCGCCCTCCCACCCCAGGTGACCCGGAGCCGCTCTGTCGACACCTTCCGAACATCAGGAGCGCGTCCGCGCCCTCCTGATACATCGCGTCGAGAAGAAAGTCGTCGCGACGCGAGTCGGCGAGAGGACAGGTCTTTCGACGGGTGTCAGAGACCGCTGCCGTGGCACTGGAAGGGAGCGCGGTGCCCGGTCGCGCTCGCCGCGCGCGCGAGCGCGACAGCCGGCACGGTGCCGCGCGCCAGTTCGACGTGCAGCGCCCCGAGCAGCTCGCAGGCGACGTCGTCGGGCACGGTCACCGGGGCCGCGATCACGCTGCGGGTGCCCGCGTGCAGCCACACACGCGTCATGCCGAGCGCCTCTTCGCCCCAGCGCACGGCCGAGCGCCCGAGCTCGCATGCCGACAGCACCACGGTCTCGGGCGTGCGGGCGATGAGGTCGACGTCGTAGCCGAACAGCGTGCCGTCGGCCAGATCGAAGCCCGCGAACAGCGGGTTGTCGGCGGAGTGCCGGCCGTGCGCGGCGATGTGCAGCAGATCGGATGCCCCGGCGAGCCGCGTCACGCCCGTCACCGATGCCTCGTCGCCGAGCAGGGTCGTCGACGATGTCCAGGCGGACGCCGCCTCGTGCACCTCCTCGGGCCCGCGCGGAACCCCCGGCCCCACCGCGAAGCCGACCCGGGGCGCGGGAGTGCCGGTCCCTTCCGTGCCGGAGCCTTCCGCGGAAAGGGGGGCAGCCCCGTTCCGCCCGGGGGCGGCGTCGCTCGCGGGGGTGCGCTCGCCGCGCGCATCCGCGGCCTGCGTCGTACGACGACCGTCGACCCACCGCGACGCCGATGGGGCGACGGTGAAAGGAACGCCGTGCATACCGGGGAGCATCGCCCAGGGCACCCCGGCGAGCACCCCCGGCAGCGTGATCACGAGGTGCCGCGCCGGGGTCACCGCTCGCACGGGCGCGAGGAGGGCGTCGCCCAGGTCGTGCAGCCGCGCGTCGAGGCCGCGCGCGATCACGCCGGACATCGCCCCGCCGCGCGTGAGGGCCGCGACGTCGAGGTCGGCGCGCAGACCGTCCATCGCGACGCGAACGCGCGCCCATTCGAGGCGGACGACCGCGGCGCCCCGGTGATCGACCACGACGCACAGCAGTTCGACGCCCGTGTAGAGGTAGGCGAGCAGTGCGGTGTGCGCATCGAGGCGCGCACGGACGGTCCGCAGGTCGACCCGCTGCCGAGTGCCCTGCACGCCCGTCGACGCCCACTGCCGTTCGCGGATGCGCCCGCGCAGCACGCGCACCCGGGGGTCGGCGGTCCAGTCGGTGCCGGCGAGGTCGGCGCGCAGCATCCGCAGCTCGGCGAGGTCGGCGGCCTGTTCGTCGTCGACCGGCGGGCGCACCGATGCCACCTGCTGGCTGAGGTGCCGCGCCCGCTCCGCCCACTCGAACAGCACGGCGGGGTCGCCGGTCGCGGCGGCGGCACGGAGGCCGGCGAACATCAGGTCGGTCCCGTGCATCGCCACCGATGCCTGCAGGTCGAGCGCCCCGAACGACTGCTGCCAGTTCGTGAGCAGATCGAGCCCGGCCGCGGCGGCGCGGCGGGCCTCGGTCGTGCGTCCGGCCGCCTCCGCCCGCGCCGCCCGCACCTCGTGGGCGCGCAGGCGCAGCGGTGTGGCGGCGTCGAGGGCGAGCCGGGGCATCCGTCCCGTTCCGTCGCGCCGGGCATCGAGCCGGAGGGCCGTCGCCTCGGTGCGGAAGCCGCCACGGGTGAGGGCGTCGATGGTGCCGTCGATCTCGTCGCGCCGGGGAACGCGACCGGCGCGGCGTGCGGCCTCGCAGCGCAGCGCCTCGGCGCGCGCCGCCCAGCCTTCGCTGCCCAGGGCCGTGAAGCGACGTGCGGCGCGACGCGCGGTGCGCTCGGCCGCGGCGGGATCGTGCCGCAGGAGGGAACGGGCGAGATGCAGCTCTGCCTCACCGCGGGCCTGCGGCATGCGCTGCGCTCCGAACTGCTCGGCGACGCGGGCGAGCAGGGCCTCCGCCTCGGTGGTGAGACCGGCGTCGCGCAGCACCTCGGCGCGGTCGAGATCGCTGATGGCCGCGGCGAGGTCGCTCGTCGCCGCGAGCACGGGCCGCGAGCGCGTCATCAGGCTCAGCGCCGCGACCAAGTCGCCGGCGAGCAGCGCGACGTAGCCGAGGTTGTGTCGGGCCTCGGCGAGCGGCTCGTCCTCTCCGTTGCGCTCGTACAGGGCGACGGCGCGGTGGAGGTCGGCGGTGCAGGCCGCGAGCTCGTGTCGTTGCATCCGCACCATCGACCGGTTCATGAGCAGGTTCGCGAGCTCCGTGGAGGAAGATTCCCTCATCGCGTCGATCGCTCGCGTGAGCATCGCCTCGGCGGCGTCGAGCGCGCCGGAGTGCAGGAGCAGTGTGCCGAGCTGGCCGCTCAGCAGTGCGACCGTATCGGGCCGCAACCCGCGTCGCCCGAGAGCATCGCGGCAGAGCTGCTCGGCCTCGGCCGGATGCCCGGTCTGCGCGAGCACGTACGACCGCGTGCCGTCGATACGCGCCCGCAGGTCGGCATCCCGCGCGCGTTCCGCCGCGGCGTCGAGGGCACGTCGTGCGGCGGCGAACCGGCGGGCGTTCGCCGCGTCGACGCCGCGCCGATGCAGCTCGGCGGCGGTCAGGGGCATGACCCCAGGATGCCCGGTGCACCGGCATCCGCGGAAGGGTCGGGGGTCTGGGGTGGGGGGCTGAGGTGGTGCGGGAGCGCCATGCGGCGGGGTGCGTCGGTCGGTGGGGTGGGGGAGGACGCCGGTCGGTCCGGTGGGGTCGGTTGCACGGACGGCGCACACCTGCACGGAGGCATGGGCGGATGCTCCGTGCAGGTGGGCGAAGTCCGTGCAGGTGGCGCGGTGGAAGTCCGTGCAGGTGTGGGAAGTCCGTGCAGGTGGCGTGGCGCGCGTTACGCCGGCGACGGAAGAGCCCCAGCGACGGTCTCGACGGCGGCGGCGACGGCATCCGTGCCCGCGCCGTCGACGGGCACCGGGCCCAACTCGGCGGCGATGCGTGCGGCCACGAACGGCGCCGCGAACGACGTGCCGCTCCACACCGCGAAACCGCCTCGGTAGTCGTCGGGGTCGATGGTCTCGCGGCGCAGGTCGTGGGCGTCGGCGCGGGTGAGGGCCTGCGTGCCGCCGACGAAGGCGGGCGAGCAGCTCACCACGGCCGCGCCGGGCGCGTACACCTTCACCCACGGGCCGACGTTCGAGAAGAGCGCCACCGAGTGGCCCGAGGGGTTCAACGCGCCGACCGACAGGTGCGGCGCCCCCTCATCGGGCGGCAGACCGTTGTCGGCGCCCGGCCACGCCCACAGCGACGCGGGGAACGACGGGCGGTCGACCGCGTCGTTGCCCGCCGAGCACACCACCACGCATCCCAGCTCGCGGGCCTTCGCGAGGAGGTCGAAGAGGGTGCGGC
Source organism: Microbacterium sp. Soil_N32 (assembly GCF_057655505.1). Taxonomy (NCBI): domain Bacteria; kingdom Bacillati; phylum Actinomycetota; class Actinomycetes; order Micrococcales; family Microbacteriaceae; genus Microbacterium; species Microbacterium sp. Soil_N32. Next base: position 127,341 of record NZ_JBDGME010000017.1, read on the forward strand.
TGTACAGGCCGTCCTGCGGGGTCTCGTGGTAGTAGCCGAGCGACAGGTTGAGCACGTCGATCGGATGCCCCGTCGCCGGGTCCTCCCGGTATCGCCGCAGCAGCTCCACCACCTGCGCGAGCGTGCGCAGCAGGCTGCTCTCGTCGACGACGCCGAGCGCCCCCGCGACGCGCACAGACACGATGTCGGCGTCGGGCGCCAGCTGCCGCACGATGCCCGCGATGAAGGTGCCGTGCCCGGCGACCGCGTCGAGTTCGCCGTCGAGCTGTCCGTAGAGGTCGGGGTAGCGTTCCGGGTCGGCGGCATCGGTGAGGCCCACCGGGATGCCGTCGAGCTCCAGGTGCCGCGTGACGATGTCGTCGGGCAACCAGTCGTGCACCCCGCAGCCCGTGTCGAGCACCGCGACCACCGCACGCCGCTTGCCCCGCGGCGGCCGCGGTCCCCGTTGCGGCGCCGGTCCCACCCAGCTCACCGGCTGTCGCGCCCCGCGCCCCGGCTCGAGATAGTCGTCGCTGCCGCCCCGCTCACCGGCGGCCGGGTTCGTGCGGCTGAACGGGTTTGTGCGGCTGAAGGGATTCGTGCGGCTGAACGGGTTCAGGCCGACCGGATCGATCGACACCACGTGCTCGAGGCTCGTGCGCGGCATCGTCGACCGCGACATGCGCCGCGCGCGCTGCAGCACGCGCCAGGCATCCGGAGCCACCGGCGACTCCCCGCGCTGCGGCTCGTCGGGCGTCGTCAGCCGGGCCCGAAGGAAGCCCGGGACCCCCGGCACCAGCTCGCCCGCGTCCTCGCGGTCGGCGACGTCGAGTTCGAGCATCCACCCGAACGAGTCGGCCGCGTCTCTCAGTGTGCGCAGTTCGCGATCGAACTCCTCCTGTTCGTCGAGGTCGTTCGTGATGAGCAGGCGCTCGGGCAGGTACGCCGTGGGGAAGGCGCGGATGCCGTCGACCGGTTCGAGGCTCGGATCCAGCGCTGATCCTCGACGGATCGACCCCTCCGCGCGATCCTGCCAGCTCCATCCCTCGGGCTGCTCCATGCGTCATCCTCTCGATACGGCGATACGCGGTGTGCGATACGGCGGTGGTGCTCAGAGTTCGAAGCGGGGCGTCGACAGCGTGCGCGACTCGCCCCTCACGACGGTCGTCAACCGCACCGAGGTGAGTCCCGGCGGTACGTCGTCGAAGGCGAAGCGTCCCGTCTCGGCGGGGGTCGTGGAGCGCGACCGGTCGCCCTGCGTCAGCACGATCTCGCCCGCCGCGGTGTCGACCCACCCGTCGACTCGCCGGCGACCGGTCTCGGTGGTGGTGACGTGCAGCAGGATGCTCGTGCTGCCGTCGCTGAACTGCAGGGTGAGGGCATCCGCGTCTCCGCGCACCGCGCCGAGCTGGTCGTCGATGAGGGTGAGCAGCGCGTACTCCTGCGTGAGGCCGTCGGAGGCGACGGCCGCGATCATGCGATCGACGAGCGTGTCGGGCATGGGGTCGGCTTCGCGCCACATTCCGCGCAACTCGGCGAACAGCGCGTCGTCGCTCATGTCGCGCCCTCCGGCCGGGGGGTCGCGTCGAGGGCCACGCGCAGCTTCGCGAGGCAGCGTTGACGAGTCGGGCCGATGCTCCCCACGGGCATCGCCAGGTCGCTGGCAAGCCGGGCGTAATCGGGGCGATCCTCGAAGGCGATCACGCGCAGCAGCCGTTGGCAGCGCTCCGCCAGCCGTCGCACGGCGACCCAGAGCCGGCGCCGCTCATCGGAGACCGTCACCTGCTCCTCGGGAGACGGCTGCTCCGGCAGGAGCGCATCGAGGTCGTCGGCATCCGTCGTGTCGACCCGGCCGTGCGCCTTCGCGACCTTCCAGGCCTCGCGACGCGCCGTGGTGGTGAGCCACGCCGACACCGCCTGCGGGTCGGCGATCGCGTCGTGCCCGCGCACGAGTCTCAGCCAGGTGGTCTGCACCACGTCTTCGGCGAGCGACCGCTCGAGCCCGTACGCGCGCACGACATGCCAGAGCACGGGCGTCATCAAGCGGACGAGCCCGTCCATCGCGCGACTGTCGCCCCCACGCCACGCACCGAAGAGCTCGGCCGCCCGTTGCCAACGCCGGGGGCCGTCGTCCGATGCAGGATCGAGGGCGGTGCCGGGAGCACCGTCGATCATGAGGAACATTGTGCGCACACCTACCAGGAGCGCGGCAAGAGGTCGGTGATACATGACCTCGGTGCAGAAGCGGTGGGGGTGTGGGTGGGGGTCGCCCGGGGGTGAGGAGGGCGGATGCTCCGCAGCCGCGGCGGATACGGTGGACGGGTGACCCTCCTCGCCGTGATCCTGTTCCTTAACGCCGTCTTCAACGCGGTGGTGTGGCCGCAGTTCCTGCGCCGCGTGGCCAAGGACCCGCGGGCGCGCGACGCGAACGGCAAGCCGACGCCGTTCCTCACTGTGCACATCGTGCTGATCTCGATCGCGCTCGTGCTCGCGCTGCTGTCGCTGATCGCCGGCATCGCCGCGCTCGCCGGCGCCCTCTGATCCCACCCTCCGTCGGGACTACTGCTCGTACTGGCGGGCGTGCGCGGCCCACTGCGCCTCGACGGGAAGAGCCCGCAGGGCCCGGTTGGCGACGGCCAGCACCGCGGCGATGCCGCACAGGGCGGCGCACACCAGGATGGTGCCGTGGCGTCCCGCCCAGGCGAGGCCGAACCCGGCGATCAGCGGTCCCAGCGGCATCGCCCCCATGCCCAGCACTCCGGCGGCGCTGTTGGCGCGCCCGAGCAGGTGACTGGGCGTCGCCACCATGAAGTAGCCCATCATGCCCGCGTTCAGGGCGGGCAGCAGCAGCACCGCGGACCCCAGCACCGCCATGATCGCCCACAGGTCGGTGGCGAACGACAGGCCCACGACGGCCGCCGCGACGACCGTGAGTGCGGCGATGGTCAGTACGCCGGTGCCCACCCGCGAGACGAGGAGCGGCGCGATGACCGCGCCCGCGAGCATGACGACGCCGACGCCCGCGCTGAGTGTGCCGATGAGCAGCTCGGAGTATCCGGTCTGCTGCAGCGCGTAGATCACCGTCGTGATGGCGGCGTTGAAGCCGAGGTTGATGATCGTGATGATCGCGAGCACCCCGCCCAGGTCGGGGCGGGAGAACAGCCACGCGAACCCTTCGCGCAGCTCGGTGACAGCCCGCCCGCGCGGGGTCCGGGCGCGGCCGGCGTGGCCTGCGTGGCCCGCGTGGTCTGCGGCGCCAGCGTGGCCCGCGTGGCCTGCGGCCCCATCGCGGCCTGCGTGGTCTGTGCGGTCTGCGGTGTGAAAACCCAGATCGGATGCGGTATCCGCGGTGTGTCGCGGGGTGCCGCGCCGAGCATCCGCCGTCACGTCTGCGTTTTCGACGCCGTCACCGGCGTCGGCCGCTGCCGAGACGGGGGTGGGGGTCACCGGCGAGCGGGTGAGCAGCCAGGCGGTCGCCGCGGCGAGGGCGTGGCAGAGGGTCATGACGAGACCGACGAGCCATCCGCCGACGCCGAGCAGGAGGCCGCCGAGGGGTCCGCCGGCGAGCTGCAGCGCGGCATCCCTCCCCTGATTCGCCGCCTGTGCGCGCCCCATCGCCTCGTCGGGCACGATCTCCTTGAGGGCGCTCTCGCCGGCGACGTCGAAGAGTCCGTTGCGGGCGGCGAGCAGCACGTCGATCACGAGCAGCACCGAGAACGTGAGGGCATCGGTCCACGCGAGCACCGTGAAGGCGACCGAGAGGCCGACTCCCAGTAGCGACCCGACGAGCATCAACACGATGCGGCGGTGTCGATCGGCCAGGATGCCGCCGACCAGCGTCGCGAGCAGGCGTGCGACGAGCCCCGCCCCGGCGATGATGCCTGCGAGTGCCGGGTCGTCGGTGACGATGAGCGCCAGCAGGGGGATCGCGAAACCGAACAGTGCCGCGGCCAGCCCCTTGCTGGTGTCGCTCACGAGCCACAGGAGGTAGCGCGTGTTGTGCCAGAGGCGGTGCGGGGCGGTCACGGTGGTCATGGGTCGATGGTAGATGCGCAAGATCAGTTGCGCAACTGTACTTGCGCAAAATTTCTGGCGGATACACTCGGGGCATGGCGGGCGACGAGAGCGGCACGGACGCGGAGTTCATGACGTCGGCGATGCTCAAGGCCTACGCGCATCCGCTGCGCCGCCGCATCATCCGGCTCTTCTCGCGCCACGATCACCTGCGCGCCGCCGACATCGCCGCCGAGCTCGACGTGCCCGCGAACAGTGTGAGCTTCCACCTGCGGGCGCTCGCCGACGCCGGCCTGATCTCCGAGGCGCCCGAGCACGCCCGCGATCGCCGCGACCGGGTGTGGACGAGCATCAAGGGGCCCCTCAGCGTCGGCGGGCCCGAGCGTCCCGTGGCCGACGAGGCCCTCGGAGGGGCGGTGCTCGCGGGCATCGTCGACGAGCACCGTGCCCTGCTCGAACGCGTCGCCGCCTGGGCGCCGGAGTACCTGACCGGACGCACGGCCGAGGTGCACGGCAGCTTCACGCAGCGCACCATCCGTCTGACCGAGGCCGAGTTCGAGGTCGCGATGGAGAAGGTGAACGCGGTGCTCGACGCCGCCCAGGAGGCCCACGACTCCGAGGACCCCGCCGGCCGCCACTGGCAGATCGACCTGCTCGCCGCCGACGACACCATCTAGCCCTCGGCCCTTCCCCCATTCCCCCCGCTCCCGTCGCACTTTCTGTCGCTTCCGGCGACGTCCGGCGACAGAAAGTGCGACGGGAGCAGAAGGTTCTCGGAGAGGAGAGGGGGAGGGAGAGGGAGAGGGGGAGGGAGAGGGGGGCGGAGCGGGGTGGGCTGCGGACAGGGCGGCGGGTAGATTGGCAGGGCACTGTACAAAACCGGAGGGCGACGGATGACACGGCTGGACGACGGATGGGGCGCCGAGCGCCTCACGGCGCGCGACAAGGGCATCCCCGAGCGGGCGATCGGTCTGACGGTCGACGAGTTCCTCGCCACCGAGCCCCGGCTGTCGGAGTTCTGGACCCCCGTCATCGCGCTCGACGACTCGGCCATGCGCAACAACCTCGCCGTCATGGCGGCGTGGACCGAGGCCCGCGGCCTGCAGCTCATGCCGCACGGCAAGACGACCATGGCGCCCGCCCTGTGGCAGCGCCAGCTCGACGCCGGATGCCCCGGCATCACCCTCGCGACCATGGGCCAGGTGCGCACGGCCCGCACGTTCGGACTCGACAGCGTCATGCTCGCGAACGCGGTGGTCGACGCCCGCTCGCTGCGCTGGCTCGCCGGCGAACTCGCCGACCCGAACTTCCGTTTCGTGAGCTGGGCCGATTCCCTCGACACGGTCGAGGCGATGGAGCGCGCGCTCCGCGAGGTCGGCACGCCCCGGCGCGTCGACGTCTGCGTCGAACTCGGCGCTGAGGGCGGACGCACCGGCGTCCGCAGTGTCGACGCGGCGATCGAGATCGGACGCCGGATCGCGGCATCCGACGTCCTGCGCCTCGCCGGCGTGGGCGGGTACGAGGGCGCGCTCGGCCACGACCGATCGGATGCCGCGCTCACCGCCGTGCGCCGGTACCTCGCCGACCAGCTCGTCGTGCACGAGGCGCTCGGCGACCTGTACGACGAGGGCGACGTGTTCGTCACGGCGGGCGGCAGCGCGTACTTCGACCTCGTCGCCGAGGTGTACGCGCCGGCCATCGCCCGCGACGACCGCACCCGCTTCACCCTCCGCTCGGGCGCGTACATCGTGCACGACGACGGCTTCTACCGCGGCATCTCCCCGCTCGACGCGACGCGCACCGGAACCGACGAGGGGATGCTCCGCTCCGCCATGCGCGGCTACGCCCGCGTCGTCTCGCACCCCGAGCCCGCCCTCGCCCTGCTCGACGGCGGCAAGCGCGACTTCCCGTTCGACGAGGGACTGCCCGTCGTGCACGGCGTCGCCCCCGACCTCGGGGAGATGCCCGTGCCACTGCCGGAAGCATCCGTCACCGCCATGAACGACCAGCACACCTTCCTGCCCGACGCGGATGCCTCGATCGGCGACGTCGTGGCCCTCGGCCTGTCGCACCCGTGCACCGCATTCGACAAGTGGCACTTCCTGCCGGTGGTCGAGTCGTCCGAGTCGGGCCGTGTCGTGGAGCTCGTCCGCACCTTCTTCTGAGCCGTCACCGGGGCGTGACGCGGGTCCGCCCCGCGTACAGTGGGCAGGTGCCGGAGTTCCCCTACAGCCGCCTGCGTCGGTGGCCCGACGTCGAGGCCGAGAACCTGCAGGCGCACGACGCGACCGACCGGCTGCTCGTCGACCGGGCCGAGGCGCTCGCCGCGGAGCGCGGGATCGACGGCGCGCAGATCGCGGTGATCGGCGACGAGTACGGCGCCATCACGCTGGCATTGACGGATGCAGGGTTCCGGGGCATCCGTGTGCATCAGGACCTCGCGACCGGGCGTCGGGCCCTCGCCCGGAACGCCGAGGAGCTGGGCATCGAGGGGTTCGCGTCGCACGAGCTCGACGGCGGGCTGCTCGCGGATGCCCGTCTGGTGCTGCTGCAGCTGCCGAAGGCGCTCGCCGAACTCGAGGAGATCGCGGATGCGGTGGCCCGGTGGGCCGCGCCCGACGCGGTGCTCGTCGCGGGAGGTCGGGTGAAGCACATGACGCTCGCCCAGAACGAGGTGATCGGGCGGAGCTTCGGTATCGTGCAGCCGCAGCGCGCGGAGCGGAAGTCCCGGCTGATCGTCGCGAGCGAGCCGCGGGAGGTGCCGGAACGGCCGCCGTTCCCGGTGACGGCGACGCGCGACGGACTCACGATCGTCGCGCACGGAGGAGCGTTCGCGGGACCGCGCCTCGACATCGGCACCCGCGTGCTCCTCGAGGCGCTGGGGCTGGGCGGGGATGCGGGTTCTTCGTCGCCGAGGGCTGAGAACGGGGCGGCCCCACGCAGCCCCGGCGTCGCCCACGGGGGATCTCGCACGGTGCTCGACCTCGGCTGCGGCACCGGCGTGCTCGCCGTCTCGTACGCACGCGCCCATCCCGATGCACGCGTGATCGCGACCGACCGCTCGGCGGCGGCCGTCGCCTCCGCGCGGGCGACCGTCGAGGCTAACGGGGTCGCCGATCGCATCGAAATCACGCATGACGACGCCGCGTCGGAGATCGCGGATGCCTCGGTCGACGTGGTGCTGCTCAACCCGCCCTTCCACCTCGGCACGAGCGTGCACACCGGTGCGGCGACGCGGCTGTTCCAGGCATCCGCCCGCGTGCTGAGGCCGGGGGGAGGGCTGTTCACGGTGTTCAACTCGTCGCTCGGCTACCGTGCCGAGCTGGGGCGCCTGGTCGGCCCCACCGAGCAGCTGCACCGCACCCCGAAGTTCACGGTGACGCGCAGCATCCGCCGCTGATCCCCCGCCCCCGTGAGGGGTCGAGAGGCGCCGCATCCGGATGCCGGGAGGCGGCGATATGCGCCCCCTCGTGCAGCTCGAAAGCATGCGCGTGAATTTGGAAACGACCCGTGCAATCACCCGGTCAGGCCGCGAATCGCGGGGTGTCAGGCGAGGCCGGATTTGGCGCTGACCGGCCATTTCGCTACGTTGGTCTGTGGGCCTGACGGTCCGAAGACCAGTCCGCGAACGCGTCCTTCTTTCGATCTGCTGTGCTGCGAAGAGGCGTGTCCGTACGGTCGATGTCCTATCGCGGTGGATCCGAAATCCGCCGCCCGCGCCGCCACAGCAGCCCTGTCGAAACGGCCTCGAGGACGTCACCCGGGCGTAACCGAAGCAGGCTCGCCGACCCGAGGCGAGCCGCGGGGGAAACGTGTCCGAAACCGCACTCGAAGCGCGCCATCTGTTCAAGGTGTTCGGGAAGAATCCGAACGCCGCCGTCCGCCGGTTGAAGGCCGGCGAGACCCGCTCCGCCGTCGCCGACGCAGGAACCGCTGCCGTCATCGACGCGAGCTTCACCGTGAACCGCGGTGAGATCTTCGTCATCATGGGGCTCTCCGGCTCCGGCAAGTCGACCATCATCCGCATGCTCAACGGCCTGCACCCCGCCACCGACGGTTCCGTCACGGTGAGCGGCGACGCCATCACGGGCATCCCGGCCTCGCGTCTGCGTGAGATCCGCCGCGACCGCGTGTCGATGGTCTTCCAGCACTTCGCGCTGCTGCCGCACCGCACGGTCGCCGCGAACGTCGCCTACCCCCTCGAGCTGAAGGGCGTGGGCAAGGCCGAGCGCCTGGCGAAGGCGCACGAGATCCTCGGCCTCGTGGGCCTCGAGGGCCAGGGCGACAAGCTCCCCGCCGAGCTCTCCGGCGGAATGCAGCAGCGCGTCGGCATCGCCCGCGCCCTCGCCGCCGACACCGACATCCTGCTCATGGACGAGGCCTTCAGCGCCCTCGACCCGCTCATCCGCCGCGAGATGCAGGAGCAGCTGCTCGAACTGCAGCAGAAGTTCCAGAAGACCATCGTCTTCATCACGCACGACCTCAACGAGGCCATGTTCCTCGGCGACCGCATCGCCGTCATGCGCGACGGCCGCATCGTGCAGATCGGCACGCCGGAGGACATCCTCACCGACCCGGCGAACGACTACGTCGAGCAGTTCGTGCAAGACGTCGACCGCGCCCGCGTGCTCACCGCCGGCAACGTGATGGAGCGCCCCCGCCCCGTCGTCGCCGAGACCGCAGGCCCCCGCACGGCGCTCCGCCAGATGCGCGACGCCTACATGTCGGCGACCTACGTCGTCGGACGCGACCGTCAGCTCGTCGGCATCGTCACCGACCGCGACGCCGTGAAGCTGGTGCGCAAGGGCACGGCAACGCTGCGCGACATCATCAAGCCCGTGCCGCAGAGCGTGAGCGAGGACGAGGTGCTGATGAACCTGTTCGTGCCGGCCGTCGAGTCGCCGCTGCCGCTCGCGGTGACGGATGCTGCCGGCCGACTCGTCGGTGTCATCCCGCGCGTGACCCTGCTCGCCGCGCTGGGCCCCGGCCCCGGGGCCACGGGTGAGCTGACCCTGCCGCTCCTGCCGATGCCGCAGGCGGAGATCGACGCCGTGCTCGACGACGGCTGGACGGCCGACCCGACGGACGGGGGCGCCACCGCCCCCGGATCGGATGCATCGATCGCCGGGGAGGTGCGCTGATGGACGGGTTCCGCATTCCCCTCGGATCGTGGGTCGCGACCGGTGTCGACTGGATCCGCGACAACCTCGACGGGTTGCTCAGTGGCATCTCGTTCGTCGTCGGCTTCCTCGTCGACGGCTTGACGCGCGTGCTCCTCAGCCCGCACTTCGTCGTCATCATCGTCATCGCGGCGCTCCTCGCCTGGCTCGTCCGCTCGTGGCAGCTCGCCATCGGCACGGTGATCTCGTTCGGACTGATCGTCGCGATGAACCTCTGGGTGCCGGCGATGCAGACCCTCGCACTCGTGCTGGTCGCGGCCATCATCGCCGTGGTCATCGCCATCCCCCTCGGCATCTGGTCGGCCCGCAACTCGACGGTGCGAGCCGTGCTCAAGCCGGTGCTCGACTTCATGCAGACCATGCCGGCGTTCGTGTATCTGATCCCGGCCATCGTGTTCTTCAGCATCGGCGTCGTGCCCGGTGTGGTCGCGACCGTGATCTTCGCCCTGCCTCCCGGCGTGCGGCTCACCGAGCTCGGCATCCGCGGCGTCGACTCCGAGACGGTCGAGGCCGGGCAGGCGTTCGGTGCCAAGCCCGGGCAGATCCTGCGGGGCATCCAGCTGCCCCTCGCCATGCCGACGATCCTGGCCGGGGTGAACCAGGTCATCATGCTCGCGCTGTCGATGGCGGTCATCGCCGGAATCGCCGGCGCCGACGGCCTCGGCAAGCTCGTCGTCGAGGCGATCTCGACCATCAACATCGCCAAGGGCGTCGAGGCCGGACTGGGCGTCGTACTCATCGCCGTGTTCCTCGACCGCGTGACCGCGGCCCTCGGTTCCCTCGGGCAGAACCCGTCGTCGCTGCTCGGCCTGCTGGCCCGCCGGCGCACCGTGCAGCGCACCGGCGCGTCGTCGACCGATGCCGACTCGTCGGATGCCGCCGCCGAGGCCGAGCGCGAGGTGGCGTCCCCGCGCCGCGTCCCCATCACGACGGCCTGACGAAGAACGACCCCCCGGCGGGGTCGACGCGGCATCTCCCGAGGCTCGGGAGTCCGCCGCGTCGATCCCGCGGCACCCGCCGCGGCACACACCGCGGCATCACCGCAGCACCATACGTAACGAGAGTGAGACACACATGAAGAAGAAGTTCCTGACCATCGCGGCGTTCGGCGCCGCAGCATCCCTGACCCTCGCCGGCTGCAGCGGCGACGGCATGGGAGGCACCGGCGGAGGATCCGGCAGCGGCGACTCCGGCTCGGGCGACAAGGGCACGATCACGCTCGGTTACCTGCCCGCATGGACCGACGGCCTGAGCACCGCCTACCTGCTGCAGGACCAGCTGGAGAAGATCGGCTACACCGTCGAGATGAAGACGCTGACCGAGGCGGGTCCGCTGTACACCGGTCTCGCGCAGGGCGACGTCGACATCTACCCCTCGGCGTGGCCCGAGCTGACCCACAAGTCGTACATGGACGAGTACGGCGACAAGATCGAAGACCTCGGCGCCTACTACGACAACGCCAAGCTCACGATCGCCGTGCCCGAGTACTCCGAGCTGAACTCCATCGAGGACCTGGTCGGCAAGGGCGCGAGCTTCGACGGCAAGATCTACGGCATCGAGCCGGGTGCCGGTCTCACCGCGCAGACGCAGAGCATGCTGCCCGAGTACGGCCTCGACGGCGAGTACGAGCTCGTCACCTCGTCGACCGCCGCGATGTTGACAGAGCTGAAGAACGCCACCGACGCCGAGAAGGACGTCGTCGTCACCCTGTGGCGTCCGTTCTGGGCCAACGACGCCTTCCCCGTGAAGGACCTGGAAGACCCGAAGGGCGCGATGGGCGAGGCCGAGAGCCTGCACTTCCTCGGGACGAAGGGCTTCGCCGACGAGTTCCCCGAGGCCGCCGAGCTCATCGAGAAGATCCAGCTCGACGACGCCCAGTACGGCTCGCTCGAAGACCTCGTCGTGAACGAGTACGGCGAGGGCAAGGAAGCCGAGGCCGTCGATGCCTGGCTCGAGGAGAACGGCGCCGACTTCGACTGGGTGGTCAGCTGACCGGCTTCCCTCCGTCCCCTTCTGCTCCTTCTGCTCCCGTCGCATTTTCTGTCGCTCTGGCCCGCCGGTTCCGACAGAAAGTGCGACGGGAGCGTTGGTGAGGGGGGAGGGTGCAGGTACTAGGGTCTGCGGAACAGGGGCCAGGGGCGTCGGCGTCGCGGTGGGCGCTGGTCGGGTGGCGTCGGGGCGGCGGGGAGAGTGCCGAAGTTCGGGTCGAGGAGGACGTGCCAGTCGCCGAAGGCGGGGCGGTCGAGCCAGTTCTCTGACACGTCGATCTGGTCGATCGAGAGGCGTTCGACGGTGGGTTGGGACTTGTCGTTGATCGTCAGGAAGCCCGTTCCGTCGGGCTTCATGATCCCGTGGAGGAGCTTGATGCAGTCGTACTGGGCGTACCACCGAGTGTCGTCGGGGTAGGTGTAGTCGATCAGGCCTCCGACGAAGAGGCGCCCGTCGATGTTGTCGTACTCGACGATGCGCTGGATCGAGCCGTGCCGCGAGAGATGGGAGACCGTGAACCCTGTGACCCCACCCCCGAATGCGGTGATGACCCAGGGGGTGTGCGGGCGGGGTCGCTCGTGCTCACGCTCCTGCACATATCCGGGGACGATGTCGCAGCGGATCGCACCTGCTTCGAGTCCGGCGCGGGCCTCTTCTTCCGTGATCCACGGTCCTAGCGGGGTGGGTGTGCGGAGCTCGTTGTTCCACTCACCGAGGTACGCGTAGGTCGGAGATTCCGTCATCATGCGCGGATTGTATCCCCGGTTCCGCTGATCCGCTGGAAGGGACTGAAGCCCCTCACGCAACCCCCTCCCCGGCCGCGCGAACCCCGGGCGTAGCCTGACCGGATGGACGGGTTCGCGGCGGTCGACTTCGGGTTCGCCCGCGAGGTCCTGCAGCGGGGCATCGCGGCGCTGTACCTCGTCGCGTTCGTCTCGACGCTGAACCAGTTCCGGCCGCTGCTCGGCGAACGCGGACTCCTCCCCGCGCCGACGCTGCTCGACTGGGTCGCGCAGAAGAAGGAGCGACGTCGGATGCTGCATCCGACGGTGTTCTCGCGCATCCGCTACACCGACCGCCGCCTCGTCACCCTGTGCGTCGCGGGCATCGTCGTCGCCGCGGCGCTCGTCGCCGGCCTCCCGCAGCTCGGACCGCCGTGGGTGCCGATGCTCTGCTTCCTGGCGCTGTGGCTCGGCTACATGTCGGTCGTGAGCATCGGGCAGACCTTCTACTCGTTCGGCTGGGAGATGCTGCTGCTCGAGGCCGGGTTCCTCGCCGCCTTCCTCGGGTCGAACGACCAGCCGCCGCCCACGGTCGTGATTGCGCTGTTCTGGTGGTTGCTGTTCCGGCTGGAGTTCGGGGCCGGCATGATCAAGATCCGCGGCGGGCGCGAGTGGCGCGACCTCACCGCCCTGATGTACCACCACGAGACGCAGCCCATGCCGGGGCCGCTCAGTCGTCAGGCGCATCTGCTGCCCGCGTGGTTCCACAAGGCCGAGGTGGTCGGCAACCACGTCGCGCAGCTCGTCGTGCCCTTCTTCCTCTTCGCGCCGCTGCTGTCGATCTGGGTCGACGGGCCCGTGCCGCAGATCATCGGTGCCGTGGCGGCGCTCATCGTGATCGCGACGCAGGCGTGGCTCGTCGTGACGGGCAACTTCGCCTGGCTGAACGGGGCGACGATCGTGATCGGGTTCTCGGCGATCGGGCTGGCTGGCATCGGGCATCCGTCGGTCGACGCCGGGCCGTGGCCGGGCATGCCGCTGTGGTGGTTCGTCGTGACGTCGGCCGTTGCCGCGCTGTACGTCGTGCTGAGCTGGCCTGCGCTGCGCAACCTCTTCGCCCGCCGTCAGCTGATGAACGCGAGCTTCAACCGCTGGCAGCTCGCCAATGCCTACGGCGCGTTCGGCACGGTCACGAAGGAGCGTATCGAGATCGTCGTCGAGGGCACGATGGATGCCGAGGGCGAGAGCGACTGGCGTGAGTACGAGTTCCGGGGCAAACCGGGCGATGTGCGGCGCGTGCCGCGGCAGTTCGCCCCGTACCACCTGCGGCTCGACTGGCTGATGTGGTTCCTGCCGCTCGGCCGTTCGCTCGACGACTGGTTCACGGTGTTCCTCCTCCGGCTGCTGGAGGCGGATGCCCCGACGCTCGCGCTGCTGCGGGTCGACCCGTTCGACGGCAACGCGCCGCGATGGGTGCGGGCGGTGTCGTATCGCTATCGCTTCGCCACCCGGGCGGAGCGGCGGGAATTCGGGGTGCACTGGGTGCGCGACCGCCGCCGTCTCGTGCTCGGGCCGGTCGCGCTGCGCTGAGCGCGCCGCGGCCGCAGGTTGCCCCGGGGGGGGCTCAGCGAGGGAGGAAGGCTTCGGGGTAGTACTCGTTGTCGCGGTAGCCGGTGTCGTCGAGGTCGAGGATTTTGGTGAGGGCGGCGCCGGTGAAGCACCAGTAGCCGGGGTATCGGAGGGGCACGCCGCGTTTCTGCTGGCGGAGGTGTTCGCCCCAGCCTTGGCGTTTGCGGGTGCCGTTGTACCAGTGCTGGACGAATTGTCCGACGAGTTTCGGGCGGGCGTCGGGTGGTGCCTGGACGGCGGTGATGAGTCGGCCGTAGGGGCGCGGGTGCGAGAGGGTCACGTCGACGCCGTCGAGGGTCGGATGCAGGCCGCCGAGGTATTCGAGCGCGGTGTCGGGGCCGAGCAGCACGAGCGTCTGTCGATGCGGGCGCGCTGTTCCTCGGTGCCGAGGAGGATGACAGCGCCGAGGAGTTCGCCGGTCTCGATCATCCAGGTGGGGGCGTCGACCCAGGTTCGCGGGTGCTTGCTGAGCTCTTGACGCTGGGGGAGCGACAGGGTGTCGTACTCGACATGCGCGTCGACGGCGCCGTCGAGGTATTGACGTAAACGATGGGGAGGTTCCCCCAGCCAATACGAGACGGAGAACGCGTCGAAGTACTCTCGCGACAGGTCGCGGATGTCGAGGAGGTCTCGCGGTACCCGGTCCTTGCCCTCTTCGATCCACTCGAGGGAGGTCTCGATGCTCCGGAGTATGGCACCGAGGTACTTCCGCATCGGCTCGGGCTCGGCCCGAGGGTCGCGGAACCGTCCGTCGTTCAGATCACCGGTCATAGTCGCTCCTTCCCATCCGGCCCCGAGCAGAGGCGTCCGTCCGCTCGCCCGTTCGATCAGGGACGGGCCGTGAATCGGTCTTTGAGCGCGGAACGCACCCTCGACCCGAGGGGCGGTCGTGCTGCGTCGACGGCGGGTCGGGTGGGCTTGGTCAGACGGGTGCCGAGGTCGGGGTCGAGGAGGACGTGCCAGTCGCCGAACGCCGGGCGGTCGAGCCAGTTGTTCGAGACGTCGACCTGATCCATCGAGAGTCGCTCGACGGTGGGGCGCGACTTGTCATTGATCGTGAGAAAGCCGGTGCCGTCGGGCTTCACGATCCCGTGCAGGATCGTGGTGGACTCGGACTGCCGGTAGTAGCGACGGTCATCGGGGTAGGTGTAGTCGAACATGTTTCCCACGAACAAACGGCCTTCCAGGTTTTGGAAATGCTCGATGCTCGAGATCGATCCGTGACGCGTGAGGCGGAAGACCTTGAACCCGGTCACCCCGCCTCCGAACGCCGTGATCACCCACGGGGTTGATGGCCGGGGCCGTTCATCCCGACGGCTGTAGACCTCGCCGGGCACGATGTCGCAGCGGATCACGCCTGCCTCGAGCCCGCCACGAGCTTCGGCTTCGGTGATCCAGGACTCGTCGGGCACGGGCGTATGGAGGCTGTAGTTCCACCGTCCGAGGTAGGCGTAGTCCTGAGAACCAGTCATGATCGCGGATTATAGTTCAGGAAGACTGCACGCGAAACAGCCCCGGCGGGCTGCTCCGAGACGGCTTCGCTCGGCTCCTTTCTGCGTCGTGTGCGGCGGCCGGCGCCCTCAGCGCACCTTCCGGCGGTAGGTCAGCATCGCGAACGCGTAGGCGACGACGAGGATGCCGACGCACCAGGCGAGGGCGACCCCGATCTCCGCCCCGACGGGTTCGACGGCGAACAGCGCCTGGATCGTGTTCACGATCGACGTGACCGGCTGATTCTCGGCGAACCACCGCACGGGGCCCGGCATGGTGTCGGTCGGCACGAAGGCCGAGCTGATGAACGGCAGGAAGATCAGCGGGTACGAGAACGCGCTCGCGCCGTCGACCGTCTTCGCGTTGAGGCCCGCGATGACCGCCAGCCACGTCAGCGCCAGGGTGAACAGCAGCAGGATGCCGATCACGGCGAGCCACGCCCCGATGCTCGCATCGGTGCGGAACCCCATCGCGAAGCCGACGCCGAAGATGATCGCCAGGGTGATGCCGTTCGCGACGAGCGAGGTGAGCACGTGCGCCCACAGCACGCTCGACCGCGCGATCGGCATGGAGTGGAAGCGGTCGAAGATGCCGCTCTGCAGATCGGTGAACAGGCGGAACGCCGTGTAGGCGATGCCGGAGGCGATGGCGATGAGCAGGATGCCCGGCAGCAGGTAGTTCACATAGTTCTGCTGCCCGGTGCTCTGCCGCAGCGCCCCACCGAAGACGTACACGAACAGGAGCATCAGTGCGATCGGTGTGACTGCGGTGGTGATGATGGTGTCGGCGCTGCGGAAGATGTGGCGCATCGACCGGCCGGTGAGGGTCGCCGTGTCGGCGAGGATGTGCGTGCTCATGCGGCGTCCTCCTTCGGGGTGTTCGGCCCGACGAGCGAGAGGAAGATCTCCTCCAGCGTGGGCTGCTTCTCGACGTACTCGACCGTCGCCGCGGGCAGCAGGGCCTTCAGGTCGGCGAGTGTGCCGTTCGCGATGATGCGACCCTCGTGCAGGATCGCGATGCGGTCGGCCAGGTGCTCGGCCTCGTCGAGGTACTGGGTGGTGAGCAGCACGGTGGTGCCGGCATCCGCCAATTCTTTGACGACCTGCCACACCTCGATCCGCGCCTCGGGGTCGAGTCCGGTGGTGGGTTCGTCGAGGTAGATGACGGCGGGGTTTCCGACGAGGCTCATGGCGATGTCGAGACGCCGCCGCATGCCGCCGGAGTAGGTGCCGGCCCGGCGCCCGCCGGCCCCCGTCAACCGGAATCGGGCGAGCAGATCGTCGGCGATCGCTCCCGCCCCGGGAAGGTGGCGCAGCTTCGCCACCAGCATCAGGTTCTCGCGACCGGTCAGGATCTCGTCGACGGCGGCGAACTGACCCGTCAGGCTGATCGCCTGGCGCACGGCGCGCGGGTCGCGCGACACGTCGGCTCCGTGCACCGTGGCTGTTCCGGCATCCGCCGCCAGCAGCGTCGAGAGGATGCGCACCATCGTCGTCTTGCCCGCCCCGTTCGAGCCGAGCAGGGCGAAGATCGAGCCTTCGTCGACGTCGAGGTCGACGCCCCGCAGCACCCGGAGGTCGCCATAGGACTTCTCGATGCCCCGGGCGCTGATCGCGGGGGTCATGATTCCTTCGCCTTCCCCGTCGCCTCGTCGACGGCCTGCACCAGCCGCGCGCGCTCCTTGTCGATCCACTGCCGACCGCTGTAGGCGCGGGCGAAGTTCTCGGCGAACTCGACCGGGTCGTCGCCGATCAGCGCATCGATCGGCGTGCCGTCGATCGCGGCGCGCTCCCACAGGTCGGCGAAGTCGGCGATCATCTGCACGAGGGTGTCGCCCTCGGTGATGCCCCCGAAGTACAGGAAGAACCGGTGGAAGGCATCCGCTGTGGCGGCGTAGGGCTGGGGCAGGGCGTCGAGCCGGGCCTTCGCCTGCTTGTACTGCTTCTTCTGTTCGAGCGAGCCGGTCAGGGCTTCGATCCATTTGGCGGCCATGTCAGTTCTCCTTGCTCGGGGTGTTCGCGGGGGTGGTGCGCACTTCTTCGATGCGCTGGGAGAGGAAGCTCCAGGTCTTCCAGAACTCGGCCAGCTCGGCGGTGCCCTGCGGGTTAAGGGAGTACACCTTGCGGGGCGGCCCCTTCTCGCTCGGCACCTTCTCGACGTCGACGAGGCCGCGCTGCTCGATCCGCACGAGGAGCGCGTAGATCGTGCCCTCGGCGATGTCGGTGAACCCGTGGTCGCGCAGACGCGCGGTGATGTCGTAGCCGTATGCCGGCTGTTCGCCGAGCAGGGCCAGCACGACGCCCTCCAGGGTGCCCTTGAGCATCTCGGTCATCTGCTTGCCCATAGAGATCGCCTCCGTCGCGTCGTCGGTACTCAGTGTCGCTGGGTACCGCTACAAAGTAACACTAGGTACTGGTACCTAGCAAGACCGAATACCGATCGCTTTTTCTCGCTCCCGTCGCACTTTCTGTCGCTCACGCGGCGAAGAAGCGACAGAAAGTGCGACGGGAACCGTGAACAGCCGGGCGGATTCGGGGAGGATGGAGGGATGACCTCTGCGCTCGACGACCTCTTGACCCGCGTGACCGAGAGCGGACTGCTCGATGACGCCGTCCCCGGAGACGGCCTGGTGCACGGACGCACCGAGCTCGAAGCGGCCGGCGTCGTCGTCGCCGTCGATCTGGACCCCGAAGGCGATGACGGAGACGCGGACCCCGCCGAGATCATCGACGGGCTGCGCCGCATCCTCTCCGTGTCGGAGCGGCGCTGGCGCGCGATCGTCGACGAGGCGGCCGGCGATATCGAGGATGCCGTCGGCGAGGTCGAGGTGACCGAGCAGCGGGACCTGCGCGACGACATGGAGGCGACAGCGATCGTCGTCTTCGCCGACGCGGTGCACGTGTCGTTCGCGGCGCCGAAGCAGTTCCCCGACTCGCGCATCCTCGTGCAGCTCGACGACGAGCTCGAGGTCACCGGAGTCGAGGTCGCCGACGCCTGAGCGCGGCGTCGAGGGGGTCGCCGACGCTGGGGCGCGGGCGTCAGCTGTAGATGCGCGCGGCGCCGACCTTCGCCTCGAGCAGCGGCAGGGTGCGCGAGCGCTCCGCGCGCGGGCGGATGCCGAGCACGCGCGCGAGTTCGAGCGCCATCGCCGCATGCCCGGCCGCGTTCGGGTGGAACGGGTCGCCCATCAGGCCCCACGGCACGCCCCCGGCACCGAGGTCGACGAGGTGTGCGTACTGGTCGACGAGGATGACGTCGTCGCTCGCGGCGACGGTGCGCACGGCATCCGCGAACTCCGCCACCCGGGCGCGTTCGGGCGCGTTCGCCACGTCGATCGGCGGCGGCGTCTGCAGCACCGGCACGGCGCCGAGCTCACGCACCCGCGCGACGAAGGTGCGCAGCGACGCCGCGTAGTCGTCGGGCGAGATGACCGGCTGCGGCCCGCCCGTCGACAGGTCGTTCGTGCCGATCATCAGCGTCACCACGTCGGGTCGCCACGACGACACCCGGCGGTCGAAGTCGCCGAGGATGTCGACGATGCGGTGCCCGCTGATCGCCGAGTTGATGACGATGTCGCGCACGCGCTCCAGCTCACCGCGGATCAGTTCGTGCAGGTGCTCGGCGTAGCTGCGCCCGCCCTGCGTGAACACCAGTCCGTGCGTGATCGAGTCGCCCGTGATGACCCAGGTCAGCGGGTCGGCGCCGGCGAGGCCGTCGGCGATGCGGGCGAGGTCGGATGCGGCGGTGGGGGCGGCGGTGTCTGACACGTCTCCGACCCTACCGGGGCCGCCGCCCTCGACCCGCCCCGCCCGCATCAGAGCCAGCGCTTGTACCGGAAGATGCCGTACAACGTCACCGCGAACGCCCCCATCGCGCCGAGGGCGAGCGGGTAGCCGAAGGCCCAGTGCAGCTCGGGCATGTGGTCGAAGTTCATGCCGTAGACGGTGCCGACGAGGGTGGGGGCGAAGATGATCGCCGCCCACGAGGAGATCTTCTTGATCTCGTCGTTCTGCGCGAGCCCCGCCTCGGAGTGCCGCCGCGCCACGAGCGCCGACTGCACGGTCAGGGCGTTCTCGAGGATCGAGCGGAACGAGTCGACTCGCTCGTTCACGCGGATCACGTGGTCGAGCACGTCGCGCAGCGACCGCTGCAGCTCCTCGTCGACGCGGTACTTGTCGCTTCCGCGGCGCAGCCACTCGAGCATCCCGCTGAGCGGATGCACCGCCCGCTGGAAGTTTATGACCTCGCGCGAGAGCTCGTAGATGCGACGGGAGAGGGCATCGTCGTCGCTGTCGCCGAAGAGCTGGTCCTCGATCTCGTCGATGTCGTTCTCGAGCCCGGCGACGATGGGCTCGTACTCGTCGACGACCTCGTCGAGGATTGCGTAGAGCACCGCCTCCGGTCCCTTCGCGAGCAGGTCGGGGTTCGCCTCCATGCGGCGGCGGACCGCCGAGAGGTTCGGCGACTCGGCGTGCCGGATGGTGACGACGAAGTCGGGGCCGATGAAGAGGTGCAGCTCGCCGAACACGATCGACTCCTGCTCATCGCGATACCGCGCGGGCCGCAGCACCGCGAAGAGCGTGTCGCCGTAGCGCTCGACCTTCGACCGCTGGTGCCCCGACAGGGCGTCTTCGACGGCGAGCGGATGCAGGTCGAACTCGCGAGCGACCGATTCGACCTCCTCGCGCTGCGGTCGGTACAGGCCGATCCAGGCGATGCCGCCGGTCGCGCCGAGGGTGCGGAAGGTGTCGTCGAGGTTCTTGAGCGTCTCGACGCGACGTCCGTCGACGTACACGCCGTTGTCGATGAGGGCCATGGCAGTGCTTCTTCTCTCGCAGGCGCACGCGGGCGGTTGGCCGGTGCGCGGATTCGTCAGGATGCGGGAGACGCCACCGACGGCTGCGGAGGTCGACGTGCGGACGCGGAGCGGATGCTCAACGCGCGAGCGCAGGGAGTCGCGACGCAGCGGAGGCGGCGTCGTAACTATCGTCGGACATCGCCCTCACCGCCTTCCCTGACTCCTCGGGCCGATCGACCCGAGGAGAGAGCCTACTCCCTCTCGCGGTGAGTGTGCTCTCAGAGCGCGACGACCTCGCCCCGGCGGGCGGCGGAGAGCTGCGCGGCCTTCACGATCTCGACGGTGCGGATGCCGACGCCCGCGTCGGGCTGAGGGCGGCGTCGCGTGCGCACGGCGTCGACGAACTCGGCGAGCAGCAGCGCGTCGAGGTCGGCGCCGATCGGGTCCCACGTCTCGCCCGCGGCGTCGTGCCCCGCCACGCCCTTCGCGAAGGGGCTGACGGTGATCGTGCCGCCTTCGGCGACCACCTGCAGCGTCAGGCCGCCCCAGGTCGCCGAGCTCATCGGCCAGCTCCACGAGCAGTCGATCGTCGCGATCACGCCGCTCGGGTACTGCAGTGTCACGAGTCCGCCGGTCTCGACGGCGAGGTCGCGCTGGCCGTGCAGGATGCCGTTCGACACCGCCCGCACCGACGCGGCGCGCTCGCCGAGCAGGTCGTCGAGAAGATCGGCGCAGTGCACCACATGATCGACCAGGGCGCCGCCGCCGGCGAGTTCGGGGTCGGTGAACCAGGCGCGCTCGGCGGGCAGCTTGCCGTTGTTGATGCCGGTGACGCCGAGCACGCGCCCGAGGCGGCCGCTGCGCAGCTCGGCGATCGCGTCGCGCACGGCGGGGGCGAACCGCACCGGGTAGGCGACCATGAGGATGACCCCCGCGGCCTCGCACGCGTCGCGCATGGCGACCGCGTCGTCGACCGAGGTCGCGAGCGGCTTCTCGCACAGCACGTGCACCCCGGCGGCGGCGGCACGTTCGACGAGGGCGCGGTGGCGGGAGTTCTCGGCGGCGATCACCACGGCGTCGGGCTGCCAGGCGAAGGCCTCGTCGTAGGTGTCGACGTAGGCGACGCCCAGCTCGGCGGCGAGGGCGGCCCCGCGCGGAGCGTCGTCGGGCGCGGTCGCCCCGTCGGGGTCGGCGGCGATCAGCTCGACGTCCGGCATGGCGGTGAGGGCGTGCACGTAGCTGAGGGCGTGCGTGTGGGCGAACGACAACACGGCGATGCGCAGGGGCGCGGTCATCGGGAGGCCTCCTCGGCGGCTGCCGCGGGAGCGGCGGGGGTGGAGGCCGCGACGGGCACGGGTCCTGAGGCCTGTTCGGTACCGTACGTCGACCTCGCGTCGACCTCGACCGGCGTTCCGGCGGCGATCGACGCGTACGCCGCCTCGGCCACGGCGACGGCGCGGATGCCGTCGACCGGCGCCACCCGGGCGTCGCGGCGTTCGCGGATCGCGGCGACGAAGTCGACGATCTCGGCGTAGTACGGGCTGTCCTGCGGCGACATCGGCGGCAGGTAGTCGGTGGCGCCGGGGTCGACCACGGCGTCGGTGCGGAGGGTGCGGTCCTCGGCGCTGTCGTAGCGCAAGCGCCCCTCCGATCCTGCGACTTCGACGCTGGTGCGGAACGGGATGCCGGGCAAACCCCAGCTGGCGTGGATGTGACTGATCACACCGCTCGCGTGGGTCAGCACGATCTGCGCGGTGACGGGCGCGGGCACGCGGTCGTCGACCGTCGGCGGGTTCTGCACGGCGAACACCTGCGTGACGTCGCCGGCGAACCACATCGCCTGGTCGATGTCGTGGATCGCGAGGTCGCGGATCACGCCCCCGCCCGCGCGCTCCGAGAAGAACCACGGGGTCTGCGGGGCGGAGCCCGCGCGGCTGAAGCGCTGCACGGCGAGGGTGCCGATGCGGCCGGCGTCGATTCCCTGTTTGATGCGCTCGTACTCGCCCATGTAGCGCACCACGTGGGCGGGGAAGAGGCGCACTCCCGCGGCTTCGGCGGCGCGCGCGACCTCGGCCGCGGCATCCGCCGTCGCCGCCAGCGGCTTCTCGCAGATGACGTCGCGGCCGCGGGCGATGGCCCGCAGGGCGAAGTCGGCGTGCGTGCTGCTGGGGGTGACGATGTCGACGAGGTCGACGCGTTCGATGAGGGTGTCGACGTCGGCGACCTGCACGAAGCCGTACTCCGCGGCGATCTCGTCGGCCCCGTCGAGGGAGGTGACGTAGCCCTCGACGCCGAGGGCGCGCCAGGCGTCGGCGTGCACGCGGGAGATGCCGCCCGCGCCGATGAGTCCGACCTTCAGGGTGCTCACTTCTCCTCCAGAGATGCGGATGCGGATGCGGATGCCGGCGCGGCGACCGCCGACAGCGGGGTGATGGGCGGCACGGGCATGTCGTCGATGCCGTACACGTCGGACGCGTGCCGCTGGAACGCGTGCACGACGGCGCCGTGCGCGGCGGCCTCGGCCCCGAGGCGCGCCTCGGCGATCGGCACCTGGAACGGCAGGCCGAGGTGGCGGGGGAGCGCCGCGCGCAACGGGTCGAGCAGTTGCTCGTGTGCGGCGGACAGGCCACCGCCGATGACGATCATGGCCGGATCGACGGTCATGGTGAGCGTGGCGATGCCGTGCGCGAGTTCGTCGATGAACGCGTCGAGCTCGTCGCGCGCCGCGGCGTCGCCCGCACGGGCCGCGGCGAACACCTCCGCGGCCGTCGGCGCGGTGCGCCACGAGATCTGCCCGGTGCCGGTGTCGAGTCCGCGGAAGGCCAGGCGTCCGATGTCGCCAGCGGCGTTGTGGATGCCCCGACGCGGGCGTCCGCCGAGGATGAGGCCCATCGAGATGCGGTTGCCGACCGAGAGGTAGATGACGTCGTCGACGAGCTGGGCGACGCCGAGGTGGTGCTCGGCGACCGCGGCGAGGCGCACGCCGTTGTCGACCGCGACCGGACATCCGAAGGCCTGGCGCAGCTGCGCCCCGATGTCGACGCCCGACCATTCCGGGATGACGACCGAGAGCGTGACCCGACCCGCGTCGTCGATGAGCCCGGGGAGCGAGACGCCCACGGCGCGGAGCCGCGACGCCGGGAGATCGGCGTCGGCGAGGGTGCGGCGCACGTGGTCGATGACCGCCTGCAGCTTGGCGGCCCCGTCGGCCTGCGCCTCGACGCCGGGGAAGGAGCGCTGGGCGACGACGCGGCCGGCGAGGTCGGCGAGGATCACGCGCACGCTCGCGACACCGATGTCGAGACCGACGACGGTGCCCGCGCCCGCGTGGAAGGCGTAGTGGCGCGCGGGGCGCCCCGCCCCCGACGCGCCGGGTGCGGGGGCGTCGGCGAGCAGACCCGACTCGCTCAGCACCGCGACGGCGTTCTCGACCGAGGTGCGCGAGATCTCGAGCGAGCGGGCGAGAGCGGCGACCGTCGCCGGTCCGCCGTCACGCAGTTGCAGGGCTGATCGCGCGACGATCGACAGGTGGCCCGGCACTCCCATGTGCAGTCCTCTCCTTGCTGACGTCGGCAGGTGCGATCAAATTAGCACACCGGATTCTCAGATCAAGGTCAACCATTTTCCGGCCGGAAACACGGGTGAAACAAATGGCTGCGAAGTTGTCCTTGACGAATTATCCCACCCTACTGTCATAATGAACCGTACTCAGCACGGTATGAGCAAAGGAGCACCATGCGCGTCAGCAAGACCACCGGCGTCGTCGCGGGATTCGCGACCGTCGCCCTCTTGGCCGGTTGTTCGGCCGGCGGCGGAGGTACCGCCGACGGCGAGCAGAACATCACCGTCTGGCTCTACCCCGTGATCGCCGACGAAGCGGCGCACAAGGAGTTCTGGGACTCGACGATCGAGGAGTTCGAGAAGGAGAACGACGGAGTCACCGTCGACTACGAGATCTTCCCGTGGGCGAACCGCGACGAGGCGCTGCAGACCGCGATCGCCGCCGGCAAGGGCCCGGACGTCGTCTACCTCATCCCCGACCAGCTCGCCGCGTACCAGAAGTCGATCGCCCCGCTGAACGACCTGCTCAGCGCGGAGCGGCAGGATGACCTGCTGCCCAACGTCAAGGAATCGGTCACGATCGACGGCGACATCCTCGGCTCACCTCTGCTGACGAGCGCTCAGCCGCTCATCTGCAACGCCGCCGCGTTCGAGGCCGCCGGCGTCACCGAGTACCCCGAGACGTGGGACGACATCGCCGAGATCGCGCCGGCGTTCACCGCCGCCGACATGTACGTGCTCAACTACCCGGCCTCGGCCGAGAACACGCTCAACCTCACCTTCTACCCGCTGCTGTGGCAGGCCGGCGGCCAGGTGTACGACGACGGCGCGGTCGGCTTCGACAGCAAGGCCGGCGAGGAGGCGCTGACGTTCATCAGCGACCTCGCCGCCGACGGCGCTCTCGACCCGGAGGCCCTCACCACGAACGTGCCGCTGGAGCAGACGGCGATCGCCCAGGGCAAGGTCGCCTGCACCTGGAACAACGCCGTGACCGAGGTCGCGCCGTTCTGGGGCGAGGAGAACGTCAAGGTGCTCGCGCCGCTCACCGACGAGGAGTCGGTCGCCTACGGCACGGTCGGATCGCTGTCGGTCCTGAAGGGATCGAAGGCGCAGGATGCGGCGGCGAAGTTCGCCGAGTACGCCACCAGCGCCGATGTCATCGAGCCCTACCTGAAGGCCGCCGGTTACTTCTCGGCCCTCAGCACCACCGAGCCGCTGTACGCCGACGACCCGCTGCTCGGCGAGGTCGAGAAGTATGTGCCCGACACGACCGTCGGCGAGCTCGACGGCAGCTCCCGCGCCCTCATGGGGGTGCTGGCGCCCGAGATCCAGGCGGCGCTGCTCGGCCAGAAGTCGCCCGCCGATGCGCTGAAGGATGCCGCGGCCGCCGCGGCTCCGCTGATCAAGTAGTCGTGCCGAGCGGGGGCGCACGCCCGTGCGCCCCCGCTCCCTTCTGTGAGGACCCCTGATGACGACGGCATCCACCGCTGAACGGCCCACGGGGCGCGTGGCGCGCGTGCTCGCCCGCCGGGAGGCGCGCGTCGCGTTCCTCTTCGTGCTCCCCGCCTTCCTGCTCTTCATCGCGTTCCGTTTCGGCCCGAGCATCGCCGGCGTCGCGCTGAGCTTCTTCGACTACGACATCTCGGGCGAGATCGCCTGGCGCGGACTCGACCACTTCCAGCGTCTCGTCGCCGACCCCCTGTTCTGGCGGGCGCTCGGCACCACGGTGACGTTCACGATCTTCGCCGTGCCGATCTCGCTGGTGCTCTCGACGGTCATGGCGCTCGGGGTGCGCCGGGCGTTCCGGGGCTCGCGGTTCTTCCGCTCGATCTTCTTCCTGCCGGTGATCACGTCGCTCGTGCTCGCGGGCAGCATCTTCGTCTGGATCTTCTCGAGCAACGGGCCGTGGTCGGCGATCATGAGCCCGCTCGGACTCGGCGGCTCGTGGCTGGGCAGCACGATCCTCGTCATCCCCGCGATCGTCGTCGTGGGTGTCTGGTCGCGGTTCGGCTACGGGATGATGATCATCATCGCGGCCGTGCAGGACGTGCCGCGCGAACTGGAGGAGGCGGCCCTCGTCGACGGGGCGAACGCCTGGAACCGATTCCGGTACATCATCCTCCCGTACCTGCGTCCGACCTTCTTCTTCCTCGCGGTGATCGAGACGACCGCGGCGTTCCAGGTGTTCGACGTCATCTACGTCATGACGCAGGGCGGACCGGCCAACGCCAGCTACTCGCTCGTCTACATGCTCTACGACCAGGGCTTCCGCTACTTCGACTACGGCTATGCCGCCGCCGTCGGGGTGGCCCTGTTCATCATGACCCTCGTGGTCGCCCTCATCCAGCGCCTCGTGATCGGAAAGCAGAAATGACCGCCCTGATCCAGCCGCCCACCCAGACGCCGCCCGCGACGGCCCCGAAGTCCGCCGCCCCCCGCGGCCGCACCCGCTCGTTCCGCGCCCTCGAGCCGACGCGTCTCGGCGTGGTCGTGCGCTGGGTGTGGCTGAGCATCGCCGGCATCCTCAGTTTCTTCCCGTTCTACGCGATGGTCGTGCTCAGCCTGAAGCCCGGCATGGTCGTCGAGCTGCCCGGTTCGCTGTCGCCCTTCAACGACATCTCTTTCGACTCGTACGCCCAGGTGCTCGGCGGCCAGAACATCCTCGTGTGGCTGTTCAACACCCTCGTCTACTCGCTGGTGTCGGTCGTCGCGGTGCTGTTCCTCTCGGCGCTCGCCGGATACGCCTTCGCGAAGAAGCGCTTCCGCGGCAAAGAGGTGATGTTCTGGTCGTTCCTCGCGATGGTGATGGTGCC
Organism: Microbacterium sp. Soil_N32; assembly: GCF_057655505.1. Classification (NCBI taxonomy): domain Bacteria; kingdom Bacillati; phylum Actinomycetota; class Actinomycetes; order Micrococcales; family Microbacteriaceae; genus Microbacterium; species Microbacterium sp. Soil_N32. The sequence continues at coordinate 153,517 of NZ_JBDGME010000017.1, forward strand.
GTTCCACGTCACCCTCATCCCGACGTTCATCCTCATGGCGAACCTCGGCGGCATCGACACCTACTGGGGCCTCATCCTGCCGACGCTCGCGAACGCGCAGGCCGTGTTCCTCATGCGCCAGTTCATCCAGGGGCTGCCGGACGAGCTGTTCGAGGCGGCGCGCATCGACGGTGCGGGCGAGTTCCGCATCTTCCTGCGCATCGTGCTGCCGCTGTGCAAGCCGATCCTCGCGACGCTCGGCATCTTCGTCTTCCTGTGGCACTGGAACGACTTCCTCTGGCCGCTCATCATCGCCAAGTCCAACTCGATGTTCACGCTGACCGTGGGCATTTCGTCGCTGCAGCAGCAGGACGTGCCGTTGAGCACCATGCTCGCGGGTTCGGTCGTCGCCCTCCTGCCCATCTTCCTCGCGTACCTGATCGCTCAGCGCTACGTGCAAGAGGGAGTCACGGGCACCGGGATCAAGGGCTGACAAGAAGGGAATGCACCACATGACATCGCACCGCTTCACCTCCGAGGCCGAGCTCGAGGAGGCGCTGGCCACGCCGAGCGCCGCGCTCGTCGACGATCTCGCCGCCGGTTCCGGCGACCTCGTGATCCTCGGGGCGGGCGGCAAGATGGGCCCGACCCTCGCGATGCTCGCCCGTCGCGGCCTCGACGCCGCCGGCCGGAAGGGCGACGCCGTCATCGCCGTCTCGCGCTTCGGCGACGCGGCGGTCCGCGAGCGCCTCGAGAGCGCGGGGGTGCGGGTGGTGCCGTTCGACCTCATCGAGAACGACGACCTCGCAGGGCTCCCGGATGCTCCGAACGTGGTGTTCATGGTGGGTGCGAAGTTCGGCGCCGCCACCAACGCGTCGTGGGCCTGGGAGGTCAACGCGGCACTGCCCGACCGGGTCGCCCGCCGCTACCGCGACAGCGCCATCTCGGTGCTGTCGACCGGCAACGTGTACCCGTTCGTGCCGGCCGCCTCGGGCGGGGCATCCGAAGAGGTCGCCCCCGCCCCGATCGGCGAGTACGCGCAGTCGTGCCTCGGCCGCGAGCGGGTGTTCGAGTTCGGGGCGCAGGAGCGCGGCACGAAGGTCGCCATCATCCGCCTCAACTACGCGATCGACCTGCGCTACGGCGTGCTCGCTGACATCGGCAGCGCCGTGCACGCCGGCGAACCCGTATCGGTGGCGACGGCCAACGTCAACGTCATCTGGCAGGGCTACGCGAACGAGGTCGTGCTGCGCAGCCTGAGCCACGCCTCGACCGACCCGTTCACGATCAACCTCACCGGCCCCGAGCTGCTGAGCGTCGAGTCGATCGCCCGCCGCTTCGGTGCGCTGCTCGACCGCGAGGTCACCCTGGTCGACGAGCCGCAGCCGACCGCGCTGCTCAGCGACGCCCGTCGGTGCATGGCGTTGTTCGGCTACCCCGAGGTGTCGGCCGAGACGCTCATCGAGCGGCAGGCCGAGTGGATCACGGCGGGACTGCCGATGATCGCCAAACCCACCAAGTGGGCCGTGCGGGACGGCAAGTTCTGATGGTCGCATCCGCCGCCCGCACCGCGACCGTTCCCGCTCTGCGCCCGGAGGCCGCGGTGACGCTCGCCCGCGGCGCCGTCATCCCCGCGCATCCGCTCGCCCTCACCGCCGACCGCCGGCTCGACGAGCGCCGTCAGCGGGCGTTGAGCCGCTACTACCTCGACGCGGGCGCCGGCGGCCTCGCCGTCGGGGTGCACACGACGCAGTTCGAGATCCGCGATCCGGAGCACGCGCTGTTCGAGCCGGTGCTCGCGCTCGCGGCCGAGGAGATGGATGCCCGCGACGACGCGAGCCTGGTGCGCATCGCCGGGGTCGCGGGCGACCTGACGCAGGCGGTGGCCGAGGCCGAGCTCGCCCGGTCTCTCGGCTACGACGCCGTGCTCGTGAGCCCCCGCGTCGCCGGAGCCGACGACCAGGCGCTGCTCGACCGCGCCCGTGCGGTGGGCGAGGTGCTGCCCGTCGTGGGGTTCTACCTGCAGACCGCGATCGGCGGGCCCGTGCTCGACCGCGAGTTCTGGCGCGAGTTCGCCGCCATCCCCGCGGTGGTCGCGGTCAAGGCGGCGCCGTTCGACCGCTACCGCACGCTCGAGCTCGTGCGCGGGGTCGCGGCGTCGGGGCGGGCCGACGAGATCGCCCTCTACACCGGCAACGACGACGCGATCGTCGCCGACCTGCTCTCGGAGTTCCACGTCGACGCGCCCGACGGCCCCCGCACGCTGCGATTCGTGGGCGGGCTGCTCGGGCAGTGGGCGGTGGGCACCCGCGCGGCGGTGGCACTGCTCGAGAAAGCGCAGCGTGCGATGGCGGGGGATGCCGCGGCGTACCGCGAGCTGGGCCTGATCGCGTCGGACATGGTCGACGTGAACCAGGCGGTGTTCGACCCGGGCAACGACTTCCACGGTGTCATCGCGGGTGTGCACGAGATGCTGCGCCAGCAGGGTCTGCTCGACGGCATCTGGTGCCTCGACCCCGACGAGGGGCTGTCGCCCGGGCAGGCCGACGAGATCGCCCGCGTGCGTCGGGCGTACCCGGCGCTCAACGACGACGCGTTCATCGCGGCGCACCGCGAGGCCTGGCTGGCATGAGCGCGTCGCCGGGCGGGCCCTCGATCGTCGCCGTCGTACCGACGCCGCTGTTCGCCGAGTTCTTCTCGCCGGCCGACGCCGACCGCCTCGCCGCTGCGGCCGAGCGGCTCGGCGGGTCGTTCACGCGCGTCGACCGGCTGACGGATGCCCCTCTCGACCAGGCCCGCGTCGTCGTCACGAGCTGGGGTGTCGGTCCGTTCGATGCGCCGACGCTCGACGCCCTCCCGCAGCTCGCGCTCGTGGCGCACACGGGTGCCTCGGTCAAGGCGTTCGCGACCGACGAGCTGTTCGACCGCGGCATCCGCGTGACCCAGGCGGGCGCCGGCATGGCGCGCTCGGTCGCCGAGGTGTCGTTGACCTTCACCCTCGCGCTGCTGCACCGGGTGCCCGAGCTGCACAACGGGCTGCGCGACGGCGGCTGGTACGAGGGCGTGGGTGCGCAGCACGAGATCCTCGACGCTCCGATCGCGGTGATCGGCGCCTCGCGCACGGGGCGCGCGTACCTCGACCTCATCCGGGCGCTCGGTGCCCGCGCGCTGCTCGTCGATCCCACGCTCGACGCGGCCGCGGCATCCGCCCTCAGCGCCGATCTGGTGCCGCTCGACACCGCCCTCGCCCAGGCGCGCATCGTGGCCGTGCACGCGCCCACGCTGCCCGAGACCCGCCATCTGATCGGTCGGCGCGAACTCGCCCTCATGCCCGACGGTGCAGGACTGGTCAACACCGCCCGCTCGTGGCTCGTCGACGAGGCCGCGCTCATCGACGAGGTGCGCTCGGGGCGGCTCAGCGCGGCCGTCGACGTGTTCGACGAAGAGCCGTTCGGGCCCGAACATCCGCTGCGCGCCCTCCGCGGCGCGCTGCTCACTCCGCACCGCGCCGCCGGAACGACCGAGGGGCGCCTGCGGCAGGGGCGCATCGTCGCCGACGAGATCGACGCGTTCGCCGCCGGCCAGGCTCTGGCGCATCTCGTCGACCGTGCACAGCTCGCGTCGATGGCATGAGCGGCAGCACCGCGGGAGACCGCACGAACTGACCCACGTCGCGTGACGACCATCCGGCCGCACGCCCGATCACGGCTTAGGTGCCGCATGGAGGTAGAGATGACGATCACGAACGACGACAGCACGACCCCGGCCGGACTCCGCAGCAGGCGCATGCTGCTCGCGGGCTTCGGGGCGGCAGCGGCGGGCGGCCTGGCCGCGGTCGCGATGCAGTCTCCCGCCCAGGCATCCGGTCCGGTGGCCCCGATGGCGGCGGCCGGCTCGAAAGACGTCGGCAACGCCGGTCTGGCGACCGACCTCGCGTCGATCAAGGGCAAGGCCGGCGACCTGATGCGCACCTCCGGCTACGCGGCACCCGGTGACGGAGGCGACGGGCTCTACCGTTTCGTGAAAGACGCGGCTCCGGCGGTGAACGGCGGCACCGTGCTCGCCGCCCGCAAGGAGGGCGTCTGGGTGCTCGTGCACCAGGGCGTCGTCGACTTCCGCGCCTTCGGCATCTTCGGGGCGAACGTCAACGCCGACGATGCCCTCGACGCGATGGTGAACGACCCGACGATCCACCGGATCGAGGCGCACACCGACCTCAACTTCGTGCGTCGCCACACGTTCTCGCGCTCGAACATCGCATTCGACTTCGGCGGGCACCTCATGACGACCGAGGGCATCGAGAACGCCGGGAAGGACGACCCCTTCGCCGCGGTCATGTTCTTCCGCGGCGAGGTGACGGATGCCGTGCAGCAGGCGCGGCTCGGTGAGGACGTGCCCGACCTGCGCGACGTGTTCCCCGTGGCCGATTCGTCGTTCTTCACGGTGGGCGACTGGTACGCCGCCGAGGTCGACGCGCTCAGCGGCCGGTGGGAGCGGGAACTGCAGCGGCTCGTGCAGGTGACGCAGATCGTCGACGGCACGCACATCCGCATCAACTACAAGAACGGGTGGCCGCTGGGCAAGGACCGCACCATGACGTGGCGGCGCGTGGTGCCCGTGCAGGACGTGTCGGTGTCGAACCTGAAGTTCCTCGGGAAGGGGACGGACGAGTACACCGGGTCGCACCCGCTCGCCTTCGAGTACGCGGTGCGCTGCGACGTCGACCACATCGACGGCACCGGCACCTTCTGGCCGCTGATCCAGCGCCGCTGGAACACCTACTTCTCGACCACCGAGTGCACGCTGAAGAACCCCACGTCGGTCACCTGGGGCGGCGCCGGGTACCTCACGCAGCAGATCTACTGCCTGTACGGCTACATCGCCAACTGCCACACCGCCAACGCCCGGCACCTCAACGACTTCACCGCGAGCGCCTACTGCCTGGTCGAGAACTGCCATGGCGACGGCGACGACCAGGGGCCCTTCGTCACGCACGGCCAGTACGAGCACGACCTCACCTACACGGGCAACTCGGGACTCATGACGTTCGCGAACTCGGGCGCGGCGTGGGGGTCGGCGGCCAAGCGCATCACGGTGCGCAAGCACGTGTGCTCGTGGTTCGTGGCGCGCGTGCGGATCACCGACCTCACCCTCGAAGACGTGCAGGTCATCGGCAAGCCGACTCTCGCGGGCTCGGGAATGCTGTGGATCAACGCCGACGGGGCGCAGCTGCGCGGGTGCACCGCATCCGACACGCTCATCATCACCCAGCAGTCGGATGCCTCGTCGCGCCCGAACATCATCGAGGGGTCGCACTTCACGTTCGTCGCGGCGGGCGGCGAGCTCACCGCCGCGAACGTCACCACGCCGGTGACCTTCGTCGACACCGTGCTCACCGGCGTGGGCGGGCTGAAGATCACCGGGCCCGGCGCCGTCACCTTCCGCGGGTCGACCCTCACCGGCCCCGACGACGCGGCCCCGATGCCGGTGTCGTCTGCACGGCTGCGCATCGAGGGGTCGACCCTGCGCAACGCGCGCATCGCGGCCGCACGCGGCGAGCGCCAAGCCGTCGAGATCGCCGGGTCGGAGGTCGTGAACGTCGGCGGCACGGGCCTCGCCCGCACGGGATCGGGCGAGCTGCATGTAGCGCTGTCGGACAGCACGTTCCGCGCCGAAGGGTCGGCGACCCACGTGTCGATCAAGACGGGCGCCACGCACTACCGCGCGGTCGGCAACCGATTCGAGGGCGGTGCGATCGAGCTCGCCGACGGCGCGTTCGGATCGTCGTCGACGCTCGTGCACACGGCCAACGTCGAGTCGGGCGTCACGCGCACCGCGTTCCCCGCCGCGGGCGACCGCGTGGTCGACACCGCGAACATCGCGGTCTGAGTCGGCGGCGGGCAGGCGCGCGGTGCGGAGGAGATCTCACGCTATGGAGGAGCGGATGCGGCATCCGCTCCTCCGCTCCGCGTGTTCTCCTTCGCAGCGGGTGCGAGGCGGCCGCCCAGTGAGCGATGGATCAGTAGCGGGCCGAGAATCCACCGTCAGTGTGCAGCAGCTGCCCGGTGATCCAGCGGCCTTCGGGGGAGACCAGGAACGACGTGATCCCGGCGATGTCGCGGGGCGTGCCGGCGCGGCCGAGCGGATGCATCGGAGTCAGCGCATCACGGATCTCGTCGTTCATCCATCCGGTGTCGATGGGGCCCGGATTGACGACGTTCGCCGAGATGCTCCGGGACCCGAGTTCGCGCGCCGCCGAGATCACGATGCGGTCGAGCGCTCCCTTCGAGGCGCCGTAGGGCAGATTGCCCGTGGTGTGGTCGCTCGTGAAGGCCACGATCGCGCCGCCGTCCGTGCCGACCTGCCGCGCGAACGCCGCAATGAGCAGCAGGCTGGCGCGCGCGTTCACTGCGACGTGACGATCGAAGCTCTCGGCGGTGGTGTCGAGGATGCCCGATTCGACGCCGTGAGCGTGGCTCAGGACCAGCGCCGAGACCTCGCCGTGTTCGCGGCGCACGCGCTCGACGAGTGCAGCGGGGCCGTCGGGGTCGGAGAGATCGGCCGGGTAGTCTCCGGCATCGAGGTCGCTGGTGACGACGGACCAGCCGTCGGTGCGCAGCCGCGGCACGATGCCCGCGGCGATGCTGTTCGGGCGCGCGGCTCCGGTGACGAGTGCGAGGGGCATGCGGGAAGGGTACCGAAGTCCTCGCGCGCGGTGCGGAGGAGATCTCACGCTATGGAGGAGTGGATGCGGCATCCGCTCCTCCGCTCCGCGTGTTCTCCTTCGCAGCGGGCGCGGCAGCGGATGCAGGTGCGGGTGCGGGCGCGCGAGCGCTGCCTACAGGCGCACGAGCTCGGCGCTGCGCTGCCAGAGGGCCTCGGCGAGGGCGGGGTCGTCGGCCTGCGGGTTCACCTTCGACGAGAGGGTGCGCTCGTCGTAGTAGGCGCCCGAGAACCACGTGTCGCCGGGGGTGCCCTCGATGAACCAGCGCAGGATGGCGCCGCCCTCGTCGGTGCTCGTCAGCAGCAGCTTGCCGAGGAAGCTGCGATACACGAGCCGCATGATGCTCGACGAGTCCGACGCGAAGTTCGTCTGCACGGTGCCGGGGTGGAAGGCGACGGCGCTGAGGCCGTCGTCGTGGAACTTCTCGTGCAGGCTGCGGGTGAACAGCACGTTCGCGAGCTTGGCGTCGCCGTAGGCCTTGTTCGCACTGAACTTCTTCGCGTTGTCGAGATCGTCGACGTCGATGTGCCCGAAGAGGCGATGGCCCACGCTCGACGTGTTGATGACGGATGCCCGCGACGCGAGCAGCTTCGGCAGCAGCAGGTTCGTGAGCAGGAACGGGGCCAGGTGGTTGACCTGGATGGTCTTCTCGTAGCCGTCGACGGTCGGGGTGCGGTCGCCGAAGATACCGCCGGCGTTGTTCGCCAGCACGTCGAGCGTGCCGTCGCCGACGGCGTCGGTGAGTTGCTGGGCGAGCGTGCGCACGTCGTCGAGGCGCGCGAAGTCGGCGGTGAAGTGCTCGGCGCCGGCCGCCTCGGCGACCGCGCGGGTCTTCTCGGGCGAGCGGCCGACGAGGATCAGGCGAGCACCCGATGCGGCGAGCTGACGGGCCGCGGCGGCGCCGATCCCGTCGGACGCTCCGGTGATCACGATGGTGCGGTCGGTCATGCGGATGCTCCTGCCGGGGTGATGCGCGCGGCCGCGCGGGTGATGTGCGCGGCGACGACGGTGCGCGCCCGCTCGGGGTCGCCGCTCGCGAGGGCGTCGACGATCTCCTGGTGGCTCTGCACGTGCTGCTGCTGCTCGTCGGGTTCGAGTGCGGCGTTCGCGGCGCGGAGGAACCCGGCGACGCGCCCGCGCAGCTGCGCGCTCACCTCGTCGAGGAACCGGTGCTCGGCCAGATCGGCGAGCGCCTCGTGGAACAGCCGGTCCTGCCGCAGCACCTCGTCGATGTCGCCCGGGGCGGCGGCGCCCATCGCGGTGACGATCGACTCGAGGCGCGCCGCGGCATCCGCGTTCCACCGCTCCTGCACCCGCAGAGCCATGAACTGCTCCAACACGATGCGCAGGCTCGAGATCTCGTCGAGGTCCTGCGCCGTGAGTTCGGCGACGCGCGCTCCGCGGCGCGGTTCCCGCACGATCAACCGCTCTTCGGCGAGCCGTGTGAGCGCCTCGCGCACGGGGATGTGGCTCACGCCGAGGCGATCGGCGAGCGTGCGTTCGACCAGGCGTTCGCCGGGGGCGAGCTCACCCGACTGGATCGCCGAGCGCAGCTCGTCGGCGACCTGTTCGGCGATGTTGCGATCCGACACGGTGCGCATGGATGGGCCCTCTCCGAGTGCGTCACACCCGGCGGGGATCGGGATGCCGGTGGTGCACGCTCGCACCGATGCTATGGCATCCTCCTCCCGGTTCGGCGGCGTCGCCGGCACCCGTTCCGAAGCTGTCACCCCGGGCCGCTCCGCGCGCGTCCGCTGCTCCCCCTCCGGAGGCGTCGCCACCGGTCACTCCTCAGCCCACTCCGACATCGACCCCGAGGAGCACCCATGACGTCCGCCACCCGCATCGGCGACCGCATCCGCGTGCCGCGCAGCGTCGTGTCGATCGGGGTCGCGCGCCGCGACATCACACCGCCCACCGGCATCCGCGCGAAGAACTGGGGGCCGGCCGACTGGGAGCGCTCCGAGGGCGCGCACCGGCCGTTCACCCTCACCGCCCTCGCACTCATCGGCGGCGACGACCGCCCGCGCGTGCTGCTCGCCGCCGACGGCACCTGGTGGCGGCGGGTCGCCGACGAGCGCGGCGTGCGCACCGCCATCCTCGACGGACTGGGCCTCGACCCCGACCAGCTGCTCGTCTCGCTCTCGCACACCCACGCGGGCGCGGTGCTGTGCGCGGCCGACGCTCACCTGCCCGGCGGCGAGCTGATCCCCGGGTACCTCGACGCTCTCGCGGCCGCCGGTGTCGCCGCGGGCCGCGAGGCGCTGGCCGCAGCCCGTCCGGGACTCATCGAATGGACGACCGGACGGTGCACGCTCGCCGCCGAGCGCGAACTCGACCTCGACGGCCGCGCGCTCGTCGGCTACAACCCCGCGGGCGCCGCCGACGACACCGTCACCATCGGGCGCCTCAGCATCGACGGCGCGGTGTGCGCGACCCTCGTGAACTACGCCTGCCACCCGACGACCCTGGCGTGGCAGAACCGCAAGGTGTCGCCCGACTACGTGGGGGCGATGCGCGAGGTGGTCGAGGACGCCACCGGCGCGCCGTGCCTCTTCGTGCAGGGGGCCTCGGGCGAACTCGCGCCGCGCGAGCAGTACACCGGCGACGTCGCGGTCGCCGATCGGCACGGCCGCTCGCTCGGGCACGCCGTACTCGCGGCCATCGATGCGCTGCCCGCCCCGGGCCTCGAGCTCACCCTCGATCGCGTGGTCGAGTCGGGTGCGCCGCTCGCGGTGTGGGCGGGGCGGCCGGTCGCGGGATCCTCCGTGACGGCCTCCTCCGGGGCGGGCGATTCCACCGCGGCCCCTCCCGCGGTGTCCGCGACAGCCGCGGCGATCCTGTCGGAGGTCGAGCTGCCCCTGCGCGATCTGCCCACTCTCGACGAGCTGGCCGAGGAGTGGGCCGACATCGATGCGCGCTCCCGCGACGAGCGCCTCGGCCGGGCCCGGAACCTCCGCGAGGACTACATCGACGGCCCCGCCGTCGCGCACCCCGTGTGGGTGTGGCGGTTCGGGGACGCCGTGTTCGTCGCGCATCCCGGCGAGGCGTACTCCCGGCTGCAGACCGCTCTGCGGGGCCGCTTCCCCGGCATCCCGATCGTGGTCATGAACCTGACCAACGGTCCCGGCTTCGTCTACCTCCCCACCGCCGAGGCCTACGACCGCGGTGCGTACCAGGCGTGGCAGACGCCGCTCGCGCCGGGAGCCCTCGACCTGCTCATCGCCCACGCGGCGGAGAGGCTGGCGGCCGTGCTCGCCGACCCGCCCGCATCCGCCCTCACCCTCACCCCCACGCAAGGAGAAGCATGACCCGCCTCGTCGCCATCGTCACCGGAGGATCCGCCGGCATCGGCTGGGAGATCGGACAGCGCCTCGCCGCCGACGGCTACCTCGTCGTCGCGGCCGATCGCGTTCCCGGACTGACCGTGGGCGAGAACCCGGCGGGCATCCTGTGGCGCGAGCTCGACGTGACCGATCACGCCGCCGTGGACCGCGTGTTCGGCGAGATCGAAGACGACCTCGGGCCCATCGAGGTGCTCGTGAACAACGCCGGTATTCAGCGACATCGCGGCCTCGAAGACCTCACGTTCGACGAGTGGTCGACGGTCGTCGACGTCAACCTGCACGGCGTGTTCTCGGCCCTGCAGGCCGCCGGACGACGGATGCTCGCGCGCGGCGAAGGCCGCATCGTGAACATCTCGTCGATCTCGTCGCGGGGCTCGGCCGGGCGTGCGCCGTACGCCACGACGAAGGCGGCCGTGATCGGTCTCACGTCGACCGCCGGCGCCGAGTGGGCGGCGCGCGGCGTGCGGGTCAACGCGGTGGCGCCGGGCTACGTCGACACCGGGGTGTTCCGGCAGGGCGTCGAGCAGGGCACGCTCAGCCTCGACACGATCCTGTCGCGCATCCCCGCGCAGCGCCTGGCCGAGGCGAGCGAGATCGCCGCCGCGGTCAGCTTCCTCGTCTCCGAGGAGTCGCGGTACATGAACGGCCAGACCCTCTACGTCGACGGCGGCTTCATGGTCGACTACGGCGTGCCGCTCGCGAAGAGGCCCGCATGACCCGCGCATCGGGCGGTGTGATCGCCACGGTCGAGACGGCGACGGCGGTGCTGCCGCTGCCCGCGCCGCTGCACCTCGGGGCGATGACGGTGACCCGGCGCGAGTACAGCGCGGTGCAGGTGACCGATGCCGACGGCATCCGGGGCGTGGCGTACTGCCTGTCGCGCGAGGCGCCGATGGCCGAGATCGTCGACCGTCTCGTCGCTCCGCACGCCCGCGGAGCCGACGCCGACGATCCGGCGACGACGTGGGAGCGGATGCTGCGCGGCACCGCGATCGTCGGACGGGTCGGTCTCGTGCGCCGGGCGATCGGCCTGGTCGATATCGCCCTGTGGGACGTCGCGGCCCGGCGCGCAGGGGTGCCGCTGTGGCGCATGCTCGGCACCGGCGACGCCCCCCGCGAGGCGATGCTCGTCGCGGCGTACCCGTCGGCCACGCACACGCCGCGTGAGGTCGCCGACGAGGTGCTCGCGCAGGCCGCCGGCTGGGCGCAGGTGAAGATCTCGCGCCTGCCCGACCCGTCGTACATGCGCGAACTGCTGACGATCCTGGGGGCGGAGCTGCCGTCGACGACCGGTCTCGTGGTCGACGTCGGGTTCGGGTGGCGCGACGCCGACGAGGCGCTCGCCGAGATCGCGCAGTGGGGCTCGCCGCGCCTCGCGTGGCTCGAAGATCCGCTGCTGCCCGAAGACGCGGAGGGGTGCGCGCGCATCCGCCGGGAGAGCGGGCTTCGGGTCTCGGTCGGTGACGAGGTGACCGACCCCGCGGTGCTGCGGGCGCTCGTCGAGGTCGGGGGCGTCGACGTGCTGCGACTCGACGTCGTCGCGATCGGCGGGGTGACGCCGGCGCGCGAGGTGACCGCCTGGGCGGCGGAGCGGGGCGTGCCCGTGTCGGGACACGTGTACCCCGAGGTCACGACGCACCTCGGCATCGGCGTCGAGACCTTCGCCCGCGGGGGGAACCCGTACGACCCGGCGCCGTCGTTCGTCGTCGGCGGTCCGTCGTTCACGGGCGAGGTGAGGCCCGCGGATGCGCCGGGGCTGGGCTTCACGCTCGACCCGAGCGTGTTCGAGTTCGCGTCGCCGGGAGGGAACTGAGATGGGTGGAGCAGGACGCAGCGTCGTCGTCACGGGCAGCGGCAAGGGCATCGGACGGGCGATCGCCGAACGGCTCACAGCCGACGGATGGATCGTCGTCGGGCTCGAACGCTCGCCGGGGTCGGGCACGGTGGAGCACGGGGTGGTCGCCGAGGTCGTGCTCGGCGACGCCGCCGACCGCGCCGCGCACGAGCGGGCGGCCGCGGCGGCGCGCGCTCGGGCGCCCCTGGCCGGGTGGGTGAACAACGCCGGCATCACGAAGCGCACCCCGCTGCACGAGCTCGACGAGACGGTGGTGCGCGAGGTGCTCGACATCAACGGCTTCGGATACCTGTGGGGGTGCGCGACCGCCGTGCAGGCGTTCGTGGATCAGGGCGTGCCGGGGGCGATCGTGAACGTCGGATCGATTCACGGGAGGGCGTCGTTCGTCGACCATGCCGCCTACGAGTTCACCAAGGGCGGCATCGACGCGCTGAGTCGCAGTGTCGCCGTGAGCTACGGCGGCCTCGGCATCCGTGCGAACACGGTCGCGCCGGGAGGGGTGCGCACGCCGCACCTCGAGGCGCAGATCGCCGCATCCGACGACCCCGCCGCCGCCGAGCGCGCGCTCGCCGAGGGCCCGCCGATGGGGCGCATCGCCCGCGCCGAGGAAGTCGCCGCGGTGGCCGCCTTCCTGCTGTCGGACGAGGCGCCGTACCTGTCGGGGCAGTCGATCGCCGTCGACGGGGCGTGGACAGCGTCGTTCGGAGACGTCGCGCTCGATCCCGCGCTGCGTGCCCGCTTCGGCGCTAGGCCTTGAGCATGGAGGCGCGGGCGATCAGGCCGTCCACCACGTCGAAGGTCGCGATCGTCTCGGTGGCGGCACCGGCGTTGATCACCTGCTCCTGCGCGACGACCCACCGGTCGCCGAACAGCACGATCCGGTCGATCACGCACGAGAGCTCGGGATTCTGCAGGCGGGGCTCGTAGAACGCCCGGATCGCCTGCGACCCCACGAGAGGTTCGGACGAGACGCCGGTGATCACGGCATCCGGTGCGTACGTCGCGACGAAGGCGTCGAGGTCGTGCGCGTTGAACGCGTCGAGCTGCTCCTGCACGGTCTGCTCGGCGGTGCGGATGCTGTCAGTCAATGCGAACTCCTCCGTTGACGTCGTATGTGGCGCCGGTGATGAACCCGGCGCGCGGCGAGGCGAGCGAGGCGATGATCCATGCGACGTCGGCCGGCTGCCCGAACGCGCCGAGCGGGATCGACGCTTCGAGCTTCGTGCGCCCCTCGCCCTGCAGCTGATCGGTGATCGCGCTCGCGACCGGCCCGGGCGTCACGGCGTTCACGCGGATGCCCTCGGGGGCGAGGTGCCGGGCGAAGCTGCGGGTCAGCGCGAGGATCGCGCCCTTGCTCGCGGCGTAGTGCAGACCGGTCTGCAGAGCACCGACCTGCCCGGCGATCGACGAGAGGTTGATGATGCTGCGATCGCCCGAGGCGGCGCGCAGCAACGGCAGCGAGCCGCGCGTCAGCAGGAACGTGCCGCGCACGTTGGTCTCGAGCACCCCGTCCCACTCCTCGATGTCGATCTCGTCGAAGGGGGTGTACGGGCAAACGCCGCCGTTGTTGACCAGCACGTGCAGCTCGCCCCAGGCATCCGTCATCTCGGCGACGAGGGCGTCGATCGAGGCCGGGTCGCGCAGGTCGAGCCGCGAGACCCGCACGTCGGATGCTCCGGCCCGCCGGCACTCCTCCGCGACGCGGGCCGCTTCGGCCTCACGTCCGGCGTAGGTGAGCCACACGTCGAGTCCCTCGCGGGCGAGTTCGAGGGCGGCGGCGGTGCCGATTCCGGAGCTGGCTCCCGTGATGAGCGCGCGGCGGTGGGTCATCCCTAAACGCTATAGCAAACCTCCACCCACCGCATCCGCCCCCAGCCCCCAGCCCGCCCCGCCGGTTCGTCCCCGCACCCCATCCGCCGTTCCCGTCGCACTTTCTGTCGCCTGGAGGCGGCCGAGGCGACAGAAAATGCGACGGGAGCAGCCGGTGCCCCGGGCGCAGGGAGGCGGAAAACAATGCCGCACGTCCTAGACTTTTCGGCAACTGTTGCCGATGCTGTTAGGGTTGCCTTACCGAACTTCTAGGCCCTTCGAACGCTCGGCTGCTCACCGCCCGAGCGCTCCCGCCCTCCGCTCGACTCCTGCAGAAAGAGACGATTCGTCATGCTCTCCCGTGCCCGCCGCCGCTCCGGCGCGATCCTCTCCGCCTCCGTCTGCGCTCTCCTCCTGCTGTCCGGATGCGCGGCCGCTGACGCCCCCGCAGAAAGCGACGCCGCTCCCGAGACGAGCGGTACCCACGACGTCGAGCACGCACGGGGCATCACCGCCGTCCCCGACGACCCGCAGCGCGTCGTCACCCTCGAGCCCCTCGAGCTCGACACCGCCGTCGCGGTGGGCATCGAGCCCGTCGGTGCAGCGGTCGCCAGCAACGTCACCGGCGCTCCCGCCTACCTCGAGGCCGACGGCGTCGAGCCCGTCGGAACCGTGCCCGAGCCCGACCTCGAGGCGATCGCCGCTCTGAAGCCGGATCTGATCCTGGGGACCGAGGCCCGCCACTCCGAGCTGTACGAGCAGCTCTCGGCGATCGCGCCGACCGTGTTCATCGAGACGCAGGCCGACCCGTGGCGCGACAACGCGCTGCTCATCGGCGAGGCGCTGGGCCGCGAAGACGAGGTCGGCGACCTGCTCGCGGCGGTGGACGAGCGCTGCGAGGGGCTGGCCGACGAGTACGCCGTCGACGGCGAGACGGTGCAGCTGATCCGCCCCCGCGACGAGACGACGCTGAGCCTCTACGGCCCCGTATCGTTCTCGGGCAGCCTGCTCGAATGCGTCGGCTTCACCATCCCCGACCAGGACTGGGCCGACGGCCTGCAGGCCGACATCTCGCCGGAGAACATCCGGTCGGCCACGGCGGACCACGTGTTCGTCACCGTCGCCGACGTCGACGACGCGTCGCAGATCCCGGCGGCGATCGCGCAGAATGCGGATGCCTTCCCCTCGGTGACACCGGTCGACACCAGCTACTGGGTGTCGGGTGTGGGGCCGAAGGGCGCACAGGCGGTGCTCGACGACATCGAGACGTACCTCGCCACGAGCCGGTGACGGCGGTCGCCACGGCTGAGACCACGGGGGCGCCGTCGACGCGGCGTCCCCGTCGCGGCGTGCGTGCGGCCGCGGGCATCCTGCTTCTTCTGGCCGCGCTCGCCGGCGCGGTGCTCCTCTCCCTCGCGGTCGGCGCCAACCCGCTCTCGCCCGGCACGGTGGCTGCGGCGCTGAGGGGCGATGGCACGCCCGAGACCGCGTACGTGGTGCGCGAACTGCGCATCCCGCGCACGGTGACCGGGCTCGTCGCCGGCGCCGCGCTCGGCGTCGCGGGGGCTCTCATCCAGGCCTTCACCCGCAATCCGCTCGCCGATCCGGGCATTCTGGGGGTGAACGCCGGCGCCGCGCTCGCCGTGGCCCTCGGGGTGGCCCTGCTCGGTCTGCGCGATGCGTCCCAATTCGTCTGGCTCGCCTTCCTCGGGGCCCTCGTCGTCACGGTCGTCGTCTACCTCGTCGGATCCTCGGGCCGGGGCTCGGCCGACCCGCTCCGGCTCACCCTCGCCGGGGTGGCCCTGGGGGCGGTGCTCTCGGGCATCACGACGGGCATCGCGCTCAGCGACCCGGATGCCTTCGACTCGATGCGCAGTTGGAACGCCGGTTCGCTGC
This sequence comes from Microbacterium sp. Soil_N32, assembly GCF_057655505.1. Lineage (NCBI taxonomy): Bacteria > Bacillati > Actinomycetota > Actinomycetes > Micrococcales > Microbacteriaceae > Microbacterium > Microbacterium sp. Soil_N32. The sequence goes on from NZ_JBDGME010000017.1 coordinate 169,127, forward strand.
TCGGCCGCGGCTTCGACGTGATCCTCCCCATCGTCCCGTTCGTGGTGCTCGGTCTGGTTCTCGCGCTCGTGCTCGCGCCGGGGCTGAACGCCGTCGGCCTCGGCGAGGATGTCGCCCGCGCGCACGGGGCGAACGTCCTCGGCATCCGCATCGGGGTGATCGTGGCCGTTACTCTGCTCGCGGGCGCGGCCACGGCGCTCGCGGGCCCGATCGCGTTCGTCGGTCTGATGGTGCCGCACGTCATCCGCTGGACCTTCGGGGTCGACCAGCGCGTCATCCTGCCGCTCTCCGCCGTGCTCGCCCCCGTCGTCCTGCTGCTCGCCGACGTTCTCGGTCGGGTCATCATCGCTCCCGCCGAGGTGCCCGTGGGGATCGTCGCCGCGTTCGTCGGCGCACCGGTCCTCATCCTCCTCGCCCGTCGCCGTCGAGCGAGCGCCCTGTGAACGGACCCTCGACGAGCACCCTCCCGGCCCCGGTCGGGTACCGTCGCGTGCTGCTGCGCATCGGACCGGTGCGCATGCCGGTGCGTGTGCGCAGCATCGTGGTGGGCCTCGCGGCGGTTGTCGCTCTGGGCGTGCTCGGTGTGCTCGCGCTCGGTCTGGGCACGTATCCCGTCGCGCCGCACGACGTGATCCGTACCCTCTTCGGGGGCGGAGACGCCATGGACCGCACGGTCGTGATCGACTGGCGGCTCGCGCGGGCGGTCGCCGCGATCACGATCGGCGCGCTGCTCGGCATCGCGGGCGCCCTGTTCCAGACGGTGACGCGCAACCCGCTGGCGAGCCCCGACATCCTCGGCCTCTCGAACGGCGCGTTCACCGGAATGCTGCTCACCCTGGTGTTCGTGTCGACCGGCTGGCCGCAGCTGACCGTCGGGGCGCTCGTCGGAGGCCTGGCGACCGCGCTCGTGATCTGGCTCCTCGCGGCGCGCGGGGGCGTGCAGGGCTTCCGACTGATCGTCGTCGGCATCGGCGTCTCGGCGATGCTCGCCTCGCTCAACACGTGGATGCTGCTGCAGATCGAGCTCGAGACGGCGATGTTCGCCTCGGCCTGGGGCACCGGCTCGTTGAACGGTGTGACGGCGGGCCCTCTGATCGGCGCGCTGCTGTGCGCGCTGCCCTTCGTCATCGCCGCGCTCGTTCTCGCGCCGGCTCTGCGCCAGCTCGGGCTGGGAGACGATCTGGCGGCGGCATCGGGGGCGCGACCGGCGATGGTCCGCACGGTCGCTCTCCTCGTCGGGGTGGTGCTGGTCGCCGCCGCGACGACGGTCGCCGGCCCGGTCGCCTTCGTCTCGTTGGCCGCGCCGCAGATCGCGCGGCTCGTCGCGCGCACCCCGCAGCTCTCGCTCGTGCTCTCGGGGTTGTTCGGCGCGGTGCTGCTGCTCGGCGCCGACCTCGTCGCGCAGCACGTGCTGCCCACCCCGCTGCCCGTCGGCGTCGTCACCGTCTCGGTCGGCGGCGCCTACCTCGTCCTGATGATCATCCTGGAGATCCGCCGCCGTGCCTGAGACCACGCCCCCTCTCGACTCCTCCGCCCCTCGTCTGCGGGCCGAGGCGATCACGCTGTCGTACGACCGTGCCGAGATCGTGCGCGACCTCACCGTGGCCGTGCCGAACGGGGGGTTCACGGTGATCATCGGGCCGAACGCGTGCGGCAAATCCACGCTGCTGCGCGGCCTGTCGCGGCTGCTCTCGCCGACGCGCGGACGCGTCGTGCTCGACGGGCAGACGATCAGCGCGTTCCCCGCGAAGGAGGTCGCGCGGCGGCTGGGACTGCTGCCGCAGAGCGCGACGGCTCCCGACGGCATCACGGTCGCCGACCTCGTGGCCCGCGGGCGCTACCCGCACCAGAACCTCGTGCGGCAGTGGTCGGATGCCGACGAGCGAGCGGTCGCACGGGCGCTGGAGGCGACGGGAACCGCGGAGATCGCGGAGCGTCCCGTCGACGCGCTCTCGGGCGGCCAGCGCCAGCGGGTCTGGGTCGCCATGGTCCTCGCGCAGGAGACCGACCTGCTGCTGCTCGACGAGCCGACCACCTTCCTCGACGTGGCGCACCAGGTCGAGCTGATGGAGTTGTTCGCCCAGCTCAACGCCGAGGGACGCACGCTCGTGGCGGTGCTGCACGACCTCAACCATGCGGCGCGGTATGCGACCCACATCATCGCGATGCGCGAGGGGCGCATCCTCGCCGAGGGGCCTCCGCACGAGGTGATCACGAGCGAGCGGGTGCACGAGGTCTTCGGGCTTGCGAACGTCGTGATCCCCGACCCGGTCACCGGCGGGCCGCTCGTGGTTCCCCTGCGCGGCACGGCGGCGATCGGGGCTCGGTCGTGACCGGCGAGCGGCGGCCCGCCGTGCCCGCGGAGCGGCCGTCCGCGGTTCCCGCGGAGCGCCCGTGGGCGTACAGCGCGTTCCCGGTGCGGGTGAGTGCTCGGCGGATGCTCAGCCCGCACTTCGTCCGGCTGACCCTGAGCGGCGAGAGCCTGAAGCACTTCGCGGGCTGGGGCATGGATTAGCGCATCAAGGTGGTGCTGCCGCTGCCGGACGGCAGTTTCGCCGACACCGGACTCCTCGACGAGCCGACGCCGCATCCCTCCGAGTGGTACACGCGCTGGCGCGCGCTGCCGGAGGACGAACGCAATGTCCTGCGCACCTACACGCCGGCCGCGATCCGGGCGGAGCAGGGGGAGATCGACATCGACTTCTTCCTGCACGAGCCGGCCGGGCCCGCGTCGGCGTGGGCGGCGGATGCTCAGCCCGGCGACCACCTCGTGGTGAACGGGCCCGACGCTCGCATGGGGTGGACCGGCTACGGTCTGCACTGGCAGCCGGGTGAGGCGAGCCGGTTCCTGCTCGTCGCCGACGAAACGGCGTTCCCGGCGGTGCGCGGCATCCTCGCCACCCTGGGGGCGGAGGCGGACTGCGCGGTGATCCTCGAGTGCGCCGACCCGGCCGACGACCTCATCTCCGCTGAGGTGCCCCGGGGGGTGCGCGTGCAGCGGGTGCTGCGCGAGAGCGGCGACCCGCGCGTCGAGCAGGCGGTGCGCGCCTGGGGGGCGGCGCACGGTGGTGCGGTGCGCGACGACGAGGGGTTCTACGTGTGGATCGCCGGCGAGGCGGGAACGACGACGTCGATCCGGCGATACCTCACCGCCGAGCTCGGCATCCCGAAGGAGCGGGTGTCGTTCCTCGGCTACTGGAAGAGCGGCGGCCCGCTCGTCGGCTGAGTCGCCTGCCCCGCCACCTTCCCCCCGGCCCCCGCATCCACTGCTCCCGTCGCACTTTCTGTCGCCTGAAGGCGGCCGAAGCGACAGAAAATGCGACGGGAGCACCTGCGAAAGGGGGCTCAGCGCTGGAAGACCACCTCGCCGCCGACCACGGTCGTCGTCACGTGCTGCTCGGCGATCCGCTCGGGGGCGATCTCGTAGAGGTCGGCGCTCAGGGCGATGAAGTCGGCCAGCATCCCGACCTTCAGTGTTCCCTTGTCGTGCTCCTGCCCGACCGCGTACGCCGAACCGTGCGTGTAGGCCCGCACGGCCTCGTCGACCGAGATGCGCTCGCGCGCCCCCAGCACCTCGCCGCCGCTCGTGCGCCGCAGCACCATGTCGCGCAGCGAGACGAGGGGGTTCGCGTCGGAGATGGGCGAGTCGGTCGAGCCGTTCAGCACGATCCCGGCATCCGCCAGCGACTTCACGCGGTAGATGTCGTCGCGGCGGTCGGCGGCGACCGCGGCTGCCATGCCGTCGCCGAAGTCCGACACGAACACGCCCTGCGGCACCGGGATCACCCCGAGGCGCGCGGCGCGGGCGATGTCGTCGTCGCTCGCCAGTGCGAAGTGCTCGATGCGATGCCGCACCGCCGGCCGCGGGGCGATGCTCTGCGCGTGCTCGATCGCATCGAGCACGTGGGTGATCGCGCGGTCGCCGATCGCGTGCGTCGCCACGGTCCACCCCGCGCGGTGCGCACCCACGATGTAGTCGCGCAGCGCCTCCGGCTCGTGCAGCAGCACACCGAAGTTGTCGGACTCGCCGTGGAAGCAGGCGTGCATGGCCGCCGACCGGCCGATGAACGACCCGTCGGCGACGATCTTGACCGGTCCGACGCGCAGCATATCGTCGCCGAGACCGGTGCGGATGCCGAGGTCGAGGCCGAGCATCTCCTTGTCCGGCAGGTCGGTGAACGGGTGCAGCACCGTGATGTACGGCATGAGGGTGGTGCGCACGCGCAGCAGACGCCGCTCGACCGCCGTCTGGTACGCGTGGTAGTCGAGGGGGCTGTTGCCCACCATGCGGATCTCGCCGATGCCCGGCTCGGTGACCGACGTCAGGCCGTAGCTCAGCGCCTGGTCGCTCGCGAGGCCGAGGTTGCGCTGCACCTCGTCGAGGTCCATGGGTCGCACGAGGGCGAGGATCGGGGCCATCGCCGATTCCTGCAACAGCCCCTCGGGGCGCCCGGAGCCGTCGCGCGGGATACCGCCGCCGGCGATGTCGGGGAACCCCTCGCGTCCGCTGTATCCGGCGAGCTCGAACGCGCGGGTGTTGGCGACCATCATGTGCCCCGAGACGTGCTCGAGGATCACCGGGCGCCCGCCCGCGACGCGGTCGAGGCCCTCGGCGGTCGGATGCCCCTCGAGGAAGTTCTGGTCGTAGCCGGAACCCCGCACCCAGGCATCCGGAGCCAGTCCCTCGGCGTGCGCGCGCACCGCCGCGTACAGCTCGTCGAGGGAGTTCACCGCGCCGGGCCGCAGGTTCAGCGAGGCGAGGCGGAACCCGGTGAGCGACAGATGGTGGTGGGCGTCGTGGAACCCGGGGAGCACCGGCTGACCGCCCAGGTCGACCACGGCGTCGGCGTCGATGCCGCGCAGGTCGTCGTCGAAGCCGACGATGCGACCGTGCAGCGTGCCGACGCGCTCGGCGGTGGGGCGCTCGGGGTCGAGGGTGCGGATGCGGGCGTTGATGAAGATGGTGTCGACGCGCATGGTCTCTCCAGGGGGCGGGGTGCGTGCGGGGGCCGGATGCTCGGCGAGGGGTGCCGGGCCGGGCCGCGGCACCCCTGGCGCCCGGGCGTCAGGCGGTGGCGGGGGCGGTCGCCGCGACCTCGGCGTCGACCGAGCGGGCGATGCGGCGCTGGAGGCCCCACACGCCGGCGATCGTGACGAGGATCATCACGGCGTAGAACACCACCACGCCCCACACGCTGCCGCCGGTGGAGTTGAGGATCCACTGCGCGACGAGCGGGGTCGATCCGCCGAACACCGTGGCGCACAGCTGGTAGGCGAGCGAGACGCCCGAATAGCGGATGCGCGCGGGGAACGCCGAGGCCAGCAGGGTCGCGAGCAGCGCGTAGTAGGCCGTGCTGCCGATGATCGTGGCGTAGAGGGTGACGGTGATCCACAGCGGAGAGGCGGCCTGGATCGCGAGGAAGTACGGCACGGTCAGCGCGACGCTGAGCACGAGACCCGCCAGCATCACGCGGGCGATGCCGAAACGCTCGGCGATCTTCGCGGCGATGGGCTGCCACACGAACTGCAGAACGGCCATGCCGAGCAGGATGTTCAGCATGAGCTGACGGTCGATGCCGAGCGAGCCCGTGGTCCAGGCGAGGAGGAACGTGTTCGAGAAGTAGGCGTTCGAGATGCCCATGACCGACGCGAGCACGCCGAGGCCGATGAGCAGCGGGGCGGTGCGGATGGCGACGAGCACCGGGGCGCTCACGACCTCCTGCGACTTCTTCGCGGCCTCGAAGTCGGGCGACTCCTCGACCTTCACGCGGATGACGAGACCGATGATCACGAGCACCGCCGACAGCAGGAACGGGATGCGCCATCCCCACGAGATGAACGCGTCGTCGGGAAGCAGCCCCACGAGCAGGAACATCACGGTCGCGAGGATCGAGCCGGCGGGCGAGCCCTGCTGCACCCAGGCGCCGGCGAGGCCCTTCTTCTCGGCGCGGGCGTTCTCGGTCGATAGCAGCACCGCGCCGCCCCACTCGCCACCGACCGCGAAGCCCTGCAGGCCGCGCAGCACGACGAGCAGGATCGGGGCGAAGATGCCGATCTGCGCGTAGGTGGGGAGGAGACCGATCATCGTGGTCGCGAGCCCCATGAGGATGAGCGTGAGCACGAGCACGTTCTTGCGGCCGAACTTGTCGCCGAAGTGGCCGAACACGAGCCCGCCGATGGGGCGCATGAGGAAGCCGACCCAGAAGGTGGCGAACGAGGCGAGCAGGGCGGCGCCCGGTGCGACCTCGGGGTAGAAGACGCGGCCGAACACGAGGGCGGCGGCCGTGCCGAAGATGTAGAAGTCGTACCATTCGATCGCGGTGCCGACGAAGGCGCCGACCATCGAACGTCGTTGCCGGGCAGAACTGATCTCGCTGTGCGAAGGGGCCATCGGGAAGGCTCTCTGTCTCGGGGGAGTCGGGTTCTGCCATCCTGATCGTCCCACGCCATGCTCGTCCAATGAAGAATCCGAGGATAGACATACGCTTTGTGTATGTACGGAGAGCGGGAACTGGAAGCATTCGTCGCGGTGCTCGACCACGGATCGGTGAGTCTGGCCGCCGAGCGCCTGATCCGCACCCAGCCGACGGTGTCGCGGCAGATCGCCTCGCTGGAGCGTCAGGTGGGGGCATCCCTCTTCCGCCGAATGCCGCAGGGCATGGTCACCACGTACGCCGGAGAGCGGCTCGAACCCATGGCGCGCGACCTCGTGCGGCGCGGACGGCGGGCGCGCGAGGTCATGGCGGGCATCGTGCAGAAGGAGCGATCGTTCGTCGCCGCCGCGCCCGAGATGACGAGCGTGCTGGTGCTGGCGCCGTTCATCGCGGGCGGCGGGCCGATCTCCGACGTGGTGGTCGCGACGCCGGCCGAGACCTACGACCGGCTGCGGTCGGGGGCCGACCTCGCGGTGACGACCGCCCCGCCGGATGCCCGGCTCAGCAGCATCCGCATCCTCACCCTGCCTCTCTACTGCCAGCTGCCGGCTTCGCACCCGCTCGCCGTGCGGGAACGGCTCGAACTCGAGGATCTGCTCGCCGGGCCGTTCCTGACATCGGGCGCGGGATCCGCCGCGTGGACGCAGATCCAGCGCGCGGCCGAGAGCGAGGCGTGGTCGGTCGAGATGGCGAGTTTCGGGGCGGATGCGCCGATCATCCAGGCGCGGTCGGCCGCGGGTCACGGGCCGTGCGTGGTCGTCGAGCCGCCGCGGTTCGGGCTGCTGTCTCGCCCGCTGCACCACCGGGGGCTGCCGATGCAGTGCGCGCTCTACGCGAGCTGGGAGCGCACGCACTACGCGCGGGAGGACATCCGCCGGGTGGCCGAGCAGCTCACCGCGTTCGCCGCCGACCACGTGATGAGTCTCTACGACCCCGCCCTCTGACTCCTCGTCCCCCCTCTTCCCGCCCCCTCCCCCTCCTTCCGCTCCCTCCCCCTCCTTCTGCTCCCTCCCCCTCCTTCTGCTCCCGTCGCATTTTCTGTCGCTTCCTGTCGGCCGGAGCGACAGAAAATGCGACGGGAGCGGCCGGAAGACGGCGGGGCCACAGGAACAGCGGGAGCAGGGGGCGGCGGGCGGAGCCGGGGGGCGGCCGCGGTGCTAGATGCTATAGCATCAGGAGCATGACAGCGCCGTTCATTCTCGTGACCGACTGCGACCTCCCTGGGACCGTCATCGAAGACACCCTCCGCAGTGCCGGCCTCCGGGCCGATCGCGCGCCGGCATCCGATCCGGATGCGCTCGCCGCCGCAGGGGCCGACGCCACGGGACTCGTCGTGCAGTGGGCGCCGATCGGCACAGAGGTGATGGATCGCATGCCGAACCTCCGCATCATCAGCCGCGTGGGCATCGGCTACGACATGGTCGACGTCGAGGCGGCGACCGCACGCGGCATCGCCGTCGCGAACACCCCCGGCTATTGCATCGAAGAGGTCGCCGCGCACACGATCGCGATGATCATGACCCAGGCCCGCGGACTTCCGGCGTACGACCGCGCGGTCCGCGCGGGGACGTGGAAGGCGGTGGATGCCCGGCCGCTCGCCGTGCGTCCCTCGACGACGACCGTCTCGGTGCTGGGCTTCGGCCGGATCGGGTCGATGGTGGCGCGCGGATGCCAGGCGCTCGGGTTCCGCGTGCTCGTCGCCGATCCGTTCGCCTCGGCCGAGTCCGTTCGAGACGCCGGATGCGAGCCGGTCGAGATCGCGGATGCGGTGGCGCGAGCCGACATCCTCACGCTGCACGTCCCGCTGACCCCGGAGACCCACCACCTGATCGACGCGGCCGTGCTCGCAACGATGAAGCGCGGGGCCGTCGTGGTCAACACGTGCCGCGGGCCGCTCATCGACGAGCACGCGCTGGCGGAAGCGCTGCGGTCGGGGCAGGTGGGCGCGGCGGCGCTCGACGTGTTCGACGGTGAACCTCTGGCCGATGCCTCGCCGCTGCGCGAGCTCGACCAAGTGCTGCTGTCGCCGCACGCCGCGTGGTACTCGCCCGAGGCCCTTGCCGACCTGCCCGTGCATGCCGCCCGCAACATCGTCGACTTCCTCGCCGGTGCACCCGCGCCCGTGGTCAACCCCGGCTACGCCGCCGCCCGCTGACTACGCGCGCTCTCCGCCCGCGTCGACTCCGCGTGAGGGGTCGAGAATGGTCGCGTTCACGGGCCTGTGCACGGCGTGTCTCGACTCCTCGCGCACCCGCCCTGCACGCTGCCCGTGCCCCGCGCCGCGCCGCGCCGCGCCCGTCAGCCGGCGAACGCCACAGCAGGCAGGCCGGTCACCCCGGGGCGCACCGCGAACAGCGAACCCGCCTCGGTGCCGTGGTCGGGGTCGAGACCCTGCGCCGAGGTCGTGATGTAGAGCGTGCCGAGATCGTCGCCGCCGAACGTACACGCGCTCACCTGCGGCACGGGCAGCTCGATGCGCTCGATGAGCGACCCGTCCGGGGCGTAGCCGTGCACGGCCGCGCCGCCCCACAGCGCCACCCACACCGAACCGTCGGCCGCGACGGTGAGGCCGTCGGGCGACCCCTGCTCCTCGTCGATCGTGACGAAGCCGCGTCGCCCGCGCAGCTCGCCCTCGCTCACGTCGAACACGTCGATGCGCTGCGTCTCGGTGTCGACGTAATACGCTCGGCCCCCGCCCGGGGCGAAGGCGACCCCGTTCGACACGGTCACCCGCGACAGTACCTGCGTCGCCGACAGATCCGCGCCGATCCGCAGGACGCGGCCGGTCGCGCCGCCGCCCGTCGCCATCGATCCGGCCAGCAGCCGCCCTCGCGGGTCGACCGTGCCGTCGTTGAACTGCGCCTCGCCGAGGTCGAAGGTCGCCACGACGCGGGTCGGTCCGTCTGCCGAGTCGGACAGGTGCATCGACCGTTCGCCGAACGCTACGAAGCCGCCCCCGACCCGCGGACGGCAGAACGCCGCGTAGGTGTCGTCGAGGTGCAGACGATGGACGCCGTCGTCGCGCAGCGTCACGAGGTCGGCGGCGTCGGCATCCGCCCATCGAATGCCGCCCCACGACGTCGACCACACGGGGGTCTCGGCATGCACGCAGATCGGACCGGTCAGGTTCTCGACCTTCACGAGGGCTCCTCGGTCCCGCGCGTCAGCTCGCGCGCCACCTTCTTCTCGAGCACCTCGACGGCCTCGTCCGACAGCAGGATCAGCCCGTCGAGCTCTTCGCGCACGCGCTTGTAGGCGAGGTTGCGCTCGGCCTGCGTGGCCGACTCGTCGACCGCGACGGTGAGCAGCTTCTGAGCTCGATCGAGGCGTTTGCGCTCGGTCTCGGTGAAGGTCGAGTCGCGCAGGCGCCGAGCATCCTTCTCGGCCACCTCGAACGCCACCGCGTAGGCGCCGACGGCATCGAGGTACTCGGCCACCTGCTGCTCGGTGACCTTCGCGTCGGCCGACGCGGGCCGCAGGGCATCCGCCGTGCGCTTCGCCCGCAGGAACGCCGCGGTCAACGGCTGGCGGCCGTCGCTCATCGCGGGGAACGCGATCAGCTTCGATACGTCGAGCTCGTAGTCGAGCCAGCGCGCGGTGATCTCGTCGTGCTCGGCGAACAGGCGCACCAGCAGGTCGTTCGGGGCGACGGACGGGGCCGAGTCGACGACCGTGGTGCGAGTCCGCCCGCCCGCGCGCGCGTCGATCTGCGCCTGCTTCAGCTGCGCCTTGACCTTCAGCGTCTCGATGCGTCGCTCGTGCCGCCGCTTCGACGCGCGTTCCCACGACTTGGCAGCGCCGCCGGCGGCCGCCATCAGGGGGAAGATGAGCCACCAGAAGTCGCCCGCGAAGTCCAGCAACGGTTGCATGATGTGCTCAGCCTACTGGCGGGGGGACGACGCGCGAGGGGGGTCTCCGCGAGGATGGAGGGATGCATCCCGTGCGCGTCGGCCTCGTCGGTATCGAGAACAGTCATGCCGAGCACATCCTGCGCCATCTCGGCCTCGACGAGGCACCGCCGCTGCGGGCGACCGCGATCGTGGCGGGCGATCCCGACCGCACCGCGCGCTTCGCCGAGCTCGGCGGGGTCGAGCGCGTGGTCGACGATGTGCGCGCTCTCGCCGGCGAAGTGGATGCGCTCATCGTCACGACCCGCGACGGTGCCACGCACCGCGACCTCGCGGTGCCGTTCCTCGACGCGGGCGTGCCGGTGTGGGTCGACAAGCCGTTCGCCACGACCCGGGCGGATGCCGAGGCCATGGTCGCGGCAGGCGCGCGCGGCGGGGCGCTCGTCACCTCGTCGTCGACGTTGCGGTGGCTGCCCGACACGGATGCCGTCTCTGCCGCCCTCCCCGGGATCGGCCCCGTGCGCCGCCTCACGGTGTCGGGTCCCGCTGACCCGGACGGTCCGTTCGGCGGCCTCTTCTTCTACGGCATCCATCACGCCGACCTCGCGCAGCGACTCATCCCCGGCGATCCGGAGGACCTGCGGGTCGCGGCCTACGACCGGGGTCTCACCGCGCACTACCGGTGCGGAGAGGTCGAGGTGACGCTCGACTTCGTCCGGCCCGCGTTCGAGGTCCCGTTCCGCGTGACGGCGGAGGGTGCGAAGGGGAGCATCGACCGGGAGATCGCGGTGGACGGCGACTACGTGCGGCCGTCGCTGCGGGCGTTCGCGCGGATGCTCGTGACGCGGTCGATCGCGGTGCCGGCGGTCGAGATGCTCGCCGCGGTCACGGTCGTCGAGCAGACGGTTGCGACTGCGGGCGAGTGAGCGCGCGCCGCGCGTCGTGTGGCGCGTGTCCGTTGTGAAATCGATGACAGATGGCGAACGGCATCGGCGCTTTCTGCGCTATCGGAACCTAGAATGTGCCCATGACAGCTCGGGGGAGATACGCGAAGGGGATCGCGAAGCGGGAGGAGATCCTGCAGGTCGCTCTCGATGTCGTCGCCGAGGTCGGGTACCGGAAGGCCTCCAACCGTGAGATCGCCGAGAGGGTCGGACTCACCCAGCCCGGGCTCATGCATTACTTCTCCTCGCGCGAGGAGCTGTACATGGAGGTGCTCCGCGCGAAGGACATTCGCGACCTCGATCGGTTCCTCGCCCCCGACCTGACGTTCGACGGGTACCTCGCGGTCATCGCGCACAACATGTCGGTGCCCGGACTCGTGCGCCTCTTCGTGGAGTTCTCGGCCGAGGCGACCATCCCGGGGCACCCGGCCAACGAGTACTTCGTCGAGCACTACGCCGGTGCGCGGAGACTGCTGACTGACGTGATCGAGCGGGCGCAGGCGTCCGGTGACCTCGGACCGACCATCGACGTGCCCATCACCGTCGACATCATCATCGCGGTCTCCGACGGCCTGCAGATGCAGTGGCTCCTCGACTCGTCGGTGGACATGGTCGAGCGTCTGACTCGCCTCTGGAACGGGGTGCTTCTCGCCTCGCACCGCCCCGCCCCTGACCCCGCCGCCTGATCCGGCTCGCCCGGGGGCGTGTCGGATCAGCGGCCGAGGGCGGTCGCGCAGGCGACGCAGTACTCGGCGAAGGGGCGGATCTCGAGGCGCGCGGCGGGGATCGGTCGACCGCAGCGCAGGCACACGCCGTAGGTGCCGGCATCCATGCGGGCGAGTGCGTCGTCAACCTGCTGCAGTTCGGATGCCGCGGCCTCGGCGAGCCCCGTCAGGCGCGACCACTCCGACGAGAGCGTGACGCCCTCGGGGTCGTGCTCGTCGTCGTCGTTCGAGCCCTCCCGGTCGTGCGTGAGCTCGTCGAGGATCGCCGCGGTCGCGCGCACCCGGGCATCCGCTCGGGTGCGCATCGCCGTGAGCAGCGCCCGCAGGCGTCCCTCGTCGTCCTCCATGCCGGCCACCCTACCCGCGCCGCGATTTGTGCCCGTGCCCGTGCCCTCTCCCACCCACCTACCCGCATCCAACGCGAGGGGTCAAGACACGCCGTGCGGGAGCAGCCGGACGCGGCACTTTCTGACCCCTCGCGTGAGAGGCGCGGCACTCAGCCGCGCTCGCGACGCTTGCGCTCGGCACGGGTGCGCGGCACGGCGCCCTCGGCCCGGGCGGCTTTGCGCTCCGCCCGGGTGCGCGGAACCGCGCCGTCGCGCGAGCCTCGCCCGCGAGCCGGAGCGGCGTCAGCCATCTCGGGCGCAGCGTCGACGTGCACCGAGGGGTGGTCGCGCTCGAGCGCGGCGCCCTCCATGTCGACGTTCGGCAGGGCGCGGTCGAGCCAGCGCGGCAGCCACCACGCCGACTTCCCGAGCAGGTGCATGAGGGCCGGCATGAGCAGCATCCGCACCACGAGCGCGTCGAGCAGCACGCCGAACGCGAGTCCGAACCCGATCGAACGGATGATCGTCGATTCCGAGAACACGAAGCCGCCGAACACCGAGACCATGATCAGCGCCGCGGCGATCACGACCGAACGGCCCGCGCGGAACCCCTGCGCCACGGCGTCCCGTGCCGGCGCGCCGTGCACGTACGCCTCGCGCATGCCGGAGGCGAGGAACAGCTGATAGTCCATCGCCAGCCCGAACAGGATGCCGACGAGGATCACCGGCAGGAAGCTGAGGATCGGTCCGGTGCTGTGCAGGCCGATGAGGTCGGCGCCCCAGCCGAACTGGAACACCGAGACGATGAGCCCGTACGTCGCGAACAACGACAGCACGAACCCTCCGGTCGCGATGATCGGCACGAGCAGCGAACGGAACACGACGATCATGATGAGCAGCGACAGACCAACGACCACCACGAGGTACAGGGGCAGCACGCTCGCGAGCGCCTCGGAGATGTCGATGTTCACCGCGGCCTGGCCCGCGACGCCGAGGGTGATGCCGCCGTCGAGATCGGGCAGGGCGCGGATGCTCTGCACGAGCTTCTCGGTCGACGGGCTGTTCGGCCCCTCGGCGGGCAGTACCTGGAATGCGAGCAGCGCGTTGTCGTCGGATGCCGCCACGGGGGCCACGGCGACGACATCGTCCTGGTCGGCGAGCTTCTGCGCCACCTCGACCTGCGTCGCGAGGAGGTCGTCGTCGCTCACGCCCTCGTCGAGCGTGGCGGTGACGAGCAGTGGGCCGTTGGCTCCGGCGCCGAACTGGTCCTCGACCGCGTGGAAGGCGCGGTAGCTGGTCGAGTCGTCGGGCTCGCTGCCGCCGTCGGGCAGCCCCAGACGCATCGACATCGCGGGGATCGCGATGACGAGCAGGGCCACGACGCTGACGAGCGCGGTGACGATCGCGCGCAGCGTCGACATGCGCTTCACCGGCTTGCCCGCGGCGTGCGGCTGTCCGACGGCGGCGCGCGCCTTTCGGCTGAGCAGGCGCTCGCCGAGCAGGCCGAGGATGGCGGGGGCGAGCGTGACCGCGACGAGCACCGCGATCGCGACGCAGACCGCGCCGACGGTGCCCATGAGGCCGAGGAACGGCACCCCGGTGACGTTGAGCGCGAGCAGCGCGACGATGACCGTCGCGCCGGCGAACACGACCGCGGTGCCCGAGGTTCCGGTCGCCAGGCCGATCGACTCGCGCAGCGGCGAACCCGCGAGCAGCTGCTTGCGGTGCCGGTTGACGATGAAGAGCGAGTAGTCGATACCCACGGCGAGGCCCAGCATCACGCCCAGGACGGGGGTGACGGATGCCATGTCGACGACGCCCGAGAAGGCGAGGGATGCCGTCACGCCGACGCCCACGCCGACCACTGCCGTGACGATGGGCAGGGCCGCGCCGAGCAGCGTGCCGAGCATGACGATGAGCACGACGGCGGCGAAGGCCAGTCCGACGGCCTCGCCGATGCCGAAGATCTCGGGCACGCCCTGGGCGATGTCGGTGCCGAAGTCGACCGTGACGCCGTCGATCGGCTCGTCCTGGAAGTGCGCGATCGTGCCCTGCTTGACCTCTTCGGAGAGTTCGAGGCGGGGGTCGACGAACGAGACGTTGACGATCGCCGTCGACCCGTCCTCCGAGACGACGCCGATGCCGTTCGCGAGGTCGAGCAGCGTGCGGCCGAGCTCGGCCTGCTCGGCGTTGGCCTCGAGCTCGTCGCGGCCGCTGTTCAGGGTCTGCTGCTGGGTCTCGAGCTCGGTGAGCTGCGCGGTGAGCTGCAGCTTCTGCGCGTCGATCCCGGCGAGCTGCGCGGCGGGAGCGCCGGCGGCCTCGGCCTGGGCGCGTGCCGCATCGATCTGCGCGATACCGGTCTCGAGCTGGGTGCGTCCCGAATCGATCTGCGCCTGGCCCGCGTCGAGCTGGGCGCGGCCGTCGGCGATCTGCTGCTCACCGTCGGCGAGCTGCTGCGCCTGGTCGGCCTGCTGCTGCTGGGTCTCGAACGGGTCGATCACGGCGGCGACGCCGTCGAGGTCCTCGGCGCTGGTCGCCAGGTCGGAGATCGCGGCCTTCTGCTCGTCGGTGAAGGGCTCGCCATCTTCGGTCTGATAGACGACCGTGCCGGTGCCGCCGGCGGTGTCGGGCAGTTCGTCGGCGAGCTCGTCGATCACCTTTCCCGAGGCCGTGCCCGGGATGTCGAAGCTGTTGCTCAGCGTGCCCCCGAACGTGAGGAACGCGCCGACGCCGAGGCCGAGCAGTACGACCCAGGTGATGATCACGGTCCACGCCCTGCGGGCAGCGAAAGTACCGAGACGGAAGAGCAGTGAAGCCAAGGCGATCTCCTTCAGACCCTCAGATCATACGGTACGTCTCGTCTAGCCTTCTGTGGCTATCCTGAACGGATGACGAACGAGCACCGGAGCGGACCCGTCCGCAGCACCGCTGCGCGCGAGGCCATCCTGGATGCCACATCCCGTCTCTTCCACAATCAAGGCTATGACCGCCTCACGATCGAGGGCATTGCCAAAGAGGCCGGCGTCGGCAAGCAGACGATCTACCGGTGGTGGCCCTCCCGCGGCGCGCTCATCGGGGAGTGCCTTGCCGAGGGGCGGCTCGTTCCGGTCGACTTCGAGGTACCGGACACGGGCGAGCTGCTCTCCGACGTCGAGTCGTGGCTGCGCAGCGTGCTGTCGATCCTCGATGCCCCCGAGGGAGGGGTGCTGCTGCGCTCGCTCGTCGCCGCCGCGACCGAAGACGCGGGAGTCGGCCAGCACCTCGGCCAGAGCCTGGGCGTCGAGGAGCATCTCGGCTCGCGACTGCGTGCGGGCATCCGCGCCGGTCAGTTGCCCGAGACGGCTCCCGTGCAGGAGATCGGACGCGCCATCCTCGGCGCGATCATCGTCGAGGCGCTCGGCCGAGAGGACCGCGATCCCGAGTCGGTCGTGCGCCTCGCGCGCTTCCTCTTCTCCCGCTGACCGGGCTCCCCGTGGGTGCTCCGCTCAGAAGCCGGGGAGGAGCGTGAACAGCGTCGCGCCACCGCCGCCGAGGATCAGGGCGATGATGACCGTCCACGCGACGACCCGGATGCGGCGGTTGCGGCGCTCGCCGAGATCGCCGTAATCCTCGCTGAGGTGGTCGTCGCTGCTCATCAGGCCACCGGCTCGGTGACGGTCGGCCCGAAGTACGACGGCAGCGTGGCGGTCGAGCGCTCGCGCAGCTCGGCGGCCGAGACCGTGAACACGTCCTGCACCTCGAGCTGCGGCTCGGTATCGGTGACGCCGATGCGCATGACGGGGTAGCCACGGCCCTCGCAGAGTCCGCGGAACTTCACGTCGTCCTCCCGCGGCACCGTGACGATGACGCGACCGGTCGACTCCGAGAACAGGGCGGATGCCGCATCCACGCCGTCGCGCTCCATGATCTCGGTCAGCCACACGCGGGCTCCGACGCCGAAGCGCATGACACCCTCGGCGAGCGCCTGTGCGAGGCCGCCCTCCGACAGGTCGTGCGCCGAGGAGATCAGCCACTCGTCGCGCGCGGCGGCGAGCAGGCCGGCGAGACGCTTCTCGCCCGCCAGGTCGACCTTCGGCGGACGCCCACCGAGGTGCTGGTGCACGACCTCGGCCCAGGCCGAGCCCGAGAGCTCGGTCGACGTGGTGCCGAGCAGGTAGATGTTCTGGCCCTCGTCTTGCCATCCCGAGGGGATGCGGCGCGAGACGTCGTCGATGATGCCGAGCACGCCCACGAGCGGGGTGGGGTGGATCGGCACGTCGCCGGTCTGGTTGTAGAACGAGACGTTGCCGCCGGTGACCGGGGTGCCCAGCTCGTAGCATCCGTCGGCGAGACCGTCGACGGTCTGCCCGAACTGCCACATGACCTCGGGGTTCTCGGGCGAGCCGAAGTTCAGGCAGTCGGTGATGGCGGTGGGCACCGCGCCGGTGACGGCGACGTTGCGGTACGCCTCGGCCAGCGCGAGCTGCGCACCGGCGTACGGGTCGAGCTGGCAGTACCGGCCGTTCGCATCGGTCGCGATCGAGAAGCCCAGGCCCGACTCCTCGTCGACGCGGATCATGCCGGCGTCGTCGGGGAAGCTGAGGGCCGTGTTGCCGAGCACGTAGTAGTCGTACTGGTTCGTGATCCACGAGGTGTCGGCGAGGTTCGGCGAGGCCACCAGGGAGAGGAACTGCTCGCGCAGCGTCTCGGGGTCGGTCGCGCGGGGCAGGTTCTCGGCGGCATCCGCCTGCAGGGCGTCGATCCACGTCGGGTACGCGACCGGCCGGTCGTAGACCGGGCCGTCGACCGCGACGGTCGAGGGGTCGACGTCGACGATGCGCTCGCCCTGCCAGTCGATGACGAGGCGTCCGTCGCCGGTGACCTCGCCCAGCACCGAGGTCTCGACCTCCCACTTGCCGACGACGGCGAGGAAGGCGTCGAGCTTTTCGGGCGCGACGATCGCCATCATGCGCTCCTGCGACTCCGACATGAGGATCTCTTCCGCCGTGAGCGACGGGTCGCGCAGCAGAACGTTGTCGAGCGACACGTGCATGCCGCTGTTGCCGTTCGCGGCGAGTTCGCTGGTCGCGCACGAGATGCCCGCGGCGCCGAGATCTTGGATCGCCTCGACGAGTTCTTCGCGGTAGAGCTCGAGGCAGCACTCGATGAGCACCTTCTCGGCGAACGGGTCGCCGACCTGCACCGCGGGGCGCTTGGTCGGGCCGCCGTCGGCGAACGTGTCGGAGGCGAGGATGCTCGCGCCGCCGATGCCGTCGCCACCGGTGCGGGCGCCGAACAGCACGACCTTGTTGCCGACGCCGGTCGCGTTCGCGAGCTTGAGGTCTTCGTGGCGCAGCACGCCCACCGCGAGCGCGTTCACGAGCGGGTTCGCCTGGTAGACCGCATCGAACACGGTCTCGCCGCCGATGTTCGGCAGGCCGAGGCAGTTGCCGTAGAAGCTGATGCCGCTCGTCACGCCGTGCACTACGCGGGCGGTGTCGGGGTGGTCGATCGCGCCGAAGCGCAGCGCATCCATCACGGCGACCGGGCGCGCGCCCATCGAGATGATGTCGCGCACGATGCCGCCGACGCCGGTCGCGGCGCCCTGGAACGGCTCGATGAAGCTGGGGTGGTTGTGCGACTCGGCCTTGAAGGTGACGGCCCAGCCCTCGCCGACGTCGATGACGCCCGCGTTCTGGCCCATGCCGACCATGAGGCGTTCCTTCATCTCGTCGGAGACCTTCTGGCCGAAGCGACGCAGGTAGTTCTTGCTGCTCTTGTACGAGCAGTGCTCCGACCACATGACGGAGTACATCGCCAGCTCACCCGAGGTGGGGCGCCGCCCGAGGATCTCGCGGATCTTCGCGTACTCGTCGTCTTTCAGGCCGAGCGCCGCGTAGGGCTGCTCCTTCTCGGGCGTCTCGATCGCGTTCGAGACGGAGTCGGGGACGTGCTTGCGGGCGGGTGCAGGGGCGGTGGTCACGCACACTCCAAGGGAAGGGGCCGGCGGGGCAGGTTCAGTCTACCGGCGAGGTCCGACACTCCCGCCCCCGCCCCGCCCCACCGCCCGCCCCCGCCCTCACCCCCGCCCCCACCGCCACTGCGGGATCAATATGTCGGC
>NZ_JBDGME010000018.1:0-345706 GCF_057655505.1 Microbacterium sp. Soil_N32
AGGCGATCAACGGCCGCCTCGAGCACCTCCGGGGCTCCGCCCTCGGCTTCCGGAACCTCACGCACTACGCCGCAAGATCGCTGCTCGAGGCCGGAGGCTTCAGGCCCGCGCTACACCCTCGTTCGTGAAGAGCCTGTTAACCATCATGCTGCGGCGTCGCACCTGATCCGAGATGATTCGGCGCCGCACTCGAGTTCGCACGACTCCCGCCGCTGAGAGTGTCTCAAGAAGTGGCGTCGCTTCGATTCCGGTCAGGCGGCGGAGGTCAGGAACGGTGATAAGTTCACCCGGTGCCGATTGCCCCGCGAGCGTAGCGAACGCATCTCGGTCTTCGGTCAGTCGGCGCCGACGAGCTCTTCCGCCCTCGCCGGGCTTTCCGTCACGAACGCGCTGCGCGGGAGATTGCGCATCGAACTCCTGACCTGGTCCGCATCGAATCGTCTGTCGGTCCGAGAACGAGATCTTCCGCACGTCTCTGCACTGAACGTGCGACGTGCCGGCAATCAAAGCTGTGCCGCCGGTGGCGGTGAACACACGGTCCCCCAAGGCGAGTTCTCCCGCAAGAGCCCACCCGCTCGGAAACCTGTCAAGATCAGGCACAGGTATGCGCGTGTCGGGATGCAGTCCGCCCGGCTCCACGAAGCCGCTCGCGGTTGGATCATGTGTCATACCAGGAACTTAGGCGGGGTCGAGCGCGAGCGTGGGAAATAAGCAGCGGCCACCCATTCGCGGGACAGTTTCATTCGTACTTGAACAGGAACGCGAAGTTCACCGCGTGTCGCGCTTACGGAACGACGGATGCTGCGTTGGCTAGCAAGAGCCGTCGCATGAGAGGCGACCGTGACGCGACGCCGCGAGGCGCTCGGGCGCAGTGGAACGATTACATGGAGGGGCTCGAGCGTCTAAATGCTGCCGCGCCTGTATCGGGCCGACTCGCTCTCAAACCCAGCAAGAGGGACTCGGCGCAGATAGTCCGGATAACTGGAATTATCGGGGCCTACAGGCCGGACCCTTGAAGTGAGACGGGGCTGCGCCGGATAGTTGCGATAAGTGGTCTTATCGTCGGAAAAGGGCCAGACAGGGAAGTAAGAACAGGCTGAGCGGGTGAGATTGCGTTCCCAGCGCCTGAGCGGGCGGCGGCGGCGACACGCGGACATGACGCCGAATCTGGGAGAGGGGTGCTCGGCCGTCCGTCCCGACCATGGCGGGGTCTACGGTGGAGCCGAGAGTGAGGGGGCGGGATGGCTGGGCCGTTCGAGGTGACAGATGAGGATGAGCTGCGGCAGGCCGCTGAGATCCGCAGGCGGATCGATCAAGCGCCACTCCTGTTGAACCGGCACGAGCGGCTGCCGACCGTGCCGGCGCTCGGCTCAGACATGGCCGGCGATGACCTGGCCACGGCCTGGATGACCAGCAGCCACCTCGTGAATGCGACGTTGCTGATGGCAGCGGACAACATGCGAGCACTCTGCGGACTTCTCCTGCCAGGGGATCGACTGTCGATGCCGCTGTTCGCGCACTACCCGCTTCTGCGGTCCATCCTCGAAGCGTCGGCGCTCGTGAAATGGCTTCTCGGGCCAGACGATCGCACCGAGCGGATCATCCGGATGCTGCGCACGAGGTGGTCAGACACGCTTCACAGCCGGGATCTCAAGAACGAAGACGTGGCCACCGTGAAAGCGATGGGCGGCTACGACGTCGACGAACTCAGTCGTGAGGAGGCGAAGATCGCGGAGCGCTACGCCCGGCACGTCGCCAAGATCTGGGAGATCGCCGACGCCTTCTCCGTCTCCCACTCGATTGTGAAGAAGAAGCAGGCCCCGTGGGTGCACATGATACGAGCGGTGTGCACGGTCCCCGCTGGGCCGGACTGGATCGCGATCCCCGGCGAGTACGCCGCGAGCACGTGGCGGACTCTGAGCGGTCTTTCGCACCCCTCATACGGAGGGACGGTCAACAACTCATCGATGGAGCGGATCGCCGACGGGTCGTCCAAGGGCTCCCTGTTCGCCCGGTTCAGCGCCGATCTCGGCGTGACTCAGCGCGCGGTTGACGCGGCCTGGAACACCTTGCAGGAGGCGATGGGTCTGGTCGAGCAGAGATACGCGACTGCTCGCTGAGGAACCTCCGCCTACACCCGGGCGTCGAACACCTGGAAGGCGACGCCGTCCTCGTGGGTCCATTCGGATGCGATCCGGAGGGAGCGCTGCTTCAGCTCGTCTCGGAACGCCTGAAGGTCGTCCTCCGAGAACGCCCAGGCGTGGAGGGTGGACATAGCGCGATACGGCGCCTTGGCGTAGATGTTGATCCGGTGTGCGGACGAGGAGAACGACACCGATTTCGGCAGTTCGCACCCGGCTTGACGGTCGACCTCACGGGGAGCGCCGAGGTGGTCTCCGTACGCGACGTCTCCGCGCACCATCGTGGCGATCATGTTCAGCGCGCGCAGCTGCTCCTCGGTGGGATACGTCGGTCGCTGGGCGGCCACGAGGGCGTCGTACTCGCTCGCCAGCCGGCGCTGGTCGCGGCTGTGGATCGAGCGCAGCGCGGAGAACGCGGCCTCGTTGTCGTTGATCGTGCGACGCAGCGCGACGAGTTCGTCGGTGCCAAGGGGCGTGGTGCCGTAGATGAGGGTCACGGGGGTCTCCTTGGGGTCGGGGGAGGCGACAGGCCGCAGGTGGCGCGTCGGACGCCGTCAGTAGGCTCGCGATATGGGACAGGCGCAGCACTTCGAGCCGGGTTCGAACTGGAAGGCGAAGAACGCCGCGAGCATCAGGCTTCGCGTCGGCGACGGGAAGAAGCACCCTGTGCAGGAGTCGAGCACGGGTTCATCGATGAGACCAGCCGAGCGCGCTCAGGCGGAAGCCCGCCGTTCGCGGGAGAGGTCGCGCCTCGAGAGAGAGCGTCAGGCCCGTGAGGGCCGCGACCGCGGGATCAGGCGCGAGTCGGCGTTGGACGGAAAGCACGCGTCCCGTGATCACACACCCGAAGGCTGGGTGCCAGCGAATCGGCGCGGGTACGTTGACCCGCTCTCACGGGCGGCGGATCCGCGTCCGTCGGGACCGTTGCCGAAGCGGAAGAAGGGTCGGCGGAGAAGCCGACGCGAGCTGCAGTAGAGGGCAGCGCGGGACCGCTCAGTTCCGCTCGATTGCTGGGGGTCTCCGTCGGAATGCCCCAGCAATCGAGCGCATGTGAGCGCACGAAATCCGCGGAATCACGCGGATGTTCAGCGCGGGGTCATAAGCACCTCGTGGGCGGTGAGGCTTATGACCCCGCGCCGGTGCGAGTCAGCTCTGTTCCTTCGACGCTCCGCCTGTCTCCTCGGTTGTGAAGACCTTGCCGTCACGCTCTGCGAGTGCGTCCGCGTGCAGAGCTTCCATGCCGGTGCGGATCTCCTGCGGGCGTGCGAGACGGGCGTTCTCGTGGTGATCGGTCACGGTGGCTCCGTTCAGGCGACTGGCTCCAGCAGAGTGGGGTCGGTCGGGTCGACAGTACGGCTATTGCTGACCTTGCGGTCGACGATGTGCTCTCGAATGGTGGAGGCGACGTCGCTCGAGGTGTGCTCGAGCATCGCCAGGGTCTCAGCCTTGCGGTCGCCAGCGAGCTTCTCGGGCGTGAGCCAAGCATCCCAGGTGTCGGGCGTGAAGAACGCGGGCATCCGGTCGTGCACCTCGCCGCTGGCGTCGCGCGCCTCGCGGGTGATGACGACGAAGCAGCGCGACTTCTCGCCATTTGGGAGTTCCATCGACCAAGTGAGACCTGCGGCCGAGAGCAGCCCGTCTCCGTGCAGGAAGTGCGGAGTCTTCGGCGTCTTGTCGCCCGTCCACTCGAAGTGACCGCGCATCGGAACGATGCAGCGTGCGGCAGAGAAGGCGGGAGCCCAGAATCCTTGAGCGAGCTTCACCGCACTAAGCAGAGGCCTGCCGAAAACGATCGTTTACGGCGTAGTTCTGTCAGGGAGCAGCCCGAGGTCACCACTAACGGTCTCCGGAATGGGGTTGCGGCAGGCGTTTTTGGTGAGTCCCGTGGCCGGGCGGGTGGAGAAGTCCGCGTGGTGGCCGAGTCAGCCCCCACTTGTGGCGCTCGGCGCCCAGGTCTGACGCTTACACCCCGCCACATACCCCCGGGGGGTACACTTAGAGGGTGAATGGATACGAGGGCAACAAGGAGGCGTTGCAGCAGCGTCTGCGTCGTGTCGAGGGTCAGGTGCGGGGGATCGCTCGAATGGTTGATGAGGACAAGTACTGCATCGACATCCTCACGCAGGTGTCCGCGGCGACGAGGGCTCTGGAGACGGTCGCGCTCTCGCTGCTGGGCGATCACTTGAGCCACTGCGTCGCGGAGGCTAGTGCCGAAGGTGGCGAGGTTGCGGCGGAGAAGATCCGTGAAGCGAATGACGCTATCGCTCGTCTCGTCCGTTCCTGACCATCTGAGATCTGGAGGATCGCATAATGACCGAACGCATCGAACTCGGGTTGAAGGACGCCAACGCAGGGTGCGCGTGCTGCGCGTCCCCGACTGATGCGGTGGCCGGGGAGACGAGTCAGTCGGCTCTCGCCCAGGACGTCTTCGTTGACGGGATGACGTGCTCACATTGCGTGTCCAGCGTGACCGACGAATTATCGTCCGTTGACGGTGTCGAGAGCGTGACCGTTTCCCTGAACGCCGGGGCGACCTCGCGTGTGACGATTCACAGCGCAGTGGCGGTTGATCCGTCGCTCATCAAGGCCGCCGTCGAGGAAGCGGGATACACGCTCGCGCCTCAGCCCAGCTGACCGGCGGGTCTCTCCACCCGACTCTGCACGCATCTGAAGCGAAGGAGGCTCATCGTGAGCCAGCAGGATCACACCTCTATGCACCACCACGGACAGCATGCCGAGGGGCCACCGCCGACGGTGGCTCACGAGTCCCGAGCAGATCACGCGGCACCCGCTTCACATGCAGGCCACGACCCGCATGCCGGACACGACCCGCACGCAGGTCACGCGCAGCACGACGGGCATGCCCCATATGGCGGCCATGCGGGCCACGGCGGCCATGGGGGGCACGGGGGTCACGGTGATCATGTCGGGCAGTTCCGGCGGCTGTTCTGGATCATGCTCGTGCTGGCTGTTCCGGTGGTCGCGTTCTCGATGATGTTCTCCATGCTGCTCGGGTATTCGCTACCCGATGCGGCATGGGTGATGTGGATCTCGCCTGTTCTCGGCACGGTGATGTATGTCTGGGGTGGCGCCCCGTTCCTCACGGGCGCAGTCAGTGAGCTGCGTTCCCGCAAGCCCGGAATGATGCTGCTCATCGCCCTGGCGATCACGGTCGCGTTCCTTGCCTCGTGGGGCGCGAGCGTCGGCCTGCTGCACCACGAGCTCGACTTCTGGTGGGAACTGGCGCTCCTGATCGTCATCATGCTGCTCGGGCACTGGATCGAGATGCGTTCGCTCGCGCAGACCACGTCCGCGCTCGACTCCCTTGCCGCCCTCTTGCCCGACGAGGCGGAGAAGGTCGAGGGCGATGCCACCGTCACAGTGGCCCCGTCCGATCTGCAGGTCAGGGACGTCGTCGTGGTCCGCCCCGGCGGTCGCGTTCCCGCCGATGGGCGGATCGTGCAGGGGTCGGCGAGCATGGACGAGTCGATGATCACGGGTGAGTCCCGTCCGGTGCGCCGCGCCGACGGCGATCAGGTGATCGCGGGCACGGTTGCCACTGACTCCGGTGTCCGGGTGGAGATCACCGCGGTCGGGGAGAACACTGCGCTGGCGGGCATTCAGAAGCTGGTGACGGAGGCGCAGAGTTCGTCGTCGCGGGCGCAGCGCCTCGCGGACCGCGCCGCGGGGTGGTTGTTCTGGTTTGCCCTCGGTGCCGGTGTCATCACCGCGATCGTGTGGACGCTCGTCGGACTTCCCGATCAGGCCGTGGTTCGGACGATCACGGTGCTGGTGATCGCCTGCCCGCACGCGCTCGGTCTCGCGATCCCGCTCGTCGTGTCCATCGCGACCGAACGTGCCGCCAGGGCTGGTGTCCTGGTGAAGGATCGTCTCGCGCTGGAGAGCATGCGCACCGTGGACACGGTGCTGTTCGACAAGACCGGCACACTGACCAAGGGCGCCCCCGCGGTCACCGCCATCGAACCGGCAGGCTCCCTGAGCGCGGACGAGCTGCTCGCCCTCGCTGCCGCGGCCGAGGCCGATTCGGAGCATCCTCTCGCTCGTGCAATCGTCAACGCCGCGAAGGCGAAGAGCCTGACTGTCGCGGCGTCGCAGGACTTCGAGTCCTCGCCGGCGGTGGGGGTCAAGGCCCGCGTCGACGGCCGTACCGTGCAGGTCGGTGGCCCGTACATGCTCGAGCAGGAGCACGCGAGCGAGCTGGGTGCGGCAGATCAATGGCGCAAGGACGGCGCGATCATCCTGCACGTCCTCATCGACGGCACGGTTGCCGGCGCCCTGCGATTGGCCGATGAGATCCGTCCGGAGTCCCGGGAGGCAATCCGAGCGCTGCATGAGAGGAACGTACAGGTGGTCATGATCACCGGTGATGCGGAGGCTGTCGCGGCGTCCGTGGCGGCGAATCTCGGCATCGACCGGTTCTTCGCCGGGGTGCGCCCAGAACACAAGGCGTCGAAGGTTAAGGAGCTGCAGAGCGAGGGCCGCTCGGTGGCGATGGTGGGTGATGGGGTGAACGACGCACCCGCGCTCGCGCAGGCAGACGTGGGTATCGCGATCGGTGCGGGCACGGACGTCGCGATCGCGTCCGCCGGGGTCATCCTCGCCAGCGACGATCCCCGATCGGTGCTGTCGGTGATCGAGCTGTCCCGCGCCAGCTACCGCAAGATGAAGCAGAACCTGTGGTGGGCGGCCGGCTACAACCTCCTCTCCGTCCCCCTCGCGGCCGGCGTGCTCGCCCCGATCGGGTTCGTGCTGCCGATGTCGGTCGGAGCGGTGCTGATGTCGCTGTCCACGATCGTGGTCGCGCTGAACGCGCAGCTGCTGCGACGAACGGACCTCGCCCCAGAAGCGGTCATCACCAGGTAGGCGTTGTCGCGGCGGCGACGTACCCTGGAGGAAAGGGGGTGGAGTGGTGTTGATCACAGTCGCGCGGCGCGTGCACGACCAGCGCTCACTCACCCGCACCCTCCTCACGGTCGTCGCCGTCGCGGTCGCGGTCATCTGCGGGCTCCTGGCGATGCACTCGATGAACACGCACGCGATGACCTCCGGGCACGGTGACACGGTCGCTGTCGGACATAGCGACCTCGCCGCTGCCAGCACCGGCCACACGGCCGGTAGCGACCGCGCAGGCACTCACCTTCCACAGTCGGCTCCGGGTTCTGCGGCTGCGGACACGGGGTGTGCGACGTGCTCGGACGATCACGGGATGGCGTGGATGGCGTGCGTGCTCGCCCTCCTCGTCGCCGTCGTCCTGCTCGCACGCCCCGCCGGGTGGTGGCGTCAGCTGATCCACGCGCTCGCACAGCCCACGACGCCGGCCCGGACTCACGGAGCTCTGCACTTTTTCAAGCCGCCTTCGCTCACCGTTCTCTGCATCAGTCGTACGTGATCACCGGCGTGCCGCGTCTTGCCGGCACTGCCCTTGCGCTCAGCATCCTTGCTGGGCGCTTCATCACCGACTCTTGGAGAGAAACATCATGAAGACCCGTTTCGCGGCATCCGCCGCAGTCACCCTCACCGCCCTGCTCGCCCTCGTCGGGTGCGCCGGCACCACCTCCGGCGGTGACATGGAAGGCATGAACCACGGCGGCAGCAGCAGCTCCGCCCCCGCCTCCGCGGACGCCAACGATGCCGACATCATGTTCGCGAGCATGATGAAGGAACACCACGCCCAGGCGATCGAGATGTCCGACATGCTGCTGAGCAAGGACGGCGTCGACGAGCGTGTCGTCGCGCTTGCAGAGAAGATCAAGGCCGCCCAGGAGCCCGAGATCCAGAAGATGGATCAGTGGCTCGAAGAGTGGGGTGCGGACACCTCCAGCATGGAGGGCATGGATCACGGCGACGGCATGATGTCCGAGGACGACATGCAGGCCCTCGAGGACGCCTCCGGCTCAGACGCCGGGCGTCTGTTCCTGGAGCAGATGATCCAGCACCACCAGGGCGCCGTGGAGATGGCGCAGGAGGAAGTCGACAACGGCCAGAACAGTGACGCCGTCGCGCTGGCCGAGACGATCATCGACGCGCAGACCAGCGAGATCTCCGAGATGGAAGACATCCTCGCCACTCTGTGACCCGACCCGTGGGGCGCGGCATCTACCCGCGCCCCACGGCGTCACTCGACATCGCTCGACATCACGGGGCGCGCGTGCGACCCCGCGCCATCCTCACCCTCTGGGGGTGCGTCTCAGCCGCATCCCGCTGCTACTTCGGAGTTCCATGAACCGCCGCACACCCCTGTCCGCCCTCTCGCTCACCGCAGCGATCCTGACCCTCACCGGCTGCGCCGCACCACAGCTCGCCCCCACCGGTGCCGCGCCCCCCGTCATCGAGCACATCCACGGAATCGCCCCCGACCCTCGTGGAAAGAACTACCTCGTCGCCACGCACGGAGGGATCTTCACCCTCACATCTGAAGGCGGCGTCAGCGGTCCGATCGGAGGCCACGACTTCGACGCGATGGGTTTCACCGTCCACGACGACGTGCTGTTCGCCTCCGGGCACCCGGGTACCCAGACGCCGCCCGACCTCGGCGCCCCGAACCTCGGCATCATCCGCAGCGACGAC
This sequence comes from Microbacterium sp. Soil_N32, assembly GCF_057655505.1. Lineage (NCBI taxonomy): Bacteria > Bacillati > Actinomycetota > Actinomycetes > Micrococcales > Microbacteriaceae > Microbacterium > Microbacterium sp. Soil_N32. The sequence goes on from NZ_JBDGME010000018.1 coordinate 8,730, forward strand.
TACGGCGAATCCTGGTCGCCGATCGCCCTCAACGGCACGACTGACTTCCACACCCTCACAGCCGCACCCGACGGCACCCTCTTCGGAATCGCCTCCGACAGCGTCGATGTGCTCATCAGCGCCGACAACGGCGACACTTGGTCGACGGGGGCCGCCCTCTCGGCCGCGGATCTCGCCGCAACCGACAACGGTGTCTACGCGGCAGCGGAAGAAGGCCTCCTCCTCAGCACCGACAACGGCGCGACCTTCACCCCCGTCCCCGACGCCCCGCTGCTCTACACCCTCGACGCACAACCGGACGGGACGCTAGCCGGGATAGGAACCGACAGTGCCCTCTGGGTACAGCAGCCCGATGGCACCTGGGAGAGCCTCGAACGCCTCCAGGGCGCCGCGCAAGCCTTCACAGCCCTCGCAGAGGACCGGTTCCTCGTCGTCGACGACAGAGGCATAGTCGAGATCACGCCCGACACAACCACAGTCCTGGCACCGGCCCGATGACGCGCGAAAGATCCCGACCATGATTCAACGGCGCAACCCCTTCCGGCACATGTCCGTCTTCATCGCCGGTGCCACCGTTCTCGCTGTCCTGCTCGCTATCGGCAGCTTCTTCCTCATCGGAGCGATGTTCTCGTGAACCTCCACCACCTCACCCCACGCCGGACCAAACAGCCCACGGGTAACCGCCTCTCGGCCCGACGATCTCCCCTCCAGCGGCATCGTCGGCTCGTGCAGCTCGGGATGCTTATCGTCTTGCTGGCGGCTGTGTTGTTCGCCACCCACTTCACCATCGACCTGACGAGCTCCGCGAGTTCGTTCTGGACCTACACCGTCGGGAGCTCCGAAACAGCGGTCATTCTCGCCATCATCGGAGCCGCCCTCATCTGGCGGGAACCACCAAGGAACAACGCATGACTCTCGACAACTACTGGGTTAACGCCATCTGGTCCATCATTCCCACGATAGGGATCGCCGGGCTCTTCTGGTTCGTCATCCGATCGATCCTGCGAGCGGACCGCACCGAACGGAGAGCGCGAGACCGAGTAGAAGCTCAGCTTCGCGCCGAGCGGAATCAGCCGCGACCAGGGCCAGACCAGCCCCGCCGATAACGATCGATTTCGGTGGCCTGATGAAAGTTACCTGCCGCAAGTGCGACACGCCGAGGAACGTGTGGGGTTGCTCGCCTGATGGCGGCGTTCTCTGATCGCTCGATGGCGCCGGTCAGCTTCCGATGACGAAGACGGTGAGGCGAGCGCTGGATTGCTTGGGCGTGGTGCGATTCGCGCATCTCGCGATGCCGTTCAGGGGGTTCGTGGGCGCGTAGCGAGTCGGAGTGCTCGTACGGAGCGTTCTGCTTGTTCGGAGCGGTGATGGCCGTTTGCGGGCGAGGGGTGCGGAGCGGCTATGACGTGAACGAGGCGTGCGTTGTCATCGAGTGTGAGGTGGCGCATGATCCCGTTGAGGGCGACGGCGCCGTAGGTGACCACTGTCTCAAGCGCGGGGAGGAGTGGGAGTAGTTCGCCCAGCGCACGGCGGCCCAGCTCGATCTCCGATGCGCGGACCGGGCTCCGTGTCGCCCAGGGGATGAGGTTCCACCGGAGGTAGTCGCTTCGAGCGAGCCCGGAGGTGATGCGGGCTGCTCGAAACGCGCGCGCGGTTGGGCCGGGGTTGTCCTCACTGCAGACCGCGTTTTCTCCGGCGGCGATCGTCTGCGGGCCGGGGGATTGCATGAGAACCAGAACCCGGCTGGTGGTGCCGCCGGAGAGTGGATCGAAGTTGGGCACGAACCGCCGTGTGCCATCGGGTGCTGTCCGCCAGGTTTCGGCGAGAGCGTTGAGCGTGTGGACGTCTGCGGGCACGTCGAGAGTTTTCATGCTGGACGCGGCGGTGCGAGGAGGGTTCCGCGGATGACGGAGCCGTGGAAGGTGCGAACGGCGACGGTAATCCATGCCGCGACCAGGCCGACGTAGTAGATCACGGCGAGGGCCCCAACAGCGGTGAGCCCGGAGTGCAGGGCGAGGCCGTTCAGCCCGGTGACGCAGGTGCCGACGGGGAAGGTGAAAGACCACCAGGTCAGGCTGAACGGGAGGTGCTCGCGGGCGGTGCGGATGGTGATGGCAAGGGCGATAACGGTCCACAGCAGCGCGAAGCCGAGCATCGCGAAACCGTATACGAGAGCGACGATGAGTAGCGCGTGGGTCGTGCTCGCGTCGACGGCGGTGGAGGCGTTCGTTGCGAGGAGGTTCACGGCGGTGATCGACTGCCCCACGGGGCCGAGAACGATCCAAAGGGTCGGGACCATCGCGGCGGTACCGATTTTGTGCTGCGCGAGGCGGTTCCAGATCAGGGTGATGACCACCAGCGAGGCGATCAGGCTGAGCCCGAAGAACCCGTAGCACGCCCACAGCAGCGTTTCTCGCGCTTGTCCGGCGGGGGTGTAGGGCAGCAACAGTGCGCCGGTGGAGGCGGACACCATGGGGGGGACGACCGGCATCAACCACCCGCCGAACGCGGAGTCGGGCTTGTTCTCGTGTCGAGTGAATGCCAGATACGGCACCAGCGCCGCGGTGAGGAGCCCGCCGACGGTACCGATGACCCAGAGCACCCAGTCGACGGCGACCGCGGCGGGTAACCCGATCCAGTCTTTTCCGAGGAGAAGGGTGCCCGCACCGACAGTGAGAAACGCCATCGGCGGAGCGCCGTAGAAGTGCGAGATGACCGGGTGCAGGTGGTGGTTCTTGGCGACGTGCCGGTACCGGGTCCAGTGCAGACCCGTGGCTACTGTGAGCGCAACTAGCAGAACAGCGGCGATCGCCCACACGACGGTCGCTGCGGTGCGAAGGCCGGGGAACTGCAGCGGGAGCGAGGCTGCGGCGACGGCGACGATCCCTGTTCCCATGATGGATGCGAACCAGTTCGGTGTCAGGTTCGACACGATCTGCGCCGGTCCCTCCAACTCGCGGAAGAAGCGCTTGCGGGTATCCGTCGTGACACGCGTGCGGGCGGGTGCGGACTCAGCAAGCAGGGAAGGCATGGTTCCAGCCTGAGCGGCATCGGCTTCTTTCGGAACGGCGATCGTTTTGGCAGGGCACAATAAGTGTTTGTGAAGACGCGGCGGTTGACGGACCGGACCTTGGACCTGGACACTCTCGAGGTTCTCGCGGGCATCGCGGAGACCGGTTCGTTGACCCGCGCCGCCGAGGCGCTGGGGGTGACGCAGCAGGCAGTGTCTGCGCGCTTGCGCGTTGCGGAGCGGGCGACCGGTCAGCCTCTCGTGCACCGGACGGCATCCGGTTCGCAGCTCACCGATGTGGGCCGGGTGGTTCTCGGGCTGGCTGTTCCGGTGCTGGAGGCGTCCCGACGGTTGGAGGCGGGGATCGTTGCGCTCAGGGAGCCTGGTGGTGCCCTCGTCGTGGCCGCGTCACAGACGATCGCGGAGATGCTGATGCCCGGTTGGCTGCTGGTGCACCGGGACGCTGCACCCGATGTGAGCGTGCGGTTGCTCGCCGGTAACTCCGCCGCCGTGACGGACCTGGTCCGCTCCGGTGCGGCAGATCTCGGCTTCGTCGAGACCCCCATCGACGCACCGGACGTCTCCTCGGTGGTGGTCGCTGTGGACGAGCTCGCGGTCGTCGTCGCGCCGCACCATCCGTGGGCACACGTTCCCGGCGTCACCGCGAGAGAACTGGCCGACACCCCCCTGCTGTTGCGCGAGGAAGGCTCTGGAACACGCGCCACATTGGAAACCTGGCTCGCTGATGCGGGGCTGCGCCTTTCTCCGCCGGCGGCGGTGCTGGACACAACGGGCATCATCCGAGCGAACGCGCGTGCCGGTATCGCACCGGCGGTGATGAGCCTGCGCACGGTCGACGCTGACCTCACCGGCGGGACGCTCGTCCGAGTTCCCCTGCTCGCACCCCCTCTGATTCGCCCGCTGCGCGCACTGTGGTCTGGCCGGCTCGGGCCCGCCGCGACAGCGTTCTTGAGCGTCACCCGAGGACCCGGCGCGTCTCGTTTCCTCAGCTGAAAGCCGGAACAGGCTCGAGCGGCGAGGACAATCTGAGGGCTCGTCCGACGTTGCCGGCTTGCCCGCGCAGGGAAAGGGGTAGGTCCCTCCCGAGCGTAGGTACCCAGTTGGAACCGGGGCGGGTGGCTCGGGCGACTCGTCGACGGTGTGCGGCATTGATATTCCTCTATGTGAGGTGGGCCGGGTGGGTGCATACTGGTGATGTCTTCGGACCCGGCAGTGGGGCTTGCCGGACCCAACTTCGACACTCGTCGACAACAGTCCCTATCTCAGCTGGTCGTGCTTACGCGCGCCTGAGATAGGGAGATGTAATGGCAGAATCGACGCCGCCTGGCGCAGTCGTCGCCGGTGTACAACCGGGTCACGTGCGTGACGTCATGCATGTTGCGGCGCAGGTAGCCGAACGGTTCGCCGTACCGGTGGTGTGCGTCACCGTCGATGCGGGGCTGCTGTCTTTGGGGAACCGTGCGGACGGCTCCGCAATCATCGAGCCGCTTGACCCGGACTCCATAGACAGGGACCCGCAGAGCATCTCGGATTCCGACCGCGCGGCAATCGATGCGATTGCTGCGGCCCGATCGGTCGAGGTCGAAGTGCTGACGAAAGTCGGGGATCCTGTCCGAGCCTTCGCCACGGTCGCCGACGAACGTGACGCCGTGATGATCGTGGTGGGTACGAACACCGGGTGGCATCGGCTGGCGGAGTTGTTCAACGGCAGCGTCGCTGCGCGACTCACCCGTCACCAGCGCCGGCCGGTGCTGGTCGTGCCGACAGACCCAGTCGGGTTCGACCACCACTCACCATCGGATCCGTCATGACCGGGACCCTCGCGCTCCTCCGACACGGCGAGAGCACCGCGAACCAGGCCGGGATCTTCACGGGGTTGCTCGACGTGCAGCTCACCGCCCGCGGTATCCAGCAGGCCCGGCAGGCCGGGCTCCTGCTGCGGACTCACCGCGTGATGCCGGATCTGATTTTCACATCGACGCTGCAGCGCGCTGTCCACACCGCTGACCTTGTTCGAGACACTCTCGGCACGGGTGCCCCCACCACCGCGATGTGGGAGTTCAACGAACGCAACTACGGCGCCCTCACCGGACGCACCAAAGCAGAGGCCCGCGCCGAGCTCGGCGACAACCAGTACACACACATGCGTCGGTCGCGGGACGGTCGACCACCGGAAATGTCAGGTGACCACTGGAGAGCTCTGCGACAAACACCCGCACTGCGCGGACTCCCCGAAGCGGCGGTCCGGCGGACGGAGGCGCTGATGGATGTCATCGACCGCCTCACGCCCGTGGTGCGGACACGGCTTCTTCCCGCGTTGCAGTCAGGGCAGAGCGTGCTCATCGTCGCGCACGGCAACTCCTGGCGCGCCCTCTGCGCCGTCATCGACGACCTCTCCGATGCAGAGCTCGCCGACCTCAACCTCCCCACAGGACAGCCCCTGCTCTACCGGATGGACGACGCAGACAACACGCTCACGCCCCGAGGCGGGGCCTACCTCGATCCGGCAGCACACGACGCCGCAGCACTCGTCGCGGCAGAAGGCGGGACATGAACACCCCCACGGACACCTCGATGCCCGATGATCAGCTCCCACCCGACCCCGACGTCTATACCCCCGCACCGTCGGCGGCAACGCGTCCGATCCACCTGCGTTGGCGCTACCTCTCGCTGGTCGCTCTAGGCGGCGCCATCGGTACCGCGGTACGCGAGATCGTCGCCGAGATGTTCCCCGCTGTCGATGGGGTGAGCTGGTCCATCTTCTGGATCAATATTGTCGGCGCGCTGCTGCTCGGCCTGCTCCTGGAGGCACTCGCGCGCCGCGGACCCGATCACGGTCACCGCCGCACCCTGCGGCTGCTCCTGGGAACCGGGGTGCTGGGCGGCTTCACCACCTACAGCGCCCTCGCAGAAGCGACCGCCGCACTCTTCCTCGACGGACACGGCCTCGCCGGCACCGGCTACGCACTTCTGACCGTGGTGTCCGGCGCGATCGCGACCGCGGGCGGCCTCATGGCCGCCTCCTCGATGCGCCCGCGGACGGTACCCGCATGAGCGCGCTCCTGGTCCTTCTCATCGCTGTCGGCGGTGGTGTCGGCGCTGCCGCCCGGTTCCTCCTTGACGGCCTAATCAACACCGGCCGGCAATTCCGCCTCCCCGCCGGAACCCTGACGATCAACATCACCGGGTCCCTGCTGCTCGGCGTCATCGTCGGAGCGGCAAGCCACCTCGGTGCGGAACCGGTCGCAGTGCTCGGCACCGGGGTAATGGGCGGGTACACCACCTTCAGCACGGCCAGCTTCGAGACCGTTCGACTCGCCCGAAGCGGCCGGCTGACCGCTGCCGCCGTGAACGGACTCGGGATGCTCGTCGTCTCCGTCTCCGCAGCGACCGTCGGCATCCTTCTCGGCGGCGCACTATGACCGTCGTCACCCTTCACCGTTCACAACTCTTGCGTCGCGGGAGCTGCTGTGTAGCTGGCTCGACCCGAAAGGAAGCGTCTCAGGTAGCTGTAGCTTTCTGAGACAAGCCGTCCTGCGGTCGTTCCGCGCTCATCGGGTTCGAGTTCTCGGGACGTCAGCCGTCTTGAAAAGACGTCTTGCCGCGTTTTGTCTCAGAAGGGGGCGCGGAGGGTTTTTCCGAGTCAGAATGAGGTTGTGAGGCTTCTGGGGTATACGCGTGTGAGTACGTCGAGTCAGGATGCGCAGTTGCAGCTTGATGCGCTCGTCGCCGCCGGGGTGCAGAAGCGCGACGTCTTCGCGGACGTCACCTCGGGGAGCAAGACCGCGATCGAGCGGGCCGGGATGAAAAAGCTCCTCGAGTACGCCGAGGACGGCGACACCGTGGTCGTGTGGCGAGTCGATCGTCTTGGCCGCTCCCTGATTGATGTGCTGAATACCGTGAACCTGCTGCGCGAGCGCGGTGTGCAGGTGCGGTCTATTTCGGATGGCATCGATCCGTCGACGTCGACGGGCCGGCTGATGCTGAACATGCTCGCCACGCTCGCGGAGTACGAACGGGAGCTCATCGTCGAACGGGTCAACGCCGGCATCGCGGCCGCCCGAGCAAACGGGACCCGGTTCGGCCGGCCCCTGTCAGATCCGGTCGTAATCGCGGACAAGCTCGCGATCGCCGCGGACGCGCGGGCGCGTGGTCGCACCGCTGAGGACGCTGCTCGTCTCGTCGGGTGGAGTCGCGCAACGCTCTACCGCCACCAGCAGGCCCACGCGGTCCGCGAGAGCGCAGCGATGTAGCGGCTCATGGACGGCCTCGAGCGGTGGCGGATCCTTCGACTTCACGTCGAAGATCAGGTCCCCCTCGCGGCCTGAAGTCGTGGGCAGTCAGTCGCGTCTCGGGGGCATCGAGGCCGGCCGCTTGCACCGGGTACGCGTCGAAGTTCTTGAATGCGGCGGGCGAAAACACGCGGCGAACATCGCCGTCTTTCCACTGGAAGAGAAACGGCAGCGGTGGGGAGAACTCTCGCTCGAGCGAGTCGTAGCGGATCACCAGCGGAACCTGATGCTCGTCTCCGCGGGCGCGTTGTCTGAGACGAGCGAGGACGTGCGCAAGCTCGGGTGAAACGAGGAGCACGCGTTCTCGATCGGATTTCGACGGGACAACCTGTAGCAAGAGCATCTTCTCGCCTGTCGATGCTTCGTAGGTGAACAAAGCGGTTGCCGTGAGCCCCGAGACTTCTTCCTGCCGCATGCCGGTCTCGTGCATGACATGGACTATCGCCCAGGACCAGAATGCTCGACGTACTCCTGGATAAGCTCGTCGGTCTGTCGGTGGAGAGCAGTATTTCGGGAGGCAGTATTCGCACCACGGCTTGGTGGGCTCCATGTTGACCAGGTGATGATCGTGTCCGCCGGTTACGCCTGCTCGGGCAATGCTCGGATCGCCCGTTCGATCTGGGACGTGGTTGGTGCCCCAGCGAACCCGTTCTCCGTTGTGTAGACGCGGCACGCAAGTGCCTGTACAGGAGATGTCGGGAATAGGTCGACGCCGTCGGCCAGGAGCGTGGGCGATCCTCCGAACCCGAGGCTTGCCGCTTCGGCCTCGGTGTGGATCGTCACCAGCTCGACGGCGACGCCCCCGAGCCCGAGAGCGTCGAGCGCCGCGCGTGCGTTGGCTTCGGCGATGTCCGTGTTGGGGCAGTCGACGATGTGCAGCAATTCCACTTTCACGAGGCGCTTTCCGTTCTCTCGCTGTTGGTCATCGTGCGAGCGTTCGGCAGGAGGAGGTTCAGGCAGACGAGTCCGACCCCAATCACGACGAAGACGTCGGCGACGTTCCCGACGAAGAGGTCGCCGTAGGCGAGGAAGTCGGTGACGTGGCCGCGGCCGAACGCGGGCGGGTTCATGATTCGGTCGATGAGGTTGCCGACCGCGCCGCCGAGGACCAGCCCCAGCGCGAGGCCCCAGCGGGCACCGCGCAGCCGAATGGCGAAGATGACCACCGCGGCGGAGGCGAGTACGCCGATGAGGGTGATGATCCAGGTGGCCCCGGAGCCGAGCGAGAACGCGGCTCCGGGGTTGTAGACCAGGGACAGGCCGAACAGGTCCCCGACCAGCGGGATCCGTTCCCCAGGGGCCAGCTGTGCCACGGCGAGGGCCTTCGAGGCCTGGTCGAGCACCACAGCGAGCACGGCCACGACCAAGGTGAAGCCAAGGGCTCTCCTCGCCTGCGGCCGTGGGCCCGTACGGTCTTCGCCGACTGTCGCGGCGACGTCCTGCACGGTCACGCGATGGTCTTCCGGGTCCGGGCGGCGCGCAGACCGTTGAGGATCACGACGACCTCGGCGATCTCGTGCACGAGCACCACGGCGGCGAGGCCGAGGACGCCGAAGAGGGCGAGCGGGAGCAGGGCGCTGATGATCAGCAGCGACAGGATGATGTTCTGGTTGATGATGTGCCGTCCGCGGCGGGCGTGGTCGAACGCGCGCGGCAGCAGCCGCAGGTCGTGGCCGGTGAAGGCCACGTCGGCGGACTCGATCGCGGCATCGGAGCCGGTCGCGCCCATCGCGATGCCGATATCGGCAGCGGCCAGGGCGGGGGCGTCGTTGATGCCGTCGCCGATCATCGCGACCGAGCCCTTCGCACCGAGCTCTGCGATCGCAGCGGCCTTGTCCTCCGGGCGCAGTTCGGCGCGGACGTCCTCGATCCCCGCTTGGGCGGCGAGGGCGCGGGCGGTGCGAGCGTTGTCGCCGGTGAGCATCGTGACCCCGATGCCCTGCGCGGCGAGGGTACGGACGACCTCGGGGACCTCCGGGCGCAGCTCGTCGCGGACGCCGATCGCGGCGACCGGCTCGCCGTCGCGGTGGACGATCACGACCGTCATGCCCTGCTCCTCCAGCCCCGCGACCTGGTCGCCGAGGAATCCGGCGTCGAGCCAACGCGGGCTGCCGACCGTGATCCGCGCGCCGTCGAGCTCGCCTTCGATGCCGTGACCTGCCTGCTCGGTCACGCCCTCGGCTGCAGGGGCCTCAGGCGCTGCAGCGGTGATCGCGGCCGCGAGGGGGTGGGTGCTGTGCTGCTCCAACGACGCCGCCCACGCCAGCGCCTGCGCCTCGGTCACGCCGTCGGCGGTGAGCACCGCGGTGACGGCGGGCTCGTTGCGGGTCAGGGTGCCGGTCTTGTCGACCGCGACGTGGCGGATCACGCCGAACCGCTCGAACACGGCCCCGGACTTGATGATCACGCCGAACTTGCTCGCCGACCCGATGGCGGCCACCACGGTCAGCGGGACCGAGATCGCCAGCGCGCAGGGCGATGCCGCGACCAGCACGACGAGTGCGCGGGTGATCCACAGCTCCGGGTCGCCGAGCAGCGACCCGATGATCGCGACGAGAGCGGCGAGGATCAGCACGCCGGGCACGAGCGGGCGGGCAATGCGGTCGGCGAGACGGGCGCGGTCTCCCTTCTCCGCCTGCGCCTTCTCCACCAGGTCGACGATCGTGGTCAGCGAGTTGTCCGTGCCGGCCGCGGTCGTCTCGACCTCCAGCGCCCCCGCGGTGTTGATCGCACCCGCCGACACGGCATCGCCGGGCTCGACCTCGACCGGGATCGACTCCCCCGTGATCGCGGACGTATCCAGGCTGGAACGTCCCGTGCGGACGACGCCGTCGGTCGCGATCCGCTCGCCCGGCCGCACCAGCATCAACTGACCGACAGTCAGGTCCTTCGCGGCGACCTCCACCGAGACGCCGTCGCGGCGGACGGTCGCGGTCTCCGGGACGAGCTTGAGCAGCGCCCGGAGCCCGCCGCGAGCACGGTCCATCGCCTTGTCCTCCAGCGCCTCGGCGATCGAGTACAGGAACGCCAGGGCGGCGGCCTCCTCGACGTAGCCGAGGATCACCGCGCCGACGGCGCTGATGGTCATCAGCAGGCCGATGCCGAGCTTGCCCTTGAACAGCTTCCGGATCGCGCCCGGGGTGAACGTCGACGCGCCCAGCAGCAGACCGATCCAGAACGCCACCAGTGCCGGGATCTCCATCCCGGACCACTCCAGCGCCAGGCCGGTGAGGAAGGCGACGCCGGAGAAGACCGGGACCATGATCCCGCGGTCCCGCCACCAGGGGCGCTCCGCCTCCTCGGCTTCATCGCCTATGACAGTCTCGGGCTCGTCGTGCTCGCAGCCGCACGCCGCGCTCACTCGCCTGCTCCCGTCCCGCAGCAGCCCGGCACGGTGCACGAAGAGTCCACGCAGGGAGCGTGCTCGTCGACAGCAAGCGTCACGTCCACCAGTGCGGTGAGCGCCGCCGCGAGGTGCGGGTCGGCGATCTCGTAGCGCGTCTGCCGCCCCTCAGGCTCGGCGACCACGATGCCGCAGTCGCGCAGACAGGTCAGGTGGTTCGAGACGTTCGAGCGGGTCAGCTCCAACTCGCGCGACAGCACGGCCGGATAGCTCGGGCCGCCGAGCAAGGTCATCAGGATCCGGGAACGCGTCGGGTCCGCCATGGCCCGGCCGAGCCGGTTCATGACGTCGAGGCGAGAAGCAATAGTCAGCATGCACTGATTATACAGTGCTTGCTGAACTTACGAGGCAAGGAGGCTGTCGACGGAGAGACGAGGTCCCGGGGACAGTGCACGGCAATCGGAGTCGCTCAGACGAGTTCGCTGACCAACTGTTCGATGCGGGTGCGGATCTCGTCGCGGATCGGACGGACGGCGTCGATGCCCTGCCCGGCCGGGTCGTCGAGCTTCCAGTCCTCGTAGCGCTTGCCGGGGAAGAACGGGCACGCATCGCCGCAGCCCATGGTGATGACGACGTCGGAGGCCTGCACCGCTTCGGTGGTGAGGACCTTGGGCTGCTCGGCGGTGATGTCGATCCCGAGCTCGCCCATGGCCTCGACGGCGACGGGGTTGATCTGGTCGGCTGGCATGGACCCGGCGGAACGCACTTCGATGCGATCGCCTGCGCGGTCGCGCAGGAATCCGGCGGCCATCTGCGAGCGGCCGGCGTTGTGTACGCAGACGAAGAGGACGGAGGGCTTGGGTGCGGTGGTGTCGATCATGGTGGCTCCTGTGAGGGATGGGTCAGTGGGTGAGTTCGTTGACGAGGGCACGGACGCGACCTTCGATGTCGTCACGGATGGCTTCGACGCCTTCGCGCGAGGCGAGGGCGGGGTCCCCGACCGCCCAGTCGTCGTAGCGAACCCCGGGGATGATGGGGCAGACGTCGCCGCAGCCCATGGTGATGACGACGTCGGCGGCGCGGACGGCGTCATCGGTGAGGGGCTTCGGGAAGCGCGCGGCCGCGGCATCGCCTTCGATCTCGGCGAGGATCGAGCGCACGTGGGGGTGGATGATCTCGGCGGGGCTGGATCCGGCGGAGCGGGCGATGAATTTGCCGCCGGCGATCTGGTTGACCAGGGCCGCGGCGAGCTGGGAGCGGCCGGCGTTGGCGACGCAGACGAAGAGCACTTGCGGGACGGAGTGGTTGCGGTCTCTGGTGATGTCTGCGAGTCGTTGCCTGGCGAAGCGTTCGGTGAGAGGGACGAGCGCGCCGGTGACTTTCGCGGTACGGGCCAGCGACGTGTAGGACTCACGCACGATGCTCAGCACAGTCTCCGGGGCGAGCTCGGGGATCTCGGCGGCGAGTTCGTCGGCGAGGTGGGTGATCCGGATGTCGAAGTCTGGGCGGATGTCGCGATCTTCGCTGTTCCCGTCCTCGCTGGGCGCCGTCATGGTCGCCGGGGCGAAGGAGTCCAGCAGGGCGGTGACGGCGCTGCGGCGGCTCGGGTTGATGCGATACCAGACCCATGTCCCGCGGCGTTCCGAGGTGAGCACGTCGACGTCCTTGAGCACCTTCAGGTGGTGCGACACGGTCGGCTGTGACACGTCTGCGAGCTCGGCGAGGTCGCAGACGCAGGACTCGCCGCGCGGGTCCGAGGCGATCGCAGAGAGCATCCGCAGTCGCAGCGGGTCGGCGAGTGCCTTCAGGGTCGCGGCCACCGTGCCGGCGGCCTCCTGGCCGATGGCGTGCGTGGCGACCGGGCTGCAGGCGTCGGCCGTGCCGGTGAGGGTGAGGTTCATGAGGTGATCCTTTCGCCGGTGTACGGATCGGTGTGGAACCAGGCTCGGGCCGCCCAGAGTGAGACGTAGACGAGCCCGACCAGGACGGGCACTTCGATGAGCGGGCCGACCACGCCGGCGAGGGCCTGGCCGGAGGCGGCGCCGAAGGTGCCGATGGCGACGGCGATCGCGAGTTCGAAGTTGTTGCCCGCTGCAGTGAAGGCCAGCGAGGTGGAGCGGGCATAGTTCAGCCCGAGTGCCTTGCCGGTGAGGATGCCGGTGAACCACATGATCGCGAAGTACGCCAGCAGCGGGATGGCGATGCGCGCGACATCCAGGGGATGGGACGTCACCTGCTTTCCTTGCAGAGCGAACAGCAGCACGATGGTGAACAGCAGCCCGTACAGCGCCCACGGTCCGATCACGGGCAGGAACTTCTCCTCGTACCAGTCGCGGCCGCGGCGCCGCTCGCCGATCCACCGGGACGCGAAGCCGGCGACCAGCGGCACGCCGAGGAAGACGAGCACGTTCAGCGCGATCTGCCAGACCGAGATCTCCAGCCCCTGGGTGTCCAGCCCGAGCCACCCGGGCAGCACGGTCAGGTAGAACCAGCCCAGCAGCGAGAACGCGACCACCTGGAACACCGAGTTGATCGCGACCAGTACGGCGGTCGCCTCACGGTCGCCGCAGGCGAGGTCGTTCCAGATCACGACCATCGCGATGCAGCGGGCGAGCCCGACGATGATCAGTCCGGTGCGGTACTCGGGCAGGTCGGGCAGGAAGATCCAGGCCAATGCGAACATCACGGCCGGGCCGACCAGCCAGTTCAGCACCAGCGAGGAGATCAGGAGCTTCTTGTCTCCCGTGACGGCGGCGATCCGGTCGTAGCGGACCTTCGCCAGCACCGGGTACATCATCACCAGCAGTCCTAGCCCGATCGGCACCGAGATGCCGCCGACCTCCATCCGGCCGAGCAGATCCGACAGCGCCGGCACGAACCGCCCCAGAAGCAGACCCGCGACCATGGCGAGCCCGATCCACAGCGGCAGCCACCTGTCCAGTGTGGAGAGCCGCCGGGTTGCGGCCCGGGCAGGGGTGGTGGTTGCGGTGGTCATGCGAGCAGTCCTTCGATCTTCTCGGCGATGACAGGCTTCGGGTGCGCGCCGATGAGGATGTCCGTGCGTGTGCCGTCGCGGTAGAAGCCGAGAGTGGGGATGGAGGTGACGCCGGCGGCGATCACTGTCTCGGGGTTCTGGTCGGCGTCGACCTTGACGATCTTCACGCGCCCCTCGTACTCGGCAGCGAGCTGCTCGAGCAGCGGGGCGACCTGCCGGCACGGCCCGCACCACGTGGCCCAGATATCCACCACGACGGGGAGGTCGGAGCCGAGGACCTCGTCCTGGAACGTCGCGTCGGTGACGGCGGTGAGCGTGCTCATGCGAAGACCTCCTCGGTCTCGGTCAGGGCGTCCAGAGGCGCGGTCGCGTTCTCGAAGGCGGCGAGGAAGTGCTGGGCGTCCTGCGCTGCGGCGCAACCTGTGCCGGCGGCGGTGATCGCCTGCCGGTAGGTGTGGTCGACGAGGTCGCCGGCGGCGAAGACGCCGGAGAGGTTCGTGCGGGTCGAGGGGTGATCGACGAGTACGAAGCCGGCGGCGTCGGTGTCGACCGTTCCGGTGACGAGCTCGGAGCGGGGGTCGTGGCCGATGGCCACGAAGAGCCCCGTCGCGGGCAGGTCGCGCTCGGCGCCGGTGACGGTGTCGCGAAGCGTGACGGACTCGAGCTTCTCGGCGCCGTTGAGGCGTGCGACTTCGCTGTTCCAGGCGACCTCGATCTTCGGGTGGTCGAGAACGCGCTGCGCCATGATCTTCGATGCCCGGAACTCGTCGCGGCGGTGCACGATCGTCACCTTGGAGGCGAAGCGGGTGAGGAACAGGGCCTCCTCCATCGCGGAGTCGCCTCCGCCGACGACGAGGATCTCCTGCTCGCGGAAGAAGAACCCATCGCAGGTGGCGCACCAGGACACTCCGCGGCCAGTGAGGCGCTCCTCGTCCGCGAGGCCGAGCTTGCGGTACGCCGACCCCATCGCGAGGATCACCGCGCGGGCGTGGAAGGCCTCCCCTGCACCCGTCTCGATGACCTTGATCGGTCCCTCGAGGTCGACGCGGATCGCGTCATCGAGGAGGATGCGGGCACCGAAGCGCTCGGCCTGCTGACGCATCGACTCCATCAGTTCCGGGCCGTTGACCGGGTCGACGAAGCCGGGGAAGTTCTCCACCTCGGTCGTGGTCATCAGTGCGCCACCGGTCGTCACGGAGCCGGCGATCACCACGGGCGCCAGGTTCGCACGGGCCGCGTAGATCGCAGCGGTGAACCCCGCAGGGCCGGACCCGACGATGACCAGCTCAACCTCTTGAATCGACATGCTTCTATATTGACATCAATCTATGCAAGGCGCAATCGGCGCTGGCGTCGTTCACCGACTCTTCACCTGGACACGCGAAGAGGGCGGCCTCCCACGGGAAGCCGCCCTCTTTCCGAGACCGTCAGCCGACGGTGACGGGGCGCGAGCCGATCTGCAGCACGGACGGTGTGGCGCAGCAGCTGCTGCCTTCGGCGTCGAAGCCGCCGGCGCCGCCGCACACTCCGGTGTCGGGCAGGACAAGCTCGTTGCGGTCCGCGGCCTCATGGTCGCCGGCAAGGTGGGCTGCGACGCTGCGCACCTGCTCGTAGCCGGTGAGCGCGAGGAAGGTGGGGGCGCGGCCGTAGGACTTCGCACCGACGATGAACAGGTCCTTCTCCGGCTGTGCGAGCTGGCGTGCGCCGGTCGCTCCCACCGAGCCGCAGGCGTGGATGTTGGGGTCGATCTCCGAGGCGATCCCGGCCACGGCGTCCAGCGATCCGTCGAGCTCGATGCGCACCTCCCGCAGGATGCTGGTGTCGGGGCGGAACCCGGTGAGGGCGAAGACGCGCGTGACACCCGAGATCTCCTGGCCGTTCTCGGCGAGGATCGTGAGCGTGTCGCCGTCCTGCTGGAACTCCGCGACGCGGAACCCGGTGACGACCTCGACGACGCCGGCTTCGATGACCTTGCGTGCGCGGGAGCCGAGTGCGGCCCGCTCGGGCAGCTCATCTCCCGTTCCGCCGCCGAACACGTTCGTTGCACTCCCGCGGCGCAGCAGCCAGGTCACCTTGGTGCCCGGCTCGCGACGCGCCAACTCACTCAGGCGCAGCACTGCGTGCGTCGCGGAGTGGCCGGCGCCGACGACGACCACGTGCGAGCCGGCCAGCTCGAACACGTCGTCTGGGATCCGGTATGAGATGCGCTCCGAGGCAGCCGTCTCGCCGACCGCGGGGTATCCGTCAGCGCCCGCGGGGTTCGGAAGTGACCACGTGCCGGTCGCGTCGATTACAGAGCTGGCGAGGATGCGGCCATCACGGCCGTCCTGGTCGACCGTGTGCACGACGAACGGCTGCGCCTTCCGGCCGCTCGCGACGACCTTATCTCGACCCTGACGA
The DNA here is from genome assembly GCF_057655505.1 of Microbacterium sp. Soil_N32. Classification (NCBI taxonomy): domain Bacteria; kingdom Bacillati; phylum Actinomycetota; class Actinomycetes; order Micrococcales; family Microbacteriaceae; genus Microbacterium; species Microbacterium sp. Soil_N32. The sequence continues at coordinate 24,791 of NZ_JBDGME010000018.1, forward strand.
GCGACACCGGTGACGGTCGTGCCGTAGAGCACCCGGTCGCCCAGAGCGTCGGCGAGCGGGGAAAGGTACTCGCTGACCCACTCAGCCCCGGTCGGGTAGCCGCTTGCTGGCGCCGTCCAGCCGGTCGGCTCGAGAAGGCGTCGCGCTGCGGCATCGGTGAGCTCCGGCCACCCGGAGAACAGTCGCACGTGTCCCCACTCGGACACGGCAGCACCGGCCGAGCCGCCCCGCTCGACGACCACGGCGTCAACGCCGCGTTCGGTCAGGTGGGCGGCTGCAGCCAGGCCCTGCGGACCGGCACCGATGACGACGACAGGAAGCTCAGACATCACATCTCCTCAGATCGAAAAACTTCAATACGAGAACACTCGCTTACCTATCGAAGTTTGTCAATACGTGTCAGACTATCCGCATGAGCCTCCCCGTGACCACCGAGCAGAGCACGTGCTGCGTGCCGCGCATCACCGCATCGATCACCCCCGAGGAGGCCGAGCGTTCCGCTCGGGTGTTCAAGGCCATCGGTGATCCGACCCGCGTGATGCTGCTCTCCCTTATCGCCGGCACCGAAGGCGGCGAGGCCTGCATCTGCGACCTCATCGAGCCGGTCGGATTGTCACAGGGGACGGTCTCGCACCACATGAAGCTCCTCACCGACGCCGGGCTTGTCACCCGGGAACAGCGCGGGAAGTGGGCGTACTTCGCGCTCAACGACGGGGCGCTCGAGGCGGCCGCGGATGCGCTGCGACCTGCCGCGCTGGGCAGTGCGAACTAGTAGTCATCGACGCACGGCTGGGTAGTTCGACCAGATCCCGCCGGCTTTGCTCTTACGCCGGTCCGCCGTGTGGTTGCCGATTCCGATGACGTCGGCAACCACGGCCGAGGGCATCCGCATGCTCAGCAGGTTCATCCGGGTCTCGCGTGACACGCGTGGACGGATCCCGAGTTCCGTGAGGCGCAGCCTGATGTAGGCCGCAGTCATGTGAGCGCCGGGCGAGAGTCCCTCGAACAGCCAGCTCGATTCCCCCGCGGCGTATCCCCGTCGCGGCGCGGCGGAGAGGTGCCGTCTGACGATGTCCCCGACCCGGTCATCGAGCACGACGGGCGTGACCCCGAACCGCACGGTCACCTGCGCCCCGGTGGCGTCTACTCGGTCGCGAGTCATACTGACGGCGCGTCCGAGGATCTGCGCATAGAGGAGCATGAACAGCCCTGCCACGCGCACTTCCAGTTCCACATCTTCTCCGTTGAGCAGAAGGTCGATATCGCGCCACAGCTCCTCCTCGGTCACGTTCGACATCGTGTTTCGTGCAGCCCGGACGTTGGTGGCGAGGTCGCCCGTCAGCCGCGTCTTGGTCGCCCACCGCACGAAGTGCTCCACGGGCTCTCGCGTCTTGACGCGGGCGATGTAGTGATCGAGCGTGCGTTGATCAAGGTCACTGACGGCGAGCCCGCGAGCATCCATCCAGGTCAGGAACCGGACGACCGCGGCCAGTTTCCCGCGCTGGCCGATGAAGGCCTCGTTGGACAGGTCTCGATCGCGGTCTCGATAGCGCCTGTGAAGCTTGGGCAACACGTCCCATCTGTAGAAGCGGCGGAGCTTGTTCCCGGTCGGGCGCTCGAGAGTCGCAGCCACCGCGGCAACGTGCAGCGTGAGCTCGTGCTGCAGCACGTGGATGTTCGGCAGCACCTGGGCTTCGATGAGCAGACGCCGGAAATACCGCGTTGCTGGCCTTTGCTGGAGTTGATCAAGAGACGAGTGATCAACGGGCAGCGCGCCCGTGGCCATGCCGCGCAGGGTCTCTGTGACGTGCGACCGCCGCAGCCAGCGCACCACCGAACGCGGGTCCATCGGCGCGTTCGCAAGGTACACGCGAAGCCTGGTCAGCTCGATCGGAGCCGATCCCTTGGGTCCGATGAGCTCGTCCAGTCGTGCCTGCAGCCGGCATCGCCCGCAGTGCGTTCCGGTCAGGAACTCCTCACTGCCGCACGTGCGGCACGCGAACCGTGGCGGGTGTCCGGCGCAGATCGCACAGGTGATCACGCCTTCATCGGTGCGAAATGCGAGGACTCGGATGTTCCCGCACAACGGACACTCTGACGGGTTCCTGCGGAGCGCGCTGTAGCAGACGTTGCAGATCTTCTCGCCGAGCAGCGAGTAACGGCCCGCGCTCGAACGCCCGCAACGGTCACACGTCTGTGACGGCGTAGCCGTCATCGGCCTGGATCGGCGGGACGATGAAGTCGCGCACGCACAGGACGAAGGTCCCCGATCGCCGTGCCACGCCCCCGCCCAGTGCCCGTCTTCTTCGCCGCTGCCGGTCGCGCCACGACAGTGATGAGGTCGTTCGGCTGGCATCCGAAGATGCGGCACAGCGCCGCAAGAACTTCGACGTTCAACCGCTCCGGTGCTTTGGTGACCAGTCGATACACCTGCTCGCGGGACAAGACGATGCCCTGCTCGCGCAGCGGCGCGAGCAGCTCCGTGGTCTGGAACATCCCAGCCTCGGCCATCAGAGCACGCAGGTGCCAGTCGATCGGCCCCTTCGAGTCAGTCCCCATCACGGTCCTCCGTGTTCCTCTTGAGCGCATCAGCGAGCACCCGGTTCTTATAGTCGTCCCCGACAGACGTGTAGATCGCCGTCGTCGAAGCGAACGTGTGGCCCACCTGATCCTGCACGAACTTCTCGCTGTAGCCCCACTCGATGAGGTTCGTCACATAGGTGTGCCGCAGCGAGTGCAGAACCAGCTCTTCCGGAAGTCCGGCTTCGTCGCGCAGCTCGGCGAAACGGTCGTTCAGGTAGCGGCCACCGATTCTGGTCCTGCGCTCCGTCGGCCAGAGGATGTCCGTCTCCCAATCACCGACCACCCGCGGCCGGCCCTGGTCCACCCAATGGGTGAGGCCGTCAACGACCCAGTCGAACTCGGGCAGAGTCAGCACGGTCCGTCGCTTCGGACCGGTGCCCCGACTGCCCTTCCCGTGCCGGACATACACCGCTCCGAAACTCCCGAACCCCGGGGCCACCGGGTTCGACCGCAGATCGGCAACGTCGAGCCCAATGCACTCGGAACGCCGCAGCCCAAAGGCGTAGATGGTCTTGAACATCTGCGCGTTCCGGAGCGCAGCAAGCGCACCCTTCCTCCTGGCACGTACGATCGCCTCGACCCGAGCATCCGCAGCATCGAAGAACCGCTCCAGCTCATCGAAAGTGAGGGCACGTCGCCCGGGATCCCCCCTCATGGTCGAGCAGGTGCGAGATCGTGTTCCAGTCATGGCAGATCTGCTGCGGCGCATCCCCGAACCGAGCCAGACACTCCGCCTGCCAGCCGTACCGCGGGTCAGTGAGGAAGTCGCAGAACAGACGGATCCTCGTCTGATACCCCCGAATCGTTGACCGCTTCAAGGGACCCTTGCCGGGTCGCACGCGCACTGAATAGTCCTCGAGATCCCGCGGCTGCCACTGCCACGGGTACGCCGCGCAGAACTCGGCGAAATCCTCGATGAACCGCCGGCGCGAATCGATGGTGGTCGCCTGCAAACCGCGACTTGTCTGCTGGTTCGCCCAGCCATCCAGCATCGACTCGAAGACGTACTTCCCCTCATCGAGGGCGACGACATTTCCTGTCAGCCGCAGCGAAGAGCGACCATCAACATCGGAACCAGAACGCACCCCTCCATGGTTGCAGCAGTTGCATCATTGTTGCAACCACTCTCCATGATCTTCACCCGCAGAGGCTGTTGGACACGTTCGTGAAGCACCACCCCAGCAGGCAAGAAGGTGACTTGGTAGCCGAATCACCCTTGTCGGCACCATACGCGCCACGCCGCCCGTGATCCACTCCTGGGCTCGGCGGCCAGCTCCCGCCGAGCCTCCTGCCGCGACCGAGAAACTCCAGATCAACCATGCAATCGCAAGCAAGTGATGCATCTGATGTCGATACTGCTTGGTCTGGCGTCGTTCGCGAATCGGCCGCACACACGAGAGACCCTACGCCTCGGGCGATGAGAGCGGTCTAGACGTCGTCGGTCGCGGTAATCGCGTTCCCCCAAACCCAACAACGGAAGACGCGATCGCCAGCTCGAAACTCGATGCCAGCAGCAGTGGGCGTAGAGCGGGCGAGTTTGGCGGCCACACGTATCGCCGCGGGGCCAAAGCGGACCCATGCTCGTACCCGTCGGTATGGCTGCGGGTACATCGTCAGCGGTTGTTCCCGAAGTGCCAGTTCCCGATCGGAGAGCGACTGCAACGGGCCGCCTCGAGCCGCCGTCAGTACGGCCTGGTGCTGAGCTTGCATGTCGTAGTAGGGGGCTAACCTCTTACTCGTCCCCATCCGGCGTCCTTTCTCCGGCCGAGAACACGATACCAAGATTCGAAGATTTGTTCTATCTTGATAAACTCGCGATCGCGTTATCCGCTCATAAATGAGCAGATCTGTATTGACGCGAGCGCTCGTGAACGTTACATTTATCTCGGTTCGAAAAAGTTTCGGGCTGCACCAGACGGAACCGGGGATGGCCGCCCGCCCGTCTCACAGAAGAGGCCAAAGCCCTAGGCGAATGCGATCACCAGCGCATGCTTGAACCCTGGGTCAACGTACTGGTGAACAACGGATTGTAAAGGCGCGATCCTGGCGGGGTGGCACTGGCAGGTGTCCCGTGAGACATGCAGGTGCTCCTTCTCGAAAGAGAGGAGCGGGCTTGCCTGCTCACGTCGTAACCCAAACCCGGCCACTACTCACCCTTCAAGAAGCTGCGAACGCTCGACGGATCGGATACTCGACGCTTCGCAAGTGGATCGCTGACGGCACGCTGCCCGCGGAACGAATCGGCCGCCGAATCTACGTGCAGTCCGCACATCTCGATGCGATGGCTAGCCCGGCCATCGGCCGCCCGCGTGCAGCCGAAGAGATCGACTCCGCCGTCGCGCGCGTTGTCGCGGCTGCTCCCCGCCTCACCGCGGAGCAGCGCGAGCGGCTCGCCGTGATCATCGGGGGTGCCGCGTGAACATCCCCTTTCACACAGGCTGGAAAGCGAAAGAGCTGACGGACGCAGGCGGTCGGTTCCAGGTACTAAGCCGCCGGGTACCGCGCCAAGTTCCGACCGCTCAGATGCGCTCGATTGCTGGGGGTCTTCGGACAAGACCCCCAGCAATCGAGCGCAAGCGAGCGCATGAAACCCTTGATTTTCCGCGGATCTCGCCGCGGGGTCATAAGCCCCGTATGGGTCCCCGTGCTTATGACCCCGTGTCCGCCGGCCGCGCGAACTCCGGTGTTTTCGCCAGCGCGGGCGCTAACTTCGGTGATCTTGTCTCGGTCCGTTCGATGGGGACTGAGCGCCGAGCGATCATCGTGGGCTTCGACACGGAGTTCACGACCCTCGGAGGGGTGCGGAACGTTGACAGTTGGCAGTTCGCGACGCCCGATCTGAGTGATCCGACACTCATGGTTCAGATCGTCATCTTGCCGCTAAACGGGCGACGCGTTGGGATGCACACTGCCCTCTGGGAGGTCGTTCGGGCTGCGTCTTTGTGGCGATCGCCTCTGGTTCGGGACGGGGTGGACGACCGTGGCGTGCGCCGAAGTACTGTTCTTGAGCGCGCCGGCGCCGGGCCTTCCGGGGACGCCGCTCGCGCCTGGGCCGCCGATCCTCGGGATTGGGAGGCGCGGGCGGCTGCGCTCGCACCTTGGCGCGTTCCCATCGTGCTCGCCTGTCACTTTGGCGCGGCAGACCTTACGACTTTTCGGGGTGGCGGTCGGGTCACGGATCACCTCACGCGGCTGACGTCCGCTGCGGGCGGGCTCGTCACGCTTTTGCCCTTCCGCCTTCAGAATGGCGATCAGCGAGGCGACGACTACGGCTGGTGGCGGTCGCTGAGCGTTACCGTCCGCGACACGATGACCCACGCTCCGGCAGGGCAGCGGACGCTCGCGGCCATCGGCATGGCCGCTGGCATCGAGAAGCTCGAAGTGCCAGGCGACTGGATCTCGCGGATGACTGAGTACCGCCAGCATCATCTCAGCGAATTTCTGGACTACGGCGTGAACGACGCGGAGATCGTCGTGGAGTTCCTCGCGCGAATCTGGGGTGAAGGCGTGCTCCCTCCCGTAACTCTCGGCGGTGGCGCCGCCGCGTCCCTCGTTGCCTCGGGGTCCGAGTATTTCGGGGTTACTACTCCAAAGGAGTTCAGGCTCGCGTTCTCGGGGCTCGTGGAGGAGGAAGCGGTGGATGTGGTGGAAGAAGGCGACGAGCTGACGTTTTACGCGAAGCGGGGTCGGGCGCCTGTCGATGGCGCTGCGGCTCAGCTCAGCAAAGCCTTCGCTTCTGCGTATCACGGCGGATTGAACGCCTGTCCCGCCCCGGGCTACTACCCGATCCGCACCATCGATATTGATGCGAAGAACGCTTACCCCACAGCCATGGCGCTCGTGCCCGATCTCGACTGGGAGACGGGGTGCATCGAGAACGTCATCCATGAACGGCAGCTGACTCCCGGTGACGTGCCGGAGCCGACCTCATCATTCGTCGGGTTTGTGTCGTTCGACTTCCCTGAGAGCGTCACCTATCCGACGCTCCCGATCGTGGGGGATGGAACGCTCATTTATCCGCGCACGAGCGAAGGGGTAGCCGGGACCTGGGTCTGCGGTCCTGAACTCTGGCTCGCTCTCAAGCTCGGCGCGACCGTCTTCTGCCAGATCGGGTTCGCCGGGCGAGTCGCTCGCCGCTTCGATGGCTCGTTGAGCCTTTCGCTGCGTCATGGAGTGCGTCAGTTGATTGAGGACCGAGCGACCGCCAAGCGTCTCTTCGGGAAGGGGTCGCTCGAAGAGCAGACACTCAAGACGAGTGTTAACACGATCTACGGGAAGACCGCCCAGGACGTCGCTGAACAGCGCTCGTGGGACGCTTACAAGCAGGAAATGGACAACGTGGGTGGGTCCGCGATCTCGAGCCCTTCTCACGCTGCGACCACCACCAGCCTCGTCCGGGCCCAGCTGTTGGCAACGATGAATCAGATCGCTGAACGAGGCGGACAGGTCTTCTCGGTCACCACAGATGGCTTCATCACTGATTGGACAGTCAGCGATGTCGAGGCTCTTGATCTCTACGGCCTCGCTGGCCACCTCAGGGAAGCGCGGACAGCGCTCACCGGAGACCCGACTATCTGGGAGGCCAAGCACGAGCAGAACGACCTGGTGAACGTCACCACGCGCGGCAACGTCTCACTCAGCGTGAACGGCGTCTGTGCGCATAACGGGTTGAAGCGCTCGGAGGGGATCGCCGCCGATAGCCGCGAGGACCGTGAAGAACTCCTGGCGAGCGTTGTCACCCGCGAGGGTCGGGTCGAGAACGCCTACCGCCGATTCCCAAGCTTTCAAGAGCTCTCAAGGAAGGAAGGGCGCAAGGACTTCGTTCCGTCTCGCGTCGAGCGTGCCGTCAGCATGGATTTCGATCTCAAGCGTCGACCGCTGATGGATTCGATCGTGGCAGAGGCGGTCCCTCTGCCGGACGGGTCCACACACGAGTTGGCGACCTTCCCGACGGCTCCGTGGGAAACCATCGAGGAGTGTCTGCGTGCACGAGCCATCGCTCGGGAAATTGCGAACACTGGCTGTCTACGGACCGTCGACGAATGGAGGGACTGGCACGTTCGATTCGCTCATGGCAAAGGGCACAGGATCGTCACCCCTCGTCGCGCTGTGTTGATATCGATCGTCATGGCACACCGACAGGGCATCGTCACGATCCCAACGCTGGCGGCTCGCGAGCTCAGCGTCGCCGAGCGTCTCGAGTGGCTCGCGCGATGGGGGCTCGGCACGGTGAGCGAGGGCGACTGGAAGAACGCCCGACGACCGGAGCGGACATCGCAGATGCTCCCTCTATCGGAGCTCGAGCCTTGGCTCTCGCGGATGATGTCAACAGGCATCGGTGGAGCGCCTTCGATCTGTTCCGGAGGTGCGTCGTGAGCGGTCGTCGACGTTGTTGCTGCCTCGCCCGCGCAGCGGCCCCCGGAGGGCACCAGAAGCTTCTGACGAGCGAAGCGGGCTCAGAAGTGTATGGGGCTACACCTTCTTCTGACGCGAAGGAGAACACCACCCTCCAAAGGAAGCACAGGGGTGGTGTTCGGATGAGCGACAGGAGAAGCCCCTCGGGAGAGCCGCCGGAGGCTCCGTGGCCGGTTGCGTCGAGGACGGAACAGGTCACGGAAGCGGTCGAGGGGAGCGAAGCATGAGCTACACGATGACCTACGACGTGTCCCACAAAGTGGGGCGCGGAGGGCACGCGAAGGCCTTCTTTAGGCACATCGCGCGGGACGTCGACCAAGCGGCTGGCTTCTCGTTTCCCCAGGCAAATCGCAACATCGTGGCCGAGCGAACAGAACTCAACAGCACGTTCGTCAACGACGGCAAGGGCGGCTACAGACGTCCCCAGTCGATCGACGGCCGGCCACCGAGCGACGAGTTCGACGACTACCTTCAGCAACGCCTGAGCACCGTCACGAGAGCGTTGCGAAAGGACGCCGTGCTCATAAGAGGCGTGGTACTTCAACTGGACCCGAGGTGGTTCGAGACACACAACCCGGGTTGGCGTGAGGCTGGGCTGAATCGGCAAGCAGCCGAGTACACGCGCGCTGCGATCGACTGGGCGCGAGGCGAGTTCGGAGAGAAGAACATCATCGGCATGTCGATGCATCTCGACGAGGTCAATCCCGGCCTGCAGCTCATGATCACTCCAGTCACACCTGATGGGCGGCTGGCGCAGAAGGACTTCTTCAAGGGGCCAGCGGACCTCAAACGCCAGCACAGAGAAGTTCGCGATGCTGTCGCGGCTGCGGGGTACGACGTCGAATATCGCGTCACGGAACGATCGCGGGAGCACCTCAGTAGCAGCGAGTTCCAGGCCAAAGCGGATCGGTTACGCGATGCGACCAGTGCGCTCGAGTTCGAGCTCGATGTGAGTCTGCAGCGGAACAAGAGTCTCGCCAAGCGCTCGGCTGCGCTGAGCGATCGGGAGTCCGCTGTAGTCGACCGAGAGGGGAAAGTTGGTGAGCGCCAGCGGGAGGTAGCTGCCGTGCAAGCACGAGCAGCCCAAGAGTCGGACGCGGCGAGACAGCTTGCGCGCCGCGCTCGTGAAGCACACCTGAAGGCAGAACGAGCCCGCGAGGAGGCCGCAACCGAACGCGACCGCTTGGCGTTGCTCAACCAGCGCCTTGAAGCCTTCCCACCGTTCTTCGAGCGCTGGCTGGACAAGACCATGATCGGCGGCCAGCCGATTCGACGCCGGTACGAAGCGGATCGGATCAAGATGCGTGCCGAGATCAAGCGCAGGTTCGATCAATCTTCGACTTTCGTCGAGACGCCGAAAGACGCTCCCGAACGCTAGATCAGGCGAAGAGGAGGGGCAGTCAGTTGGGATTGCTCCTCCTTTTCGTCAGTAGTCCCTTCTACGCTGGCCGTATGACCGCTGATGAATCTCGATCGACAGCTAACGCACGCTTCCAGGCTCAGCCTTCCGCCGATGCGATGCAGGCCCTGGAAGACGCGATCACGCGCCTCAACGCCGACGGCGACTACATCGCACGCGCGTTGACCGGGTCGCTTCTTGCCGAACGCCCGATGACGGACGCGCCGTCCCTGACACCGGAGGAGGCCGAGTTCCTGATCACCTCCGGTGAGTTCACTCCTGAGGAGTTCGACGACATCGCCACGCGCGTCCGACGGGGCGCGCTGCCCGCCAGCGTCGCAAACACCCTCGTAACGAACCTTCACAGCAGTATGTCGGATGACGCTGTCCGAGGCTTCTTGAATCTCAACCACCAGGAACTTGACGACCTCGTAACCGCGAGGAAACTCTATGCCGTCGAGATTGCCGGCCGACGCCGCTTCCCTTCGTGGCAGTTCAGCCTGTCCTCTCCCGGCAAGCTTCTGCCGCACCTCCCGGAGATCATCGCACTGGTCGGACACAAGCACTGGATCTCTGTCGCAGGCCTGATGTCCACACCGCAGGACACCATGGTGACCGAGGGCGAACACACACCCGTGGAGTGGTTCAGAAATGGCGGCACGCTCGACGCGCTCGAGGACATATTGGAGGGCGAGCGTTGGCGCTGATGTCTCCGACTGCTCGGTGAGGCATCTGCACGAACGATGATCGCCGACTGTGCCGACGCACCTGATGGCCTTCTCTTGGTCTTTCGAGGGGCTCATGATGACCACATAGTGGTCACCCATTCACCACGACCAGATAGATCACAATTTTGGACATAAACTGGTCTTCAGATGGCCTCGGAGTGACCAGCTGCTGGTCACCCCGATCTTCGTTCGAGACACGGTGACCATATAGTGGTCATGTTGAGACCGGATGGAGGCCACCTCTCCCCGTCGGCTCATCCGCCCCAGGTCGGCCATGAGACGTGCCCTGTCGTCACGGTCGACGTGGTTCGTATCGTTCGTCCTCCGAAGCCTGCGTCGAGGCTTGCGCAGAGTAGGCTACGGCCAGAAGGCGTGGGCATCCAGACTGCGTGCGGGATGCGCGATGTGAATGCTGGGTGTCGCTGCTATCAGGCGGTCGATGGCTGAACGCACTCGTTCGAATCCCGGGGCTGTCGGAACCCACGTGTCCGAACCGTCGCGCTCCGGTAACCCGACGAACGACGGGTAAATGCCAAGCCGGATGAACGGATCGTCGTAAATGACGGTCCCGAAGATGCGCGCGAATCGGGGGGCCGGATTCCCACCAAGGAATCTTCTTTGCTAGAAGAACCTCCTCTAGTGCGATGCGGTCTAGATGCAGATAGAGATTCATCTCTCCGGACTCATCGGCCGCGGACCCGAGAAGTGCGTCGCTAGCGATCAGTAATGATGTGTATGCCTCGACCATGTCCGCAGTCGACGCGTTGCGCGGAACTGACATAGCGATGCGCTCGGCGAAAGACATTCGTGATCTGGTTTGAGTACGTCCGTATCCTCCAGCGTGCGGCCTCGGGCGAGCGGGGATCGTATACCCCTCGCTGATGCCAAGGAATTCGCGGTTCGAGCTCGCGTAGGCGCGCGCTCTGTCAAAGGCAGCGAAGTTGAACCATTCTGTATGCCCGGCGATATTCGAGGGCATCCTGAAGCGCGAGTCGGATGACGCGCGGTGGAGCGTCTCCTCGGTCCACTTGGCTCTCGCCTCGCTGCTGATGTCGAAAGCGAGCGACGCCGCAAGATCTGTCTGATCATGAGGCTGGATCCCGGCCCAGCGCAACCGGGGGTCCGTCGCGATACCGACCGTAAACCGCTCATGCGAGGCGTGTACCAGGAAGTAAAGGTGCTGGTTCACCGCCATGCGGTGCACCATACCGTCGTCGGTAACCAGGCGGAAGGCTGCCGAGAGACTGCAGGCGTATGTGAACGACGACTCGGCAGGTGGCGATGATCGCGGCCTGGATAACATGAACGTCCTCCCGGATAGCGAGCCGCTGCGTGGACAGCTGCCGATCACCCAGCCCCTCGCTGTCGGGGAGGGCGCGCCGTGAGGAGCTCTACCTCTTCGTCCATTCCAGGGTGACGCTGTCCGCGGCGCCGCCGATAGTTGTTACTCGCTTGCCGTGACCCACCGGGTGGATTCTGACCACCATGAGCGTCTCGACGAGAAGGCGTCGTCGAGCCAAGGTCGCGCCACCCCACCATTCTCGGACATCGTCGACAAGAACCAACTCGGCCAGCGGGTCATTTAGAACAGCGCGCGCTATCTGGTCGTCGATCGTCTGCAGCTCGTCCGCGATACTCGTCAGGCTCTCGTCTGCCTCGGTGTCGGTCATCAGCCCGCGCGCGACAAAACTCGCGATCGACTGTCGGCGGCGCTTCAACGCTTCGCGCGTCGAGTTCAGCGTGGCGACGTCGATTGAGTCTGAACGCGGTGCCACGAGGTCGGCAGCGTCCTTCTCCGCGAGGCGCGCGATACAGACCTCCGAGACGTACTGGTCGATGATGTCCCCATTGCGCATGAAGTGACCATTCGGACACCGATACGCGTGGTAGCGACGCGACGGTGCCGCGCCGCCGCCACCTTTGCGCGTTGTGGGATGGGTCTCGCCGCTGGCTGAACGGACGGAGCGCGAGCATATCGCGCACACAGCGAGCCCAGATAGGAGCCACTTTCGTGCAGTGCCGCTGTGGTTCGGTCGAACGCCGATCAGGCGCCCACGGCTTGCAACCAACTGTTCGCGCTCGATGATGGGTTCCCATGCGCCCGAGGTGCAGGACTCCAGGTCGATAGTCGTCGCGTCGAACTCACCAGCCGGCTGAGCTGGCGGAAGAAGCGCCGCGTAGAGAGGATTCAGTAGGACCCGTCGAACTGTCGTTGACTGCCAGCGGACGCCTCGTCGCGTCAATCTGCCAGCGTCGCTGAGATCTCGCGCGATCTGAGCGAGTGGGGCTCCAGCCAGGAACTCGCGAAATATCTGTCGAATGTCCTCGGCTTCAGCTTCGTTGACTCTGTACCTCGTGCCGGCTGCATCTCTTTCGATGCTCGGTACCCAGCTATACCCGTGCGGGGGCTTTCCCGGTGTGGGATGTCCTGCGAGGCGTCGCCCCACGGCGTAGCGGGCGGCTCTTTCCGTCTTGATTCGGACCTCGCGTTCAGCGAGAAGCACGAGTTGCTTGAGCATGAAGTCATCCAGCTCAGTGTCAATGCCCTCGCGGATGACGACCACTCTGACGTCGCGGCGCGGCGGTCGTATGTCGAGCACGTCGACAAGGCTGCGGGTGATGCGCGATGTCTCGGTAACGATGATGGTGTCGAACTCACCGGCGTCGAAGGCCCTCAGCATCGCTGACCACGCAGTTTTCGGTCCTCGCTCTTTGGACGCGGACGTGTCGTTATCCTGGTGTTCCGAGACGATGCGCCAGCCGCGGCGGTGAACTTCTGCCCGGCAGTCATCGAGCTGTTGAGCGATGCCCTGATCTTCGTCGACCGATTGCCTTGCATAGATGGCAACGCGCGGGACGGGGCCAGGTGCAGAGGTCATACTGCCATCTTGGCAGAGTATGCCTTTCGGCGACCACGGCGGCCGCGGTCGCCTTCGCCGGGCTTCTCGTCGTCATCATGCGGTCCGACGAGGTGCGTGGCATCCTCACTGATCTCGTGCGCCGCGCGCTCACCGTCTCGTGATCGGCTCCCGAGGGCGCGGGCGCGCCGACGACCGGGGATCCGCCGCGGCGGAGCTGGCACTCGCGCTTCCGGCCGTGGTGCTCGTCCTCGCTCTCGGGGTGGGGGCGATGGGAGCCGCCGTGCGCCAGGTGGCCCTGCAGGACGCCACCGCCGACGCCGCCCGGTTGCTCGGCCGGGGTGAGCCGCCGTCCGCGGCGGGAGCTGCGCTGGCGCGCGCCGTACCGGGCTCCTCCTGGTCCTCGACGCCGTCGGGCGAGGTCGTGTGCGTCCGTGCGCGGAGCGACTTCGCGGTCGGCGGACTGCGGGTGCCGCTGACCGCGTCGAGCTGCGCGCTCGCCGGAGGGCTCTGATGACGGCCGGACGATCGGCGCCGCCGAGGAGTGCGCGCTGATGGCCGGCACAGCGCTCGCCGCCGGGGTGCTCGTCGTCTCGTCGTCGCTCGCGCTGGGGCTCGCCGCGATGGGCGGGGCGGCGGTGACCGCCCAGCGCGCCGCTGGCGCGGCCGACGCCGCGGCCCTGGCCGCCGCCGACACCGCGAGCGGTGCGGTGCCCGCCACCGACGACCCGTGCGCGGTGGCCGCGAGGGTCGCGAGCGCTGCCGGTGCGAGCCTGGTGCACTGCAGCGTCGAGGGCTTCGTGGCGACCGTGGAGGTTCAGGCGGCGTACTCTGGACTCGCAGCCGTCTCCCGAGCTCGTGCCGGGCCACCCGAAGGCGAATGACGGCGAACCGACCTCCCCGCTGCCGATCAGGCGCAGATAAGGGGTGTGTATGGTGTGCTTCGAAGAAAGGACGCACCCTTGGCTGAAGGCAAGAAGCTCGTCATCGTCGAGTCCCCGACGAAGATGCGCTCGATCCAGGGCTACCTCGGCGACGGCTACGAGGTGCTGAGCTCGGTGGGTCACATCCGCGACCTCGCCGACAAGAAGGACATCCCGGCGGCCGACAAGCAGGCCTACGGAAAGTACTCGATCGACATCGAGAACGGCTTCGACCCCTACTACGTCGTCTCCGACCGCAAGACGAAGACGGTCGCCGAACTCAAGCGCGCCCTGAAGAACGCCGACGAGCTCCTGCTCGCCACTGATGAGGACCGCGAGGGCGAGGCCATCGCCTGGCATCTCCTCGAGACCCTCAAGCCCAAGGTCCCCGTCAAGCGGATGGTGTTCCACGAGATCACCAAAGACGCCATCCAGGCCGCGGTCGGCAACACCCGCGAGCTCGACCACGCCCTCGTCGACGCCCAAGAGACGCGCCGCATCCTCGACCGCCTCTACGGCTGGGACGTGTCGCCCGTGCTCTGGTACAAGGTCAAGACCGGCATCTCCGCGGGCCGCGTGCAGTCCGCCGCCACCCGACTGATCGTCGACCGCGAGCGTGAGCGCATGGCGTTCGTGTCGGCCGAGTACTGGGACGTCGACGCGTCGGCCGCCGCGAGCGGCACGGGGTTCCGCATCCGTCTGGTGCGCGTCGACGGCGGCCAGCTCGCCCGCGGTTCCGACTTCGACGACCGGGGTGCGCTCAAGCGCGCGGTCGTCACCCTCGACGAGAAGGCCGCGACCGCTCTCGCTCAGGCGGTCGAATCCGCCGGCACGGGAACCGTCACCAAGGTCGAGGCGAAGCCCGGTACACGCAGCCCCTACGCGCCCTTCACCACCTCCACGATGCAGCAGGAGGCGGGGCGCAAGCTCTCGATGAGCGCGAAGCAGGCGATGAGCGTCGCCCAGCGCCTCTACGAGAAGGGGTACATCACCTATATGCGTACCGACTCGACGTCGCTCAGCACCCAGGCGGTGCAGGCGGCGCGGAGTCAGGCCGTCTCGTTGTACGGCGACAACGCGGTGCCGCTCAAGCCGCGCGTCTACAAGTCGAAGAGCAAGAACGCGCAGGAGGCGCACGAGGCGATCCGCCCGTCGGGCGACAACTTCCGCACACCGGCGTCGCTCTCCTCCGAGCTCGACCGCGAGGAGCAGCGCCTCTACGACCTCATCTGGAAGCGCACCGTCGCGAGCCAGATGGCCGACGCGAAGTACGAGACCACGACCGTGACCATCGCGGTCGACGCCGCGGGGCATACGGCGGAGTTCACGGCATCCGGAACCGTCTACACCTTCAAGGGCTTCCTGGAGGCCTACGAGGAGGGACGCGACGAGAAGCGCGGCGACGCGGATGCCGCCGAGAACCAGTCGCTCCCCGCCGTTTCCGTCGGGGATGCCCTCGCCGTCTCCGAGGCGGAGGCGAAGGGGCACCGCACGACGCCCAAGCCCCGCTACACCGAGGCGTCGCTCGTCAAGGTCCTCGAGGAGAAGGGCATCGGCCGCCCCTCGACCTTCGCCACGATCCCCGAGACGATCCTCGACCGCGGCTACGCCGTCAAGCGGGGTCAGGCGCTCGTTCCGACCTGGCTCGCGTTCAGCGTCGTCCGCCTGCTCGAAGAGCACTTCGCCGAGCTCGTGGACTACGACTTCACGGCGGCCCTCGAGGACGACCTCGACACCATCGCCCGCGGCGAGCAGGACAGGGTCGAGTGGCTCAAGGGCTTCTACTTCGGTTCCGACGCGCACGTCGGTCTGCGCAAGGTCGTCGACAACCTCGGCGAGATCGACGCGCGCGCGCTCAATTCCACGCGCATCACCGACACCGCGACCCTCCGCTTCGGCAAGTACGGGCCGTACCTCGAGGTCGCCGACCCCGAGAACCCCGACGCCAAGCCGCGCATCGTGAACGTGCCGGAGGATCTGGCGCCCGATGAGCTCACGGCTGAAAAGGCGCAGGAACTCATCGACGCCCCGGTCGCCGGCGACCGCGTGCTCGGCACGAACCCCGACAACGGCAAGATCGTCGTCGTGAAGGACGGGCGCTTCGGCCCGTACGTGCAGGAGGCCGATCCGGTCGCCGACGACGCCGCCGTCGACGAGACGACGGGCGAGGTCGTCGAGGCGCCCAAGAAGCGCGGCGCGAAGAAGGAAGCCGCTCCGAAGCCGCGCACCGCCTCGCTGTTCCGCTCGATGTCGGTCGACACGATCGAACTCGACACGGCTCTGCAGCTGCTGAGCCTGCCGCGCGTCGTCGGTACCGACCCCGAATCGGGCGACGAGATCACCGCGCAGAACGGCCGCTTCGGCCCGTACCTGAAGAAGGGCACCGACTCGCGATCGTTGGAGAGCGAGTCGCAGATCTTCGACGTGACGCTCGAGCAGGCGCTGGAGATCTACGCGCAGCCGAAGTACGGCGCCCGCCGCGCATCGAGCGCGCTCGCCGAGTTCGAGGCCGACCCGGTCAGCGGCAAGCCGATCCGCATCCGCGACGGGCGCTTCGGCGCCTACGTAACCGACGGCGAGACGAACGTGACGATCCCGCGCGGTCAGAAGCCCGAGGACATCACGTTCGAGGTCGCGGTGCAGATGCTCGCCGACAAGCGTGCGAAGGGCCCGGCTCCCAAGCGCGGCTCCCGCACCGCCGCGAAGAAGACCCCCGCGAAGAAGACCCCGGCGAAGAAGGCACCCGCGAAGAAGACCACCGCGAAGAAGACGACGGCGAAGGCCCCGGCGGACGCCGAGAAGGCCGCGGCCCGTTCTGCGGCGGCGAAGAAGGCGGCGGCGACGCGCGCTGCGAACGCGGCGGCGAAGAAGGCCGGTTCGTGACCGCACGCCGCGGTCGCTGGATCACCCTCGAAGGCGGCGACGGATCGGGCAAGACAACGCAATCCGACCTGCTCGCCGCCTGGCTGACGGATGCCGGACACGCCGTCGTCCGCACCCGCGAGCCCGGCGGTTCGGAGGTCGGCACGCTTATCCGCGACATCGTGCTGCATCACCGCGGTGACATCGCTCCGCGCGCCGAGGCGCTCCTCTACGCGGCGGACCGTGCACACCACGTGGCGACGGTCGTGCGGCCGGCGCTCGAGCGCGGTGACGTCGTGCTGCAGGACCGCTATCTCGACTCCTCGGTCGCCTACCAGGGCGCGGGACGTGTTCTCGATGCGACGGAGATCCGCGACCTCTCGCTCTGGGCCGCCGAGGGGGCGCTCCCCGATCTCACGGTGCTGCTCGACCTCGACCCCGCGACCGCCCGAGAGCGTATCGATGCAGCGGACAAGCCGTTCGACCGCCTCGAGGCCGAGAAGGCCGATTTCCACGGCCGGGTGCGCCAGGCATTCCTCGACCTCGCGGCCGCCGAGCCCGAGCGCTTCCTCGTGATCGACGCCGCGCAGGCGCCGGACGTCGTCGCCGCCGAGGTCCGCAACCGCGTGGGAGCGCTCCTCGACCTGCCCTCCGACGGCGGTTGACGACCCCGTCACTCGGGCGTCGGTGGTGCCGATTAGGCTGAGTGCATGCCCGACACCGCGATCGCTCCGTTCCCGTGGGGTGACGTGTGGGGGCAACCCGACGCCGTCGAGACACTGCGCACCGCGGCATCCGACCCGTCCGCCCTGTCGCACGCGTGGCTGATCACGGGCCCTCCGGGGTCGGGGCGCTCGACGCTCGCGTACGCCTTCGCGGCCGCGCTCATCGCCGAGGGGCCCGAAGACGAGGCGACCATGCGGCAGGTGCTCGCACGCACGCACCCCGACGTCACCGCGCTGCGGACCGACAAGGTCATCATCACGATCGCCGAGGCGCGCGCCCTCGTCGAGCGGTCGTATTTCTCGCCGTCGTCCGGCCGCTATCGCGTGATCGTCGTCGAAGACGCCGACCGCATGGTCGAGCGCACCTCGAACGTGCTGCTCAAGGCACTCGAAGAACCGCCGGAGCAGACCGTCTGGATCCTCTGCGCCCCGAGCGAGGCCGACCTGCTGCCGACCATCCGCTCCCGGGTCCGCTCGCTGCGGCTGCGCGAGCCCGACGTCGACGACGTCGCACGGCTGATCGCGCTGCGCACGGGGGTGGATGCCGCCGTCGCCGAGCAGGCGGCCCGGCACGCGCAACGCCACATCGGCATGGCGCAGCGCCTCGCGACCGATGAGCCCGCGCGACGCCGACGCGACGAGACCCTCCGCGCGGTCCTCGGGGTGCGCGGCGTCGGCGACGCCGTCGAGGTCGCGGGGCGCATCATCCAAGCGGCGACCGACGACGCGAAGGCGCTCACGGCCGAGCGGGATGCGGCCGAGCGCGCGAACCTGCTCCGGATGGTGGGCGTGGGGGAAGGGCAGGCCGTGCCGCCCGCGCTGCGCAGTCAGCTCTCGGCTTTGGAGGACGAGCAGAAGAAGCGCGGCACCCGCAGCCTCCGCGACGGGATCGACCGCGTGCTCACCGACCTGCAGTCGCTGTTCCGCGACGTCGTGATGCTGCAGTTCGGTCGCGCCGACCAGCTCATCAACCGCGAGCTGCAGCCCGAACTGGCCGCGCTGGCGCAGGCGTGGCCCGACACCCGTACGCTTGTCGTACTCGACCACCTGGCCGACACCCGGCAGTCGCTGGAGCGCAACGTCGCACCGCTGCTCGCCCTCGAGAGCTTGCTCGTGACCGTCGCGAGCGGGAGGACACCGTGAAGATCCAGCAGACGTCCCGTCTCCGCCGCGCCGCCGCCGTTCTGGCAGGCGTGCTCACGGCATCCGTCGCCCTCTCCGGGTGCCTCTACGCCGCGATCCCCGAGCAGGCCGCGCCGCGACCGTCGACGACCAAGGCGCCCGACACCGAGGGCGTCTCCGCCGAGCTGCTGCCGTTCTACTCCCAGACGCTGGAATGGAACGACTGCGGCGCCAGTGGTTTCGACTGCACCACGGTGACCGCGCCCCTCGACTGGGAGAACCCGGACGCAGGCGAGATCGAACTGTCGGTCGTCCGACACCGGGCGTCGCAGGAGCCGGTGGGGTCGTTGCTCACGAACCCGGGCGGTCCGGGCTCCAGCGGCGTCGACCTCATCAGCGAGAGCCTCGATTTCGCGGTCGGTGCCGATCTCATCGCCAACTTCGACGTGATCGGCTTCGATCCCCGCGGCGTGGGCCAGTCGACGGCGGTCCGCTGCTTCGACGCCGAGCAGATGGACGCCTACCTCTACGACATCCCCAGCGCTCCCCGCGGCAGTGCCGAGTGGGAGAGCGAGCTGCTCGCGGGCCACCAGGAGTTCGCCGACGCCTGCGAGGCGAACAGCGGCGGCATCCTGCCGTACATCACGACCGTCAACTCGGCGCGCGACATGGATCTGCTCCGTGCGGTGCTCGGCGACACCGAGCTGAACTACCTCGGGTTCTCGTACGGCACCTTCCTCGGTGCCACCTACGCGAGCCTGTACCCCGAGAAGGCCGGACGCCTCGTTCTCGACGGCGCCATCGATCCGTCCGTCCCGGGTCTCGAGGTGGGCGCGACGCAGGCTCTCGGCTTCGAGTCGGCGCTCCGTGCGTACATGCAGGACTGCCTCGACTCGGGCAGCTGCCCGTTCTCCGGCTCGGTCGACGACGCGATGGCCGATCTCGGCGCTCTTCTCGCATCGGTCGACCGGTCGCCGCTCGAGAACGCCGACGGACGGATGCTCGGCGCCGACGCCCTGATGACGGCGATCATCGCCGCGCTCTACTCGCAGGACAGCTGGACCTACCTGACGCAGGCGCTCGACGAGGCGCTGCAGGGAGACCCGACGACGGCGTTCATTCTCGCGGACTTCTACAACGGTCGTGAGGACGGCGGTTACGCCGACAACTCCACCGAGGCCTTCCGCGCCTACAACTGCATGGACTACCCCGTCGAAGACGACCCCGCCGTCGAGGCGGCCACGACGGCGGAGATCGCCGAGGGAGCGCCGACGATCGCGCCGTACTGGTCGGGTCCCGACTCGTGCGAGGTCTGGCCCTACCCGCCCACCGGCACGCGGGGTGAGATCACGGCCGAGGGCGCCGGCCCGATCGTCGTCGTGGGCACGACGAACGACCCCGCCACGCCGTACGAGTGGTCGGAGGCGCTCGCGGGGCAGCTCGAGGAGGGCGTGCTCATCACCCGGGTGGGCGAGGGGCACACGGGCTACAACAAGGGGAACAGCTGCGTCGACGACGCGGTCGAGGCCTTCCTGCTCGACGATGTGGTGCCGGAGGACGGCCTCCGTTGCGAGTGACTCGCGGGTGACACGCGCATCCGACGGGCTCGATTCGCGAGCGGACGCGAGACAGGGTAATATCGGTGATCGCGCCGGTTCGTCCGTCGCACGCCGCTTTAGCTCAGTCGGCAGAGCATTTCACTCGTAATGAAAAGGTCGTCAGTTCGATTCTGACAAGCGGCTCCATCAAACCCCCGGAATCCCTCAGGATTCCGGGGGTTTCGCCGTCCCTCCCGTGAGCCGGCGCACGCGCCCCCGGCGTCGGCGCGCATTACTGTGAGCGCGCCCAGGGTGGGGGCGTACCGTCACAAGATGAGAACACAACTGAAGAACGAAAGCCCTCTCGGCCTCGGGTCGGTCCTGGTCGGATCACTCCCCGCGACGCTGATGACCGATGACGCCCCCGATCGTTACACCGTCGAGGCGGTATTCACGCGAAAGGCCGATCGCGACGAGGTGGCCGCGATCGAGTCCAGCGCGACGCACGACCATTTCTTCGCCCTCGGCTACCCGCTGGTCGAACTGCGTGTCTCCGATCGTCGTCTCGAGATCGCGAACACGACCCTGGAGGAATTGCGGGACGGGCTCGCTGCGGCCATCACCGCGCATCTGGCCGACATCAGTGACCGGCTGAGCGCCGAGCGCGTTGCCGCCGCAGGCCGTTTCGAGGATGCGAACGTCCGCGAGCAGAAGCGCGCCGCTGCGGTGGCGATCCTCGCCGCTTCGGTGACGTTCCTCCCCGAATCGAGCGATGCCGGCGACCAGGCCGATCGTGTGGAGGAGTGGATGCAGGAGGGGGGAGCCGTACGCGGCTGACCTCTCGTGAGAGCGTCCGGCACCCCATCCGTGCCGGACGCCCACACGGTGCCTCAGGCGGCGAGCTTCGCGAGCGAGGCGAGGATCTCGCGCTCCCGCGACCAGACACCCCCGGCTCGGTGCGTTCCCGCCTGAGGGTCGAGGACCGCGCCCGGGCGCACCGCTTCGCGGGGGATGCCGAGGCCGTCCAGGATGTGCGTGAACTGCGCGGACGAGAGGGTCTGGAATTCGTCTCTCGCGCTGATCACGTTGCGGGTGGTCGTCGCCTGCTCCATGCTTCCGTGGTGGGAGATGAACTGCGGTGCGACCGTGTAGTGGTGCCCGTCGGTGATGATGCTGTATGCCATGTCGTCCTCGATGATCGGTATGGGTGAAGGAAGGGGAGCGGCGGCCGCCGTCGGGGCGGTTGCCAGCGGTGCTTTCTGCACCAGGGGGTAGGGGTCCACCGCCGAGCCGTTCTTCCGCACCTCCAGGTGAAGGTGCGGGCCGGTGGAACGGCCCGTGTTGCCGACGAACCCGACGAACTGACCGCGCGTGATCCGCTGGCCGACCGTCAGCGTCGACGGCTCCCGCAGGTGCGCGTAGCGGCTGCTCCAGCCTCCGGTGTGCGTGACGAACACGGCGTTCCCGTAAGCGCCGTTGGTGCCGAGCACGCCTCGGCTGGTGACGACGCCATCGGCGACCGCGTGCACGGGTGTACCGATGGCGGCGGCATAGTCCTGCCCTTGATGCATCCGCCCGCGTCGCATGCCGAAGCGCGACCCGGCCGGCTGCCGATAGGCGAACGGATGCCCCCAGGTCACGGTCGCAGCGGCCGCCGGCTCGGCGTCGAGGAGCCCGGGGCCGAGCATCGAGACGGCGACTGCCGTCGCGCCGAGGGCCAGGAAGCGTCGGCGACCGACGGGATGGCGTAGAGGGTCGTCCGGGGACCGCATCGGGTCGTCCGGGGGATCGAGCGAAGATCTGCTCATCGTCTTCTCCTTCGTGGATGGGTGCCTCGCGGAGCACGAGGCCTCGGATAGGAAACCTCACGACGGGCGACCTGTCTGTCCCCATTTCGGACGACAGACGAACGGCACGCGTTCGGAGTACGTTCGAGGGTTTCGCGCTCCGTCGCGATGTCGGCGCGTCGGACTACGCTCGGAGCATGAGCAGAGCACTCCTCATCGTTGACGTGCAGAACGATTTCACCGAGAACGGCGCGCTGGCCGTGCAGGGCGGCGATGCCGTCGCGTCGGCCGTCTCGTCGTATCTCGACGCGCACGCCGCGGAGTATGACGTCATCATCGCGTCGCGCGACTGGCACGATGCCGAGGGTGACAACGGCGGCCACTTCGCATCGGCGCCCGACTACGTCGACTCCTGGCCGGTGCACTGCGTTGCCGGCACGCCGGGTGCCGAGTACGACCCGCTGCTGACCACGGATGCGGTGACCCACCACGTGCGCAAGGGCCAGGGGCGACCGGCGTACTCGATGTTCGAGGGCGTGACCGACGACGGCCGGACCGTGGGGGAGGTGCTGTCCGCCGCCGGGGTGCTGATCGCCGACGTCGTCGGCATCGCGACGGATCACTGCGTGCGGGCATCCGCTCTGGATGCCGTGGCTCACGGGGTGCGCGTGCGTGTGCTGACCGATCTCATCGCCGGGGTCGGTGCCGAGTCGAGCGAGGCGGCATTGGTCGAGCTCGCGCATGCGGGGGCCGAGCTGCTCGAGAGCACGTCGGCGTGAGCCGGAGCGTCCTGCTGCTGCGTGCCGTGAACGTGAGCGGTCGCAACCGTGTGCCGATGGCCGAGTTGCGCGACGCACTGACCGATGCGGGCGAGCTCCGCGAGGTGTCGACGTACATCGCGAGCGGCAACATCGTGTGTGCCACCCCGGACGACGTCGTCGGCGCGTGCGCGCACGTGCGCAGACTCATCCACGAGCGCTTCGACGTCGACACTCCGGTGATCCATCGCTCGCACGACGAGCTGACGGCAGCGCTGGCCGCACACCCGTTCGTCGATCCCGTGGAGAACCTGCTGCACGCGATGTTCCTCGAGGGCGACCCCCGAGACGGCGCGGTCGATCCGCTGCGCGAGAGGCTGGTTCCGGGGGAGGAGATCGCGCTCGTGGGGCGCGACCTGTGGATCCACTACGCAAAGGGGGGAGTGCACACCACCAAGCTCACCAAGGCGGTGCTGGACCGGGCGTTGGGCGTCGCGGGCACCGCCCGCAACCTCCGCACCGTGCAGAGGCTCGCCGACCTCACGGCCTAGGGGCAGCGGGGTCGCCGACGGTGCGCGACAGCGGTGCCGGCACTCTCGAGTCCGACGCGGTATCCGTTCGCTTCAGGTCGACGCGGCGTGTGGGGCAGGCCGTGCAGCGCACGTACAGCACCGTGCCCTCGCTGGTGCGGTGACGGGATTCCGTGATCCAGGCGTGCTCGTGGGCAGCCTCGAGCGAGCGAGGGAGGGGAAGCGGACGCGTGTGCAACGAGGTCATGCCCTCAGCGTGATGTAATGCCCTTATGCATCTCAACCCTTACGGGGAGTACGCCGTGCTCCTCGCCGCCTCGCTCGCGAACGACTGGCCGGCCGACCGTTCCGGCGTCGAGGCGCGAACGATCGAGCTCGGCATGACGATGACGTTTCCCCCGGCATCCGATGACCACGCCCGCGTACGCGACGTCATCGACGACTGGCTCGCCATCGTCGACACATCGGATGCGGACGCCCGCGCCGCACTGCTGAACGCGCAGCTGGAGCAGTCCGCCGCCTATCCGCGGCTCACCAATCACGACGGGGAGGGGTGGCACCTGCACTACCGCGACGACGTGCCCTCACTCCCGTTCGTGCTGCGCGCGATCATCAGCCTCGGCACCTCGCTGCACCTCGTGACCCGCGGGATGGAGCGTCTGGCGCGCTGCGAGGCCGCGCCGTGCACGCGTGTGGTCGTCGACGTCACCCGCAACGGGCGCCAGCGCTTCTGCTCCGTCAGATGCGCGAACCGCGCCGCGGTGCGTCGGCACCGGGCGCGGCTCGCGTGATCCGTCGGGCGGAGGTCAGGCCGTCTGGCCCTCGTGGCGCCCCTCGCCGATCTCCTCGACCACCTTCGCGTTGAATGCGGGAAGGTCGTCGGGAGTCCGGCTCGACACCAGGCCCTGGTCGACCACGACTTCCTCGTCGACCCACTCGGCACCGGCGTTGCGGAGGTCGGTCTTGAGGCTGGGGTAGCTGGTCAGGGTGCGTCCGTTCACGACGCCGGCTTCGACGAGGATCCAGGCGCCGTGGCAGATCACGCCGACGGGCTTGTGCTGCTCGAAGAACGCCTTCGCGAGCGCCACGGAGGCCTCGTCCATGCGGATGTGGTCGGCGTTGACGACGCCGCCCGGCAGCACCAGGGCGTCGAAGTCGTCGGCGGATGCGCTGCCGGAGGTCAGATCGACCGCCTGCGTGTGCCCGTTCTTGCCGGTGATCTCCCCGGACTCGGGGGCGACGAGTGTGGCGCTGGCGCCTTCACCCGTCACGGCTTCCCACGGGCTGGTGAGCTCGCTGTCCTCGAAGCCGTCGGTCGCCAGGAATGCCACTCGCTTGTTCGTGAGGGTCGCCATGATCGTTCCTTTCGTGGAGGTCGGTGGGATGTCCCGACTCTCCCGCGATCCGAGCGATGCGTGAAGGGGGTGGCGACCCGGCCGAGAGGCTGATAGACGCCGGATGCCATGCGGTGGGCCCCGTGGGGCTCGAACCCACGACCCGCGGATTAAAAGTCCGATGCTCTGCCAACTGAGCTAGAGGCCCGTGCTCCCAGTCTAGGGCGCACAGAAGAGGGCCGTTGACGACACAGCCATCGTCAACGGCCCTCCGCTCATCCTTCTCCCGGTCCTCCCCAGAGCGGGAGAAGGTCAGGGTGTGCCTTGCTCCTCAGCAGCACTCTCCCTGGCTTATTACTGTGCCGGCGGCATCAGCACCGTGTCGATGAGGTACACGGTGGCGTTGGCGGTCTGGACGCCACCGCAGATGACGTTGGCGTCGTTGACCATGAGCTCGTCGCCGCTGCCGGTGACCTCGAGGTCGGCGCCGTTCACCGTGGTGTGCGTGCCGACGATGTCGGACGGCTCGACCTGGCCGGGGACCACGTGGTACGTCAGGATCGAGCTGAGCGTGGCGCTGTCGGTCTTGAGCGACTCGATGGTGGCCGGGTCGATCTTGGCGAAGGCGTCGTCGACCGGGGCGAACACGGTGAACTCGTCTCCGTTGAGCGTGTCGACCAGGTTCACGTCGGGGTTGAGCTGACCGCTCACGGCTGCCACGAGCGTGGTGAGCAGCGGGTTGTTCGAGGCGGCGGTCGCCACCGGGTCCTGGGCCATGCCGGCGACCGATCCGTCACCGTCCGGCACCTGCTCGGCGTACGCCTCGCAACCGGGGCCGACGAGGTTCGCCGCCGGGTCCATCTCCATGTCGTCGCTGGACTGCGACGTCTCGGGGGCCGAGGACGGCTCCATCGACTCGTCGCTGCTGCCGGTGTCGCTGCCCATCGAACATGCGGACAGGGCGAATGCGCTCGCGATGGTGAGCGTCAGTGCTGCGGTGACCTTCTTCTTGGTGCTGAACATCTCATGCTCCTTCAAGCGTTTCCACCACGGCCTCTCCGTGGCGTTGACAGCTGTTCGGAAGCGCCCCGCGATCGGATGGGAAAAAGTTCGAACTTTCTTGAAATCCGCGTGATTTCGCGGCTCGTAGGGGCGGATAACGCCGTGTGTGCGGGCGTCGAGACCGCTCGCGGCGACACCGACCAGCATCCATAACGCTTCGATTGCGACCGGGGAACCCCCTCGCGCCTGCGCGCGCGAAGGACACCGATGCGGCATGCTGGAGAGGATGGTCATCGATGGGATGGATGTTCCCGAGGACGGTCCGGCGCGCGACGCCGTGGCCGACCTCCTCGTCGCCGTCGCCTCGGGAGATCAGGCGGCCTTCGCAGAGCTCTACGACACCATGTCGTCGCGGGTTCTCGGTCTCATCCTTCGGGTGCTGGTGAACCGCTCCCAGAGCGAGGAAGTGCTTCAGGAAGTATTCCTCGAGATCTGGCAATCCGCCTCGCGCTTCGCTCCGAACAAGGGGCAAGGACGAACATGGATCATGACGATGGCACACCGCAGGGCGGTCGATCGCGTACGATCCTCGCAGTCGAGCACGGATCGTGACGTGAAGGCCGGGCTGCGGGACATCGGCGTCGCGCACGACAGCGTCGCGGAGCAGGTCGAACTGAGCATCGAGGGGGAACGCGTCGCATCAGCGCTCGCGGGACTTCCCAAGGCCCAGCGCGAGGCCATCGTCCTCGCTTACTACGGTGGTTACAGTCAGAACGAGATTTCGGCGCTGCTGGGCGCGCCGCTGGGAACGATCAAGACACGGATGCGAGACGGGCTCACCCGTCTCCGAACGGCAATGGGGGTGACGGCATGAACGAGAAGGACTTCGCGGAACTCTCCGCAGGGGCAGCGCTGCACGCGCTCTCCTCGGACGACGAGATGCTCTTCCGGCGCGCCCTCGTCGAGCATCCCGAGTGGCACGACATCGTCGAGTCCGATGAGGCGACGGCGGCGCAGCTCGCCGCCCCGTTCACCGACGAGGCGCCTCGTCCCGACATCCGCGCGGCGCTCCTCGCGCAGATCGCGACCACGCCGCAGAACGTGCGGCTTCCTGAGACCGTCGACACGGATGCTGCGACTGGGGGCGACCCCGCGCCGTCCGAGTCGTCGACCACCGCGTCGGGCGGGGAGATCCGCCCGCCGCGCCGTTGGTCGCGGGCGGTGTTCGCGCTCGCCGCATGCCTGGCGCTGCTCGTCGGAGTCGGGGTCGGCGCCGTCGCGCTGAACGACGCGCTCAATCGCCCGGCCAGCGTCGTCGCTTTGGAGCAGATCCAGGGTGCCGCCGACGCGCAGGAGGCGAGCGTCACGCTCGATGACGGCACGACCGCGACGGCGCACTGGTCCGCCTCGGTGGGGTCGGCAGTGCTGGTCACCGACGGGCTCGCCGCCCCGGCCGACGGCCGCACCTACGAGCTGTGGTTCGTGCGGGGCGAGACCCCGATCCCCGCCGGCACCTTCGATGCCGACGGCACCACGTCGACCGCGGTGCTCGACGGAGAGATGCACGAGGGCGACGTCATCGCGGTGACGGTCGAGCAGGCCGGCGGATCGCCCGACGGCACGCCGACGACCGACCCCGTGATCGTCATCCCCACCGCCTGAGCGGCAGGGATCGCGCGTACCCTGGAGGGATGCCCGAGCAGCACCACCGTCCCGTCCGGCGTCCGTCCAGCGACTTCGACAACCTGGTCGGCGCGCACGACCCCGCCGAGGAGACCAGGATCGCGCACGCCACGGCATCCGCCCTCCTGGCGCGCGTTCGCGCTGACGAGAGCGGGGTGAGCGCCGAGCGACTCGTCGCCTTCACGGCCGAGCACGGGATCGACGAGATCGCGGAGCTGTGGGCGAAGGCCCCGGCGCGCACTCTTCCCGGGGCGCTGTGGCGCCTCTACCTGTTGCAGCTCGCCATCCACGCCGACCCGCAGACGGCCGCCCTGCTGTACGAGCGGGGGAGGGTGCAGCTCGCTTCGGCCGACGCGGCGATCGCCGGTGCGCCGGTGCCAGCGGGGCCCGACGAGATCGTGACCCTCATCGACACCATCCTGCGAGGGGCGTTCCGCGGCGACTTCGCCGTGGCCCTCGAGCGCGCGGCGTCGTTCTGCCGCGTGCAGGCCTCCGGCGCGACGCACACCGCCGACGACTACGAGCCGACCGAGCCGGAACGGGCGAGCGAACTCACCGCGCGGGCATCCCGCCTCAGCAGTTACGCGCAGGACCTCTCGGCATCCGGCGCGCTGTGGCGAGCCGGGACCCTGGCCTGAGCGCGGCCCGACGGCTGCGCGTGTGATCGAGCGGCGAGTCGCGGGCAGGCGGGCTGCCGCGGGCAAAGAAAAGACCGGGCCGCAAGAACGCCTCTCGGCGGAAGGCCGCTCGCAGCGGCGAAAATTGGAGCCCGGGGTTATGCGGCCCGGCCTGTACCAGTGTAACGCGATACGAGCGGAGGTATTCCCGGCCCTCTAGGCTCGGAGCATGGACCGCCGTTTCGCCCTCATCATCGATCCCGTCGACGCGTCGGAGAGCCGCACGGATTTCCGCGACACGTTCACGCGCGTCGACGCCGCCGCCCCTGCTCTGAGCGTGGGGGAGCTCAGCACCCAGCGCGGCGACGGCGTGTTCGAGTCGATCGGCGTCATCGACGGCCACGCGCAGGAGGTCGTGCCGCACCTCGAGCGGCTGGCGCACTCGGCGCGTCTGTGCGACCTCCCGGTGCCGAACGCCGA
The DNA here is from genome assembly GCF_057655505.1 of Microbacterium sp. Soil_N32. NCBI lineage: Bacteria > Bacillati > Actinomycetota > Actinomycetes > Micrococcales > Microbacteriaceae > Microbacterium > Microbacterium sp. Soil_N32. The sequence goes on from NZ_JBDGME010000018.1 coordinate 53,135, forward strand.
GCAGTGGCGGCAGGCGATCGAGGTCGCCGCGGCGGACTGCGGCGAAGGCGAGGCCGTAATCAAACTCATCCTCAGCCGCGGCGTCGAGCACGGGCCGACGCCGACCGCGTGGGTGACGGCGGCTCCCGCCGCCGACTTCCGCGCGGTGCGCCGCGACGGTGTGCGCGTGGTGACCCTCGACCGCGGGTACGACCTCGGCGCGGCGGAACGTGCGCCGTGGCTGCTGCTCGGCGCCAAGACGCTCTCGTACGCCGTGAACATGGCCGCGCTGCGCGAGGCCAAGCGCCGCGACGCCGACGACGCGATCTTCCTGTCGAGCGACGGTTTCGTGCTCGAAGCGCCGACGGCCTCCCTGGTGCTGCGGTTCGGCGACCGGTTCATCACACCGGCGCCGAACGGAGGCATCCTGCATGGGACCACCCAGCTCAGCGTCTACGAGCACCTCGCCGCGCAGGGGTTCGAGACGGGGTACGAGCGCATCCCGGCATCCGATCTGGTGCGGGCGGATGCCGCGTGGCTCGTGTCGAGCGTGCGCCTCGCGACGGCCATCACCGCGGTGGACGGCACCCCGCTCCCCGTCGACCGCGCCCTGACCGACGCGCTGAACGCCTACCTGCTCTCGCCCCGCACCTGACCCTCCTGCTCTGGGCTGCCCTCCTGGCGGAAACCCAGGCCGTCTTCGCCCATCACGGTGTGTCGAAGAGCGACACGCCGACCGTGACGCCCCTCGTCTCCGTTTTCACCGCGCGCGGGCCGGAGCGAGGGGTCAGGCGAGATGCGCTCCCCGGGCCATGGCGCCGGTGATCGCCGCCTCGACGAGTGGCCAGTCAGCGACGATCATGGCGTAGGTGAAGCGCAGGGTCGTATAGCCGGCGGATGCAGCGGATGCGTCGCGCCGCAGGTCTTTCGCCCTCTCGTGCTCACGCTCGTGGTTCTCGCGACCGTCGGCTTCGATGAGGAGGCGGTCTCCGATCACGAGGTCGACTTCCCCGACGCCCGCGATGTGCACCTGCGAGCGCACATCGATCCCGATGCGATGCAGCCGCAGACGAACGAGCGATTCCAGGCCGCTGTCGGAATCCGCCCGTGCGAACGCGATCAGCCACCTCATTCTCACCGGCAGATGTCGCTGCAGCCACCGCGCCCCGGCGGCGGAGAGGAGTGCACGCCGGGGAGCCGACTCGAGCGCCGCGAAGAACGCATCCTCCCCGCAGCATGCGGCCATCTGCAGAAGGATGTTGGCCACAGGCGGAGCCTGGCCGACGCGTACGCGGCCGGCATCCCAGTGCATGGTGCACGAGTCGCACCCGGGCCGGGGCGTTCCGGCCGACCCCATCCAGACGTGCGGCCGGTGCGGCCGCTGTAGAACCCAGAGGCCGATCCGCGCGGCGGCGTCCGCGCAGCCGATGGTTCCTCCGTGCTCTGCGGCGTGGAGGAGAAGCGGGTCGGTGTCGATGAGGGCGTACACGCCCTGACGGGGGCGGAGGATCTCTCCCTCTCGCACGGCTCGCGAGAGTTCCGCCGCCGTCACTCCACGGGAACGGAGCTCCGCGGTGCGCGCCATGCGCCCCAAGGAGGCGAGTGCTGCGGAGGCTCGGATGAACGACACCGCCCGATCATGCGCCGCCCGACCGCCGACATACCCCTGTTTCTCCAGGAAACAGCACACCCTCCCACCCGCTCACACCTGTGGAGGGAGTCTCAACTCACCGTGGCCCACACGAAAACCCAGACCACTCCTACCGAACGCGGAGTGTCGCGCTGCGACGCGCCGAGCAGAGGGCGGAGGGTCTGGGTTTTCGAAAGCGGAGAGGAGCGCGCCTCAGGTCACCCGAAGCGGCCGGAGACGTAGTCCTCGGTCGCCTGCACCGACGGGGTGGTGAAGATCGACGTCGTGTCGTCGTACTCGATCAGCTTGCCGGGCTTGCCGGTGCCGGCGATGTTGAAGAACGCCGTCTTGTCGGAGACGCGGGATGCCTGCTGCATGTTGTGCGTGACGATCACGATCGTGAACTCGTTCTTGAGCTCGCCGATCAGCTCTTCGATCGCGTAGGTCGAGATGGGGTCGAGGGCCGAGCAGGGCTCGTCCATCAGCAGCACCTCGGGCGACACCGCGATCGCGCGGGCGATGCACAGACGCTGCTGCTGTCCGCCCGACAGACCGGAGCCCGGACGGTCGAGGCGGTCCTTGACCTCGTTCCACAGGTTCGCGCCGGTGAGCGACTTCTCGACCAGGTCGTCCTGGTCGCTCTTCGACATGCGGCTGTTGTTGAGCTTCACGCCCGCGAGGACGTTCTCCTTGATCGACATGGTCGGGAAGGGGTTCGGACGCTGGAACACCATGCCGACCTGGCGGCGCACGAGCACCGGGTCGACGCCGGGGCCGTAGAGGTCGTTACCGTCGAGCAGCACCTCGCCCTCGACGCGGGCGCCGGGGATGACCTCGTGCATCCGGTTGAGGGTGCGCAGGAACGTGGACTTGCCGCAGCCCGACGGGCCGATGAAGGCGGTGACGCTGCGCGGCTGGATGTCGAGGGAGACGCCCTCGACGGCGAGGAAGTTGCCGTAGTAGACGTTGAGGTCGTTGACTTCGATGCTCTTGGACACGTGTGGATTCCTGTTCTGAGTGATCGGGCTCAGCGGCCGGTGACCTTGGGGGCGAACAGCTTCGCGATGAGACGCGCGAGCAGGTTCAGCACCATGACGATGAGGATGAGGGTCAGGGCGGCGGCCCACGCACGCGCCACCGACGCGTCGGGGTTGGTGCCCTGATTCATGTACTGGTTGTAGGCGAACACCGGCAGGGTCATCATCTGACCGTTGAAGATGTTCGTGTTGAGGCTCTGCGTGAACCCGGCCGTCAGCAGCAGGGGAGCGGTCTCGCCGATCACGCGGGAGATGGCGAGCATGACCGAGGTCGTGATTCCGGCGATGGAGGTCGGCAGCACCACCTTGAGGATGGTGAGCCACTTCGGCACACCCAGGGCGTACGAGGCCTCGCGCAGCTCGTTGGGGACGATGCGCAGCAGTTCCTCGCTTCCGCGCACGACGACCGGGGTCATCAGCACGGCGAGGGCCAAGGCGCCCATGAAGCCCATCGAGATGCCCGGCCGGAAGATCAGCGCGAACACCGCGTAGATGAACAGACCGGCGACGATCGACGGGATGCCGGTCATGACGTCGACGAAGAACGTGATCGCCTTCGCGATACGACCGCGGCCGTACTCGACCAGGTAGATCGAGGTCATGAGACCGATCGGCACCGAGATGATCGTCGCGGTGAGCGTGATGAGCAGGGTGCCCCAGATGGCGTGCACGATACCGCCGCCGTCGCCGATGATGTTGCGCATCGACGAGCTGAAGAACTCGGCGTCGAAGCGCTCGATGCCGTTCGCGACGACGGTCCAGAGCAGCGAGATGAGGGGCAGGAGGGCGATGAGGAACGCGGTCGCGACGAGAGCGGTCATCAGCCGATCGACGGCCTTGCGGCGGCTCTCGGCGATCGACGAGACGACCGTGATCAGCACCATGTAGAGCAGGATGCCGACGATCACGGTGCCGACGATGTTGAAGTCGGCGAGGCTCGATCCCATCGCGGCGACCGCGAAGATCGCGGCGCTCACGACGAACGATCCGGCCAGCAGCGCCCACGGCGCCCACTTCGGAAGTTTGCCGGCGGTGAGCGGGGCGGAGGTGCTCGACGTCGTCGACGCGGGCGGGGCGGTGAGGACGCTCATGTCAGTTCGCTCCCGAGAACTCGGCGCGGCGGGCGACGATCCAGCGCGCCAGCGCGTTGACCGCGAAGGTCACGATGAAGAGGATGAGGCCGGTCGCGATGAGCGTGTTGACGCCCGTGCCGTGCGCTTCGGGGAAGGCGAGGGCGATGTTCGCGGGGATCGGCGTGGGGTTCGTGGCGGTCAGCACGAGGAAGCTGACGACCGCCGAGGGGGAGAGCACCATCGTGACGGCCATGGTCTCGCCGAGGGCGCGGCCGAGGGCGAGCATCGCCGCTGAGACCATGCCGCCGCGGGCGAAGGGGAGCACGGCCATCCGCACCATCTCCCACCGCGTCGAACCGAGCGCGAGCGCGGCCTCTTCGTGCAGCTTCGGCGTCTGCAGGAAGACCTCGCGGCAGATGGCGGTCATGATCGGGATGCACATCACCGCGAGAACGAGGGCGGCGGTGAGGATGGTCTTGCCGGTCGACGATACCTGGCCGCCGAAGAAGGGCACCCAGGACGCGTTCTGGTTGAGCCAGGCGTAGATGGGCTGCAGGAGCGGGGCGAGCACGAGTCCGCCCCACAGGCCGAAGACGACCGACGGCACGGCGGCCAGGAGGTCGATCACGTAGCCGAGGAACGCGGCGAGCCGGCGGTGCGCGTAGTGCGAGATGAAGAGGGCGATGCCGATCGCGATGGGAGCCGCGATGAGGAGGGCCATGAACGACGCCCAGAGCGTGCCGAACACGAGCGGCCAGACGTACACCCAGAAGGACTCGCCTCGAAGGATGTGGTTGTCGGTCGTGTCGAGCTGGAAGGCCGGGATGCTCTGGATGATGAGGAACGCGGCGACGAGCGCGAGGACGATGAGGATGATGATGCCCGCGCCGAGCGCGGTGCCGGAGAAGACGCGATCGCCGAGACGCTGCTTGGCCTTGATCGGGGCGGGCGGCGCTGCGGGCGCCTGCGCGGTCGTGCTCATGGTCTCCCTGTCTCGGGCGGTTCGGGGTGGGGGCTGACCCGGCGGAGCCCCCGCGTCCGGAATGGACGCGGGGGCACCGCCATCAGTCGTTCGATTGGATCAGCCGACCTGGATCATGTCGATCGCGGCCATGACCTGCTCGCGCAGGCCGTCCGAGATCGGGGCGCTGCCGGCGTTGTCGGCAGCGGCGTTCTGGCCCTCTTCGCTCGCGATGTACGTGAAGTACTCCTTCACGAGCTCCGCGACGTTGCTGTCCTCGTACTGCTCGCAGCCGATGAGGTAGCTGACGAGGGCGATCGGGTACGCGCCGTCGGCGGCGGCAGCCGGGTCGACGTCGAAGACGAGGTCGCCCTCGCCGCGGCCCTCGACGAGCTCCGAGCCCTCGACGAGCTTGGCGGCGGCCTCGGCGGAGTACGGGACGAACTCCTCGCCGACACCCACCGAGACCTGGCCGAGGCCGTCGGCCTGCGAGGCGTCGAGGAAGCCGATCGCGCCGTTACCGGCGGTGATCGCCTGCTTCACGCCCGAGGTGCCCTGTGCGGCCTCGCCGCCCTGGATCGGCCACTCGTCCGAGACCTCGTAGGTCCAGACGTCGGGAGCGGTCGCGCTGAGGTACTTGGCGAACGTCTCCTGCGTGCCGGAGGGGTCGGAGCGGTGGACCGGCGAGATCGCCAGGTCGGGCAGCTCGACGCCGTCGTTCAGCGCAGCGATCTCGGGGGCGTTCCAGTTGGTGATGGTGCCCGCGAAGATGCCCGCGATGGTCTTGGCGTCGAGGTTGAGCTCGTCGACGCCCTCGAGGTTGAAGGCCACGGCGACGGGCGAGATGTAGAGGGGGACCTCGACGATGTCGTCGGTGGCGCAGGCGCCGAAGCCGCCCGCGGCGACCTCCTCGTCCTTGAACGCGCGGTCGGAGCCGATGAAGTTGCTGCCGCCCTCGAGGAAGTTCTCGCGGCCCGTGCCCGAACCCGTGGGCTCGTAGTTGACGGTCACGTCGGGGTTGGCGGTCTGGAACGCCGCGACCCATGCCTCCTGGGCAGCGGTCTGCGACGACGCGCCGGTCGCGTCGATGGTGCCGGAGAGCGTCGACTCGGGAGCGTCGGACGAGCCGCCGGTGCTGCCGCCCTCGTTCGTGGCGCAGCCGGCCAGGGTGAGAGCGGCGACGGCGCCGATGGCGCCGATGCGAGCGATTCGGGAGATCTTCACTGTGGATCCTTCGATCGTGGTTGGGGTAGAGGCCCGGTGCAGGGCACACAGTGACGCTAGGTGCGGCGGTTAACGAGACTCTCCCGGTCGGGTGAACGGAAGGTGAACGGGCGTCGACTCTCTGGGGGCGACGCCCGGGATTCCGCGGCGCGATCGATCACCCCGGTTGCGGTCGACGCCCGGGACAGGGGGCGGATGCCCGTCAGACCTTCGGGACGTGCGTCTCGATCGCGATGATGCCCGAGCCGGGATGGGAGGCCGAGAGATGGACGACCGAGAAGGCGCCGGGTTCGAGATCGGCGGCGCTCGAGACGTACGACCCGTGCACGGTGCCGGTCGCGAGCGCGATCTCGGAGAGCAGTCCGGGGAGCACAGGGCCGTGGCTGCAGAGCACGGCGGGCTTCCCCGACCGCACGCGACGGCCGACCACGGATCGGAGGTCGGCTGTGCCGTCCTCCCAGGCATCCTGGCTGATCAGCTCGGTGCGCACCGCTTTGCGGCCCAGGGCCTTCGCCAACGGGCGCACCGTCTCGACGCATCGCACCGCGTCGCTCGTGACGACCCGGCGCACACCGAAAGCGCGCAGCGGACCGACGATCGACTTCGCCTGCTTGCGCCCGCGCGGCGCGAGCGGCCGCGCCGCATCCGGCCCGTCCCACTCCGAGCGATGCACCGCCTTGCCGTGCCGCAGGGCGATGAGGGGGAAGGTGTGCAGCACGCCGTCGTCGACGAGCCGCGCGAAGAAGTCGATGATCTCGAGATCGACGGGGTAGCTGAGCAGCTCGCGCGCCTTCTTGACGCTCGCCCACTCGAGCGCGGCGATCTCGCGATTGGGCACGAAGGTCGATGCGCGGATCGCGTCGTCGGTGGCCTCGGCCGCCCAGTAGTGCACCACCTTCTGCTTGCGCGACGCGAGGTTGTAGCGGCTGACGCCGACCGGCACGCCGAGAGAGACGCGGATGCCGGTCTCCTCGTGCACCTCGCGCACGGCTGTCTCGGCGAGCATCTCGCCGGGATCGACCTTGCCCTTGGGGAGCGTGATGTCACGGTACTTCGTGCGGTGGATGAGCAGGATCCGCAACTTGCCCTCGACGATGCGCCAGACGACGGCACCCGCCGCGTAGACCGCCTTGTCGGTCCACTTCGACGTCTCGGCGAAGGTCTGCCCGATCGTCATCGAACCGCCCGCGCCCGACGCCGTCGCTGCACCTGGCCCATGGTTCTGTCCTGCAGGTCGACGAGCGGCTTGCCCTCGGCATCCGACGCGTGCCGCTCCCACAGTCCGTTGGGGCCGAGGTGCCACGAGCTGGTGCCCGGGTCCATCGCGAGGTCGAAGAACGACTGCAGCTCCTTCAGGTGCGCGGGATCGGTGACCCGCACGAGCGCCTCGACCCGGCGGTCGAGGTTGCGGTGCATCATGTCGGCGCTGCCGATGTACACCTGCGGGTCGCCGTCGTTCTCGAACGCGAAGATGCGCGAGTGTTCGAGATAGCGGCCCAGGATGCTGCGCACCGTGATGTTGTCGCTGATGCCGTCGAGGTCGGTGCGCAGACTGCAGATGCCCCGCACCCACACGTCGACCTGCACGCCGGCCTGGCTCGCGCGGTAGAGCGCGTCGATGACCTCCTCGTCGACCATCGAGTTCACCTTGATGCGGATGTGGGCGGGCTTGCCCGCCGCCGCATTGGCGCGTTCGTTGTCGATCTGCCGCACGAGGCCCTTGCGCAGGTGCAGCGGGGCCACCAGCAGCCGCTTGAACTTCTTCTCGATCGCGTAGCCGCTGAGCTCGTTGAAGAGTCGCGTGAGGTCCTTGCCGACCTGGGCGTCGGCGGTGAACAGGCCGAAGTCCTCGTAGATGCGGCTGGTCTTGGGGTTGTAGTTTCCCGTGCCGACGTGCGAGTAGTGCTGCAGCTTGCCGGCCTCCTCGCGGATGACGAGCGCGAGCTTGCAGTGGGTCTTGAGCCCCACGAGGCCGTAGACGACGTGCACGCCCGCCTTCTCGAGCTTGCGCGCCCAGACGATGTTGTTCGCCTCGTCGAACCGCGCCTTCACCTCGACCAGTGCGAGCACCTGCTTGCCCGCCTCGGCGGCGTCGATGAGCGCCTGCACCACGGGGCTGTCGCCCGAGGTGCGGTACAGGGTCTGCTTGATGGCCAGGACGTGCGGATCGCGGGCGGCCTGCTCCAGGAACGCCTGCACGCTCGTGGTGAACGACTCGTACGGGTGGTGCACGAGCACGTCGGCCTTGCGGATCGCCTGGAAGATGTCGGAACGGGTGTTGCTGTCGCCGGGCTGGAAGGCCACGGCCGTCGTGGGCACGTGCGGCGGGTAGCGCAGGTCGGGGCGGTCGACGCGCGACAGACCGAACAGGCCGCGCAGATCGAGCGGCCCGGGGAGGCGGTAGACCTCCTGGTCGGTGATGTCGAGCTCCTTCACGAGCAGCTCGAGCGTCAGATCGTCCATGTCGTCGGTGATCTCGAGCCGGATCGGCGGGCCGAACCGGCGGCGCAGCAACTCGGCCTCGAGCGCCTGGATGAGGTTCTCGCTCTCGTCCTCCTCGATCTCGACGTCCTCGTTGCGGGTGAGTCGGAACGCATGGTGGTCGAGCACCTCCATGCCGGGGAAGAGATCGTCGAGGTGGTTCGCGATGAGCTCTTCCAGGCGCAGGTAGCGGGTGATCTCTCCGCCGCCGGGCACCTCGACGAAGCGCGGGAGCATGGGCGGCACCTTGAGGCGCGCGAACTCCTGGCGGCCGGTGCGGGCGTTGCGGATGCGGATGGCGAGGTTGAGAGAGAGTCCGGAGATGTAGGGGAACGGATGCGCGGGGTCGACGGCGAGGGGCATCAGCACGGGGAACACCTGCGCCTGGAAGTACTCGTACAGCGCCGACCGCTCGGCGTCGGTGAGCTCGTCCCAGTCGGTGATCTCGATACCGGCGTCGGCGAGGGCCGGCCGCACGAGCGAGGTCCAGGCGTCGGCGTGCCGCAGCTGCAGGGCGTGCGCCTCGCGGGAGATGTCGGCGAGGGCGTCGACGGGGGAGCGGCCGATGTTCGTCGGCACGGCGAGACCCGTGGTGATGCGTCGCTTGAGTCCGGCCACGCGCACCATGAAGAACTCGTCGAGGTTGCTGGCGAAGATCGCCAGGAAGTTGGCCCGCTCGAGCTCGGGCAGCGACGGATCCTCGGCGAGCTCGAGCACGCGCTGGTTGAATGCGAGCCAGCTCAGCTCGCGATCGAGGTACCGGTGGTCGGGCAGGAGGGCATCCGGCGCCTCGATCGCGTCGAAGTCGTCGTCCTCGGCATCGCCGAGACCCGCGTCGGCCAGAGTGGGATCCATCATGGGGTACATCTAAGCACCGCGAGGTGTCGGGCGCGTGAACGCGCGTCGGTTCAGTGCGAGCCGACGAGCGCGTCGTCGTCGTAGACGTTGAACCGGTATCCCACGTTGCGGACGGTGCCGATGATCTGGTCGGCGTCGCCGAGCTTGGCCCGCAGCCGTCGCACGTGCACGTCGACCGTGCGGGTGCCGCCGAAGTAGTCGTAGCCCCACACCTCGCTGAGCAGCTGCTCGCGGGTGAACACGCGGGAGGGATGCGTGGCGAGGAAGTGCAGGAGCTGGAACTCCTTGTACGTGAGGTCGAGGGGCTTGCCGTGCAGCTTCGCCGAGTACGACTGCTCGTCGATCGTGATGCCCGAGGCCTGCACGCGGGTGGGCTCGTCGCTCTCGCGGCGGGCGACAGCGAGGCGCAGGCGCGCGTCGGTCTCTGCGGGGCCGGCGGTCGCGAGCAGCACGTCGTCGATGCCCCAGTCGCCCGAGACGGCGCTCATGCCGCCCTCGGTGACGACGAGCAGCAGCGGAGCCTCCTGCCCGGTCGCGCGCAGCAGGCGGCAGAGCGACTTGGCCCCGGCCAGATCGGTGCGGCCGTCGACCACGACGATGTCGTAGTCGGGCGCGTTCACCAGGCGCGCGGGCTCGGCGGGGATCTGGCGCACCGAGTGGCTCAACAGCTCCAGGGCGGGCAGGACGGCTTCATCGACCGGAGAATTCGTCAGGACCAGAACCTGGGGCACGCGCACTCCTCACCGGCGCGGATCAACGCCGTGCGGCCATGATACCGGGGCGGATGAGACACAATGGACTCATGACGCAGCCCGCCCTCGTCCCGCGCAACGCCTTCACCGGTGTCGTCGTCGTGTGGGCGGTGTCGTTCCTCGCCGCGGTCGCGGTCGGCATCTTCGTCGCCGAGGAGTGGCGCATGCCGTGGATGCTCGTGGCCTTCGGCGGCGTGATCGTGCTGTCGTTCGCCGTCCAGCTCTGGTACGGGCTCACCGAGGGGTTCATCCTGCGAGTGGGCGGGAGCATCCTCGGGTCGATGCTGCTCATGGGCGTGATCTCGTTCGGCTTCGGCGTCGCTGCCCTGATCCCGACCTGACCGGCCCGGCCAGCGCGACCGGCCCCGCCCCGAGGTAGTCTGGGGGTATGGATCTCCTCGCGCTCGAAATCTTCTACATCGGCCTGCTGGGTCTCGCGAGCCTCGCGATCGTCTTCGTGTCGGTCGTCGTCCTGCGAAACCTGTTCCGCGGCCAGCGCTGAGCGTCGTGCTCGAGCTGCCCACCGACCTCCCCGCCGACCTCGCGCCGCTGGCGTGGCTGATCGGCGTGTGGGAGGGCACCGGGGTGATCGACTACCCGGTCGGCGATGACCGGATCCAGGGCGAGTTCCGGCACCGCGTCAGCTTCAGTCACGACGGCGGACCCTTCCTGAACTACTCCGGCACGGCCACCTTCCTCACCGAAGACGGCGCTCCGGCGGCGGCGCTCCTCGCCGAGACGGGCTTCTGGCGTCTCGCCCGCCCCGCGACGGCCGCCGACCCCGGCCCGGCCCTGCTGCCCCCGACCACCGGCGCCGCTGCCCGAACGGTCGACGACGTCGAGGCGCTGCGCGCGCCGAGCGGCGGATTCCCGATCGAGGTCTCCGTGGCGCACGCCGACGGGGCCCTCGAGCTGTACCTCGGCGAGATCAACGGGCCGCGCATCGACCTCGGCTCCGACGCGATCGTCCGCGCGGCGGGGGCGAAGGTCCACACCGCCTCCTCGCGCATGTACGGACTCGTCGACGGCCACCTGCTGTGGGCGTGGGACATCGCCGCGCTCGGCACGCCGCTGCGGTCGCATGCATCGGCCCGACTGGCGAAGGTCTGACGGACATGGGCTTCTCCGACCTCGACGGCGCCGTGACCGACGGCGCCGTCGTCCTGCACTTCGGCGACGCGTTCCGCGAGCAGCGGCGCCTCGCGGCGGGCAGCGCGCTCGCGCCGCTCGGCGACCGGACGGTCGTCGAGGTGTCCGGTCCCGACCGCCTGACCTGGCTCGACTCCATCACGTCTCAGGCCGTCTCGCGGCTCGTGCCGGGCGAGAGCACCGAACTGCTCGTGCTCGACCCGCAGGGCCGTGTGGAGCATGCTGCCGCGGTCCTCGACGACGGATCGACCGCGTGGCTCCTCGCGGATGCCGCCGACGCCGAGGCGCTCGCCGCCTGGCTGACGCGCATGCGCTTCCGCGCGCAGGTCACGATCGCCGTGCGCTCCGACCTGTCGCTCGTGGGCTTCGTCGACGGCGGCACCGCGGCGGACCGGGCCACGGCATCCGCTCTCCGCGTCGACGACCGGCCGCTGGTGTGGGCCGATCCGTGGCAGCGCGTAGGCGCGGGCGGGCACCAGTACGCCGAGGTGGCGTCGCATCCGGGAGCCGACTACGCCTGGCGCGTGGCGATCCTCGATGCCGCCGGCGCCGACGCGCTCGCCGCCGAGCTCGATCGGGATGCGCTCGCGGGGGTGCTCGCAGCCGAGGCGCTGCGCATCGCCGCGTGGCGTCCGCGCTGGGCGACCGAGGTCGACGAGCGCTCCCTGCCTCACGAGTCCGACTGGATCCGCAGCGCTGTGCACCTGAACAAGGGGTGCTACCGCGGGCAGGAGACCGTCGCGAAGGTGCACAACCTCGGGCACCCGCCGCGCCGCCTCGCGGCGCTGCAGCTCGACGGCAGCGATGCCGTGCTGCCCGAGCCCGGAGCATCCGTCTTCGCCGGCGACGACGAGGTCGGGCACGTGACGTCCGTCGCGCGCCACTTCGAGGACGGGCCGATCGCGCTCGCCATCCTCGCTCGCCGTGCTCCCGTCGGCGACCTGACGGTGCAGACCGGCGACGGGCCGGTCGCGGCCTCGCAGCAGGTCATCGTCCCGGCGGATGCCGGTGCCACCGCCGACGTGCCGCGGCTCACCCGTCTGTCGCGGCGCCCGTCCGCCCCGGACCCGCGCCACGCGCAGGGCTGAGACTCCACCGGATCGACGACGCCGCCCGTCCCCGCGGGTGGCCGTCAGGACAGCGGCGCGACGGCGCTCCACGGCAGGGTGAGTTCGCCCAGGCGCCAGCGGTGTCGGCCGCCGAGCACGGGCCAGCCGCTCGCCTGCAGGGCCGTCACGGCGGCGAGGAAGCGCTGCGTGGGCCCGAAGGTCGACAGGGGGGCCGCCCTGTCCCACTCCCGGTCGAGGTCGACGAGCAACGCGTGGATGCGCTCGCCGGTGACGTTGCGGTGGATGAGTGCCTTGGGTAGACGCTCGGCGACGACGCTCGGATGCTCCAGATCCGCCAGGCGTAGCGAGAGAGTGAAGCGCAGCGGCCGTGCCGCGGCGTCGACGTCCACCCAGCTCGCGACGCGACCGATCTCGTCGCAGGTCCCCTCGATGAGCAGGCCCGCGGGTGCCAGTCGTGACGACATCCGCGTCCAGGCATCGGCGACATCGTGCTCGTCGTACTGACGCAGTACATTCATGGCACGAATGACCGCGGCGCGCCGACCGTCGGGGAGAGGCACCTCGAACCCGCCGCGGGCGAACGACACCGGCAGGTCGGGCGGGAACGGGGTGCGACCCGCGCGCACCTCCGCCAGCTGAGCCTCGGCCGTGGCCACGCGCGCCGGATCGATCTCGAGTCCTCGCACCTCGACGTCGGGGCGCGTGCGCACCAGCCGGGCGGCCAGCTCGAACGCCGTCACGCCGCTCGCGCCGTACCCGAGGTCGACCACGAGCGGATCGGATGCCCGCCGCAGGGCGGTGCTCGCGGCGATCCACCGGTCGTTGCGCCGGAGCCGGTTCGTCCCGGTCGTGCCGCGGGTCGGCCGGCCGAGAGGGGAGGACGCCATGCCTCCATCCTCCCAGGAGCTGCGGCGGCGGCCGGACGGTCGGCGATAAACTGACCGCATGACTGCGAAGCGCACCCTCATCCTGCTCCGCCACGGCCGGAGCGAGTGGAACGAACTGAACCTCTTCACCGGCTGGGTGGACGTCCGCCTCAACGCGCAGGGCGAGAAGGAGGCGCGTCGCGGCGGCGAGCTGCTGGCCGAGTCCGGCATCCTCCCGGACGTGCTGCACACGTCGCTGCTCAGCCGCGCGATCCAGACCGCGAACATCGCGCTCGACGCCGCCGACCGGCTGTGGATCCCGGTGACCCGCTCGTGGCGTCTTAACGAGCGCCATTACGGGGCCCTGCAGGGCAAGGACAAAGCGCAGACGCTCGAGGAGTTCGGCCCCGAGCAGTTCCAGCTCTGGCGCCGCTCGTTCGACGTTCCGCCGCCCGTGCTCGACGACGACAGCGAGTTCAGCCAGGTGCACGACGCGCGCTACGCGGGCATCGACGGCGAGGTGCCGCGCACCGAGTCGCTCAAGCTCGTGATCGACCGCCTGCTGCCCTACTGGGAGAGCGCGATCGTGCCCGACCTCGAAGCCGGCAAGACGGTGCTCGTGACGGCGCACGGCAACTCGCTGCGCGGTCTGGTGAAGCACCTCGAGGGCATCAGCGACGCCGACATCGCCGAGCTCAACATCCCGACGGGCATCCCGCTGGTGTACGAACTCGACGAGAACAACGTTCCAACGGGCCCGGGTCGCTACCTCGACCCCGAAGCCGCTGCCGCCGGTGCCGCCGCGGTCGCCGCTCAGGGCAAGAAGTAACCCGCCCCTCCACGAAGAGAGCCCCGGACGCCAGGCGTCCGGGGCTCTCTTCGTGAGCGGGGGAGGTCAGGCGTGACCGAGCTCCTGCTGCTCGACCGCGAGGGGGATGTCGTCCTCCTGCACGGCCCAGTCGCCGGTCGCCAGGTAGACGACCTTCTTCGCGACGGCCACGGCGTGGTCGGCGAAGCGCTCGTGGTACCGGCTGGCGAGCGTGGCGTCGACCGTCGCCGTCGCCTCGCCCTTCCAGTTGTCGCTGAGCACCTTCTCGAAGACGCTCGCATGCAGCTCGTCGACGTCGTCGTCCGCATTGCGGATCGCGTCCGCGAGGCGCAGGTCCTGCGAGCGCAGCAGCTCGGCGAGGGTGCGGGAGATCTCGACGTCCAGCTCGCCCATCTTGACGAACGTTCCCTTGAGGCCGCGCGGGATGGCGCGCTCGGGGAAGCGCAGGCGCGCGAGCTGGGCGATGTGCTCGGACATGTCGCCCATCCGCTCGAGCGACGCGCTCACGCGGAGGGTGCTGACGACGATGCGCAGGTCGCGGGCGACCGGCTGCTGGCGGGCGAGGATCTCGATCGCCTGCTCGTCGAGGGCGACCGCCAGCTCGTCGATCTTGGCGTCGTCGGCGATGACCTCCTCGGCCAGGGCGACGTCGCTCGTCGCGAACGCGCGGGTCGCCTTGTCGATCGAGATGGTGACGAGGTCGGCGATCTCCACGAGACGGGACTGCAGGTCCTCGAGGGACTGATGGAAGACTTCGCGCATGGTGGGGCGCAACCTTTCAGTGTGGATCCCGCTGGTGTCAGCGAGGGGTGCGGACGTCCGCGCGGACGAGCGCGAGGACGCTCCCGCTCGGGCCCGAGGCGATTGTGTTCGTCGAAGGTTAACGAACGGTGCCCAGTGAGTGAATAGTACTTCTCCGGATGCCCGGGAGGCCCGGAAACCCGCAGGAGGCCGGGTGAACGCACTCTACGCTGGAGACATGACCGAGACGCAGATCGCCTTGATCGCCCTGGCCGTCGGCCTCGCGATCGGCATCGGCCTCTCCCTCCTCATCGCCTGGGCGTACCGGGCTCGCGCCCGCGTCGCGGAGGAGACGTCCAACGCCGTTCCCGATGGCATCTCCGACGTGCTCGAGAGCATGGACGACGCCGCCTGCGTGGTCGACGCCTCCGGTCTCGTGCTCGCGTCGTCGCAGGCGGCGACGCGCTTCGGGATCGACGTCGGGTCGGCGCTGGAGAATCCCGAGCTGCGGCTGCTCGTGCGCCGCGTGCGGGCCTCGGGCGGCACGGCCACCGAATCGCTGCGGATCACGCGGGGCGGCCTCAGCCTCGACCCCCGCCTGGTGGCCGCACGCGCGAGCGTGCTGGGGCCCCGGCTCACGCTGCTCATCATCCGCGACGTGACGGAGCAGGAGCGTCTCGACCAGATGCGCCGCGACTTCGTCGCGAACACCAGCCACGAGCTGAAGACGCCCGTCGGTGCGGTGACCCTTCTGGCGGAGGCGATCGAGTCGGCCGCGGACGACCCCGCGCAGGTGCGCATCTTCGCCTCGCGCATCTCGGCCGAGGCCGGGCGTCTGGCGCAGCTGACCGGTCGCATCATGAGCCTGTCGCGGCTGCAGGCCGACGACGGCCTCGGCGATGCGGTGCCCGTCGCGATCGACGAGGTCATCGCGAAGTCGATTGAGGCGCACGTCGTGCAGGCCGACTCCGCCGGCGTCGAGATCACGCGCGGCGGCGACCGGGGGTTGTGGGTGCGCGGCGACGCGCAGATCCTCGTGGAAGCCGTCGGCAACCTCATCGTGAACGCGATCGTCTACTCGCCGCGGGGATCGCGCGTGGGCGTCGGAGTGCGCGCGGAGGACGGGGTCATCGAGATCGCCGTCTCCGACCAGGGCATCGGCATCGCCGAGGCCGACCGCGAGCGCATCTTCGAGCGCTTCTACCGCGCCGACGAGGCCCGCTCGCGGCGCACCGGTGGGACCGGCCTGGGGTTGTCGATCGTCAAGCACGCCACGCAGCGCCACGGCGGCGAGGTGCGGCTGTGGTCGCGCCCGGGACGCGGTTCGACGTTCACGATGCGACTCCCGGCGATCGATGCGCCGCCGGTGGCGGACCCCGCCGCCAAGGTCAAGAAGAAGCGCGACCGCAAGCCTCCCAAGACGGGGGCCGTGCGCGTACGGAAAGGTGACAGAGCATGACCCGCATCCTTCTCGTCGAGGACGAGCCCGATCTCGCCGACCCGCTCGCCTACCTGTTGCGGCGCGAGGGCTACGAGGTCGAGATCGCGGAGGACGGACCGACCGCGCTGAGCGCGTTCCGCGAGCGGGGAGCGGACATCGTGCTTCTCGACCTCATGCTGCCGGGGATGCCCGGCACGGAGGTGTGCCGCCAGATCCGGTCGTCGTCTGCGGTGCCGATCATCATGCTCACGGCCAAGGACTCCGAGGTCGACATCGTCGTGGGTCTCGAACTGGGCGCGGACGACTACGTGACGAAGCCCTACTCGTCGCGCGAGCTGCTCGCCCGCATGCGGGCCGTGCTGCGCCGCGTCGTGCAGGCCGACAGCGAGCTCGACGAGCGGGTGCTCGACGGCGGTCGCGTATCGCTCGACATCGACCGCCACACGGTGACGGTGGCCGGTTCGCTCATCAACATGCCGCTGAAGGAGTTCGAGCTGCTCGAGGTGCTCATGCGCAACGCGGGCCGCGTGCTCACGCGGGGGCAGCTCATCGACCGGGTGTGGGGGAGCGACTACTTCGGCGACACGAAGACGCTCGACGTGCACATCAAGCGCATCCGTTCGCGTATCGAGGTGAACCCGAGCGAGCCGGTCATGCTGGTGACGGTGCGCGGGCTCGGCTACCGCTTCGAGGGCTGACTGAGCGACATCTCGACCGTGTACGGCGAAGGCCGGCCCCCCTCGGGAGCCGGCCTTCGCCGTATACGGTCGGACCGAGGGTCAGTCTTCTTCGGGGACGAGGTCCTTGTAGTACGAGAGCGAGCCGTCGAGCACCGGCACGGCCGTCGTGACGCCCGTGGCGTCGCCCGACTGGAAGTGGATGTCGATCGTCGACCCGGGCATGGCGTCGAGGTCGACGATGCGCAGCGGCTCGGCGTCGGCGCCGAGGCTGACACGGCCGTTCGCCGGCACGGTCACCGTGAGCGGCTCGAGGTCCTGGAACGAGATGGTCAGGGTGGCGCGCTCGGACGTGGGGTTCACGATCGCGGCGACGAGGTTGCCGACCGAGCCGTCCTCGGTGGCGACGATGAACACGTTGCGCACGTCGAGCGGACCGTCGGAGTCGGAGACGTTCACGCCGTCGGAGGCCGAGTACTCGATGGTCGTGGCCTGCGGCGAGATGAACGTGCAGCCCGTGGCGCCGAGAAGGACGAGGGCGCTGAGGGCGGCAGACGCAACAAGGCGCGATTTCACGGGTCCTCCTGGGGGTCCGACGGGGATGTCCGTGTCCCATTCTATGGGTACGGGCGACCGGCATCGGGACCAGGGGTGGCGAACCTTAGCGCATATCCCCTGTGGTATCCTTGAGGTTGCCGAAAGGACTTGTTTTTATGCTTTTTGAGGTTGGCGAGACCGTCGTCTATCCGCACCATGGCGCTGCGACCATCATCGAGGTCAAGGAGCGCATCATCAAGGGTGAGGCGAAGAAGTACCTGAAGCTCAACGTGACCCAGGGCGACCTGGTCATCGAGGTGCCCGCTGAGAACGTCGACCTCGTCGGCGTGCGCGATGTGATCGGCAAGGAAGGCCTCGACCACGTGTTCGAGGTGCTGCGCGCGCCGTTCACCGAGGAGCCGACCAACTGGTCGCGTCGCTACAAGGCGAACCTCGAGAAGCTCGCGTCGGGCGACGTCATCAAGGTGAGCGAGGTCGTGCGCGACCTGTGGCGCCGCGACCAGGACCGCGGCCTGTCGGCCGGCGAGAAGCGGATGCTGGCGAAGGCGCGCCAGATCCTCATCTCCGAACTGGCCCTCGCCGAGAAGATCGACGAGGACAAGGCGGGCGCCCTGCTCGACGAGGTCCTCGCCTCCTGAGCCGAGACTCCCGAAGGGGCGGATGCTGCGGCATCCGCCCCTTCGTCGTCTCCGCAGCGCGCACGGTAGCGTGAGGACGTGACCCTGATTCCCGTTCCGCGCATCGCGGTGATCGTCGTCGCGGCCGGCTCCGGCACGCGCTTGGATGCCGGGGCGCCCAAGGCGTTCGTCGGCATCGACTCCTCCTCCGTGCTGCGGCACGCGCTGGACGGCGTGTTCGCGGCGGCTCCCGCGCAGGTCGTGGTCGTGGCCCCGGCGGGCTTCGAAGGCGACGCCGAGACCGAACTGCGCGGCGCTGCGGGCGACCGGGTCGACCTCGGACGCGTGGTGACCGGGGGAGAGACGCGTCAGCAGTCGGTCGCCGCGGGCCTCGCGGCGCTATGGGGCGATGTGGAGGTCGTGCTCGTGCACGACGCGGCGAGGGCACTGACCCCGCCGACCCAGATCGACGCGGTCGCCGCCGCCGTGACCGGGGGAGCGGGCGTCATTCCCGCGCTGCCCGTCGTCGACACCCTCAAGCGCGTCGACGGCGACCGTGTGATCGCCCCGGTCGACCGCTCCGAGCTCGCGGCGGCGCAGACCCCGCAGGGGTTCCCGCGCGCAGCGCTCGAGGCCGCCTATGCCGCGGCTCTCGCGTCGGGCGTCGAGTACACCGACGATGCGGCGCTGTTCGCGGCCGCCGGCGGTGCCGTGCGCCACATCCCCGGATCGGCACGCGCGTTCAAGATCACCACGCCGGACGACCTGGACCGCGCGCGCCGGCTCCTCGCCGGTGACGACCCCGCGCGCGCCGGTGGTGCGGCAGCGGCGGCGCCGTCCGCCTCGGCCGCGACGCCCGCCGCCGGCATCCCGCGGATCGGCATCGGCACCGACGTGCACGCGTTCGGCGGCGGGGGCGACCTGTGGCTCGCCGGACTCGAATGGCCGGGGGAGCCCGCGCTCTCGGGCCACTCCGACGGCGATGCCGTCGCACACGCGATCGTCGATGCGCTGCTCGGCGCCGCCGGACTCGGTGACATCGGCGAGCACTTCGGCACGGCGCATCCCGAGTACGCCGGGGCGCACGCCGCCGTGTTCCTGGCCCGCACCCGCGAGCTGCTCGACGAGGCGGGCTTCGCGATCGGCAACGTGTCGGCCCAGTTCCAGGGCAATCGTCCCCGCTTCAGCGCCCGCCGCGCCGAGGCCGAGCGTGTGCTCTCGCAGGCGCTCGGCGGGGCCCCCGTCTCGATCACCGCCACGACGACCGATCGTCTGGGGTTCGCGGGGCGCGGGGAGGGGATCGCCGTGACCGCGGTCGCCGTCGTCTTCTCCCGGGGCGGAGCCGACCGGGCCGAGTAGGCTTGAGCGGTGACTCTCCGCCTCTACGACACCCGTGCTCAGGACCTGCGCGACTTCGTGCCGCTCGACGCGGAGAACGTCACGATGTACGTCTGCGGTCCCACGGTGCAGTCGGGTCCGCACATCGGGCACGTCCGCGCCGCGCTGAGCTTCGACCTGCTGCGGCGGTGGCTTGCCCACCGGCACGGGCGGGTGACCTTCGTGCGCAACGTCACCGACATCGACGACAAGGTGCTCGCGAACGCCACCGATACCGAGGCGTGGTGGGCGCTGGCCTACCGCATCGAGCAGGAGTTCGCGTCGGCGTACGCCGCCGTCGGCATCCTGCCCCCGACCTACGAGCCGCGCGCCACCGGATCGATCCCGCAGATGCAGGAGCTCATCGCGCGCCTCGTCGAGCGCGGTCATGCCTATCCCGCAGCGGACGGCTCCGGCGACGTCTACTTCGACGTGCGGTCGTGGCCCGAGTACGGCTCTCTCACCCGGCAGTCGGTCGACGCCATGGAGGCCGCGGAGGACGCGGACCCGCGCGGCAAGCGCGCCCCGCAGGACTTCGCGCTGTGGAAGGGCGCCAAGCCCGGCGAGCCGGCCGACGCGACCTGGGCGTCGCCGTGGGGTGACGGACGCCCGGGGTGGCACATCGAGTGCTCGGCGATGGCCCGGCGGTATCTCGGCGCGGAGTTCGACATCCACGGCGGAGGGCTGGACCTGCGCTTCCCGCACCACGAGAACGAGCTCGCGCAGTCGACGGCGGCCGGCGACGCCTTCGCGCGGTACTGGATGCACAACGGCCTCGTCACGGTGAACGGGCAGAAGATGTCGAAGTCGCTCGGCAACTTCACCCTCGCCTCCGACGTGCTCGCCCAGCACGATCCCCTCGTCGTGCGGTACGCCCTGGCGGCCGCGCACTACCGGTCGAGCCTCGACCTCTCGGAGTCGTCGTGGGCGGAGGCGGAGTCGGCGCTCGCCCGCATCTCGACGTTCCTCGAACGCGGTGAGCGGCTCGCGCCTTACGGGTGGGTGCAGGTGAAGGAGGGGCTGCCCACCGAGTTCACCGAGGCGATGGACGACGACCTCTCGGTGCCCCGCGCGCTCGCCGCCGTGCACACGAGCATCCGCTCCGGGAATGCGCTCCTCGACGCGGGCAAGTACGATGAGGCGAAGCAGGACGTCGCCGACGTCGCTCAGATGACGTCGATCCTGGGGATCAACCCCCGCTCCCGGCAGTGGAGGCGCACGGAATCGGGAGCCGAGGCCTCCGCGCTGGACGCCCTCGTGCAGACGATGATCGCGCAGCGCGCACAGGCGCGTGCAGACAAGGATTGGGCCGCAGCCGATCGCATCCGCGATGCGATCGCCGCGGCAGGAATCACGCTGGAGGACACTCCGGCCGGAACTCATTGGAGTATCGATGGCTAAGCCAGGTCGCCCCGGAGCGGGCAACAGCAAGAAGAAGGGGCCCACCAAGGGCACCGGAGGCCTCGGGCGCAAGGCGCTCGAGGGCCGAGGACCGACCCCGAAGGCCGAGGACCGCGCCTGGCACCCCGCCGGGAAGCGCAAGGCTGCGGCCGAGCGCTACGCGGCGTCCGGCGGCAAGGGCAAGCCGGGGCAGCGCCAGACCGCGGGGGGCAACCCCAACCGCTCGGCGCGCGCGAAGGACAACACGACCGACACCGAGGTCGTCACCGGCCGCAACTCGGTGCTCGAGGCGCTGCGGGCGAAGATCCCCGCGACCGCGTTCTACATCGCGCAGCGCGTGGAGATGGACGATCGCGTGAAGGAGATGCTGTCGATCGCGACGCATCGCGGCATCCCGGTGCTCGAGGTCACCCGCCAGGAACTCGACCGCATGGCCGGTTTCGACGGCGTGCACCAGGGCGTCGCCATTAAGGTGCCGCCGTACGAGTACGCGCACCCGCAGGATCTGCTCGAGAACACGATCGACAAGGGGCAGGTGCCGCTGTTCGTCGCCCTCGACGGCATTACCGACTCGCGCAACCTCGGTGCGATCATCCGTTCGGCCGCCGCCTTCGGCAGCCACGGCGTGATCCTGCCGCAGCGCCGCTCCGCCGGCGTGAACTCGGCCGCGTGGAAGACCAGCGCCGGCGCCGCCGCACGCCTGCCCGTCGCGCTCGCGACCAACCTCACGTCGCTGCTCAAGGACTTCAAGAAGCAGGGCGTCTTCATCCTCGGGCTCGCGGGTGACGGCGACGTCGACCTGCCCGCGCTGCAGCTCGCCGACCGCCCCGTCGTGATCGTCGCGGGTGCCGAGGGCAAGGGCCTCTCGCGGCTCGTGCGCGAGACCTGCGATCAGATCGTCTCGATCCCGATCTCCACGGCCACCGAGTCGTTGAACGTGGGAATCGCGACCTCGGTGGCGCTGTACCAGGTCGCCACCATCCGTTCCGCGTCGTAGCCGCGGCCGGTCGTCGACCGGCCGACTGCCGCCGCCCCGTCCACCGCAGCATCGTCCACGACAGCATCGTCCACGACAGCATCGTCCACGACAGAGGAGAGCACGCATGAGTCGCATCGTCGTTCTGGGAGGGACCGGCTACGCCGGTCGTCACATCGTCGTCGAGGCCGTCAACCGGGGCCACGACGTCACCGCGCTGTCGCGCTCCGTGCCCACGGATGCTGTCGCGGGGGCGTCCTACGTGCAGGGATCGGTGCTCGAACTGGCTCCGCTCGCCGGGGTGTTCGCGGGTGCGGATGCCGTGGTGTCGGCGCTGTCGCCGCGCGGCGACATGGAGGACCGTGTGCTCGACGCCCTCGAGGGCATCGCCAACCTGCTCGGCGGCACCGGCACGCGTCTCGGCGTCGTCGGGGGAGCGGGCGGCAGCCTCGTCGCGCCGGGCGGGCCGCGGCTGTTCGACCAGGACTTCCCCGAGGAGTACACACACGAGGCCCAGGTCGGCATCGACTCGCTCGCCCTGCTCGAGTCCACCCCCGACGACCTCGACTGGTTCTTCGTGCACCCCGCGGAGGTCTTCGGCCCCTGGGCCGAGGGAGAGCGCACCGGGCACTACCGCGACGGCGGCGATGTGCTGGTGCGCGACGCCGACGGCAATTCGTTCATCTCGGGCGCCGACTTCGCGGTGGCGGTCGTCGACGAGATCGAGCAGTCGAACCACCGCCGCGAGCGGTTCACCGTCGGCTACTGATACCGACGGCGGGCGGCGGGCCGATCAGACGAGATCGCGCCAGTCGACCTCGTCGTCCTCGTCGTCGGAGGTGGGCGTCGAGCCGGTGACCACGGGCAGGCTCATCGTCTCGGTCGGCGGGCCCATGATGGTCGCCTCGTCGCGGCGGTGACGGAGCACGTCGTTGATGTAGCTCGTGAGCACCTCGGCCAGCGGCACCGGTCGCCCCTGCGCCTGCGACAGGTACCAGCGGTGCTCGAGCACCTGGTGGAACACCTCGGCCGGTTCGAGCTTGGCGCGCAGGTCGTAGGGGATCGCGCGCACGACCGGCTCGAACACGCGCGTCAGCCACTCGTGCGCGTACATTTCCTCGTCGGCCCACTGCTTGGTCGAGCGGGCGCGGAACTCGTCGAGGTCGTTGAGCAGACGGCGTGCCTGGTTCTCCTCGACGTCGAGGCCGGTCAGGCGGATGAGCCGGCGCTGGTGGTGTCCGGCATCGACGACCTTCGGCTGGATCTCGACCACCGTGCCGTCGGAGGTGGTCGTCATCGACATCTCGTCGATGTCGAAGCCCAGCGCGTTCAACCGCTCGACCCGCTCGGTGATGCGCCAGGTCTCCGAGGTCGAGAACGAGTCCTGTTCGGTCAGCTCGGCCCACAGCGAGCGGTACGACGACACGATGCCATCGGCGATCGCCACCGCATCCACCCCGTTCTCGAGCCGCCCGCCGCCGGCGAGGTCCATGACCTCGCCGGCGATGTTCGTGCGGGCGAGGTCGAGGTCGTACGAGCGCTGGCCGTCGGTCAGGCCCTCCTCGTGCAGCTCACCCGTCTCTGCGTCGACGAGGTACGCGGCGAAGGCGCCGGCGTCGCGGCGGAAGAGGGTGTTCGAGAGCGAGACGTCGCCCCAGTAGAACCCGACGTTGTGCAGGCGCACGAGCAGCAGGGCGAGAGCGTCGACGAGACGTGTGGCGGTGTCGGGCCGCAGCACCTGGGTGAACAGCGCCCGGTACGGCATCGAGAACCGCAGGTGCGAGGTGACCAGGGCGGCGGGCAACGGCTCGCCGTCGGCATCCGAACGCCCCGCGATCACCGCGACGCGCTCGACGCAGGGCACGTCGAGGCGGCGCAGGTTGCCGAGCATCTCGTACTCGCGACGGGCCATCTCCTCGGTGGTCTCCTTGACCGCCACCACGCGACCCGAGAGATCGGCGAACCGCACGAGGTGGCGCGAGAGGCCCTTCGGCAGCGAGACGATGTGCTCAGACGGCCACCGGCCGAGGGGCGTCGACCACGGCAGCCCGAGCAGACCGGGGTCGATCGAGCTCGCGGTGATGCGCAACGAATCCTGCATGGGGCTCCTGGGGAATCGAGGGGCGGACGCAGACGCGGCGCGGGCGACCGAAGTCGACCCGCGCCGCGAGTGGTGTGACCGATCAGGCCGAGACGACCGG
This sequence comes from Microbacterium sp. Soil_N32, assembly GCF_057655505.1. Classification (NCBI taxonomy): domain Bacteria; kingdom Bacillati; phylum Actinomycetota; class Actinomycetes; order Micrococcales; family Microbacteriaceae; genus Microbacterium; species Microbacterium sp. Soil_N32. The sequence goes on from NZ_JBDGME010000018.1 coordinate 77,033, forward strand.
TGCCGTGTTTAGGCGGTCGCCCGTCTCGAGGTCGAAGGCGTGCACGTGGCCGGGGTTGGCGGCCAGCGTGACGGTCTCGCCCGCGTTCGGGTGGTTGCGACCGTCGACACGGGCGACCAGGTCGGTGCGCTTGCCGTTGATCTCGGTGTGACCGTAGAGGTAGCCGTCGGCGCCGAGCTCCTCGACGAGGTCGACGACGACCGAGAGCCCGCGACCGTCGGCCGGGCCGACCGTGATGTCCTCGGGGCGGACGCCGACCGTGATCTGGGTGCCGGATGCGCCGGCCACCGCGTCGCGCTCGAGCGGGACGATCTCGGAACCGAAGCGCACGCCGCCGTCGGCCAGGTCGGCCGAGAACAGGTTCATCGCGGGCGAGCCGATGAAGCCGGCCACGAAGACGTTGTTCGGCTTCTCGTACAGGTCGCGCGGGGTGCCGACCTGCTGGAGGAGGCCGTCCTTCAGCACGGCGATGCGGTCGCCCATGGTGAGAGCCTCGGTCTGGTCGTGCGTGACGTAGACCGTGGTGACGCCGAGGCGGCGCTGCAGCGACGCGATCTGCGTACGCGTCTGCACACGGAGCTTGGCGTCGAGGTTCGACAGCGGCTCGTCCATGAGGAAGACCTGCGGCTGGCGGACGATCGCGCGACCCATGGCGACACGCTGACGCTGACCACCGGAGAGCGCCTTCGGCTTACGGGTCAGGTACTGCTCGAGGTCGAGGAGCTTCGCCGCCTCGAGCACGCGCGTGGCACGCTCCTCCTTGCCGACTCCGGCGATCTTGAGCGCGAAGCCCATGTTCTCGGCGACGGTCATGTGCGGGTACAGCGCGTAGTTCTGGAAGACCATCGCGATGTCGCGGTCCTTCGGCGGGACATCGGTGACGTCGCGGTCGCCGATGAGGATGCGGCCGGCGTTGACCTCTTCGAGGCCCGCGAGCATGCGGAGCGAGGTGGACTTTCCGCAACCGGAGGGGCCGACCAGGACGAGGAACTCGCCGTCTCCGACCTCGAGGTTGAGCTTGTCGACCGCCGGGCGGGTGCCGCCCGGGTACAGACGCGTGGCGTCGTCGAAAGTCACTGATGCCATGATGTTTCTCCTTCACCGGCAGGTACGTGCCGGACGATCCGTAGTGATGGAAGCGGCAGCCTCGCCGCCGTGACCCCTCATCGGGTCGGGATCAGTATGACATGGATGCCTTCACCTGGGTATTTCTCAGGTGCGGTGGTTAGCATCGAGACCGGCCGTTTTCCCGCGGCGACCGTCGATCCTCCGAGCATCCGACGGTCGGGGTCACCCTGCCCCCGTGAGACTTTCAAGAGGAACGATGTCGAGCGACGAAACGCCGGACTCCTCCACCCCTCGCAGTTCGCGCGAGGCCGTGCGGGAGAAGGCACAGCGCGTACACGCGCAGCAGTCCCGGGCGCGGATCATGCGCCGGATCATCCTCGGCACCCTGGCGCTGGTCGCCATCGGTGCGATCGGCACCGCCGTCACGCTGGCGGTGTCGGCGCAGGTGTCGAAGCCGCAGCTCTCGCCCTCGGGCATGGACCGCGACGGCGTGGTGATCTCGAGCGTCTCGCCGGCCGCGGCATCCGCGGACGTGCCGGCGACGCCGAGCGCCACGCCCACCGACGCGGCCACCGAGCCTGAGCCCACGCCCGAGCCGAGCACGGCCGAGAAGGTCGACATCCACATCTACGTCGACTACCTCTCCGACGACGCGGGCCAGTTCGAGCGGACCAACGCGCGCCTGCTCACCAACTGGATCAACGAGGGCGCGGTCACCGTGACCTACCACCCGGTGGCGCTGCTGACCGCCAGCTCGAACGGCACGAAGTACTCGCTGCGCTCCGCCGCCGCATCGGCCTGCGTCGCGACGTACTCGCCCGACCAGTTCTGGGCGTACAACCACGAGCTGCTCGACGACCAGCCCGAGATCAACACCGACGGGATGTCCGACACCGAGCTCGCCGACCTCGCCGGCGCGGTGGGCGTCGAAGACGCGAAGAAGGTGCGTTCGTGCATCGTCGACGGCGACTTCCTCGGCTGGGCGAAGGACGCCACCACGCGCGCCCTCGAGGGGCCGCTCGCGGGCTCCGACGACCTGGTGCTGAAGTCGGCGCCGATGGTCGTGGTGAACGGCGAGGCCTACGTCGGCGCGCTCGACGACTCGTCGGAGTTCTCGTCGTTCGTGCTGACCGCGTCGAGCGAGGCCTCGTACAAGGCCACTGAGACGCCGACGCCCACGCCGACCCCGGCGCCCAGCGAGACCCCGGCATCCTGACGCTGCAGTCCCGTATGAACGGGACCGCGGCTCCGCCATCGCTAAGCTGGTGGCATCCGCCGACTTGGCGCAATTGGTAGCGCACCGTACTTGTAATACGGGGGTTACGGGTTCGAGTCCCGTAGTCGGCTCTTCACAGGCGGAACGTTCCGCTGCTCGCCATGCCTCGGGTTTCTGGGTTCTCGTCCGGTGCCGTCGTGCGGGCGACTGCGAGGTCGCGGTCGCCCGCGTCTATTCTTCAGGTATGAGCACGCCCGAGAATGAGCCCATGACGTCGGCTGCCGAGCGGGATCGGGGCATCCGTATCAGCGCCATCTTCTGGTCGTCGGTCATCGCCGTGATCTTCCTGTTCGCGGCGTGGAACTGGGTGACGCTCGCGGTCGACGGCGGGGGGAGCTTCGGCACCTGGGCCTGGGCGATCGCACTCACCGTGGTCGCCGTGGCGGGTGCCGTATACCTGTGGAGTGGTCTTCGCCTGATGCGGCGGATCATCGCCGCGCAGGACGCCCGCCCCGACTCTCGAGACTGACCGCCCGCGCATCACGAAACCTCGGCTCCCGCCAGGCGGAACGAGCGCTGCGGTTCCTGACCGAGGACGGCCGTGTGCCGCCGAATCGGAAATACGCGACGACGGTGGTCGGTTGGCCCCGGTATGACTCGTATCGGAAACAGTGACCTCGACGTTCTTCCCCTCTCGCTCGGCGGCAACGTGTTCGGATGGACGGCCGACCGCGACGCCTCCTTCGCCGTTCTCGACGCGTTCGTCGACGGCGGCGGTGACTTCATCGACACGGCCGACGCGTACAGCGCCTGGGCGCCCGGCAACAGCGGCGGTGAGAGCGAGACGATCATCGGCGAGTGGCTCGCGTCGCGCCGGCCCGAGGGCGTGACCGTCGCGACCAAGGTCAGCCAGCACCCCGAGTTCCGCGGACTGTCGGCGTCGAACGTGCGCCGTGCGGCCGAGGCGTCGCTCGGACGCCTCGGGGTCGACGCGATCGACCTGTACTACGCGCACTTCGACGACGAGACCGTGCCGCTGGAGGAGACCGTCGGCGCGTTCGGCGACCTCGTGTCCGACGGTCTGGTGCGCAACGTCGCGGTCTCGAACTACTCCGGCGCGCGCATCCGGGAGTGGATCGACATCGCGCAGCGCACCGGCGCCGCCCTGCCCGTCGCGATCCAGCCGCACTACAACCTCGTGCACCGCAACGAGGTCGAAGACACGATCATCCCCGTCGCCGAGGAGTTCGGGCTCGGACTCGTGCCCTACTACTCGCTCGCGAGCGGCTTCCTCACCGGCAAGTACCGTTCGACCGAGACCGCGGGGCAGTCATCGCCGCGGGCCGAGGGGGCCGCGAAGTACGCCACGCCGCAGGGGCTGCGGATCATCGACGCGCTGGAGGAGATCGGCAGCGCCCACGGGGCGTCGATCGCCGCCACCGCTCTCGCGTGGCTGCGCGCGCAGCCGACCGTCGTCGCTCCGATCGCCAGCGCGCGGACGGTCGAGCAGGTGCCCGACCTGCTCGCCGGAGCCCGCCTGACGCTCGCTCCCGACGAGGTCGAGACCCTCACCCGCGTCTCCGCCTGGACGCCCCAGTCCTGATCCCTCCCGTCCTCCGCCCGTTCCCGTCGCACTTTCTGTCGCTCGCCGCGCGCTGAGGCGACAGAAAATGCGACGGGAGCTGGGGGGAGAGGGCTAGGAGAAGAGGGCGATGAGGTAGGCGGCGAAGACCACCAGGTGCGCGGCGCCGTGGGCGGCGGTGGTTCGCTTCGCGGCGAACGTCGTCACCGACAGCAACAGGGTGACACCCAGCAGCAGCAGGTTCACGGGCGACTCCGCCAGGACGACGGTCTGCCCCGTGAGCATCCCGATGATCAGCACGACCGGGATGGTCAAGCCCACGGTCGACACCAGAGCCCCGTGGCACAGGTTCACGACACGCTGGGCCTCTCCCCGCAGCGCGGCCCGGATCGTCGTGATCGACTCGGGCAGGAAGACGATCGCCGCGATCAGCACGCCGGCGAGCGCCGGGGGAGCGCCCAACCGCCCGAGGCCGTCGTCGAGCAGCGCGGCCATGTCGTGCGACAGAAGCACGATCGGGGCCACCGTGACGACGAGCAGGGCGAACCGCGCGATCACCTCCGTGCGGTGTTCGACGAGCACGCGACGGATGCCGAGACGCGGAGCCGGCCTCTCGCTCGCGGCCCGGGGAAAAGGGGTCACTTCGGTGAAGTCCGTGGACTGCGCCCCCATCTGGCGGGCGAGGAAGAACGCGTACAGCCCGAGGGTGAGCACGACGATCGGGATCTCCTGGGCGAGGGTGAATGCGCCGCCGCTGCCGATCACCGCCGGCAGGCCGAACGCGAGCGTCACCAGCACGACCAGCATCGAGAGGTAGGCCGAGGTGCCGGTGCGGTTGTGCGCGAGGCCGCGGTGCCGGATGCCGCCGACCAGCAGCGCCAGGCCGATCACCAGATTGAGGATGATCATCGACACGGCCATCACCGAGTCGCGCGCGATCGTGGCGTGTTCGCCCGGGCCCAGCATCACGGCGGAGATGAGGATGACCTCGATCAGCACGATCGAGAGAGTGAGCACGAGCGACCCGTAGGGATCGCCGAGTCGATGCGCCAGCGCCTCGGCCTGCGTCACCACCCCGAACGCGCACACCAGGATCACGACCACGATCACGACGAGCGCCACGATCAACGCCGGGGCGGGCGCCGGCGCGGCGAGGAGCGGATGCGCGAGCACGACGGCGAGGAACGTTCCCCAGCCGAGCGCGATGCGGGCGAGGTCGGATGCTCCGACGAACTGTCTTACCGCGGGGGAGGTCATCATCTGAATCCTTCGCGGGGCCGTCCCCGGACGATGACACGCGACGGGTCGTCCCGGGCGCGGAGTGCTCTCAGCGTACCGCGGCGACCTGCTCAGCGGCTGGGCAGCGCGTCGTCTTCGTCGTCGTCGCTGCGCAGGTGCGCGATGTGCGCGGCGTGCCGCTCGAGGTGGTGCGGCGAGCGACGCACGAAGAGCCACGCCACGACGAGCACCGCGAACCAGATCGGCGTCACCAGCAGCGCGGTGAGCGTATCGGGCTGCGTCGTGAGAGCCCAGAGGATGAAGACGAAGAACGCCAGGACGACGAAGACCATCACCCGGCCGCCCGGCAGGCGGAAGGTCGAGGCGGCGGCCTTCGCCGGGCGGGTGCGGCGGTAGGCCAGGTAGCTCAGCAGGAAGATCGTCCACACGAACATGAAGCACACGGCCGAGACGGTCGTGACCATCTCGAAGGCGGTGCCGATGTCGTCGCCCGCGTAGAGCAGCACGACGCCGGAGAGCAGCAGGATGCACGACAGGAACAGTGCGTTCTGCGGCACGCGCCGCTTCGACAGACGGCCGAACAGACGCGGCGCGTCGCCATCCTGTGCGAGGCCGAACACCATGCGCGACGTCGAGTAGATTCCCGAGTTGGCGCTGGACATCGCCGAGGTGAGCACGACGAGGTTGACCACCGTGGCGGCGATCCCGAGCCCGGCGAGGGCGAACATCGCGATGAACGGACTCTCGCCGGCGACGTACTCCGTCCACGGCGTGACGGACATGAGGATGACGAGCGCGCCCACATAGAACAGCAGGATGCGGATGGGGATCGCGTTGATCGCCTTCGGGAGGTTCTTCTCCGGGTTCTTCGTCTCGGCCGCCGCGGTACCGACGAGCTCGACGCCCACGAAGGCGAACACCGCGATCTGGAACCCGGCGACGAACCCCAGGAAGCCGTGCGGGAACATGCCGCCGTGCGCCCACAGATTGGCGAAGGTGGCGGTGCCGGCCTCGTGCGAGAACCCGGTGACGATCATGACGAGACCGGTGACGATGAGGGCCACGATCGCGATGATCTTGATGAGCGCGAACCAGAACTCCATCTCACCGAAGGCGGCGACCGAGGGGAGGTTGAGCGCGAGGAGGATGACGACCACGGCGAGCCCGGGGATCCAGAGGGGGATGCCCGGGAAGAGCGCATCCGTGTACCCGGCGATCGCGATGACGTCGGCGACCCCGGTGACGACCCAGCAGAACCAGTAGGTCCACCCCGTGAAGAAGCCGGCCCACGGGCCCAGGAGGTCGCTCGCGAAGTCGCTGAACGACTTGTACTTCAGATTCGACAGCAGCAGCTCGCCCATGGCGCGCATGACGAAGAACAGCATGAAGCCGATGATCATGTAGACGAAGATCACCGAGGGTCCGGCGACCGAGATCGTCTTCCCGCTGCCCATGAACAGGCCGGTGCCGATGGCCCCGCCGATCGCCAGGAGCTGAATGTGGCGGTTGCTCAGCGCGCGCCGCAGGTGCTGTTCGTCGTCGGTCTTCTGCACGGTCACCCGATGCAGAGTATCCGACGACTCGGGGTCGCTCCGAAACGACGACGATGCGGCGGGCATCGCGAGACGGCGTGCCGACATGACGGATGTCATCCCGAACGTGTGACATCGGGCTCCGGCGTCGCGCGGCGGTCGGCGGTTCACTGGAAGCATGACCCAGCCTGCCCCCGTCTCCACCGTTCGCGAGCCCGAGCACCCAGCCCCCGCCGTCGAGCTGCAGGGGATCGTCCGCCGCTTCGGCGTCGGTGCACACCGCGTCGTTGCGGTCGACGGCGTCGACCTGCGCATCGAGCGCGGGGAGGTGGTGGCGCTGCTCGGACCGAACGGTGCCGGGAAGACCACGACGATCGACGTGCTGCTCGGGCTGGCCGAGCCCGATGAGGGAGAGGTGCAGGTGCTCGGCACGCGGCCGCAGCGGGCCGTCGCCGCGGGGCGGCTCGCCGCCGTGCTGCAGACGGGAGGGCTGCTCGCTGACCTCACCGTGCGCGAGACGGTGGCGGTGATCGCCGGACTGCACGGCGCGACCGGCCGCATCGCCGAGGTGATGGAGCGCGCGGACCTCGGTCCGATCGCGCGGCGGCGTGTCGGCCGCTGCTCGGGCGGCGAGAAGCAGCGCGTGAAGTTCGCCCTCGCCCTGCTGCCGGATCCGGACGTGCTGGTGCTCGACGAGCCCACCGCGGGAATGGACGTCACCGCCCGTCGCCGGTTCTGGGACGCGATGCGGGCGGATGCCGATGCCGGACGCACCATCGTCTTCGCGACCCACTACCTCGAAGAGGCCGAGCAGTTCGCCCGTCGCACGGTCGTGATGAATCACGGCGTCGTGGTCGCCGACGGCGCGACGGCCCAGCTGCGGGCGTCGCTCGGCGGGCGCACGGTGTCGGCCACGGTGCCGGGCGGCCGCGCCGAGGTCGCCGCGCTCGTCGCCGAGCTGCGCGCCGATGCGGGGGTCGCCGACGTCGATGTCGACGCCGATCGCGTCACGGTGCGCACCGCCGCATCCGACCTCCTCGCGGGGCGCCTGCTCGCACGGGGCGCCACCGATCTGGAGATCACCGCTCCCACCCTCGAATCCGCATTCGCCTCTCTTACCAAGGACCCCGCATGACCGCGCTCGTCGCCCCGGTGCTGTACCGCACCGAACTCGTCCGTCAGATCCGCAACCCCTACACGCTCGCGTTCACCCTCGCGATGCCCGTGGCGATGTACCTGCTTTTCGGGGCGAGCATGTCGTACGCGTCGCAGAGCGTCGGCCAGGCCAACGTCTCGTTCTACGTCATGGTGTCGATGGGCGCCTACGGCACAGCGACCGCGATGAGCTCGCTCTGCTCGCTCGCCGCCTCGGAGGTCGGTCAGGGGTGGGGGAGGCAGCTGGCGCTCACACCGATGTCGACCCTCGGCTATGCGCTGACCAAGGTGCTCGCCGCCGTCTCGTTCGCGGCGCTCGCCGTGGTGTTCGTCTACGCCGCGGGGCTGGCGACGGGTGCCGAGGCATCCGACCCGTGGCGGTGGGCTGCTGCCGCCGTGATCACGCTCGGGCTCGGGCTCGTGTTCGGCCTGTTCGGACTGGGCGTCGGTCTCGCCTTCAACTCCGACTCGGCGGCGGCTCTCGCGTCGATCTCGATCACGTTCTTCGGCTTCTTCGGCAACGTGTTCGTGCCGCTCGACGGCGCGATGCTCGACATCGCGCACTGGACGCCGATGTACGGCTACGTCGCCCTGGTGCGGTGGCCGGCCACCGAGGGCGCGCTCGTCGCGGGCGGGTCCGACCCGCTGTGGGCGGTCCTGCTGAACGTCGTCGTCTGGGCCGTCGCTTTCGCCGCGCTGGTGCGCCTCGGGGTGCTGCGCTCGCGGCGCCGTCGCTAGGCTGGAGCGATGACCGACGTCGCCGACAGCACGGCGCACACCGGGCCCTGGCAGCGCTGGGGCTGGCTCATGGCCGTCGTCTGGATGGTCTTCCTGGTCTACCCCGTGCTGGCGCTGCTCCAGTCCCGCGCCGCGGTCGGGTGGGTGGCGCTGGGCTGGGTGGCGCTCGTCTGCTTCGCGGTCGTCTACGTCGTCGGTTTCGTCGCCGGGATGCGCGCGGAGTGGGGCGCGCCCGGCCGGCTCGTGCGCGCGCTGTTCTGGGCGCAGATCGCCTGTGCGATCGCGACGATCCCCGCGATCGACACTCGGGCGCTCAGCTTCCTGCCGTACCTCATGTCGTACGCCAGCTACGGCCTGCGCGGCATCTGGCACTGGGCGACCACGCTCGGCGGCATCGCGATCGCCGTCGGGGTGATCGTCGTCACCGGGCGGTTCGCGGAGCACTTCCAAATTCTCGCGATCGTACTGCTGATCGCGGTGGTGAACACCGTCAACTCGTGGTTGATCGGGCGCTCGGTCGATGCCGATCGGGTGCGCGTGCAACTCGCGACGAGCGAGGAGCGCACGTCGATCGCGCGCGACGTGCACGACCTGCTCGGGCACACGCTCACCGCGGTGAAGCTCAAAGCTGAACTCGCCGAGCGACTCGTCGACGCCGACCCAGAGCGGGCGAAGGCCGAACTCGCCGAGATCGTGCATCTGACCGGCGAGGCGATCACCGGGGTGCGCAGCACCGTGACCGGTCTGCGGGGCGCCGCCCTCGGCGAGCAGGTGCGGGCGAGCGCGGCAGCGCTCCGGTCGGCGGGGGTCGACGTCGAGGTCACGGGCGAGTCCGCCGCGCTCTCGCCCGCACAGTCGCTGCCCGCGGGGTGGATCGTGCGGGAGGCGACGACCAACGTGCTGCGGCATGCGGATGCCTCGCGGGTGCGCATCGTCATGGCACCCGGCGAAGTGATCGTCGAAGACGACGGAGGCGGAATGCGCGGCAAGGCGGGCAACGGGATGCGCGGCATGGCGGAACGTGCGGCGGCGGCGGGGGCCGTGCTCGCCGTCGACGAGGTGCCCGGGGGCGGCACGAGAGTGAGCGTGACCTGGTGACCGATCCCATCCGGCTGCTGCTCGTCGACGACCAGGCGCTCGTGCGCGGGGCGATGGGGGCGCTGCTCGACCTCGAACGAGACCTCACCGTGGTGGCCGAGGCCGCAGACGGCGCCGCGGCCAGCGAGCGCGCCGCCGAGACGCAGCCCGACGTCTGCCTCATGGACATCCAGATGCCGGGCATCGACGGCATCGCGGCGACCCGGGCAGTGCGGGCGGCGAGCCCGTCGACGCGGGTGCTCGTCGTCACGACGTTCGCACGCCCCGGCTACCTGCGGCAGGCGCTCGATGCGGGGGCGAGTGGCTTCATCGCCAAAGACACCCCGGCGTCCGAACTGGCCCACGCCGTGCGGCGCGTGCACCAGGGGCTGCGCGTCGTCGACCCGGCGCTCGCCGAGGCGTCGCTGTTCGAGGGGGCCAACCCGCTGAGCGAGCGAGAGCAGCAGGTGCTGCGTCTGTCGGCCGACGGTCGCGCGATCGCCCGCATCGCCGCCGAGGTCTTCCTCTCGGCGGGAACGGTCCGCAACCACCTGTCTTCGGCGATCGGCAAGACGGCGACCGAGAACCGGGTGCAAGCGGCGCGCGTCGCGCGCGACAAGGGGTGGATCTAGGCGACGGGCGGTCGCCCCACCGCCCCGGTCACCCGCGCCGCGGCGTTGTTCAGACCCGGCCGAACAGTTCGGGGTCGACGGGCCGCTGGGCGCGAGGGAGCTTCTCGACGACGAGACGGTACGACTCGGTGACGAGTTCGTCGACCAGCCCGGCTTCGAGCGACGGACCCGGCTGCAGCGTGATCCAGTGCTTCTTGTTCATGTGATACCCGGGAACGATGTCGGCGAAGGTCTCGCGCAGGGCCACGGCGTCGTCCGGGTGCGACTTCAGGGTCACGCGCCCGGTGCCGTCGAGGGGGAGCAGCAGGAACACGCGTCCGCGCACCTTGTAGACGTCCCACTCGGGGCCGAAGGGTGCCGTGCGCTCCGAGCCGGGCAGCTCGTCGGCACGCGCCGCCGCGGTGCGGGTGAGCGCGTCTGCATCCATCAGAAGAGGCGGTCCGTTCCCTTGTCGTCGGCGCGCGGCGCCGCGATCACACGGTCGTCGAGGGATGCCGCCGCCAGCAGAGCTTCGTCGATCAGCTCACGGTCGCCCTGCGCCGTGAGCCAGTCGCGGGCGAAGGAGGTCGGGATGAGCACGGGCATGCGGTCGTGGATGTCGGCGAGATGCGCGGGAGCGGGCCGCATGACGATCGAGTAGCACGTGAACCATTCGCCGTCGGCGGTTCGACCGCGCTGGGTCACCGCGGCCATGCCGAACAGCGTGCCCGCACCGAGGCCGAACTCGTGCCACACCCGCTCGGGCTTCTTCATCTCGAACCAGTTCGTGGCCGGAACCAGCGCGCGATTCTTGAGGCCGCCCGGCCGCTCCTGCAGACGCTCGGAACGGGTGTTGATCGAGGGGAAGCGTGCCGGCGCCCCGTCGACCAGGAACCCCCACCACGCGGTCTCGAGGGTGGGCGCCCCCTCGGCGTCGACGACCACGGGGTTGAGGTTGCGCAGGTTCTTGCCCGTCGGGCGCAGCGTCTCGCCGTCGTTGCGCTGCGCCCAGTCGCGCAGGTCGTCGAGCACCTCGATGTCGGCCTCGGCCAGCAGCTCGGCGTCGGTGAAGCGGGGGTCCAGTCCGTAGCTCGCGCACATGCCCCCAGGCTAGACCCGGCCTCCGACACGCGGGAGGGGTCGTGGGGTCCGGTAGCGTGAGGCGGTGACCCCGACTCGTTCCGTTCCCGCCCCGGTGGCGATCGGCGGTGCGGTGGCGATCGGCGTCATGACCGCGATCCAGGCCCGCATCAACGGCGTGCTCGGTGTCCGTCTCGGCGACGGCATCCTGGCCGGACTCGTCTCGTTCTCGGTCGGCACCCTCGTGCTCGCCGCGATCGTCGCGGCGCTGCCATCCGGCCGGGCGGGCATGGCCCGACTCGTGCGAGGACTGCGGGCGCGCCGCATCCCGCCGTGGATGCTGCTCGGCGGCGCCTGCGGCGCTCTCACGGTGTCGACCCAGGGCCTCACGGCCGGTCTGTTGGGCGTCTCGCTGTTCACCGTCGGTGTGGTGGCGGGGCAGACCACGCACGGACTCGTCCTCGACCGCATCGGCTTCGGCCCCGCCGGCGTGGTGGCCGTGACGATGGGACGCGTCGCCGGAGCGGCCCTGGCCCTCATCGCGGTCGCGGTGTCGCTGAGTGGCGACGTGCTGACCACGGCGCCGCTGTGGATGCTCGTGCTGCCGTTCGCCGCGGGGGTCGGCATCGCCTGGCAGCAGGCGGCGAACGGCCGTCTCGCCCAGCGGGTCGCCTCTCCGATGGCCGCGACGATGACGAGCTTCGTCGCCGGAACGGTCGTGCTCGCGCTCGCCGCGGCCGTCAGCGTGCTGGTCGGCGGCGCACCCGATCCGCTGCCCGCCGAGCCCTGGCTCTACCTCGGCGGCACGCTCGGCGTCGCGTACATCTTCCTCGGCGCGTTCCTCGTGGCGCACACGGGCGTGCTGCTGCTCGGGCTCGGATCGGTGCTCGGCCAGCTCGTGACGGCGGTGATCATCGACATGCTCTGGCCCACCGAGGCAGGCCCCGCTCCGTGGCAGATCGTGACGATGGTCGTCATCGCCGCGGCATCCGTCCTCGTGGCGCTCGCCCGCCCTCGACGGTGACGCCGCCTACTTCTTCTTCTGCTTCTTCACGGCGTCGGGCGCCGGCATCCGCGTGAGCACCTCGTCGGCGTCGACCGGCTTGCGTCGGCCCGGCTTCTTGTCGGGCTTCCCGCCGACGTAGAGCCACCCGAGGAGCTCCTCGTTCTTGCCGAGACCGTGCGCTTTGGCGACCGCCTTCGCACGCGTGTAGCCGCCGGTGCGCCAGATGACGCCCCACCCGGCCTCGTCGAGCAGCAGGCTGAGAGTGTGCGCGACACCCGACGCGACGGCCTCCTGCTCCCACCGCGGCACCTTCCCGCTCTTGCGGTAGCTCGCCACGACGGCGATGAGCAGCGAGGCGCGCAGCGGCTTCGACGACCGATGCTTGTCGCCCTCGGCCTTGCCGATCGCCGCGCCGAGCGCGAGACGGTCGTCGCCGCGCAGCTCGATCAGCCGCCACGGACGCAGCGAGGAGTGGTCGGCGACCCGCCCCGCCGCGGCGACGAGAGGGAGCAGCTGCTCGCGCGTCGGGGCGTCGGGAGTGACCTTCGACCACGACTGACGCGCGAGGACCGCGTCGAGGGCGCTCACGCCTCCGGTGCCTCGGGGGTGAAGTTCAGCGCGAGCGAGTTCATGCAGTAGCGGTCGCCCGTGGGCGTGCCGAACCCGTCGGGGAAGACGTGGCCGAGGTGCGAGCCGCAGCTCGCGCAGCGCACCTCGGTGCGCACCATGCCGAGGGAGGTGTCCTCGATGAGCTCGACCGCCTCGGGGCGCACCGACTCGTAGAAGCTCGGCCAGCCGCACCCGGAGTCGAACTTCGTCCCGCTCTGGAACAGTTCGGCGCCGCACGCGCCGCAGGTGTAGAGGCCGGCGCGGCTCTCGTCGAGCAGCTCGCCCGTCCACGCGCGCTCGGTGGCGGACTGGCGCAGCACCGCGTACTGCTCGTCGCCGAGCTCCTGGCGCCACTCGTCTTCGGTCTTCTGCACGTCGTACGGCATGTGTCCTCCCGGGGTGTTCCCTCCATTCTCCCCTCTGCGCGGAGCACGGGCACGTCGGCGGTGAGAATGGAGGGATGACGGATGCCGTACGCGAGCGCTACGCGCGATTCGCCGCACTGGAGGCCCCCGGTCGCAGCGCGATCTACGCGGAATGGGCGGCCGGAGTCGCCGAGGATGCCGCGGTGCAGGCGGTGCTCGCCCGCATCCCCGAGACGCACCGGCAGCCGCCGCTCGTCTTCGCCGTCACGCGTCTGCTCGGCGCCCCGCTGAGAGGGTTCGCCGACTGGCGGGCGTTCGTCCTCGACCGCGCAGACGACGTGGTGTCGGAGTGCACATCCCGCACGCTGCAGACCAACGAGCCGCTCCGCCTGGCGGCCCTGCTCCCCGTGCTGTCGGAGTTCGAGGGCCCGCTCGCGCTGCTCGAGGTGGGGGCATCCGCCGGGCTGTGCCTGTACCCCGATCGGTACTCCTACCGGTTCCGCGACGCCGAGGGAACGCTGCGCGTCGCCCTCGACCCGCACGACGGTGTGTCCGACGTCGTGCTCGAGAGCCGCGTCGACGGGCCGCTCCCGCCGCTGTCGATGCCGCAGATCGTGTGGCGCGCCGGCATCGATCTCGCCCCCCGCGACGCTCGTGACCCCGACGACCGCCGCTGGCTGCGCGGTCTCGTGTGGCCGGGGGAGAGCGGCCGGGAGCAGCGCATCGACGCGGCGCTCGACGTGGCGGCATCCGACCCGCCGTTGCTCGTCGCGGGGGACGCCGCCAACGGCCTCGACGCGCTCGCCGCCACGGCGCCGTCCGACGCGACGCTCGTCGTCACCACGCCCGGCGTGCTCGTCCACATCTCTCGGGGCCCGCGGGCGGCGCTCGTCGAGAGCATCCGCTCCCTCGATGCGCGCTGGGTGACGATCGATCCGCCGGGCCTGCTCGACATCTGGGAGCCGGCGGTCGACGTGGCGTCCTGGCCGGGTTTCGTCGTCGCCCTCGACGGGCAGGTGCGCGCCGCGGCCGACCCGCTCGGCGCGTGGTGGGAGTGGCGTCCCGGAACGGGCGGGAAGCCGACCTAACCTGGAGGCATGCAGGGAGAGATGACGGAGCGCGATCGCGCGATCCTCTCGCTGGAGACCCTCTGGCCGCGGCACAGCGGCGCGAAGGAGGAGGTCATCCGCGCGCAGCTCGGAATGAGCGCGGCCCGGTACTACCAGCTGCTCGGACGCCTGGTCGACTCGGACGCCGCCCTCGAGTACGATCCCCTGCTGATCGGTCGGCTCCGTCGACTTCGCGATGTGCGGGCCCGGCGGCGCACCGCCCGCGCCCCGGGGTTCGTGGGCTGAAGCACGCCTCGGCTAGCATCGAGGGGTGTCCAAGCCCTCCCGCGATCGTTTCGACGAGGTCCCCCGCTCCGACGGTCGCGTCGGAGCGCACCGCGCCGAGGCGCCACGAATGAACGGCTGGGTGGTGCTCCTCTGGTCCTTCGTGGCCGCCCTCATCCTGGTGATCGCCGGCATCTTCGGGTCTCTGGTGGTCATGGGACGCATCAGCCTGTTCCCCGAGGCGCAGCCCACCGCGGTGCCGACCCCGGTCGAGACGGGCGTCGTCGACACCTCCTTCGCGGTGACCATCCTCAACGCGACTCCCGATGAGGGCCTCGACGCCCAGATGCGCGACACGCTGCTCAATGCCGGCTTTGCCACGGTCTACGCCAGCGACAGCGGGAGCGAGGACTTCACCGACACCACCGTCTACTACGTCGAAGATGCCGACCGCACGGCCGCGCTCGGGGTCGCCGATCTCATCGGCGGCGCCGCCGTCGAGCAGAGCGACTTCTACGCCGGCCTGGCGGAGGGGCAGAAGCAGCTGACGATCGTGATCGGCCTCGACCGCGCGTCGGGCGGCGGAGCAGACGACGGATCGAGCGGCGAGACGCCCGCGCCCTGAGCGCCCGCGCCCTGAGCGCCCGCGCGCACCCCCTCCGCACGGCTTGCACTCGGTGGGGTCGAGTGCCAGAATGGCGTTAGCACTCGCATACTCGGAGTGCTAAACCCCAACGTCTACGTCCAGGAGGGACGACAAAACTCATGGCAAAGATCATCGCTTTCGATGAGGAGGCCCGTCGCGGCCTCGAGCGCGGCCTCAACATCCTCGCCGACGCCGTCAAGGTGACGCTCGGCCCGCGTGGTCGCAACGTCGTGCTCGAGAAGAAGTGGGGCGCCCCCACCATCACGAACGACGGCGTGTCCATCGCCAAGGAGATCGAGCTGGACGACCCGTACGAGAAGATCGGCGCGGAGCTCGTCAAGGAGGTCGCGAAGAAGACCGACGACGTCGCCGGTGACGGCACCACGACCGCCACGGTCCTGGCTCAGGCGCTCGTCCGCGAGGGCCTGCGCAACGTCGCGGCCGGCGCCGACCCCATCTCCCTGAAGCGCGGCATCGAGAAGGCCGTCGCGGCGATCACCGAGGAGCTGCTCAGCAGCGCCAAGGAGATCGAGTCGAAGGAGCAGATCGCCGCCACGGCATCCATCTCAGCCGCAGACCCCGCCATCGGCGAGCTGATCGCCGAGGCGATCGACAAGGTCGGCAAGGAGGGCGTGGTCACCGTCGAGGAGTCGCAGACGTTCGGCACCGAGCTCGAGCTCACCGAGGGCATGCGCTTCGACAAGGGCTACCTCAACCCGTACTTCGTGACGGACCCCGACCGCCAGGAAGCGGTCTTCGAGGACCCCTACATCCTCATCGCGAACCAGAAGGTCTCCAACATCAAGGACCTGCTGCCGATCGTCGACAAGGTGATCCAGGACGGCAAGGAGCTCGTCATCATCGCCGAGGACGTCGAGGGCGAGGCTCTCGCGACGCTCGTGCTCAACAAGCTCAAGGGCATCTTCAAGTCGGTCGCCGTCAAGGCCCCCGGCTTCGGCGACCGCCGCAAGGCGCAGCTGCAGGACATCGCGATCCTCACCGGCGGACAGGTCATCACCGAAGAGGTGGGCCTCAAGCTCGAGAACGCGACGCTCGACCTGCTCGGCCGTGCGCGCAAGGTCATCGTCACCAAGGACGAGACCACGATCGTCGAGGGTGCCGGCGAGGCCGACCAGATCGAGGGTCGCGTCACGCAGATCCGTCGCGAGATCGAGAACACCGACAGCGACTACGACCGTGAGAAGCTGCAGGAGCGCCTCGCGAAGCTCGCGGGCGGCGTGGCCGTCATCAAGGCGGGTGCGGCGACCGAGGTCGAGCTCAAGGAGCGCAAGCACCGCATCGAAGACGCCGTGCGCAACGCGAAGGCGGCCGTCGAGGAGGGCATCGTCCCCGGTGGTGGCGTCGCGCTCATCCAGGCCGGCACCAAGGCCCTCGACGTCCTTACGCTCTCGGGCGACGAGGCGACCGGCGCGAGCATCGTCCGCGTCGCGATCGAGGCTCCGCTGAAGCAGATCGCCCTCAACGCCGGTCTCGAGCCGGGCGTCGTGGCGAACAAGGTCTCCGAGCTCCCCGCGGGCCAGGGCCTCAACGCCGCCACGGGCGAGTACGGTGACATGTTCGCACAGGGCATCATCGACCCGGCGAAGGTCACGCGCTCCGCGCTGCAGAACGCCGCGTCGATCGCCGGTCTCTTCCTCACCACGGAGGCCGTCGTCGCCGACAAGCCCGAGAAGGCCGCCGCTCCCGCGGGCGACCCGACGGGTGGCATGGACTTCTGATCCATCCCGCATGAACAGAACGCCCCCGGCTTCGGCCGGGGGCGTTCTGCGTTACCGGACGGCGGAGGAGGAATCCGCCGTCCGGCGTGGGATCAGCGGAACAGGCCCGCTGAGTACTGATCGGCATCGGCGTACTGGGTGGCTGCGGAGCCGAGAGCCGAACCGATCGATTCCAGGACCTGCTCCACATGCGCGGCGGCGCCCCGCCACTGCTCGGCGCAGCCCTGGAAGGCGGTGGCGGCTCCGCCGACCCACGACGACTGCAGCTGCGTGAGCTGCGCCATGAGCGTGGTCGACTCGCTCTGCAGGCGGGTCATGGTCGCGAGTGCCGCGGTCTGGGCGGCCTGGACGGCTTCGGTGTCGACGGTGAAGACGGACATGAGGGTTCCCCTTTCGTTGGTGCTCCGACCGTACGCACGAGGCGCGCCGACCGGGACGCCCGGGCGTGCGGATCGTGCGGGCGCGGGGAGAATCCGTGGCAGGAGCGCCGCTGTGCAGAAAGACCCGTCGGCGTCAGAGGTCGAGCGGCTCGATGGGCTGGGTGTCTTCCAGCAGGTGTTCGGGCGTCGCCCGCGCCGGGGCCAGGGGGAGCGTGACGGTGAACGTCGCCCCGCCGCCCTCGGTCTCCGAGACCGAGACCGATCCGTTCAGCGCCTTCATGATCGACGCGACGATCGCGAGGCCGAGTCCGGAGCCGCCGGTCTCGCGGGCGCGCGAGGTGTCGGCGCGCCAGAAGCGCTCGAAGATCTGCTCCCGGATCTGCGGAGGGATGCCCTCGCCGTGATCGACGATCGAGATGCTCGCCGTGCCGCGCACGCGGTTCGAGTCGACGACGATCTCGAGCGGCGAGTCCTCGGGCGAGAACCTCCGGGCATTGCCGAGAAGGTTGGTCACGACCTGCCGCACCTTGTTCTCCTCGCCGAGAGCGATCGGCGGAGTCCGCACCGGCTGATCCTGTTGCTCCGAGAAATCGATCGCCGGCATCTGCTCGGTCGGAGTCGGCGTGGGCGTCGTACGCGGACGTCGGCGCAGTCGCGCGAGCGTGGCGCGGGGAAGGCTGCGCGTCGGGGGAGGTGGGGCCGGCACGGGGGCGATGCGGACGGATGCGGTCGTCGGCTGCTCCGCCGTCCGGTCGATCACGGTCACGGTGCGGCCCGGAGCCGCCGCGCGCAGGTCGAGAGCGGCGTCACGGGCGACGGGGCGCAGGTCGATCGGCACGATCTGCGGCTCGCGCTCCTCGTCGAGGCGCGCGAGGGCGAGCAGGTCCTCGACGAGCACGCCCATCCGAATCGCCTCCTTCTCGATGCGCTCCATGGCCCGGGCCGTGTCCTCCTCGCCCTGGATCGCGCCCATCCGGTACAGCTCGGCGTAGCCGCGCACGCTGACCAGCGGCGTGCGCAACTCGTGGCTGGCGTCGCCGATGAACCGGCGCATGTGCTGAACGGTCCGCTCGCGCTGCGCGAGGGAGCGGTCGACGCGGTCCAGCATGGTGTTGATCGCGCCGTTGAGGCGGCCGACCTCGGTCGTTGGTTCCAGATCGGTCAGACGCTGGCTGAAGTCGCCGGCCGCGATCGCCATCGCCGTCGCCTCCACCTGGCCCAGCCGTCGGAAGGTCAGCGTCACGAGCCCGCGGGTGGCGAGAGCGGCGATGAAGATCGTGATGAGCGCGATGGTGATGTAGATGCCGAAGTACTGTCCGAGGATGCGGTCGACCTCGACCAGCGGCATCGCCACGACCTGGATGTACAGCGCCCCGCCGTCGGCCGGGACGATGGCGACCATGGCGCGGTAGACGCTGCGGTCGGCCCCGGGGAGGTCCCACGCCTCGCCCTCGTCGGCCTTGGCCTTCTGCAGCGAGTACTCCGAGGGGAACAGCGGCGCCGCCTCGGCATCCGATTCCCCCGCTGTCGCGACCAGCACGCCCTCGGCGTCGTAGATGGCGACCGAGAAGTCGCGGGGGGTGTCGGTGCGCGTGTAGGTGGTTCGTCCGTCGACGGTCGAGGCGTCGAAGTAGCGGTCGACGAGCGGCGTGGAGACCAGCCCGGGCAACTGCGCATCGATGTTCTGCACGAGCGCGGTGCGCAGGATGGGCACGGTGCCGACGCCCGCCACGAGCAGTCCGAGCGCGAGGACCGCGACGGTCACACCCGTGACCTTCGCGCGCAGGCTGATCCGGCGCCACCAGGAGGTGACCGCGTCGGGCTTGGTCGCCATGCGATCCTCTCGGTCGTGGCGTGGATGCGGTGTCGGAACCCGCGTCGTCAGGCGGACTTGCCGATCTTCAGCATGTAGCCGAAGCCGCGCTTGGTCTGGATGAGCGACTCCTCGGTGTGGGGGTCGATCTTGCGGCGCAGGTACGAGATGTAGCTCTCGACGATGCCCGCGTCGCCGTTGAAGTCGTACTCCCAGACGTGATCGAGGATCTGCGCCTTCGACAGCACGCGGTTCGGGTTGAGCATGAGGTAGCGCAGCAGCTTGAACTCGGTCGGGCTGAGCTCGATCGGCACCTTGCCTACGTGCACGTCGTGGGTGTCCTGATCCATCGACAGCTCGCCGGCGCGGATGATCGATTCCTCGTCGGCCTGCATCGTGCGGCGCAGGATCGCCTGCGCACGGGCGACGATCTCGTCGAGGCTGAACGGCTTGGTGACGTAGTCGTCTCCGCCGGCGTTGAGTCCTTCGATCTTGTCGTCGGTGCCGTCCTTCGCCGTGAGGAAGAGGATCGGTGCGGTGAACCCGGCGCCGCGCAGGCGCTTGGTGACGCTGAAGCCGTTCATGTCGGGCAGCATGACGTCGAGGATGATGAGGTCGGGCTCCTCCTCGAGCACGGCCGAGATGGTGCCCGCGCCGTTGGCGACGGTCTTCACCTCGAAGCCCGCGAAGCTGAGACCGGTGGAGAGCAGGTCGCGGATGTTCGGCTCGTCGTCGACGACCAGAATTCGTGCAGCTGTCATGACCCCATTATGGTGACTCCGCCGATGGTCCTGCTGATCATTCGCCGGTGCGCCCCGTCTGCCCGTGCGCTCCCGTCGCGCGGACGGCTCGTCTCGCGGCTGAGAAGGGCCGTTCGTGCGACCGCAGCAGAGGGAGCAGCCGTTCGAGCGACGGGAGCGGGTCAGCGGAGGGCGGCGCGGACGCGGGCGGTCAGGACGTCGGGGCGCGCCAACAGTGCGGCGGTGACCTCGATCACTGTCCAACCGGCGGCCCGCAGCCGCGACATGCGCTCGACGTCGGCGGCGTAGTGAGCGGCGTGCACGGTGCCGTGGTACTCGATGGCCGTCCGTCGGCGAGGGTATGCCAGGTCGAGACAGGCGAGGAAACGGCCGTCGTCGTCGAAGACATCGATGTTCAGTTCGGGCTCCGGCAGGCCGGCCGCGACGAGGATGCACCGCAGGTGCGACTCTCGCGGAGACCAGGAGTCTTCACGGATGAGTTCGAGTGCCTGCCGCAGCCGCGGATTGCCCACCCGGCGCCCCGCATCGACAGCCGACCGCAGCTCCTCGAGTGTCGTGAGGGGCGCGCGTCCCGCGTGACGCCGCCCGACGCCCGGTCGCCAGACGCGACAGAAGAAGTCGCCGAGGGCCACGAGATCCGGAAGGGCGAGTCGACCGAGACTCGCCCACGTGCTCGCGGGTGATGCTGCGCGCACCGCGCCCCGCGTGACGATGTCGCTCGTCACGGGGCTCGCGCGATGGCCGACGATCCCGGGGGCCCGGGGGAGCGGCCCTGCTCCGAGGACGCTCACGTGCACGGGGAAGCCCACGGAGGGATCGCCGTCGAGCGGTAGAGGTGCCCCCCAGATCGCGGCCGCCGTCTCATGACTGAAGAACTGCGCGTCGAGCATCCGGGGGAGCCATGCTCGCGCCGCCGCTCGTCGGGCGTGCTCCTGGCGCACGAAGGGATCGTCGGCGGATCGCCGCTCCTCCGGAAGAACGCGCACCCCGCGGAACGGCCGTTCGAAACGCGCATGCCGGAGCGTGCCGCGTTGCACGCCGAGGGCGCGGGCATCAGCCACCCCGAACACGGCGCCGAGGTCGCGCGGAAGGGGTTCGGGTTTTCGCATCCCGCGACTCTGCCACGCCCGCGCCACCGCCGTGCTCGCTCTCCACAGCCCGTCCTCCGGTCGCACGAACGGTTGCTCTGAGCGCTGAGAACAGCCGTTCGTGCGACCGCAGCGGAGGGAGCAGCCGTTCGTGCGACGGGAAGCCGCGATCAGGCGGCGGCGAGAGCGTCGGCGTCGAGGATCGTGTAGCTGTAGCCCTGCTCGGCGAGGAAGCGCTGGCGGTTCTGCGCGTAGTCCTGGTCGACCGTGTCGCGTGCGATCAGCGTGTAGAAGCTCGCCGTGTGACCCGACTGCTTCGGGCGCAGCAGGCGTCCCAGGCGCTGCGCCTCCTCCTGCCGTGAACCGAACGATCCGGACACCTGGATCGCGACGGATGCTTCGGGCAGGTCGATCGAGAAGTTCGCGACCTTCGAGACGACCAGCAGCTGGATCTCGCCCTCGCGGAACTGGCGGTAGAGCTCCTCGCGCTCGTCGACGGGGGTCGCTCCGGTGATCTGCGGCGCGTTCAGGGCCTGCGACAGCGTCTCGAGCTGGTCGAGGTACTGCCCGATCACGAGGATCTGCTCGCCCGGATGCTTCGCGATCAGTTCGCGCACCGCGTCGATCTTCGCCGGGGCGGAGGCCGCGAGCCGGTACCGCTCATCGTCGGTCGCCGCGGCGTACTCGAGCCGGTCGTCCGGCGGCAGATCGACCCGCACCTCGTAGCACGCGGCGGGCGAGATGAAGCCCTGCGCCTCGATCTGCTTCCATGGGGCGTCGAACCGCTTCGGGCCGATGAGGCTGAACACGTCCCCCTCACGACCGTCCTCGCGCACGAGCGTGGCGGTGAGCCCGATGCGCCGGCGGGCCTGCAGGTCGGCGGTCAGCTTGAACACCGGCGCGGGCAGCAGGTGCACCTCGTCGTAGACGATGAGGCCCCAGTCGAGGGCGTCGAGCAGCGCGAGGTGCGCGTACTCGCCCTTCCGCTTCGCCGTGAGGATCTGATACGTCGCGATGGTGACCGGCTTGACCTCCTTGGACTGCCCGGAGTACTCGCCGATCTCCTCGGGGGTGAGGCTCGTGCGCTTGAGCAGTTCGTCGCGCCACTGCCGCGCCGACACCGTGTTGGTCACGAGGATGAGGGTGGTCGTCTTCGTGGCCGCCATGGCTCCGGCGCCGACGATCGTCTTGCCCGCGCCGCAGGGGAGCACCACGACGCCCGAGCCGTCCTTCGAGAAGGCGTCCACGGCATCCTGCTGGTACGGGCGGATCTTCCACGTGCTCTCGGCGAGCTCGATCTCATGCGGGGTGCCGGGCGTATAACCGGCGAGATCCTCGGCGGGCCAGCCGATCTTCAGCAGTTCCTGCTTGATCTGCCCGCGGGCCCAGGCGTCGATGACGTAGGTCTCGGGGGAGGGGTGGCCGACGAGCAGTGGCTGGATGCGCTTGTTCGCCGCCACCTGGGTCAGTACGGCGGCATCGGTGGAGCGCAGGATCAGCAGCCCCTCGTCGTCGCGCTCGATCACGAGCCGGCCGTATCGGTTCACCGTCTCGCGCAGGTCGACCGCGACCGACGGCGGCACGGGGAATCGCGACCAGCGGTCGAGGGTCTCGAGCATGTCGTCGGCGGTGTGACCGGCGGCGCGCGCGTTCCACAGTCCGAGCCGGGTGATCCGGTACGTGTGGATGTGCTCCGGCGCGCGCTCGAGCTCGGCGAACACGGCGAGTTCGTGGCGGGCGCTCTCGGCGTCGGCGTGGGCGACTTCGAGCAGCACGGTGCGATCGCTCTGGACGATCAGGGGGCCATCAGACATAGCTGACCATCCTACCCGCGCAGGGTGTGGCCGGCCTCAGGATTCGACGACCGAGGCGGATCGGATGCTCGACACCGGCAGGGTGCGCTCGACGTCGGCGGCCCGGTCGCGGCCGCGCAGCCGCCCGCCGCCCAAGCCGGTCGCCTCGAGCTCGAGGTCGCGGGTCGAGCCGTCGGGCATCGCCACCGTCACGCGCAGCAGCGCGCGGGCGCGCACGGCGGCCTCGAGCTCGCGCCCGAGCCAGGCGGCGTCGGCGTCCGGTCCGCGGTGCTCCCGCAGTCGAGCGATGAGCGGGCGGTAGTCGACCTCGTCGGCGGTCGTCCGAGCATCCCCGTCGCGCGGCGGGCCGGCGACGATCGGCGCACCGTCGGCGCCGATGAGAGTGGCGGGGTAGCGGGCGTCGACGAGCGCGCTGTGCACGGTGTCGCGACCGACGTTGGTGGTCAGAGCGCCGACGTGACGCACGAGTCCCAGGGGCTTGAGGGCTTGATCGACGGCGATGGCGCCCAGCAGGTGGTCGTCGGCGCTCTCGATGCGCGTGCGCCCGGTCTCGTCGTCGGTCGACACGCGCAC
Organism: Microbacterium sp. Soil_N32; assembly: GCF_057655505.1. Taxonomy (NCBI): domain Bacteria; kingdom Bacillati; phylum Actinomycetota; class Actinomycetes; order Micrococcales; family Microbacteriaceae; genus Microbacterium; species Microbacterium sp. Soil_N32. Next base: position 100,459 of record NZ_JBDGME010000018.1, read on the forward strand.
GAGGCCGTGTCGGGCCGCGGCACGCGTGACGAGATACGACAGCGGCTGCGGGATGCCGGTGAGCGAGAGGGCGCCGAGGAACTCGTGGATCGACTGCTCGGTCTCGCCGAGGATGAGCGCGCGCGTGACGGACTCGTCGGTGAAGCGGTACGACGAGGCCTGCGCCGCCGATTCGCGCACGGCCATCGTGCGGAGGCGGACGTCGAGCTGCGGGACGAGGGGGCCGGGGGCGATCGCGGTGAGATCGTTCTGCAGGAAGATGCGGTCGACCTCGGCGGGGAGCAGAGCGACGAGAGCGGCGGGGTCGGCGTCGCGACCCGCACGGAGCGGCGCCGCCCACGGCGGCTCGGAGCCGTCGTCGGCGACCAGTCCGAGCAGGCCGGCGACCTCGAGCAGCGCCGCGCTGCGCTGAGGCCAGTTCGGGTCCCAGGGGTGCGCGCCGATCCACGTCGACGGGGGCGTCCATCCGCCGTCGGCGGTGCGGAGGCCGCGGGGCAGCCGTGCGCGGAACGCCGTCGCGACGTGCATCCACCGTTCCGCCGCCGAGGAGCGCAGCCAGGAGGCGCCGGTCGTCGTGACACGCAGGCGCCGCTGGCCCGCGACCGCGAGGTCGGCCTGAACGGCGAGGTCGAGAAGCGCGTCGATCCGGTCGATCGGCACTCCCGCCTCGTCCAGCTGGCGCTTCTCGGCGGCCGTGAGCGCGCCCCCGGCGAGGAGGCCGAGGGGAGCGTCTCGCGTGAGGAGCAGCAGGTCGGCCAGGCGGGCGACCGTCGTGAACGCGCGCTCGGCCGCGTGCGCGGCGACCGGTTCCGACGATGTCTCGGCCGGCGTCTCGCTACGGGGATCGGCGGGTGACGGGCGTCCGGCGAGCACCGCGCTCACGGGAGGCCACGGCGAGCCGTCCGGTTGCAGGAGCGCCAGGGCGGTGAGCATCGCGCGGTGCTCTCCGGCGTCGCCGCCGCCGTCGGCGCGCAGCAGGGCGGTGGCCTCGTCCGCGGTGAGACCGGGCAGCGCCCGCTGGATCGACGCGGGCTCGAGCAGCGCCTCGGCAGCGTCGAAGAAGTCGTGCCAGCCGGGGTCGGCGCGCACACCGCGGGCGCGCAGGAGTCCGTCCAGCTGCTCATCGCTCGCGGCCGCGAGGTCGTCGGCCAGCGGGCGGGCGTGCGTGCTCATGTCGACGCCTTCAGGATCGCGATGCGCGACCCTTGCGGATGAAGCTCATGACCAGCAGCGCGATGATCATGACGAACGCCAACGGCAGGCCCCAGTAGGGGATGGCGGCGACGACCGGCCAGAGCCCCTCGCCGAAGTCCCTCCGGTCCATGCCGACGGCGGTACCGATGATGATGACGAAGAAGCAGATCACGGATGCCGCGGCGATGCCGAGCGCCGTGAAGGCCAGGATTCGATCCAGTCGTCGGATCGGAACATCCGGCTGGGAGTTCTGCGTGCTCATCCCTCTCACCCTACCCGCGCGCGCGGGAGTCGAGCTCCGTCGAGGCCCCCGACCGGTAGGCTGGGAGAGGTCGTGCACACGCGCGATCTCTGCTCCGCACGACTCAGCGAGGTTCTCCGATGCCCACCGGCAAGGTCAGGTTCTACGACGAAGACAAGGGTTTCGGCTTCATCGCCACCGATGACGGCCAGGACGTCTTCCTGCACGCGTCCGCTCTGCCCGCCGGCGCGTCCGTGAAGGCGGGGGCCCGCGTCGAGTTCGGCGTGGCCGACGGCAAGCGCGGACTGCAGGCGCTCTCGGTGCGCGTGCTCGAGGCGCCCGTCAGCCTGGCGAAGGCGAAGCGCAAGCCGGCCGACGACATGGCGATCATCGTCGAGGACCTGGTGAAGCTCCTCGACGGCATCGGTGGTGACCTTCGTCGCGGCCGTTATCCCTCGTCGAGCCACGGCCGTAAGATCGCCGCCGTTCTGCGCAAGGTCGCCGATGACCTCGAAGCCTGAGCCCGACGAGCGCCTCGTCGGCGCTCACGATCTCGCGCTGCAGGCGCTGCGCGAGATCACTCCTGCATCGACGATCGGCCCGGCCGCCGGGTACCTCGTCGAAGACGACGGCACGGTGTCGTTGCGTTTCGAGAACCGTCTGGCGGGCTACCCCGGCTGGTACTGGATTGTGACCGTGGCTCGCGTCGACGACGACGAGCCCACCGTGCTCGAGGCGGAGCTGCTGCCCGGCGACGGAGCCCTGCTGGCCCCGGAGTGGGTGCCGTGGGCGGAGCGCCTGGCGGAGTACCGCGCGCATCAGGCGGAACTCGCCGAGCAGAGCGCGGCGGCTGCCGACGATCCGGAATCGGATGCCGGTGACGGCACCGAGGACGACGAGTCGGACGACGACCTCGACGACGAGGCCGACGACGTCGAGGACGACCTCGACGTTGAGGACGACGAGGATGACGAGGTCGACGGCGTCGTCTCTCCCCGCCTGCACGCCGGTGATCTCGACGGGGTCGACATCGATGAGCTCGACGACTCGGCCGAGTCGGACGACGACGATGCCGACGCCGAGTCGGATGAGGACGACGCCGAGTCGGGCGACGACGATGCCGACGCCGAGTCGGATGAGGACGATGCTGACGACGAGTCGGACGCGTCCGACGACGCGGACGACGACGAGCCGGACGAGTCCGCACTGGAGGGCGACGACTCCGAGGAGGAGTGAGCCCTCCGGCTCCCGGGGAGGCGCGGGTCGACGACCCGCGCCCCGCGGTCAGGACCCGAGGTTCTCGAGCACGTAGTCGAGCGAACGGATGAGCTGACGCACGTCGTCGGGCTCGATCGAGACGAACGTCGCCACCCGCAGCTGGTTGCGACCGAGCTTGCGGTAGGGCTCGGTGTCGACGATCCCGTTGGCGCGCAGCGTCTTCGCGACAGCGGCGGCGTCGATGCTCTCGTCGAAGTCGATCGTGACGACCACGGGGGAGCGATGCGCGGCCTCGGCGACGAATGGCGTCGTGATGTCGGATGCCGTCGCCCAGTCGTAGAGCAGACCCGACGACTCCGCCGTGCGATCCGCAGCCCAGGCGAGACCGCCGTTGTCGCGGATCCACGACAGCTGGCTGTCGAGCAGATGGAGGGTGGCCAGCGCGGGGGTGTTGAGCGTCTGGTTCAGGCGCGAGTTGTCGAGCGCGTTCTTGAGGCTGAGGAACTCGGGGATGTAGCGGTCGGAGGCCGCGATGCGCTCGATGCGCTCGATGGCCCCCGGCGAGACGGCTGCGAACCACAGGCCGCCGTCGGATCCGAGGTTCTTCTGCGGGGCGAAGTAGTAGACGTCGGCCTCGGCGGAGTCGAACTCGATCCCGCCCGCAGCGCTCGTCGCGTCGATCACGGTGAGCGCGCCGTCGGCGTCGACACGGCGCACCGGCGCCGCGACACCGGTGGACGTCTCATTGTGCGGCCATGCGTAGACGTCGACCCCGTCGACGACCTCGGCGGTCACGGCGGTGCCGGGCTCGGCCTTGCGGATGTCGGGCGCATCGAGCCAGGGTGCGCCCGCGGCGGTCGCGAACTTGCCGCCGAACTCGCCGAACACGAGGTTCTGGCTGCGACGCTCGATCAGACCGAACGCCGCGGCGTCCCAGAAGGCCGTCGACCCGCCGTTGCCGACGACGATCTCGTACCCCTCGGGCAGGCGGAAGAGCGCGGCGAGCTGCTCGCGCACACTGCCGACGAGGTTCTTCACCGGCGCCTGGCGGTGCGAGGTGCCGAGGATCGACGCCCCCGCGGTGACGAGCGCCTCGAGCTGCGCCGCGCGCACCTTCGAGGGACCGCAGCCGAAACGGCCGTCGACGGGCAGGAGGTCACGGGGAATCTCGATCGCCATGCGTCGATTCTAGGGGGAGCGCCGACGCCCGCCCACCGGGGAGCGAGGCCCGATGTCGGCCCGGGAATGTAGGCTTGCCTAAGAACCTCGGAGGGCCAGCACATGACGGATCTGATCGACACCACGGAGATGTACCTCCGCACCATCCTCGAACTCGAGGAGGAGAACATCGTGCCGCTGCGCGCCCGCATCTCCGAGCGTCTCGGCCACTCCGGGCCGACCGTCTCGCAGACGGTGGGTCGCATGGAGCGCGACGGTCTGGTGGTGGTCTCCGAGGACCGTACTCTCGAGCTCACCGACGCCGGACGCCGCAAGGCCGTCGACGTCATGCGCAAGCACCGGTTGGCCGAGCGCCTGCTTTCAGACGTGATCGGTCTGGACTGGGCCTTCGTTCATGAAGAGGCCTGCCGCTGGGAGCACGTGATGAGCGAGCAGGTCGAGCGGCGCCTCGTCGAGCTGCTCGGGCACCCCACCGAGTCTCCGTACGGCAACCCCATCCCCGGGCTCGACCAGCTCGGCGACGTGCCCGCGCGCACGTTCGACGAGGGCGTCATCGGGCTCGTGCAGAAGCTGAACGCGGCGGGTGAGCCGGTCGACGGCACCGTACGCCGTCTCGCCGAGCCTGCGCAGGTCGACCCCGAGCTGCTCGAGCAGTTGCGCGATGCGGGGGTCATGCCGGGCGCGAAGGGCGACTTCCGCTTCAACGAGGGCTACGTCCTCATCCGCATGGAGGGTCGGGACGAGGGTCTCGAGCTGCCGGTAGAGCTCGCCTCGCACATCTTCCTGGTCGGCGAACCCGCCTGATCGGCGGCCGCGTCCAGCGTGCACCGGTGATTGCCAGGTTCGCAGGGTGACACGATCGTTATCTTCCGGTAACCTCGGACAGGTCGTCGGAGAGCCCCTCACCGATGACTCGCGTCGATCGCCTTCCGGCTCGTCGTCGTCGCGGTGAGAACGCACAAAGTACCCGAGATACATTCGTGCCACGAGAGCAGAGTGCCGACGAGCCAGCGCTACCCGAGCGCGCAGGCGCTGGAGGATCAGGTTTTGGTCGCAGACAAGAATTTGCCCGCACAGACAACTGAAGACCGAGCGATCGCTCGTCGCGACGGAGCACGAGCCGCATCCCGCGCGGTGGTCAAGCCGCTCCGCTCGATCTTCATCTTCGGAGCCGTGGGGGCGCTCGTCGCCGCCGTCGCGCTCCCGGCGTACGCCGCGACCAAGCCGGCCGAGGCGTCCACGCCGACGGTGCAGCAGCTCGCCGCGGTCGACGCGCAGTCGCTGGTCGTCGCCTCCGAGGCGACCGCTGCACCCATGAACCGCGGCACCTTCACGGCGACCACGCCCGAGGAGATCGAGAAGAAGAAGGCCGAAGAAGCCGCCGCCGCTCGCGCCGCCGCTGCGGCGAAGGCGGCCGCCGTCGCCTCGGCATCCTCCTCCGCGTCCTCCGGCAAGTTCAACACCGCGGGGTACGCGCTCGTCGCCCCCGGCTCCGGCGAGGTGCGTTACCCGCTGCCTCCCGGCTCCTACAGCGTCAGCCGCACGATCGGCGGCGGCCACAACGGCGTCGACATGCTCGCTCCCGCGGGCACTCCGATCTACGCCGCCGCGGGCGGTGTGGTCCGCGCGTCCGCCGAGAGCATCGGCGGCTACGGGGTCTGCGTCATGATCGACAGCGTGGTGGGCGGTCAGCGCGTGCAGACCACCTACGGCCACATGATCTACGGCTCGCGTCAGGTGCAGCAGGGTCAGACCGTCGAGCCCGGCCAGCTCATCGGCTACGTCGGCAGCACCGGCCGCTCGACCGCCAACCACCTGCACTTCGAGGTGTGGGTCAACGGCGGGCTGCTCGAGCCGCAGGCCTGGCTGGCCGCCAACGCCGGCTGACGTCTCCGAACACGCCGAGCGTTCACCTCTCGTTTCGCCCCGCACCCTGCGGGATGGGTTAGCCTGATCCCGTCGTCGAACGGGCAGGAGAAGCTGATGGATACGATTCCGAGCATCCGCACCATGGATGCCCTCGGTCGTCATGTCCTTCTGCATCGCCCGCAGGGATGCCGCGGTGCTGCCGCGCGCGAAAGGCGCTGTCACTAGACAGCGCCTTTTCTCGTCTCTGGGGGATCTTCCGTCTGCACGGCGTCGTGTGGTTCGAGAGTGCCGGGAAGCCGTCCCGGCGGATCGAGAGGATGACGGATGCGCACACTGGTACTGAACGCCGGCTACGAGCCGCTTGCGATCGTGTCGTTCAAGCGGGCCCTGGTGCTCGTGATGAACGACAAGGCGACCGTGATCGAACGCGTCGAGGACGACCCCGTCTGGGGATCCCACGGTGTCTACGATCGTCCGGCCGTGATCGTGCTGGCGCGGTACGTTCGGGTCCCCTCCGGGCGACGCGTACCCGTCACCCGTCGCGGCGTGCTGCGCCGCGACAATCACCGGTGCGGATACTGCGGCAAGGCGGCGTCGACGATCGACCACGTGCTGCCGCGCTCGCGCGGCGGCGCGGACTCGTGGGAGAACCTCGTGGCGTGCTGCCTGCGCTGCAACAACGTCAAGAGCAATCGCACGCCCCAGGAGATGCGCTGGGAGCTGCGCGTCACCCCGCGTCCGCCGCACGGCACCGCATGGACCGTGCGCGGAACCGAGCGCAGCGACCCGCGGTGGGAGCCGTACCTCGCGCTCGCGGCGTGACCGCGGGCGGTCCCGTAAACTGGAGGCGCACGCCCTCGTAGCTCAGCAGGATAGAGCAGCCCTCTCCTAAAGGGCAGGTCGCAGGTTCGAATCCTGTCGAGGGCACCGCGGCCCCGGTTTCACTCCAGCCCTTTCCTCCACAGCTTCGACGGCCACCAGATCCGTTTGCCCAGGTCGTAGGCGAGTGCCGGCACCAGCAGCGAACGCACGACGAACGTGTCGAGCAGCACCCCGAACGCGACGATGAACGCGAGCTGCACGAGGAACAGGATCGGGATGACCGACAGTGCTGCGAATGTGGCGGCGAGCACGAGTCCCGCCGAGGTGATGACGCCGCCGGTGATCGACAGTCCGCGGAGGACCCCCTCGCGGGTGCCGTGCGCGATCGACTCCTCGCGCACGCGCGTCATGAGGAAGATGTTGTAGTCGATGCCCAGGGCGACGAGGAAGACGAAGCCGTAGAGGGGCACGGCCGGGTCGGCGCCGGGGAAGGCGAAGATGCCGTCGAAGACGAGGGCGGAGACGCCGAGGGCCGTGCCGAACGACAGCACCGTGGTGAGGATGAGCAGCACGGGCGCGAGGATCGAGCGCAGCAGCAGCATCAGGATCAGCATGATCACCACGAGGATCACGGGGATGATGAGGTTGCGGTCGTGGATCGAGGCGTCGTTCGTGTCGATCGACGTGGCCGTGACACCTCCCACGAGGGCGTCGAGCCCGGCGAGCTCGGCGCGCAGCTCGCGAACCGTCTCGGCGGCGGCGTCCGAATCGGCGGCGTCCGTGAGAGTCGCCTGCAGCAGCACTCGCCCGTCGGCGACCGTCGGGTCGGGCGCGGGCGTGCCGGGAGGCCCGACCGGGGTGATGCCGTCGGTCGTGACCGGCGCGGTGCCGCTGGGCGAGTCGGACGCGGCGACGGCGACCCCATCGACGCCGTCGTTCGCCAGCAGCACGTCGGCCGCATCCTGCAGGGAGTCCTCCGCGACCACGACCGAGGCGGGGCTGCCTGACCCACCGGGGAAGTGCTCGCCCAGTGCGGTCTGACCGTCTCGCGCGTCGGAAGCGCCGAGCACGAGGTCGGACTGCGGCACCCCCTCGGCGTCGAGCTGCGTGAGGCCCATCGCACCGACGAGCAGCACGAGGGTGGTGACGATCCAGATCGCGCGGGGGCGGCGGGAGACGAAACGCGAGAGTGCAGCCCAGAGGCCGGTGGTGCGCATGCCGTGCTCGTCGGCCACGACCTCGGGCTCGAAGCGCGGGCGACGGGGCCAGAAGACGGCCCGACCGAAGAGCAGCAGCAGTGCCGGCAGCAGGGTGAGGGCCGCGAGCATGGCGAACACGATGCCGATCGCGGCCACCGGGCCGAGGGTGCTGTTCGACTTGAGGTCGCTCAGCAGCAGGCAGAGCAGGCCGGCGATGACCGTGCCGCCGGAGGCGACGATCGGCTCGAACGAGCCCTTCCACGCCGCCATGATGGCCGCGCCCTTGTCTTCGGTCGAGCGCAGCTCCTCGCGGAAGCGCGCGACGAGGAGCAGTGCGTAGTCGGTGGCCGCGCCGATCACGAGGATGAACAGGATGCCCTGGGTCTGACCGCTCAGCAGCAGCACCTCGAACTTGGCCAGCCACCACACCACCAGCAGCGCGACGCACAGGGCGAACAGGCTCGTCGACAGCACGACCACCGGAAGGAGGAGCGAGCGGTACACGAGCACGAGGATCACGAGAACGGCCAGAAGCGCGACACCGAGAAGGAGGCCGTCGATGCCCGCGAACCCGGCGGCGAGGTCGGAGGTGAAGCCCGCCGGGCCCGTGAGGAAGACCTCGACGCCCTCGGGAGCCGCAGCCCGCAGCGCGTCGCCCAGCTCGGCGGTGACATCGCGCAGCTCGGCGTCGCCGTCGATGGGGATGAACGCCTGCACCGCGAGGCCGTCGTCCGAGACGAGCGCCGGCGACACGTCGTCCGCGACCCCCTCGATCGACGTGCTGTCGGCGACGGCATCCGAGATCGTCTCGACCTCCTGCGCGGTCAGCTCCGTCTCGGACGCGAAGACCGCGATCGCGGGGATCTCGTCGCTGTCGCGGAAGTCGCCGAGCAGCTCCTGCACCTTCGTCGCGTCGGCCGACTCCGGGAGGTAGGTCGTCTGGTCGTTCGACGACACCTCGTCGACCTTGCCGAACAGCGGGCCGCCGAGCGACGCGCCCGCGAGCCAGGCGAGGATGAGCACGACCGGCACGAACACGCGCACCCAGGAGTGGCGGCGGGAGCGCTCGCGGATCTTCGGCGCGGAGGCGCGTTCGGAGGACGACATGCGAGGGCCTTTCGTGATGCGGCGGGTCAGGAGACCCAGGCCAGGATGAGGATCATCGTCGCCAGGAACCCCGCGACGTAGTTGAGGAGGATGAACCGCCGCCAGGCGCGGTTGGTTTCCCCCGAGGTCTCGTCGGTGACGCCCCACCAGGGCGCGGCATTGACGAGGTACGGCACGGCGAGCAGAGCGCCGAGCGGCCCCGGCCAGGGGGTGACGAGCATGAGGACGCCGGCGAGCAGCCAGAGCACGAGCGAGAGGCGCACCGTCGCACGGGCCCCGATGACGGTGGCGACCGACCCGATCCCTGCTTCACGGTCGGGTGCGACGTCCTGCACGGCGCCGAACGCGTGCGCCGCCATGCCCCAGAGGAAGAACGCGACGAGGACGAGCACGGTGCCGGTCGAGAACTCGGCCCGCGCGAGGGCGAGGCCGACGACGGCGGGCGTGACGAAGTGCAGGCTCGACGTGATCGAGTCGAGGAAGGGTCGCTCCTTGAAACGCAGACCGGGGGCCGAGTACGCGATCACCGCGAACACCGAGACGGCGAGCCATACCGTCGACCACAGGTCGCCGACGATCACGAGGTACGCGAGGAACGGCACGTTCGACAGGGCCGCCGCCCACAGGGTGGGGCGATGCATGCGGGGGGCGAGCAGCGCTCCCTCGATGCCGCCCTTGCGGGGGTTGGCGAGGTCGGACGCGTAGTCGAAGACATCGTTGATGCCGTACATCGCGAGGTTGTAGGGCACGAGGAAGTACAGGAACCCGATGACGAGCGTCGGGTCGAGCTCGCGCGTCGTCATCACGTAGGCGGCCGCGAACGGGAACGCGGTGTTGATCCAGCTGATCGGACGTGACGAGAGCAGGATCTGACCGAGATCGCGTGCCAGGGAGGGGCGGGTGGTCGATGTCATGCCGCCTCCTCGGCGCGATCGGCATCCGCGGGCGCGGACCGGCGGCGGCGGAGCAGCGCCCAGAGTGCGGGCAGCAGCAGCGCGCCGGCCAGCGGGTACGCGAAGTCCTCGATCGGCGCGAGGCCGATGCGGATGCCGACGAGGTGCTGATCGGCGTAGTGGAACAGCCCGCTGCCGATCATCACCGTGTCGAACACCGCGGTCAGCGCGAGGAGCACCGCGATGGTCAGCGCGACGGCGGCGGGACGCGGCCCCCGACCGCGCGCCATCAGTCCGAACGCGAGGGCGACGGCGACCGTGGCGGCCAGGAAGCAGGCGGAGAGCTGGAGGTAGGTCATCGCGTTCCTCCGGCGACCGCGGTGCGACGTCGCGCCAGCAGGCGCACGAGCCCGGTGTAGACGATCATGGTGCAGATCACCAGGAAGAGCAGGAAGATCGGTTCCTCGAGAGGCATCTCCGGAGCGAGCACGATGCCGGTGGCGATGACGGCGTCGCCCCGCAGGAAGATGCCCGACGCGATGCCCGCGACATCCCAGAGGAGGAAGAACGCCAGGCCGACGAGCGTGACGACGGTGGCCGCGACCGCGTCACGCCAGAAGAACAGCCGGAAGCGTCGGTCGACCAGCAGCATGCACGCCGTCGAGATCAGCAGCGCGCCGAGGTAGACCGCTCCCATCATCGCGCCCCGGTGGCGGGTGTCGCCGGCACCGCGACCGGTAGCGGGCCGGCGCTGTGGTCGCCGCGGATGCGCTTGAGCACGATCTCCGCACTGATGAGGCACATGGGCACACCCACACCGGGGGCGGTGGTCGCCCCGGCGTAGTACAGGCCGCGCACGCGCTTCGACGCGTTCTGCGCCCGGAACATCGCGCTCTGCGACAGGATGTGCGCCGGCCCCAGCATCCCCCCGCGCCAGGAGTGGTAGTCGTCGCGGAAGTCCGCCGGGCCCAGGGTCTCCCGCACCACGATGCGTTCGCGGAGGTCGGGCACCCCCGACCATTCGGCGATCATGTCGATCGCGGCATCGGCGGTCTTCTCCACCTCGGCATCGCCCGCACCGTCGGAGCCGCCGTGTCCGATGGAGGCGTCGGCGGGCACGGGAACGAGGACGAACAGGTTCTCGTGGTCGGCGGGGGCGACGTCGCCGTCGGTCGCGCTCGGGCGGCAGACGTAGATCGAGGCGGGGGAGGGGATGCGCGGGTCGGAGCCGAAGATCGCATCGAAGTTCGCGTCCCAGTCCTCGGTGAAGAACAGGGAGTGGTGAGGGAGCTCGGGGAGGCCGCCGCGAACGCCCAGCATCACGAGTACGGCACCCGGGCCGCTGGTACGGCGCTGCCACCACGACTCCGGGTAGGTGCGCAGATGCGGCGGCAGCAGAGCGGTCTCGGTGTGGTGCAGGTCGGCGCCGGAGACGACGATGTCAGCCACCTCGACGTGACGCTGGCCGGCGGCATCCGTCCATTCCACGCCCTCGACCCGCACGTCACGATCGCGGCCGACGGTGCGGATACTCGTGACCGCGGCATCCGTGACGATCCGGGCGCCCGCGTCGGAGGCGAGTGCGGCGATGCGCTCCACCAGCCGCCAGAATCCGCCCCGCGGGTAGCTGACCCCCTCGTCGAGGTCGAGCGCGCTCATCAGGTGGTACATCGCGGGCGCGGTGCGGGGGTCGGTGCCGAGGAACACCGCCGGATACCCCAGGATCTGCCGCAGCAGCGGGTCGCGGAACCGCTTCGCGGCGAACGCCTGCAGCCGGGTGCCGAGCAGGGAGAACAGGCGCGGCGCGGCGCGCAGCACCTCGCCCGTCGTCAGGGACGACAGTCGGGTGAACGGGTTGTAGAGGAAGTACTTCTCGGCCATCGCGCTGGCGTGGTGGGCCGAGTCGAGGTAGGCCGAGAGGGCCGCGGCCGCGCCCGGCTCGCGATCCTCGAACAGGTCCGACACCGCGTCGCGTCCCGCGGGCACCGTGATCTGCGACGGTGCGCCCGCGCGGGGCGGCTGGAACACGCGGTAGCCGGGGTCGAGCAGGGTGAGGTCGAGCTGCTCGTCGGCCGAGGTGCCCATCATCGCGAACCAGTGATCGAACACCCCGGGCATGAGGTACCATGACGGGCCCGTGTCGAAGCGGAATCCGTCGCGCTCGATGGTGCCGGCCCGACCGCCCACCCGGGCGTTCTTCTCGAGCACGACCACGTCGTGTCCGTCCCTGGCCAGCAGCCCGGCGGTGGCGAGGCCCGCGACACCCGCGCCGATCACGACGACGCGGCTCATCGGGGCTCCACCGCGGTGACGAGGAGTGAACGCATCGCGAGCAGTCCTTTCTGAGGGTCGGGCACGCGCACGCGCCGACGGTAGAGGTCGTCCATCGGGGTGCGGGCCACCCGACGGGTGAGGGCGGCGAACAGCGCCAGCGCGCTGCGCACGGCAGCGCGCGCATCCTTCGGGAGCAGGGGGATCGATGCCCGGGCGTCGTCGAGCTGGCGCTCCACGGTCGCGACCCAGGCGTCACGGTCGGCGTCGGTCAGACGGTCGGCGGTGCCGAGGTAGCTGCGGCCGAGTCGGTCGGTGTCATCCGCGAGGTCGCGGAGGAAGTTCACGTTCTGGAACGCGGCCCCGAGCTGACGGGCGCCGTGTTCGAGCACCTCCCGCTGGGCGGCGGTCGGGGCGGTGCCGCGCAGGAACACGCGCAGGCACATCAGGCCCACCACCTCGGCCGATCCGAACACGTAGCGCGCGTGCGCCGTCGAATCGTAGGCGGCCGGCGCGTCGGTGGGGACGTCGGCGAGCATCGACTCGAAGAAGGGCTGCGTGAGGTCCTCGCCGATCCCGCAGGCGCGGGCCGTCTGAGCGAAGGCGTGCAGGATCAGATCGCTGCTGTACCCGGTGCGCATCGCGCGGTGCGTCTCGGCGATGTAGCTCGACAGCGCGTCGGCCTGCGCGCCGGCGTCGAGCCCCGCCTCCGCGGCGACGCCGTCGACGATCTCGTCGGCGATCCGCACCATCGCGTAGATGTTGCGGATGTGCTGGCGGTGTCGGCGGCCGAGGAGCTTGGTCGCCATGCCGAACGAGGTGGAGTAGGCGCGGATCACGCCCGTCGTCGCGATCTCGGCGGTGCGGCTGAAGCGGCGGAGCGACGCGTCGTCGGACCCCGCGGGTGCGGTGCTCACGAGCGGCGTCCCTCGACCCGGGCGAGCAGGGTGCGCAGGCAGGTCACGACATCCCCCGACATGGTGCGCGTCTCCTCGGCGGCGGTGAGGATCTCGGATGCCGCGGCCAGCTCATCCGCCACGAGGCTCTGCACGAAGCCCTCCGCGCCGCACTCGCGGAGCGCGTCGCGCAGGCGCAGACCCTCGTCGTCGCCGAGGTCGGCGGCGCCGAAGCGCGGCGCGATCCTCGTCCATGCCGTGGTCATGCGCGCGTAGGCGATGATCGCCGTCTCCTTGCCCTCGCGCAGGTCCGAGAACGGATCCTTGCCGTGCGCCTCGGCGTCGCCGAAGATGCAGAGCAGGTCGTCCTGCAGCTGGAACGCCAGGCCGAGGTGCCATCCGATCGCGGCGAGGTCCTCCTCCACCTCGACCGGTGAGCCGGCGAGGATCGCCGCCGCACGCAGGGGGAGCGAGAAGGAATAGGTCGCGGTCTTGTACGTGCTCATCGCCAGGATGGTGCGCAGATCGGGCACGATGACACCATCGGCGAGGCCGACGTCGATGTGCTCCCCGGCGACGGTCTCGACGATCGTGTGCTCGATGAGATCGAGCAGGCGCATGCGGGCCGCGGTAGACACCCGGGCGCGAGCGAAGCCCAGCACCGCCGTCGCCAGCAGCAGATCGCCCATCAGGAGGGCGCTCGACCGCCCCCAGTGCAGATCGTCGTCTGCCCCGCCGCCCTCGTGCGCGAGCGTGCCGATGAGGTTCGGACGCCGACGCCGGTAGAGGTCGCCGTCGATGACGTCGTCGTGCAGCAGGAACGCGTAGTGCAGCAGCTCGATCTCGGCGGCGATGCCCACCACCGTGTCGACATCGCGCCGACGGGAGTCGGGCGACAGCGCGCGGTGGATGTCGAGCAGCAGACGCGGTCGGATCAGTTTGCCGCCTGTCGCGTGCGCCGCCGCCGACCGCCAGAGGTCGGCGAACGGCTCTCCGTAGGCCTCGGCGGCCGTGCTGCGCTCGGCGAAGCGCAGGCGCAGAGCCTCTTCGATGCGGATGCCCTGCTCGTCCTGCGTCGCAATCGCCGTCATGTCACACCGTTCCGTTCGCGCGCAGGCGGGGGAGTTGCTCGGCGAGCCAGGGGCTGAATGCGAAGGGGGCCGCGACGACGGCGGAGGCGGCGTCGCCGGCGTCGACCCACGCCCACTCCGCCACCTCGTCGGACGACGGGGAGAGGGGGCCGGCGAGACGTGCGACGAAGACGGGGCAGACCTCGTTCTCGACGATGCCGCTCGCGTCGACTGCGCGGTAGCGGTAGTCGGGCAGGGCGGACCGCACATCGTCGACGGGGGCACCGAGCTCTTGCACGGCCCGGCGGCGCACGGCTTCGACCATGTCCTCCCCGGGCTGCGGGTGGCCGCAGAAGCTGTTGGTCCAGACGCCGGGCCACGTCTGCTTCGAGAGGGAGCGGCGGGTGAGCAGGATGCGACCCCGGTCATCGACGAGGTGACAGGAGAAGGCCAGATGAAGCGGGGTGTCGTGCGTGTGCACCTCGCTCTTCGGGAGCGAGCCGATCGCGGCCCCGTCCTCACCGAGAAGAGTCACGTACTCCATGGCGTCCTCTGCGTTCATTTCACTAGCTTGGCGAGTAATTAACTTAGCATGAAATAGATCGTTGTGTAACATACTGGCATGGACCACGCTTCCGGCACCACCCCGACCACGGGGGAGCCATCTCGCGCCTCGACACTCGAGGGCGAGGCGGGCGTCGACGGTCTGCACCACGGGGCGATCTACGATGTCGAGGCGTCCGATCCGCGCAGTTCCCTCGTCGACCGCTCCGGCGTCGCGCCCGAGGATCTCGCGCAGATCTCGACTCTCATGGCGGCGCTCGGTGAACTGCGCGAGGCGGAGCAGCGGCTCTCCCGGGCATCCCGTCGCTACATGCAGCTGAACGAGACCGACATGCGTGCGCTGCACTACCTCATCGTGTGCGCGAACGCGCGGGCGATCGCCACTCCCGGGGGGATCGCCCAGCACCTCGCCATCTCGACGGCATCGACGACGAAGCTACTCGACCGGCTGGAGAAGGGCGGACACATCGTGCGCTCGCCGCACCCGCACGATCGTCGTGCCCTGGCCATCACGATCACCGACGAGACCCGCGAGGCGGCCATGCAGACCGTCGGGCGGCAGCAGGCGCGGCGGTTCTATGCCGCTGCCCGGTTGACACGAGCCGAGCGCGATACCGTCGTGCGATTCCTGCGCGATATGACCCAGGAGATCGCTCTTCCCGAGGGCGGTTGGGCGTCGCCCGAGAACGACTGAAGGCTCCCCGGTACGGAGAGCCTTCAGCGCGCAATTCTGTCTCGTCAGTGGGCTTTGTTATACGCCTCGATGACCGGCGCGGGGATTCGACCGCGCTCCGACAGCGAATAGCCGTTGTCATTGGCCCAGGCGCGGATCGCCGCGACCTCCGGGTTCCGCGCCGGGCGCTTGCGCGACGACGACGACGAGGAGGAGCGCGGTGCGCCGCCTGAACCCGCGCGGCGCCCTGCCGAGATGTAGGGTTCGAGCGCCTCGCGCAGCTCGCGCGCGTGCGCCTCGTTCAGGTCGACCTCCCAGGCCTGCCCGTTGAGGGAGAAATGGATCGTCTCCCCTTCGCCGACCTCGAGGACGCTGCCGTCGATATCGTCGACCAGCTGATGCACAATTCTTCTCGCCATGATGAGGACAGTACCGCGCAATAGGAAAAGCGGCAATAAATGCGGCCTATTCGTACCGAATACGTCGCGACACTAATATTTCCGATCCGGGGCGAATGCGGGGTCAGGGCAGGAGGCCCGCACGTCGAGCGCGCACCACGGCCGCGTGCCGGGTGGACGCGTCGAGCTTCGACATCGCCGTGCCGATGTACGCCTTGACGGTGCTCTCGCGCAGACCCAGTTCGGCGGCGATCTCCCCGTTGGTGGCGCCGAGTGCCGCGCAGGCGAGAACATCGGTCTCGCGCGGCGACAGGCGCACGACCGGTACCGCTCCGGTGTGCGCGGGGGCCCGCTCGTCGCCCGCGAGGGCGAGCAGTCGTTGCTCGACCGCGGCGAGGCGAGCCCGCAGCGCCTCGTCGTCGACCGAGGCGCTGATCCCGCGGAGCTCGGCGAAGGTCTCGCGCAACTGCTCCTGATGCGGCGCCGTCGGGGAGGGAAGCGCCCCCGCCGCCCGGAGTCGGCGTTCGACCTCGTCGCGGACCCGCAGCTCGTCGGCGAGGGCCTGCGCGACCTGCATGGCCGGAGCGGTCGTGATCCCGGCGACGGGCTCCGTGTCCCACGCGCCCGCGTAGAGGACGCCTCGCGATCGCCCCTCGACCACGATCGGCAGGGCGAGAAGAGTGCGCAGCCCCTCGCCGAGCACGAAGACGTCGTAGTCATGGGTGATCTGCTGCGATGAACCGTAGTCGCTGGTCATGCGCGGTCGCAGTTCCATCATGGCGCGGCCGCCGAGACCGCGTTCGGGGCGCACGCGCAGGCCGTCGAGGCTCCGGGTGCGATTGCCGACGATGGTCGTCACATGCACGACCCCGTCGTCGAGCAGGCCGCCGAACGCCACGGGGAACCGCGTGCGCCGCGCCAGCTCGCGCACCGCGCGAGCGACGAGCTCGGCGTCCGAGTCGGACGCGGGGGGTGTGCTCATCACGTCGTCCTCCGTGGCCGCGTTGCCGTCGGAGGAGGCGGGCAGCGGCCGTGTCGACGCGAGAGTATCACCGGTCGTACGGGTCCCGACGGCCTACTCGTCGGGACCCGCGGCGGGGGAGGCCTGCGCAGCTGCTCGACGCTCGAGGTCGACGAGGAACCGCTTGCGCTCCGGGTGGGCACCGTAGGGACCGATGGTGCCGTCGGCGCGCACGACGCGGTGCACCGGCACGACGATCGAGAACGGCGTCAGCCTGCAGGCGGTGCCCACGGCGCGGGCGGCGCCGGGGTGGCCGGCGATGACCGCGACCTCGCCGTAGCTCATCGTCTCGGCCCAGCCGATCTCGCAGACCGCCTCGAGCGCGCGGCGGTGGAATCCGTCGATGAGCCGCCAGTCGAGATCGATATGGGCGTCGAAGCGCACAGGCTCGCCCTCGAAGTAGCGCGCGAGCAGCACCGCGAGCGAGTCGGCGGCGCCCGGGTCGGGTTCGGGCATGGCTCCGAGGCGGCGGGCCACGCCCTGGAGCAACCAGGGGACCGTCGGGTCGTCCGCCTCGGAGAGGTCGAACCGCACGATGCCCCGGTCGGAGAACACGGCCAGCGCATCGCCGAACGGGGTCGGGGCGAAGTCGTAGCGGAAGGTCATGCCTCCATCCTGTCGGTGCGGGTGCCGAGCCGGCGCCCCGGGAGACGCCGCTCCCCGAGGGGACGTGAGAAGCAGCGCGAAGACCCGGCGGTGCAGGACGAGTGCGGAGGGCGCGGAATTCGCCCGAAACCCGCCCGGGATACCGGTCGGCGCGCCTGTCGCGCCTAGGGTGGCAGTGTGTGGCGACGAGAAGACAAGTCTGCGGGTGACGCGGCAGCGGCAGCAGCTGTGACGCTCGGTGACCTGCAGCCCTCGAGCACCGGGGTGACGGTGCCGCACGCCGCCGACGCCGAGCGTGCGCGCCTGCGCGCCGAGGCGGCCGAGCTGGGAGGGCCGTCGCCGCTCACGGGCTTCCGCGACGCCCCCGAATCGGGCATCGACATCTCGAAGGCGCATCCGGGCAGCCTGCCCCAATTCATCACCGGCCGATCGACGCTGCTCTCCAACCTCTTCCGCGACGAGGTCGGCCTGCGCACCGCACGTCTGGCGGCAGAGCGCATCACCGCCAAGAACACCGAGCTGCGCACCGTCCGCGGCATCGAGGCCGTGCACCTCGCCGTGGGCGTCGCGCGCTGGCGCATCGGCGGAGCATCCTTCGCCGCGCCCGTCCTGCTGCGACCGCTGGCCATCCGTCGGCACCACTCCGACTTCGAGCTGAAGCTGCAGGGGGCGTTCACCGTCAACCCCGAGCTCGTGCGCATCGCGCGCGAGCATTTCGGCATCACGATCGACGGTCCGGCCCTGGCCGCTCTCGCCTACGACGGCGGCATCTTCAAGCCGCAGCCGGTGATCGACAGCCTGCGCGCGATCACCCGCACCATCGACACCTTCTCGGTCGAGCCGCGACTCGTCGTCTCGACCTTCGCCGATGTGGGCGGCGCGATGGCGCGCGACGGACACGACCTCGACCACCGCATGCTGAACGCCCTCGCCGGGCACGTCGGCGACCGCGAGCAGGTCATGGCGCCTCGCGCCGTGCCGCATCACACGGGGCCCGACGATCGGGCGCCCGCGTCCGACACGCTGCTGCTCGACGCGGATGCCGAGCAGGAAGCGGTGCTGGCGCGCATCACCGCCGGTCATTCGCTGACGGTCGCGACGCTCCCCGGGACCGGCGGCACCCAGACCGTGATCAACGCCGTGGGCGAGCTGGTGCGTGCGGGCAAGCGCGTGCTCGTGGTGTCGGCGCGTCGGTCGACCCTCGACGGCGTGCGTCACCGCCTCGCCGGCATCGGTCTCGACAGCCTCGCGATCTCGCCGGCCTCGGTCCGGCGCGACCTCGTACGCGCCATCGTGCGCAACGAGAAGGCCACGGCCCCGAAGGCGGGCGAGGTCGATGATGCGCTGGTGCGGCTGCGCACCGTGCTCCGCGACTACCGCGAGGCTCTGACCGCGCCCATCCACGGCACGCGGTCGTCGGTGCTCGACGCGACGCGGGAGCTTACCCGGCTCGCCTCGTTGCCCGTGCCTCCCTCGACCACGGCCCGGCTCGGAGCGGATGCACTGCGCCGCTTGGCCGACGACCGCAAGGATGCCGCTGCCGCGCTCGCGCAGGCCGCGCGCCTGGGGGAGTTCCGCTTCGGTCCGGACGACTCGCCCTGGTACGGCGTGAGCTTCACCTCGACCGAGGATGCCCGTGCTGCCCACGCTCTCGCCGGTCGCCTGCACGGCGACAGCGTGCCCGCTCTGCTCGAGCGCGGCTACGAGCTGATCGCCCAGACGCGCATGCGGCCGTTCTCGACGATCCAGGAGCTGGGGGAGTACCTGCGTCTCCTCGAGGGCATCCGCGACTCGCTCGACCGCTTCAGCCCGACGGTGTTCGAACGCCCGCTCGGCGACCTCATCCAGGCGCACGGCTCGCGCCGCGACGCCCCGGGCATGTCGTCGGCCAACCGTCGTCGCCTGCGCCGCCTGGCGAAGGAGTACGTGCGCCCGGGTGTGCACGTCACCGAGATGCACGAGGCACTTCTGCGCATCCAGACGCAGCGCACGCAGTGGCAGCGCTGCGTCGACGCGGGCGTCGCCCCTGAGATCCCGCTCGGTCTCGGCGAAGTCGCCGCAGCCTGGCAGCGCGTGGACGCGCAGCTCGCCGAGCTCGACGTCGCGCTCGGTCGGCGCGAACCCCTCGTCACCCTCCCGGTCGCCCGCCTCGTGCGCACCCTTGCGGGGCTGGCCGCCGAGTCCGATGTATTCGAGAACCTCGTGGAGCGGGCGCAGCTGCGCGACGAACTGGCCCTGCTGGGCCTCGAGCCGCTGCTCACCGATCTCTCGGTGCGGCACGTGTCGGAGTCGCGGGTCGGCGACGAGCTGGAGTTCGCGTGGTGGCAGTCGCTCCTCGAACGCGCACTCCAGGAGAACCGGGCGCTGCTCGGCGCGAACACCGCGGTGGTCGACCGTCTCGAGCGCGACTTCCGCCTCGTCGACGAGGCGCACGCGGCGATGGCCGGACCGCTCCTGGCCTGGCAGCTCGCCAACCAGTGGCGTATCGCC
The DNA here is from genome assembly GCF_057655505.1 of Microbacterium sp. Soil_N32. Taxonomy (NCBI): domain Bacteria; kingdom Bacillati; phylum Actinomycetota; class Actinomycetes; order Micrococcales; family Microbacteriaceae; genus Microbacterium; species Microbacterium sp. Soil_N32. Next base: position 120,170 of record NZ_JBDGME010000018.1, read on the forward strand.
ATCGTCGACGAGCCCGAGGAGTCGGCTCACCTCCGGCGCGCGCTCAAGCAGGCGTCGACGACCACGGCCGAGCTGGTGAGCGCGGCACCGACCCTCATCGAGACGCTGGCCCCGGTCTGGATCTCGTCGCCGTACCTGGTTCCCGAGATCCCCGACTCGGTGGAGTTCGACACGGTGCTGCTGGTGGACGCCGCGGCGATCAATCTCGCCGAGGCCGTGCCGGCCATCCGTCGTGCGCGGCAGGTGGTCGCGTTCGGCGACCCGGTGACCCAGCGTCCGAGTGCGTTCGAGACGGCGGTCGCCGCCGACGACCCGTGGGAGGCGGAGGTGCCGTTCGACGAGGTCTCGGTCTTCGAGCGCCTGTCGGAGCTGCTGCCCGTGATGACGCTGACCCGCAGCTACCGTGCCGGGGGCGAGGACCTCGCCGAGCTCATCAACGACGCCTTCTACGGCGGCGAGATCGTGTCGCTGCCGTGGGCCGGCTCCTACCTCGGCCGAGGCAGCCTGACGGTCGACTATGTCGAGGGCGGCACCGGTACGCCCGACCCGATCTCGGGCGCCGTCGAGAGCCCCGAGGCCGAGGTGGCGCGCGTCGTCACCCTCGTGGTCGAGCACGCGGTGCACCGACCGACCGAGTCGCTCATGGTGGTCACGGCGAGCCGGCGGCACGCCGAACGGGTGCGAGCCGCGGTCACGGCCGCCTTCGCCGGACGCTCCGACGTCGCCGACTTCGTGGCACGTGACACCGCAGAACCCTTCGCCGTGTTGACCCTCGAGGAGTCGGTCGCCGAGAGCCGCGACCGTGTGATCTTCTCGCTGGGCTTCGGTGTGACCAGGCACGGCCGCGTGCTGAGCGACTTCGGCGACCTCTCCACCCCCGACGGTGAACGCCTGCTCACGGTCGGCATGACGCGGGCACGTCGCTCGATGGTCATCGTGTCGTCGATCCGACCGTCGGCGTTCGACGACGGTCGTCTGGAGCACGGCGCCGCGACCTTGATGTCGATCCTCGGCGGTCTGGCCGGGCGTGCGCGGGACGCGCGTCTCGAGGATCTCGCCGACCCCCTCACCCTCGCCCTCGCCCGCGAGCTACGGCGTCGCGGAGCATCCGTCGATGTCGACTACCGGGGTTTGCTGCCGCTCGTCGCCCAGCACAACGGCAAGGCCGTCGTCATCGAGTCCGACCCCGAATCGCGGGGGGAGTCGCTGCGCGAGACGCTGCGGCTGCGTCCGCACGTGCTGCGGCGCCTGGGATGGCACTACGTGCGCGTGCACGCGTTCGACCTGTACAGCGACCCGGCCACGGTGGCCACGCGCATCGCCGAGGTGCTCGGCATCTCGCCCTCGGCCGCACGGGCCGAGAACGACACCGAGCCTCTCGACCTCGACGGCGCGTGAACGGCGACGGCGACAGCCCCCGCGAGGGCGAGCATCCGCCCGTCGAGCGACAGCACGTCGAGCGCGTGCGGGGATCGCGCCGCGCGCGGCTCACGCCGGTGGAGGGCACCGACCCCTCGCCGGAGACCGGCGGCGGGGCACGCGGTGAGACGCGGCCGCCCGGCCCTCGCGGGCCGAAAGGGCCCAACGACGATCGCTTGATGCAAGACGTCCCGCCCCACTACTGAAGCGGGACGGGACGGATGCTCTGCGCGAAGTGCCTCAGGCGGGCGGACGCGGGGCGCTGTTGCGCGCCAGCAGGTCGCGGATCTCGACCAGCAGCTCGGCCTCGGTCGCGGCGGCCGGCTCCTCCTGGGGCTCCTCCGCCGGGGTGCCCTTGCGGGCCTCGACGCGCGCCTTGAACGTGTTCATCGGCAGCACGAACACGAAGTAGACGACGACGGCGACCGCGAGGAAGCTGATGACCGCCGAGATGAGGTCGCCGAGCGGGAACACGACATCGTTGCCGTAGATGTTCTTGATGGTCGGACCGAACTCGCCGGTCGCGCTGGCCTCGAAGAACAGGGCGACGAGCGGGTTGATGATGCTGGCGACCACGGCGTTGACGATCGCGGTGAACGCGGTGCCGATCACGACGCCGACCGCGAGGTCGAGCACGTTGCCGCGGAGGATGAAGTCCTTGAAACCCTTGAGCATGGCGAAACCTCCGAAGTGGGGGACGGTCAGGAAGCGGGAGTGCTCGACGTCGACGCCGGGGCGCTGCTCGTGGTCGACTCCTTCTTCGATGATGACGGAGCATCCGACCCGCCCGAGGATTTGGTGCGCGAGTCCGTGCGATAGAAGCCCGAGCCGTTGAAGGTCACACCGATCGACCCGTACTGCTTGCGCAGTGCGCCGCCGCACTCGGGACAGGTCGTGAGCGCGTCGTCCGAGAAGCTCTGCACGGCGTCGAACTGGTGCCCGCACGACGTGCAGGCATAGGCGTAGGTGGGCATGGCGATCCTGGGGGTTCAGTGTCGCGTGCGCGACAGGGTGAGGGTCTGCGTGGGGGTGACGACGCCGTTCACCGGCTGGTCGTGCACCTCCCGGGGCAGGGAGTCGAGTATCTCGGAATCATAGATGACCGCGTAGACGGGCGGGCATTTCTCCATCGACCCGATGGTCTTGTCGAAGTATCCGCGTCCCCAGCCCATGCGCATGCCCTGACGGTCGACCGCGGCCGCAGGGACGATCATGAGGTCGACGTCGTTGACCGCGATCGGACCCAGCACCTCGCCGGTCGGCTCGGGAAGGCCGTAGAGACCCTCGGTCACTTCGCCGTCGTCGGTGGCGATCGCCCAGTCGAGCAGACCGTCGGCGCGCGTGACGGGCAGGAGCACGCGGATACCGCGGCGCACCGCCCGCGCGACGAACTCGCGCGTGCCCGGCTCGGCGGTGGTGGAGAGGAAGCAGGAGATCGAGCGGGCCCCGAGCTCGTCAATCAGCGCATCCAGACGCTCGCCGATCGCGGTGGCTGCGCTGGCGCGCTGCGCGTCGGAGAGGAGCCCGCGCCGCTCGCGGAGTTCGGCGCGCAGTGCGCGTTTCTCGTGCTCGATGTCGTTCGACATGGCTTCGAGTCTACGGGGGTGCCCACCGCTAGGCTGGGGGAATGGGTAGTCAGAAGATGAAGGCCGTCATCCCCGCCGCAGGTCTCGGCACGCGGTTCCTTCCGGCGACGAAGGCGATGCCGAAGGAGATGCTCCCGGTCGTCGACAAGCCGGCGATCCAGTACGTCGTCGAGGAGGCCGCGAATGCGGGCATCGACGACATCCTGGTCATCATCGGTCGCAACAAGAACGCCATCTCGAACCACTTCGACTCGGTTCCCGAGCTCGAGGTGAAGCTCATGGAGAAGGGCGACACCGGCCGTCTCGAGCGGGTCGTGCGGTCGAGCGACCTCGCCGACATCCACTTCGTCCGCCAGGGCGAGCCCAAGGGGCTCGGCCACGCCGTGCTGCGCGCGCGTACCCATGTCGGCGACAGCTCGTTCGCGGTACTGCTCGGCGACGACCTCATGGACGAGCGCGACCCGCTGCTCACCGAGATGATCGCCGAGCACGAGCGCACCGGCGCCGCCGTGATCGCCCTCATGGAGGTCGACCCCGACAGCATCCACATGTACGGCGCCGCGGCGGTCGACGAGCTCGAGGGGTCGGACGCCGTGCGCGTCACCGGCCTCGTCGAGAAGCCCGCCAAGGAGGATGCGCCGTCGAACCTCGCGGTCATCGGACGCTACGTGCTGCCGGCATCGATCTTCGAGATCCTCGAGCGCACCGAACCGGGCAAGGGCGGCGAGATCCAGCTCACCGATGCGCTGCAGGAGATGGCGACCGACGCCGACGGCCCCGGAGTCTCGGGCGTCGTCTTCCGCGGGCGCCGTTACGACACGGGCGACCGCGTCGACTACATCAAGGCGATCGTGCAGCTCGCCTCCGACCGCGACGACCTCGGCCCCGAGCTGCGGCCGTGGCTGAAGGAGTTCGCCGAGCGCCTCTGAGGGCCGGCGGAGGTCGGGGCGCACGATGGATCTGACAGGGGTGGGTATGCGTCACGACAGGGTGTCGTTGCGCCTGATCCGCGCACGCGATGCGCGCCCCCTGCAGACAGAACTGCTCGAGAACCGGTCGTGGCTGCAGCGGTGGGAGGCCACCGTGCCGAACGGCTCGGTGTCGTTCGACATGCGTCTGAGCATCCGTCGTCTGCTCCAGCAGTACCGCGACGGCGGCGGCTATCCGTTCGTGATGGAGTACGACGGCGAGGTCGCAGGTCAGCTCAACGTCTGGGGCGTGTCTCGAGGGTCGTTGTGCTCGGCGACGATCGGGTACTGGGTGAGTGAGCGGTTCGCCGGACGCGGTATCACGCCGACCGCCGTGGCGCTGGCCACCGACGCGTCGTTCGTCGAGTTCGGACTGCATCGCATGGAGATCTGCATCCGCCCCGAGAACGCGGCCAGCCTGAGGATCGTGCAGAAGCTCGGGTTCCGGTACGAGGGGCTGCGCCGCCGGTACATCCACATCGACGGTGACTGGCGCGACCACTATGCGTTCGCGCTCACCCGGGAGGACGTGCCGCAGGGTGTGCTGGCGCGCTGGCTGAGCGGGCAGGTGCCGCCCGATGCCGCCGACGTGCCCCCGGCCGACCGACTCACCCTCTGACCGGGGCATCCGTCGGGCGCGATCGCCCGCGACACGCGCCCCCGGCTCGGGGCGCGGCGGCTCCTGTTCCCTTACCGTTGTCCCTATGGACGGGCCGGTGCTGAGCGGGGGAGTGATCGTGCTCGTCGCCGTGCTCCTGTGGATGCTGTATCTGCTGCCTTCCTGGCGCGGTCGCTTCCAGTACAACGCCGCCGAGCGCAACGCCGTGCGGCTCAACCAGGCGCTGCGCATCCTCGCCGAGACGAGCGAGACCCCTGACGAGGTGCGGGTCGAACTCACCGCGCGCACGGCCCTCGCGCAGCAGAAGCTCGCGAAGCGCCTGCAGTCGGAGCGCGAGGCGGCAGAACTCGAGCGCCTGCGCGAAGAGCTCGCCGCAACACGCGCCGATCCCGTGATCGCACGTGCCCGTGCCCGCCGTCGTGTGCGCGCGACGGCGACGCTCACCCTGCTCGTCGGTGCGATCGTCGCCGGGTTCGGTGTCTGGCAGCTGGCGGCCGCCGGCTCGGCCGTGCTGCTGGGTGTGGGAGGCGCGCTCGTGCTCGTCGCCGGTATCGCGCTGCAGCGCATGGCCGCCGTCGCTGCTCGTGTCGCTCGTGCCACCGCGCGCGCCGCCGCCCCCGCCGTCGAGCGTCGGGCTGCGCCCGAGCTCCACGACCAGGGACCCGCGGCCGCGACCACCTGGACGCCGCGTCCGCTCCCCGAGCCCCTGGTGTCGAAGGCCGGCTCCCGCGCCCAGACCGCGCGGGCCGAGATCGACGCGCAAGAGGCTCGTCGCAAGGCCGCGCGCCTCGCCGAGCTGCGCAAGCGCGCCGAGGAGATCGCCGCGGCGGATGCTCCCGTGCCGCTGCCGACGCCGCGTACCGCGCCCGCGGCGGAGGCATCGCCGTACGCGCGGATGGGGTTCGTCGACGACGCCGAGATCGAGGCGCACGTGCGCGATCTGCTCGCGCGCCGGGCCGCCGGCTGACCCGCGCGTCCTGAGGCCGTCCCGCATCGTGATAATGTGGATCTCGGTCACGGGCCTATGGCGCAGTTGGTAGCGCGCCTCGTTCGCATCGAGGAGGTCAGGGGTTCGAATCCCCTTAGGTCCACCACCACAGAAGGCCCCGGGTTCTCCCGGGGCCTTCTGCTTTGCTCGGAGCGCGTCGTCGCACGTCTGGTGTGCGCGAGACACCGCTTCGACCGCGAGGCACCATCCCTGACGCGATGTCTCGTGACGGATGTGGTGTGTCGAGGCTGCATGTCGGCGGCTTGCGATGGGCCTTCGGTATACCAATACGAGATGTTGTCGGGGCCGCGAGTGTCGTCATAGCATGTGTCCTCACTGCCTCGGCGCAGCGGGCGGGGGCTCTCGGTCACGCACCATCGTTCGGCGCCGTTCCCTTCGACCACGTGGTGATCCACCGTGAGGAGTCCGCCGTGTCCGAACTCATCGACTCGTTGCGCGCAGCGGTGCGTGCGAACCCGGATTCCGCGCCGCTCGCTCTGCATCTCGCCGAGCTGCTCCTGGACGGCGGGCACCGCGAACTCGCTATCGCCGAGCTCGGTGGGGTGTTGAGCAGAGAGCCGGGCAATGTGCAGGCGTTGGCGCTCCTGCAACGCGCCGTCCGAGCGACGGCCGCACCGGCTCCGCCCTCCGCTCCTCCGCCCCCTCCCGCTTCGGGATACCCAGTGGCAGCAGCGGAAGCCGCCGACACCGTCGATTGGGCGACGCTCGAACGCGAGGTCGGGGTCGACGTCGAGCCCCCGTTCGTGAGCGACGCGGCGGGTGCGCCCCGCGCGGGCGACGACGGTCTCCTCAGGATCAGCGAGGTTGAGAGTGCGTACTACGTGGAGACGACTCCGCCTGAACGAGTCACGCTCGCCGACGTCGGAGGTCTGAACGACGTCAAGGACCGTCTGCGGGTGGCTTTCCTCGAACCGATGCGGAACCCCGCGATCGCGAAGGCGTACGGCAAGAGCCTTCGCGGCGGTCTGCTGCTGTACGGGCCGCCGGGCACGGGCAAGACCTACCTCGCGAAAGCTGTCGCGGGCGAGCTCGACGCCCGGTTCCTGACGGTCACCGTGGCAGACATCCTCGACGGTGTGATGGGTCAGAGTGAGAAGAACGTCAGGAACGTCTTCGAGCGCGCCCGTGAACTGGCACCGTGCGTACTCTTCATCGACGAGCTCGATTCTCTGGGGGGAAAGCGCTCGGGGTACTCGAACCTCGGGTGGATGCGCAACGTCGTAAATCAGCTGTTGCAGGAGATGGACGGCGTGGGCTCGGACAACGACGGAGTGTTCATCCTGGCAGCGACGAATCATCCCTGGGACGTCGATGCCGCGCTCCTGAGACCGGGCCGCTTTGATCGTGTCGTGCTCGTAACCCCGCCCGATGCCGAGGCGCGTGCCGCGATCCTGAAGAGCGCTCTGAAAGACCGCCCGATCGCGGGCATAGACCTGGGCCGGATCGTCGCTGCGACTCAGGGCTTCACCGGTGCCGATCTCTCCCACCTCGTCGCGTCGGCGGCAGAGAGGGCCATGAGCGCGTCGATCGCGAGCGGAGAGATACGGCCGATCGGGATGGGCGACCTTCGGGCCGCGCAAAGCGAGGTGAAGCCGAGCTCGGGGCCCTGGTTGCAGAGTGCGCGGAACGTCGTGGAGTTCGCGAACTTCGACGGGCGCTACGACGACCTCGAGCGCTATCTCGCCGCGGAGTCGTCCTCGCGCACGAAGAGACCGAGGCAATGAACGACAGCGCCACCGAGCGGCGGGCGATGGTCGCGATACAACGCACTGACCTTCTCGCGCGTCAGAATCGCGAAGACGACGCGCTCGAGTTGCTCGCGGAGGAACTACGGAACTTTCCGGATGATCCGGATCTTCTCGCGCAGCGGGCGTGGCTGCTGAATCGCGCGGATCGTCCGGCGGCAGCGCTGGAGTCCGCCCGAACGGCGCTGCGCACCCATCCCGACCATCGCGAGGCGCTGTTTCAGGCCGCCGCTGCGCATCTCCTCAACGGCGACTACGCCGAGGCGGAGCGCGCCCTGCGCAGAATGTTGCGTGAGACGCCCGAGAACCCGATGCTCCACCGGCAGATCGCCCGGCTTCTGCTCATCGAGCACGAGGATCGCGCCGGAGGTCGGACATCGAGTGGTGCCCCACCTGGCCAGCGGCGTGAGCGCGCGTACGCGCACGTCGAGAAGGCACTGACGCTCGACCCCCAGGATCCCGACAGCTACCAGATGGCGGCCCGGGTCGCATGGGTATTCGACCAGGACTACGAGCGGGCCCTCGGCTATGTGGAGCGCGGGCTCGAAATCGCCCCGGAGGATTTGACGCTCCTGCAGCTCCGATCGGTCGTCCTCGAAAGGTCGCTCGCTCCGTCGAGTGTCACGAGGGCGCAGGATGCGTCGGTCGTCGAGTCCGAACGCATTCTCCGAATCGATCCGCGCGATTCGTTCGCCAGGCAGCAGCTTTTCGGCACTTTCTGGATGCTCCGCACCTCCTTCGTCGACGCCCCTCTCGTCGGCCTCGCTTTCATGCTGTTCGGCGTGGCTGGACGCTTCCTCGACGGGCACGTCGGGTGGCTCTTCTTCGTTGTCGGCTTCGTTCTCGCTGCGATTTCGACGCTGTTCCGCGTCTCCTCGTACTCGTCCGGTGTCGCGAAGATGAGTCCCGAGTTCGTCCGGTCGGTGCTGCGACGCACACGGTTCGCGCGCGTGCGCACCGTGCTCGGCAGGATCTCGTGGACGGCGATGATCGCCTTCGGATTGACGATGCCGTTCGTCCGCGATGCGGTTGTGGTGCGGGGGAGTATCGCAGCTCTGGGTGTGGCCGTGCTCCTTGCGCTGGCCGCCTCACTGCTCTGGCACGGGAGCTACATCGACGCATCATCGCGCATCGCCGGTGCGAATGAGAACACCTACGTGCGAAACGGGCTCGCCTGGGAGGCCAAGCACCGCCGTCAGCTGCGCCTACGCATGATCGGGCGCGCGGCACTGGGTCTGCTGGCGTTCTTCTCCCTTTCGGTCGCCCCTGACCTCCGTGATGACGCGCGCAGCATGGCGTTCATGGCCCTCGCCGCGGTTGTGTTGCCACCGCTGGTCGGGATGATCTCGACGGGGATCGCCGAGAGACGACGGGTCGCGGCCCTGCCCGAGGACAACGCTGTGCGCATCACCCATCGCGCGCCGGGTCTGCCGCGTTTCGTGAGCACCGGGATCGCTGCGATCGTCGTGATGGGGCTTTTCTTCCTCAACCTGACACACCTGCCTATCACCCCGAACGAGTACGACCTGGTCGGCTGCTATCGCGTATCCGACGACCCGTGTGCCGCCGAGAATCGCGTCGAACCGGCCACTCACGAAGAAGGCGAAGACCCACTCGAGGACGGTAGCGGCGATCGTCTAGTCATTCCGACGTACCAGCCGATCGATCTCGACAGCCTCGACCTCAGCGTCTTCGACCCCACGACGATCGTGCCGACGATGGTTCCCGCTCCCTGACGCCGCGTCAGCGGGAGGCGAGGCCCGCCAGCAGCTCCAGCACGCACAGCGCGGCGAGCCGCACGGTGCGGGCGTCGTCGGCATCCGCCGTGGCATCGACCTCGGCGAGGTCGGCGCTGACCACGCGCGGGTCGGTGGCGACGGTGCGAGTGAGGGCGCGCAGTTCCCACGCCTGCAGGCCGCCGGGCACGCTCGCGGGGCAGCCCGGCGCGACCGAGCGGTCGCAGACGTCGACGTCGATGTCGAGATGGATGCGCGCATCCGACCCTGCCCCGGCGATCTCGACGGCCTCGGCCACGACGTCGTCGATGCCGCGTCGACGCAACTCGTCGAGGGTGATCACGCGGATGCCCCAGTCGGCGGCGCGACGGGCGTACGCGACCGAGTTCGCGAAGTCGGCGATCCCGATCTGCACGATCCGCGTGGGGTCGATGCGCGCGGTGTCGACGGTCGAGAGCGCGGGGACGTCTTCGACGAGCCGACGCACCGGGGTGCCGTTCGAGACCCCGTCGCGCAGATCGAAGTGCGCGTCGAAGGTGATCAGGCCGGTCGCCCGGGCGCCCAGAGCCACCGGGTAGGTCAGGGAGTTGTCGCCGCCGAGGGCGATCACGAAAGCCGGGTCGAGATCGCGCACGCGCGCGATGACGGAGGCCTCGCCCTCGTCGCCGTCGGGTTCGAGCACGTCGCCGGCATCCGCGACGCGCAGCACCTCGTTCAGGTCGACGGCGGGCGGGCCCATCAGCGTCGTGCTGTAGCGCAGCAGGGCGTCGCGGATCGCGGCGGGAGTGGCGCCGGCCCCCGTGGGCGAGAGCGACGTGCGCCACGTCGGCACCCCGAGCACGACGGCGTCGGCGCCGGTCTGCGGGGCGTACGCGGGCCAGGATCCGGCGCGCGGCCAGAGCGGGTCGTGCGAGAGGGCCATGTCATACTCCCGGGATCAGGGCGTGCGCGATCGTGAAGATGGCGAGGCCGGCCAGGGCACCGACCACGGTGCCGTTCAGACGGATGTACTGCAGATCGCGGCCGACCATGAGCTCGATCTTCTCGGTGGTCTCGGCGGGATCCCAGCGCTCGACCGTGTCGGTGATGATCGAGGCGATGTCGTGGCGGTAGCGGTCGACCAGGAAGACGGCGGCATCCGACACCCACGTGTCGACGCGGCGCTGCAGGGCCTCGTCGCTGGTGAGTCGCTCGCCGACCTCCTGCAGGGCGCGCGCGGCGCGGCGGCGCAAGCCGCTCTGCGGGTCGGCCAGTGCCGTCAGCAGGCCGTTCTTGGCCGTGTTCCAGGCTTCGGCGGCAAGGGCGCCCACACGCGGGCTGTCGAACAGCGACGCCTTCGCCGATTCGAGCTTCTCGCGCGTCGCGGGGTCGTGCTGCAGGTTGTCGGCCAGACGTTCGAGGTAACCGTCGATCGCGATGCGGGCCGGATGCGCGGGGTCGGCCTGCACCGCCTTCACGAACTTGACGGCCTCGCTGTAGACGGTGTCGTCGACGAAGCGATGCGCGAGCCGGGGGAGCCACGACGGCAGACGGCGGGAGATGAGGCCGCGGAACGACTCCTCGTTCGCATCGAGCCAACGTCCGATGGTCTCGACCGCGAGGTCGACGGCTCCGCGGTGCGCGTCGGCCTCGACGATCCTGCCGAGCCACGCGCCGGCGGGCGGGCCCCACTCGGGGGCCAGCAGATGCTCGCGAGCGAGGTCGGAGATCAGGTCGCGCACGTCGTCGTCGCTCAACGCGTTCAGCACCGCCGTGGCGATCGTCGCCCCCTCGGACGCGACGCGCTCGGCGTGCGGCTCCTCGCGCAGCCATTCCCCGGCCCGACGGGCGATCGCCGTCGACGCGAGCTTCGTGCGCACGACGTCGGAGGCGAGGAAGTTGGTCTCGATGAACTCGCCGAGCGTGCGCCCGATCTCGTCCTTGCGGTTCGGGATGATCGCCGTGTGCGGAATGGGGAGGCCGAGAGGTCGCCGGAAGAGCGCCGTCACGGCGAACCAGTCCGCGAGCGCTCCCACCATGCCGCCCTCGGCCGCGGCCCGCACGTAGCCCAGCCATCCCACGCGCTCCTGGAAGGCGAACGCGACGACGAAGACCACGGCCATGAAGACGAGGGCGCCCAACGCCACGGCCTTCATGCGCCGGAGCGCGCGCAGTCGGACCTGATCGGCGGGCGAGAGCATCGCCATCGGAGTGCGCGGCATGAAGGCATCCTTTCACGGTCCTCGCCCGCCCAGGCGGAGTAGCCTCGATGGGTGATCGAAGACATCAAGAAGCGCGCCCTGCACCGCACGGCGATCCTCGAAGGGCAGCTCCGCGGCGTCGCGCGGATGATCGAGAACGAGGACTACTGCATGGACATCATCACGCAGTCACGCGCCATCCAACGGTCGCTCGAATCGCTGAACCGACTGCTCCTCGAGAACCACCTGCGCACGCACGTGACCGACATGTTCGAGAACGGCGGCGACGAACGGGAGCAGGCCGTCGGCGAGCTGCTGAAGGCGTTCGACTTCGATGCGCGGAGTTGAGCCGGAGGTGACGGCGCGCGGGGCCGGGTGTCAGCGGGTTCCCCAGTTGTAGAGCTGCTTCTGAAGCTTGGCGTAGACGAACGTCTCGGTCGACAGCACGCCGTCGATCGGGCGAATGCGGTCGTTGACGATCGCCAGCAGCTCCTCGTCGTCCTCGCAGACGACCTCGACGATCACATCGAAGCCGCCCAGCGTGACCACCACGTAGTCGATCGCGTCGATCTCGGCGACGGCTTCCGCGACGACCCTGGCGTCACCCGAGACGCGGATGCCGATCATCGCCTGGCGTTGGAAGCCGAGCTGCATCGGGTCGGTCACCGCGACGACCTGCATCACCCCGGACTCGGTGAGCCGCTGCACGCGCTGCCGCACCGCGGCCTCGCTCAGGCCGACCGCGCGACCGATTTCGGAGTACGACCGGCGGCCGTCCTCCTGCAGCAGTTCGATGATCGCCTTCGAGGTCGCGTCGATCGAGGGGAGCTTCGTCGGGGGCATGTGCAGATCGTAGGATTCCGCGGCGGTGACCGGCAACCCGGTCAGTCCTCGCGCGGACCGAGCCACGCGCTCGCCGCCGTCGCGTGCGCCGACTCGGGGTCGGACGGGTGGAACGCCCCGGCCAGCACGTCACGGTAGAGGCGCGCGAGCTCCCCTCCGGCGGAGTAGGCGCCTCCGCCGCCGACGAGCATCGCCTCGTCGACGACCTGCTTCGCCATCGTCACGGCGCGGTGCTTCACGCCCGACAGCAGCGGGAACCAGCGCGGGCCGTGGTCGACGCGCTCGTCGACATCGCGGGCGAGAGCGGCGATCTGCGGGGGGAGGGCGTCGTATGCGATCGCCATGTCGGCGATGCGCCAGCGGATGTCGGGGTCTTGGCTGTACGCCGCCCCGGTGCGCTTCGACCGGCGCGCGTGCGCGGTCTCGACCGCGAGCTCGAGCGCTCGGTGCGCGATGCCGGTGTAGACCGAGGCGAGCAGGATCTCGAAGACGCTGAAGATGCCGAACACGATCGGATCGGGCGTCGGTCCCGGGTCGATGCGGCGCACGACGTGCGAGCGATCGGCGACGGCCCCCGAGAGACGCGTGGTGCGGCTCTGGGTCGCACGCATGCCGAGGGTGTCCCAGTCGTCGGCCGTGTCGACCGCGTCGGTGCGCTCGACGAAGGCGAAGACGAGCTGGGGCGCGTCGGGGCTGGTGGTGTCGAGACCGTGGAGTCCCAATCGCGTCCACACCGGAGCGAGCGACGTGAAGATCTTGGTGCCGGTGAACGCGTAGCCGCCATCGGCCAGCGGAACGGCATCCGTGTCGCTGCCGAACAGCACGAGGTCGTTGCCGCGCTCGCTGATGCCGAAGGCGAACACCTCTCCGGCGACCGCGCCGTCCTGCACGAACTCGAGCCCCTCGACGCCGCGGTCGGAGAACACCTTCGCGACACCCGTCCACACGAGGTGCATGTTGATCGCGAGGGCCGTCGCCGGCGCGGCGGTCGCCAGACGCTGCTGGAGCAGCGCCGCCTCGGCCAGCGAGAGCCCTGCACCACCGCGCTCCCGCGGCACGAGGATCGACAGGTAGCCGGCCTCGCGCAGATCGGCGAGGTCGTCGTGAGGGAACGTGTTCTCGCGGTCGTGGATCGGGGCCCGCTCGCGGAGGCGGTCGAGCAGGGCGTCGGGAAGGTGGACGGCGGGATCGAACGTGCTCATGCGAGGGCCTCCAGGATCTGGCGGATGGACTCGTCCGGTCGGTCGCGGTGCAGCGAGTGCCCCGCCCCTGGGACGACCGACATCGAGATCGCCGGGTTGGCGGCGAGCACGGCGGCCGCGGTCTCGCCGGTGAAGATGCTGTAGACCTCGGGGTCGGCGCCGATCACGTGGGTGGGGACGGCGAGCTGAGCCGCCTCGCGCCGCACGTCCCATGGCGTGTTCTGCACGCTCGTCTGCTCGACGGCCCACGCGCTGGCGCGCCGCACCGCGTCGACCTTGAGTTCGTGGTCGTGCGGGTGCCAGTGCGGATGCTCGGCCCGCACCGTCTCGATGCGGGTGTCGGCGAAGGCGCGCTCCTGGCTGCGGCGCACGACGGCGGCGTCGTGCCCGTCGACGAGGATGGCCGGGTCGAGCAGGACGAGGCGCCGCGTCCATGCGGGCGCGGAGGCGGCGGCGACCGTGCTCGCGGCGCCGCCGAGGGAATGCCCGACGACGGCATCCCACGGGCCCCCGTCGTCGGGATGCGTGGCGGCGAGGTCGGCGCCGAACGCCGCGACCGAGTAGTCGAGCGCACGCGGCGCATCGCCGTGCCCGCGCAGGTCGACGGCCGTCGCGTGCCATCCCGCCTCGGCGAGGGCGACGCCGACGCGCCACATCAGCGCCGCCGACGAGCCGAGTCCGTGTACGAGCAGGGCGCGGCGGGAGGAGGACGGATGCCCCCAGGCGAGTCGGGGCAGCAGGAGCGGCGAGGGCATGCCCTCAGCCTAGGACGATGCGCCGACACGGGCGCCGGCCGTGCTCAGTCGAGCGGCGGCATGTCTCCGTGGGTGGTGAGCACGCGCGCAGCCGCGGCGTGTCCGGCCGAGAGACGGGTCGCGAGGTCGGCCCCGTCGAGCGTGGCGGCGAGGAAGCCGGACGCGAACGCATCGCCGGCGCCCACCGGCTCGACCACGTCGACGCGCGGCGCCGGGACGAACACGGGCTCATCGTCGCCCGAGAACGCCGTCGCTCCGACATCACCGTCCTTCACCACGAGCAGGGCGCACGACGACAGGTGCGCCCGCACGTCGTCGGCGGTGACCGTGCCCCACAGGCGCTCGGCCTCGTCGCGGCCCACGAACGCGATGTCGGCGGCATCCGCGAGACGGGCGAGGGTCGCCCGCGCATCGTCGAGCGACCACAGCGCCCGCCGGTCGTTCACATCGAACGAGACGATCGCACCCGCGGCGCGTGCGTCGTCGTACAGGCCGTCGACCATCGCGCGGCACGACTCCGAGAGCGCGGGGGTGATGCCGGTGGTGTGCACGATCCGCACGCCCTGCAGACGCTCCGGAGGGAGGAAACCGGGCGCCATGCGCGAGGCGGCGGACCCGCGACGGTAGTAGTAGACGCGCGACGACTCGATGCCCGGGTCCTTGAACATGACGCCGGTGGGGGCATCCGCATCGGTCTCGACCCACAGCTCGACCCCGCGCCGGCGCATCTCGGTGGTGATGCGCTGTGCGATCGGGTCGTCGCCGAGACGCGACGCCCAGACGGCGCGATGGCCCGCAGCCACCATCCCCGCGGCGACGTTCGCCTCGGCCCCGGCCAGGCCGAGGGCCGCCGTCTCGGTCTCGGCGAGAGGGGCGCCGAGCGCGGTGACGAGTCCCATGGACTCGCCCACGCAGACGATCTCGGGGGTGGTGGGGGTTGCAGGCGAAGGGATGCTCATGAGGGGGTGACCGCCAGGGGCTCGGTGTCGGGATGGGGGCTCGCGTCGCGATGACGCAGGTCGGGGAGGGCGCGGACGAAGACGATGGATACGACGAGTCCGGCCGCGGCGAACAGGGTGGCCGCCAGGTAGGCGCCACGGGCATCGCTCAGGTCGACCAGGAAGCCCGCGACGGCGGAACCGGCGGCGGCGCCGATGAGCTGTCCGGTGCCCGCCCATCCGAACGCCTCGGCCGTCTCGCTGAATTTGACGCTGGCGGTGGTGACGGCGAAGAGCACCGCCAGGGCGGGCGCGATGCCGATGCCCGCGAGCACGAGGGTGCCGCCGAGCCAGAACACGTTCAACGACACCATCGTCAGCGCGAGCCCGACCGTGACGATGGCCAGTCGGCGGGCCATGGCCCAGGGGCCGATCGGGATGTGGCCGAACGAGAGGCCGCCGACGAGGCTGCCGACCGAGAACACGGCCAGCACGAGACCGGCGGCCAGGCTGCCGTGCTCGAACGTCGCGACCACGCCGACCTCGACCGCGGAGCAGGCGCCGATGAGGAGGAAGCCGATGACGGTCGCCATGAGCACCGGCGGCTTGAGCACGACCTTGCCGAGCGCGTTGCGGCTGCGCGGGATGCGGACGCGACCGACCTCGGGGGAGAGGATGAACCACGAGCCGCCCCCCACGAGGATCACGGCGACGAGGAGAAGACCCTCCGTCGTACCGATCTGCGTGCTGACGAGGGTGATGACGACCGGCGCGAGGATCCAGATGATCTCCTGCAGCGACGCGTCGAGAGAGAAGAGGGGCGTGAGCTGGCGGGCGTTGACCAGCTTGGGGTAGATCGTCCGCACGGCGGCCTGCACCGGCGGCGTCGACAGGCCGGCGATCATGCCGAGCACCATGTACCCCGGGAGGCTCAGCGGGAGCAGGGCCAGGCAGAGCACCGCCGCCACGCACACGATCGACGTGAGCGTCAGCACGCGGCGCATGCCCCAGACGCCCATCCACCGGCTGGTGACGGGGCCCGCGACGGCCTGCCCGATGCTCGTCGCGGCGAGCACGAGGCCGGCCGCCCCGTAGGAGCCGGTCTGCTGCTCCACGTGCAGGAGGATCGCGAGCGAGGCCATGCCGTTGGGGAAGCGCGCCGTCAGCTGCGCTGCGATCATGCGCGCCACGCCGGGCGTGCGAAGAAGATCCCGATATCCCGCCACGAGACAACGGTACCGGGCGCCGCCGACGCCGCAGGACGCGATGTCGCAGACGGCGGGGTGGGGCACTCGACGCGACACGCCGACGACACGCCGAGGCGCATTCTCCACAGAAATCGGAATGTCGGAGACCCCGCGTACGGTCCCCCCTGTGGATGGATCTCTCCCCGGGTGATCCGACCCGCGGATTCCCGCGGTTCGGAACCCCCTCCGCAGGGGCCGCGCCTGTGGAAGAAACGGTGGACAACCTGTGTTGTACATGGGGAGAGCGGTGGAAAAACTACACGAATGTAACTACTACCCCTTGTGGTCACTCCGAGTGTCCGTCCCTATATGTAGTATTGAACTCCCGGCGGACCACAGCCGGCCACGAACAGATTCTGAGGGGATTCGAGATGTCGATCACGGTCTACACCAAGCCTTCCTGCGTCCAGTGCAACGCGACGTATCGCGCCCTGGATGCCAAGGGCATCGAGTACGAGATCCACGACCTGTCGGAGGACCCGACGGCCCTGGAGCAGGTCAAGGCGCTCGGCTACATGCAGGCGCCGGTCGTCGTCACCGACGAGGACCACTGGTCGGGCTTCCGTCCCGACAAGATCGACGAGCTCGCGTCGCGCCTGGCCTGAGCCCGCGGCCGGAAGCGGGGTCGAGCATGAACGCCGTCGCGACCGCAGCGCCGCTCCTCGTGTACTTCTCGAGCGTGTCGGGCAACACCGCGCGCTTCATCGAGAAACTGGGCCTCCCGGCCCGACGCATCCCGATCCACCGGAACGAAGATGACCTCGTCGTCGACGAGCCCTTCGTGCTGGTCACCCCGACCTACGGCGGGGGAGAAGGTCGTGGCGTCGAGCGCGGAGCGGTGCCCAAGCAGGTGATCCGGTTCCTCAACGACGAGCGCAACCGTCGTCACATCCGCGGAGTCATCTCCGCAGGCAACACCAACTTCGGCGAGGCGTTCTGCCTCGCCGGAGACATCATCAGCCGCAAGTGCGACGTGCCCCACTTGTATCGGCTCGAGATATTCGGCACACAGGACGACGTGGATCGCGTGAGCGACGGATTGGAACGACGGTGGACAGCGCAGTTGACGAGCAGGCGATGACCGAGCAGGCGGCGGCCTTCAAGATCAACCCGGCATACGAGGGGCTGGACTACCACGCCCTCAACGCGATGCTGAACCTCTACGACGCGAACGGGAAGATCCAGTTCGACGCCGATAAGCGCGCCGCGCGGGAGTACTTCCTGCAGCACGTGAACCAGAACACCGTGTTCTTCCACTCCCTCAAGGAGCGCCTCGACTACCTCGTCGAGAAGGAGTACTACGAGGGCGCCGTGCTCGAGCAGTACTCGTTCGACTTCATCCAGAAGCTCAACGACCGGGCCTACGCCAAGAAGTTCCGCTTCGAGACGTTCCTCGGCGCGTTCAAGTACTACACGAGCTACACGCTCAAGACCTTCGACGGCAAGCGCTACCTCGAGCGCTTCGAGGACCGCGTCGTCATGACGGCCCTCGCGCTCGCCGACGGTGACGAGAACCTCGCCGTCTCGCTCGTCGACGAGATCATCTCGGGCCGCTTCCAGCCCGCCACCCCGACGTTCCTCAACGCCGGCAAGGCCCAGCGCGGCGAGCTCGTCAGCTGCTTCCTGCTGCGCATCGAAGACAACATGGAGTCGATCGCCCGCGGCATCAACTCCGCCCTGCAGCTCTCGAAGCGCGGCGGCGGCGTGGCGCTGCTGCTGTCGAACATCCGCGAGTCGGGTGCGCCCATCAAGCAGATCGAGAACCAGTCGTCGGGCATCATCCCCGTGATGAAGCTCCTCGAAGACAGCTTCAGCTACGCCAACCAGCTCGGCGCGCGCCAGGGTGCGGGTGCGGTGTACCTGAACGCGCACCACCCCGACATCATGCGATTCCTCGACACCAAGCGCGAGAACGCCGACGAGAAGATCCGCATCAAGACGCTGTCGCTCGGCGTCGTCGTGCCCGACATCACGTTCGAGCTCGCGAAGAACGACGAGGACATGTACCTCTTCTCGCCGTACGACGTCGAGCGCGTCTACGGCGTGCCCTTCGGCGACATCTCGGTCACCGAGAAGTACCGCGAGATGGTCGACGACCCCCGCATCAAGAAGACGAAGATCAACGCCCGCGAGTTCTTCCAGACCGTCGCCGAGATCCAGTTCGAGTCGGGCTACCCGTACGTGATGTTCGAAGACACGGTCAACAAGGCCAACCCCATCAAGGGGCGCATCAACATGTCGAACCTCTGCAGCGAGATCCTGCAGGTGAACACCCCGACCACCTACAACGACGACCTGTCGTACAAGGAGATCGGCAAGGACATCTCCTGCAACCTCGGCTCGATGAACATCGCGCTGTCGATGGATGCCGACGACCTCGGTCAGACCGTCGAGACCGCCATCCGCGCGCTCACCGCGGTGAGCGACCAGAGCCACATCCGTTCGGTGCGCTCGATCGAGGACGGCAACGACCGCTCCCACGCGATCGGTCTCGGACAGATGAACCTGCACGGCTACCTCGCCCGCGAGCACGTCTACTACGGCTCGGAAGAGGGTGTCGACTTCACGAACATCTACTTCTATACCGTGCTGTTCCACGCGCTGCGCGCGTCGAACAAGCTGGCCATCGAGCGCAAGCAGTCCTTCGAGGGCTTCGCCGACTCGACGTACGCGTCGGGCGAGTTCTTCGACAAGTACATCGACCGCGCCTGGGTGCCCGAGACCGAGAAGGTCAAGGAACTCTTCGCGGGCAAGCACATCCCGACGCAGGACGACTGGGTCGCTCTCAAGGCCTCCATCCAGGAGCACGGCATCTACAACCAGAACCTGCAGGCCGTGCCGCCCACGGGCTCGATCTCGTACATCAACAACTCGACGTCGTCGATCCACCCGATCGCGTCGAAGATCGAGATCCGCAAGGAAGGCAAGCTCGGTCGCGTGTACTACCCGGCGGCGTTCATGACGAACGACAACCTGGAGTACTACCAGGACGCGTACGAGATCGGCTACGAGAAGGTCATCGACACCTACGCCGCGGCCACGCAGCACGTCGACCAGGGCCTGTCGCTGACGCTGTTCTTCAAGGACACCGCCACCACCCGCGACATCAACAAGGCGCAGATCTACGCATGGCGCAAGGGCATCAAGACGATCTACTACATCCGCCTGCGTCAGCTGGCGCTCGAGGGCACCGACATGACCGAGTGCGTCTCCTGCATGCTCTGACCCACCGGTCACCAGGCTCAGCGATTCAGGAAACAAGGAAACAAGGAACATGACCCCCGAACGACTCAAGCTGGTCGACAGCGTGCAGGCGATCAACTGGAACCGCATCCAGGACGACAAGGACCTCGAGGTCTGGAACCGTCTGGTGAACAACTTCTGGCTGCCCGAGAAGGTGCCGCTGTCGAACGACGTGCAGTCGTGGAACACGCTCACCCCGGAAGAGCAGCTGCTCACCATGCGCGTGTTCACCGGCCTCACGCTGCTCGACACGATCCAGGGCACCGTGGGCGCCGTGTCGCTCATCCCCGATGCGATCACGCCGCACGAGGAGGCCGTCTACACGAACATCGCGTTCATGGAGTCGGTGCATGCGAAGAGCTACTCCTCGATCTTCTCGACGCTCGCGTCGACGAAGGAGATCGACGAGGCGTTCCGCTGGTCCACCGAGAATCCGAACCTTCAGAAGAAGGCGCAGATCATCATGGACTACTACCAGGGCGACGACCCGCTCAAGCGTAAGATCGCCTCGACGCTGCTCGAGTCGTTCCTGTTCTACTCGGGCTTCTACCTGCCGATCTACTGGTCGTCGAAGGCCAAGCTCACCAACACGGCCGACCTGATCCGCCTCATCATCCGCGACGAGGCCGTGCACGGGTACTACATCGGCTACAAGTTCCAGAAGGGTCTCGAGAACGAGTCCGACGAGCGCCGCCAGGAGCTGAAGGACTACACGTTCAACCTGCTGTTCGAGCTCTACGACAACGAGGTGCAGTACACGCAGGACCTCTACGACGGCGTCGGTCTCACCGAGGACGTCAAGAAGTTCCTGCACTACAACGCCAACAAGGCGCTCATGAACCTCGGCTACGAGGCCATGTTCCCCTCGACCGTCACGAACGTGAACCCGGCGATCCTGTCGGCTCTGTCGCCGAACGCCGACGAGAACCACGACTTCTTCTCGGGGTCGGGCTCGTCGTACGTCATCGGCAAGGCCGAGGCCACCGAAGACGACGACTGGGACTTCTGACCCCGGGAGTCACCGCCCGCGCATCGCGCACCACGAACCCGCCCTGAGGACAACCGTCCGCAGGGCGGGTTTCGTCATGTCGCCGGGTAACTCTTGACACCGGCATCCGCGCTCCTTACTCTCGTCATGTACATAGTTGTTCATAGACAAAGGAGTCGCTGCGAATGAAGATCGCAGTCGTCGGAAGCTACGGCGCCGGCCTCACGATGCGGGTGCCGAGCGCGCCGGGTCCCGGCGAGACGCTGACCGGGGGTGAGTACGCCGAAGGCCCCGGGGGTAAGGGGTCGAACCAGGCCATCGGCGCCGCCCGCCTCGGCGCTCAGGTCTCTCTGCTCACGGCGATCGGGAACGACGCCTTCGGGGTCGCCGCCCGCCGCCTCTGGGCATCTGAAGGCATCGATGCCTCGCAGGTGATCACGGGAACGCGCCCGACCATGGTGGGATTCATCCTGGTCGAGCCGTCGGGGGAGAACCGCATCAGCATCGCCCCGGGTGCGCTTGACGAGCTGGGTGCCGCTGACGTCCGCCGCTTCGCGGACGAGATCGGCACCGCCGACATCCTCGTCGTGTCGATGGAGATCCCGGAGACCGCCGTGGTGGAGGCGCTGCAGGTGGCACGCGAGCGCGGCACCCGTACGTTGCTCAACCCCGCCCCCGCTCGCGCTCTGCCCGACGATGTCTGGGCGCTCATCGATGTCATCACGCCGAACGAGACGGAGGCCCCGATCCTGCTCGGCCTTCCGTCCGACCACGGCCTCGGCGACGAAGAGCTCGTCGCAATGCTGCGCGACCGCACCGGGGGTGCGGTGATCCTGACCCGCGGCGGCGCCGGAGCTCTCCTTGCGAGCGACGATGGCACCGCCATGATCGATCCGCTCCGCGTCGACGAGGTCGTCGACACCACCGGAGCGGGGGACGCGTTCACCGCGGCTCTCGCGGTCGCTCTCGCCGGGGGCGCGTCGCTCGACGACGCTGCACGCTTCGCCGCCCACGCCGGCGCGCACGCCGTGACGGTCGAGGGGGTCATCCCCGCGCTCCCGACACTCGCTCAGCTGCCCCGAATCCCCGTCCACTCGATCGGAGCCTCCTCATGACCGCCACGAAGACCGTCGCCGCCCCTCTGCGGTTCGACCCGCGCAAGCTCCTGCACGCCCGTGAGGCGGGCGTCTTCGCCGCCCTCGTGTTCCTCTTCATCCTCGGAGCCGTGCTGCAGCCGAACTTCGCGCAGAGCGGCAACCTGCTGTCGGTCGGCCAGCAGATCTCGCAGATCGGCATCATGGCCATCGGCGCCACCTTCGTCATCATCAACGGCGAGATCGACCTGTCCGTCGGTTCGATCTACGCACTGTCCGCTATCACCACCGGAATGGCCATCACCGCCGGCGTCGGCTGGCCGTTGGCGATCGTCATCGGGCTGGTCATCGCCGTCGGCGCCGGCCTCCTCAACGGCCTCGCCGTCGTGCTCCTGGGTGTGCCCAGCTTCATCGTCACCCTCGGCAGCCTCAGCGTGTTCCGCGGACTTGCTCTTCTCATCTCCGATGGCGCTCCGATCTCGCTGTCCAGCGAGCAGGCGGGCGTGGCGGAGTTCACGCTCATCGGGCAGGGGCGGCTCTTCGGTGTCGTGCCGATGCAGCTCATCATCTTCGCGGTGATCGCCGCTCTGGGTATCGTGCTCCTGTCGCGCTCGCGTCTCGGCTTCAACACGTATGCAGTCGGCGGCAATCCGGAGGCGGCCCGCCTCGTCGGCATCAACGTCAAGGCCGTCAAGCTCACCGCATTCGTGCTGTCGGGCCTCACCGCAGGCATCTCCGGAGTGCTCGGCCTCTCGTTCCTGTCGTACGTGCAGGGCGTGACCGGCACGGGTCTCGAACTCACGGTCATCTCGGCCGTCATCATCGGCGGCGCGGCGCTCTTCGGCGGCTCAGGCACGATGTGGGGCACCGTCATCGGGGTCGCGTTCATCGGGCTGCTGCAGAACATCCTGAACATCAACGGCATCTCGTCGTTCTGGCAGACCGTCGTCACCGGTCTCGTCATCGTGGCGGCCGTAGCGGCGGACACCTGGCAGCGACGCCGCAAGACGAGGGCCTGACCCGCGCGGGTTTCGCCCCTCCTCCTCCGCCATCCGCACGTATCCCGACCCGGGTGGCGCGAGGCCCCTCGGGGTGCCCCCACGGTCGCCCCTCCATGCAATCGGACACTGACAAAGGAGTATCGATGTCCCTCACTCGAATCGCCCGGCGCTTCCTCGCCACGGGCGCCCTCGCGGTCACCGCCGCCCTCGCCTTGAGCGGCTGCGGTGCCATCACCGCCGGCAACGACGCCTCTGGCAGCGACGGCGGCTTCCAGCTCGCCGACTACATCCAGAAGCGCGTCGACGACGGCGAGCCCCTGCGCATCAAGCTCAGCTACCACGACCCCTCCCTCGCATTCGCGACGCCCATCTCGGCGGGCATGGAACGCGCAGGCGACGAATTCGGTGCCGAGGTCCAGTTGATCGGACCGACGGGAGGAGATGCCGCGAAGCAGGTCTCCGAACTGCAGACGCTCATCCAGCAGCAGTCGGTCGACGCGCTGGCGGTATCGAGCTCCTCTAGCGACGCTCTCAAGCCGGTCATCGCGCAGGCCTACGACGCGGGCATCCCGATCATCTCGTTCAACACCGACAACCCCGGGTCCGAGCAGATGGGCTTCGTGGGGCAGGACCTCAAGGCCTCCGGCCAGGCGCAGGCGGAGGAGCTCCGTTCGGTGCTCGGCGAGGGCGTGACCGGCAAGGTGGTCGTCTTCTCGCTCGACACCGGAGCGGGATGGTCGCACGACCGGTTCAGTGGTTTCGAGGAGGGACTCGAAGGAGCCGGGCTCGAAATCGTCGGCCCCGTGAATGTCGGGAATGAGCCGAACGCCGCCTACAACACCGTCGAATCGACGATGTCGGGCCAGTCCGACGTCGTCGCGATCGCGGGCCTCGACTGCTGCAGCACCACTGCCGCGGCGAAGTGGGTGCAGCAGAGCGGAAACACTGGGGCCATCACGATGGTGGGGTTCGACCTGCTTCCCCAGACCGCGGACTTCGTGAACAGCGGCGTCATGGCGTTCACGATCAGCCAGAACCCCGAGGAACAGGGCTACCAGGCGGTGAAGGTGCTGTACGACTTCCTCACCGAGGGCACCGAGATCACGGGCGTCGACACGGGCGCTCAGTTCATCACGCTCGACAACATCGGCGAAGCGACGGTGGAGGGCTGATGTCCGGGCTTCCTCCGCTCGCCGTGCGCATCGAGCACCTCAGCCGCAACTTCGGCCCGGTGGTCGCTCTGCACGACGTGAGCTTCGATATCACCGAGGGCGAGATCACGGCGCTGCTCGGCGAGAACGGGGCGGGCAAGAGCACTCTGCTCAAGATCCTCGCCGGACTGCAGCCGCCGAGCGGAGGAAGCGTCACCGTCTTCGGGGAGCAGGTCGCGTCTTTCGAACCCGCCAGTATGCTCGCAACCCACGGGATAGCGATCGTGCCGCAGGAGCTGTCGCTACTGCAGGACCGGACGGTGGCGGAGAATATCCTCTCCGGCATCGAACCCGGCAACCGGCTCTTCCCCTCTCGCCGACGGATGCTCGCGCGGGCGGTCGACCTCCTCGCCGAGCTCGACCTCCGAATCGATCCCGGCACGGCGGTGCGCACGCTCGACCTCGCGGCCCAGCAGCTGATCGTCGTCGCCCGATCGATCGCGCGCGACTGCCGAGTACTCATCCTCGACGAGCCGACGGCCATGCTCACGCCCGCCGAGTCCGATCGGCTCTTCGCCCTCATGGACACGCTCAAGACCAAGGGCACCACCATGGTCTACGTCTCGCATCGGATGCCGGAGGTGTTCCGTCTGGCGGACCGCATCGAGGTGTTGCGCGACGGGCGGCATGTGGCATCCTGGCGTCGCGACGAGGTGACGCCGGAGCAGGCGGTCGCCGCGATGGTGGGCCGGGAACTCGGTCAGTTCGCATCGCGCGCGGACCTCCGCGCCGCCTCCGGCACGGAGGCCCCGTCGGGCAGCCCCGCGCTCGCGGTCCGCGCGCTCGGCGGCAGGCGGCACTCGTCCGTCACCTTCGATGTGCGACCGGGTGAGATCCTCGGCGTCGCCGGCCTGCCGGACAGCGGGCGGGTCGAGCTGCTGCACAATATCTTCGGCGGCGACGGCGGAACCAGCGGCACGGTCGAACTGCTCGGAGTCCCGTACGAGCGCCGCAACCCGATAGCGAGCGTGGAGCGTCGACTCGGCTTCGTCCCGGGCGAGCGTCGCGCGCAGGGGCTGCTCACCACGATGAGCGTCGCAGAGAACGTCGGCGTGCTCACCGCCCGACGGCTCACGACAGCGGGTCTCGTACGGCGCGGCGCCTTCGACCGCAGCGCGCGAGCGCTCGCGGAGCGGTTGCGGGTGAAGACGGCAACCATCGCACAGCCGATCACCAACCTGTCTGGCGGGAATCAGCAGAAGGCGATGCTCGCCCGATGGATCGCGATCGACCCCGTCGCGCTCATCCTCGACGAGCCGACGCGGGGAGTGGACGTCGGCGCGAAGGCCGAGATCTACGAGCAGCTGTTCGACCTCGCCGATCGCGGTGTCGCTGTGCTGTGCTCGTCGTCCGATCTGCCCGAACTGCTCACCATCACGGACCGGATCGTGATCATGGCCGAAGGCAGGGTCGTCGACATCGTCGATTCCGCGCACGCCACCGAGGAATCGATCATGGCCGCAGCCACCGGTGCCGTCGTCTCGTCGGCGACCGCCGGGTGACATCCCCCCACACATCGCAAGGAGAAGACATGAAGCGACACGGCATCCTCAACGCCCCCCTCAGCGGCGCTCTCGCCACGCTCGGACACACCGACCTGATCCTCGTCGTCGACGCGGGGTTCCCCATCCCGGCTGACGCCCACCGCATCGACCTGGCCCTCGCGGAGAACCTTCCCGACCTGCGGACCGTCCTCGATCTCATCGCCGAGGAGATCGTCGTCGAGGGTGTCGTGCGAGCCGACGACGTCGTCACCCACAACCCTCGACTCGACGAGTGGCTCTCCGCGCGTTTCCCCGACGCCGAATTCCGCACGATGACGCATGCCGAGGTCCTCGGTGCGCTCGCCGCCCAGGCGAAATTCATCGTGCGCACCGGCGCCTTCGAACCGTGGGGCAACGTCGGCCTCGTCTGCGGCGTCGACGTGCCCAAGTGGTTCGGCGGCGACGGCGTCATCGCCCCTGACTACTACGCGTCCAAACTCTGAGCACCTTCGCTCGACCCCACTCCAGAGAAAAGAGAACGACAGTGACCGACACCACCGCCACCCCCCTGACCCAGCTCGCCCCGGCCGAACTCGCCCCCTACATCCAGCACACCAAGATCGAGGTCGGGACCACCCGCGAGGAGATGCTGGCGCACGTGCGCGAGACGGTGGAGCACGGCTTCAATGCCGCAATGGTGCCCGCCTCGTGGGTTCCGCTTGTCGCGGCGGAGCTGGCCGGGACCGGCATCGGCATCGCCTCGGCGCTCGACTTCCCGACGGTGGGCGTCATGACCAGCCGGGGGAAGGCGGCGGAGGCCGAGCAGATCGCCCGTCTCGGCGCCACCCAGCTCGACATCGGCGTGCAGGTCGGCTGGTTGAAGAGCGGCATGTACGACGAGTTCCGCGAGGACATCGCTGGCGTCGTCCGGGCCAGCGGCATCCCCGTGAAGGTGATGCTCGAGCTGCCGCTGCTCACCGACGCAGAGAAGGAGGCCGCGGTCGAGCTGGCTCAGGAGGCAGGCGTCGCCTTCCTCAAGAACGCATCGAGCGGGGCGATCGAGACCGCGAATCCCGCCAGCATCCAGTACCTCGTCGATCGTGCGCGTCCCGGCGTGCAGGTGAAGGCTTCCGGCTCCATCAAGAGCTACCCGCAGGCGATCGCCCTGCTGCAGGCCGGTGCGTCTCTCATGGGGACGAGCGCGGGCATCGAGATCATCACCGACACGGGCGACGACGATACCGTCAGCTACTGAGAACCCGGAGCGTCGGTCGGCACCGTCGAATGCGTGCCGACCGACGCGGGATGGGGAAGGATAGGGGCGGACGAACATGACCGACTCACACGCGACACCAGCCATCGACCGCGATGCCCCGGTGGCGATCCATGCGCAGATCTCGGAAGGCATCCGCACGCGGGTGGCGACCGGCGAGTGGCCCGCCCACTACCGGCTGAAGAGCGAGCCGGAACTCGCGGCTGAACTCGGCGTCAGCCGCGGTACGCTCCGCCGGGCACTCACCACCCTGATCGAGGAGGGACTGCTGCGGCAGGTGCGTGGGCGCGGCACGTTCGTCGCTTCGACGACGTTCGAGCCGGCCATCGCGCAGCGGCTCAGCACCCTGTCCGAGGACTTCGCCACGCAGGGTGTGGTGTTCGACACCGAGGTACGTGCGAGTGAGGCGATCGAGCCGCCGCGGCCCGTCGCCGCCCTGCTCGACGTGCCGGCCGGTGGGCAGGTCCTCCGGCTGTCACGCCTGCGGTCCACCGACGGCAACCCCGTGACGCTGCTCACCAATTTCGTTCGCCTCGACCTCGCGCCCGGGATCACGGCGACCGACTTCGCCCAGGAGAGCCTGTTCGGCACGCTGGAGGGACGCTACGGCCTGAAGATCGGGACGGCGCGGCGGACGTTCAGCGCAGAAGCGGCGACGGAGGAGATCGCTGGGGCCTTGCAACTCGAGGTGGGCCAGCCCGTGCAGTACATGCAACAGGTGACCTATCTCACGGACGGTCGCCCGATCGAGTTTTCGGACGTCTGGATCCACAGCGGTCGGCTGCAGGTCACATCGCTGTTGTCCCGTCGCTGAGGCGGCAGGCGTCGACACGGCAGGCGGCGCATGACCGCCCTCCGGCGCCCTCAGGCGGCCGGGAAAGCGCTGATCTTCAGTGCCCGCGCGAGGTGCGCGGCGTTGCGCGCCGACGTGTCGATCGTCTTCTGCACGGGCTCGGGCGTCTCGTCGAGGTCTTTGTAGTCGCCGCCGGCCATCGCCTCGCCGTTCCAGTAGACCGACGACTGCGCGGCGACCGTGTAGCCGACGTCGTTCAGCGCCTGGAACAGGATCGCCGCGATGTGGTGGGCGCCGTCCTCGTTGCCGACGATGCCGGCGATGGCGACCTTGTCGAAGAGGATGGGCCGGCCCTGGTCGTCGGTCTCCGACAGCTCGGCATCGAGACGCTCGAGCACGCGCTGCGCGACGCTGGAGTGCTGGCCCATCCAGGTGGGCGTGACGAAGACGAGGATGTCGGCGGCCAGCACCTTCTCGCGGAGCGTCGGCCACTCGTCGCCCTCGCCCATGTCGGTCTCGACACCGGGGGCGATGGAGAGGTCGACCGCGCGCACGAGGTCGCCGGTGACGCCGTGCTCCTTCAGTGCATCGAGGATCTGCGTCGCCATCAGGTCGGAACTCGAGTCGGCGGGGGAGGGCTTCAAGGTGCAGGTGATCGCGAGGGCGGTGAGTGCGGTGTCCATGGGGCCGATGACACCACGCGCATACCGGCCCGCACAGCCCCTTTCGTCGCCGTGCGGTCTGCGCTAGTCCGCAGTGACGGGTAGTCTGGAGTACGGCCGCTACGACAGGAGACCGCCGTGATCCTCAGCTTCATCTTCTTTCTGATCCTCTTCCTCGGAGGGATCTGGATCATGGCGTTCGCCCAGTCCGCCGAAGACTTCCAGGCGATCATCTTCGTCGCCGGCCTGCTCGTGACGATGCTCTCGCTGGCCTTCGTGATGCGCGAGCGCGGCACGGCCACCCGCCGCACCGACAACTGGTCGGGTCCGTCGACCGACTGACGACACTCCGGCCGCACGCATCCCCCTGCCCGGACAGCCACTGTCACCCTGGTCGGCCCCTCGGGAAGATCAGCTCCGGGATGCTCCGCCACGACGCGCCAGGCGCGCATCGAGAGTCGCCCGTACCGCCGGCCACTCCGGCTCGATGATGGAGTACTCCACGCTGTCGCGCAGCGCACCGTTGCGGTAGCGGGCCACCGCTCGCATCACCCCGTCCTGCTTCGCGCCGAGGCGTTCGATGGCCGCGCGCGACTGCAGATTCACCCACTGCGTGGTCAGGCCCACCCGGAACACGCCGAGCGTCTCGAAGGCGTGCTGCAGAAGCAGGAGCTTCGACTCGGCGTTGGTGCCCGTCCCGTGCGCCGAGGGACGATTCCAAGTGAAGCCGATGTGCAGACGGGGCACGTCGGCGGACAGGTCGTAGTACGAGGTCATGCCGAGCACTCGACCGGAGGCGTCCTCGGCCACGAAGGGGACCAT
Source organism: Microbacterium sp. Soil_N32 (assembly GCF_057655505.1). Classification (NCBI taxonomy): domain Bacteria; kingdom Bacillati; phylum Actinomycetota; class Actinomycetes; order Micrococcales; family Microbacteriaceae; genus Microbacterium; species Microbacterium sp. Soil_N32. The sequence goes on from NZ_JBDGME010000018.1 coordinate 148,988, forward strand.
CTCGCCCTTGGCGCACAGCCCCAGGCGGCGGTCGATCTCGGCGGCCATGCCGTCGGGCGACGGCACCGACGTGTACCACGCGGTCTCGTGTAGGTCGCCCTCCCGCACCGCCTCGACGAGTGCGTCGTGGTCGCTCGTCTCGAGTGGGCGCAGCGTGACGAGGCGTCCGCGCAGGGTGACAGGGGTGGGGGCGACGAGGAAGGGCATCCCGCCATTCAATCATCGAGGTGCAGCAGGCGGCGGTACGCCGCGACGAGCTCGACCGTGACGTCGAGGTCGAAGGCGAGGCTTGCGAGGTGAGCGCCCCGACGGCTCTCGGCGTCGGCGTAGTCCTGGGGTGAGATCAGCAGTTGTGCGGCCCAGGCATCCGCCTGGCGCTCCTGCCGCCGGTCGATGAGCGGCTGAGACGCCGGTGCATGCCCGAGGGCGGCGTGGCCGAGTTCGTGCGCGAAGACGCTGCGCGTGGTGCGCCTGCTCATTCCCGGTGAGAGCCGGATGGTGCGGCGCTCGGGATCGAAGCCGCCCCGGAACGCGCCGGGGGCCTCGATCACACGGATGCCCTGTTCCTCAGCGAGCCGGAGGAGCAGCGCATCCATGGTTCTCCTAGTGGTAGAGGTCGTCGGTGTCGCGTTCGTGCGGGACGCTCGAGGTGAACGCGGCTTCGGGGACAGCTTGCACGGAGGGGCGGACATCGGAGCGGGAGCGCAGCGGGGAGACCACCGCCGAGAGGCCGGAGGTGTCGGCGCTGAGGCGTTCCTCGGCGCGTGCGAAGACGAGGTGCGGGGCCACGTTGACGATCGCGCAGACGGTGTACACGACGGGCACGGGAATGGATCGTTTGCCGGTGACGTAGTTGTCGAGCGCGCTGCGGGCGATGCCCGCCTCGCGCGCCATGGCGGCGATGCTGCTTCCGGCGGCGGCGATCTCGGCACGCAGCTGGCGTCCGACGGCAGCGTTGAACTGCTCGGCTGATGTCTTCACCCGAGTCACGATAGCACCGGCCTGCACGCAGTATGCCGTCATTTCAGAGGGTGCGGGCTTGTATGTCGCCAAGCGGGCGGTTACTGTCTTCATGTGACGGCAGATGCTCGACAGGTGGTGGCGCGTGTGATCGTGTCCGCCTTGCGCGACGCCCGGCGCTCGCGGCGCTGGCTCTCCGATACGACCGGCATCGCGTACTCCACCCTACGGCGCAAGCTCCATGGCGATGTCGACCTCAGCGTCACCGATCTCGCGCGCATCGCGGCTGCGCTCGACGTGTCGCCGGCGGCCCTCCTGCCGCGCATCGACTCCACCGGGGAGGTGGCGGGGCCGGAGCGCTGACCCGGGTGCTCCGGCCCATTCTCTCCGGCGTCCGCACCTTCGAGGGCACGGCGCACGGTAGCGTTGCGGCATGAAGACCGTGCCCTTCGGACAGTCCACCGCCCCCGCCATCGTCGCCGGGATGATGCGTATCGCCGACAAAGACGATGCGCAGATCCGCGAGCTCTACTCCACGGCACGCGCCGCGGGGATCGACTTCTTCGACCACGCCGACATCTACGGCGGCCGCATGCACCGCTGCGAGGAGCGCTTCGCCGAGGCTCTCGCGCTCACCTCCGCCGAGCGCGACGAGATCGTGCTGCAGACCAAGTGCGGCATCGTGCCGGAGCATCAGATGTTCGACTTCTCGTACGAGCACATCCTGCGCCAGGTCGAGGGGTCGCTGCGGGCCCTCCGGACCGACCGCATCGACGTGCTGCTGCTGCACCGCCCCGACGCGCTGGTCGAGCCCGACGAGGTCGCGCGGGCGTTCGACGAGCTCGAGGCATCGGGCAAGGTGCGCGCCTTCGGCGTCTCGAACCACACCCCGCGTCAGATCGATCTGCTCCGCACCGCCGTGCGCCAGCCGCTCGTCGCCAACCAGCTGCAGCTGTCGATCACGCACGCACCGATCATCGCGCAGCCCGTCGCCGCCAACATGCTGCGCGAGGATCAGAGCATCGTTCGAGACGGGGGTGGCATCGTCGAGTACTGCCGCATCAACGGCATCACCGTGCAGGCGTGGTCGCCCTTCCAGGCCGGTCTCTTCACCGGGGTCTTCCTCGGCAACCCGGAGTACGCCGAGCTGAACGCCGTGATCGATCGACTGGCGGCGTCCTACGATGTGCCGGCGCTCGCGATTGCGACGGCGTGGATCACACGGCACCCGGCGCAGATGCAGGTCGTGCTCGGCACGACCACACCGCAGCGGGTGACGGATGCCGCCGCCGGCGCCGAGATCGAACTCACCCGCCCCGAGTGGTACGAGCTGTTCCGCGCCGCCGGGCACCTGGTTCCCTGATCCACCTGCCATCGACCGGCGACGCTGCCCTACCCTGAATCCATGCCGTTCCTGTTCTCGTTCCTGGTGATCCTGCTGATGATCACCGCGCTCGTCGACATCATCCGGCGCGACGACGCGCAGGTGCGGTACCTGCCGAAGCTCGCCTGGGTCATCGTGGTGATCCTGCTGCCGTTGATCGGAAGTCTGCTGTGGTTCGGACTCGGTCGCGACTACGGCGATGCGGGCATCCCACTGCCGAATCTGCGCAGAGCGCCGCGCACCGCACCCTCCGCCGGGCCGGCGGCACCACCGGCGCCGCCGCGAGACACGCGCACCACCGAGCAGCAGATCGCAGACCTCGACCGCGAGATCGAGGAGTGGCGACTGCGCGAGGAGATCGAGAAGCGGCGTGCCCAGCGCGAGACCGACGGCGACCACGACGTGAAGGGCGAGGCCTGAGATGGCGAAACGAGCGGTACTCGGCGGCGGAACCGGCTTCCTCGGAACGGCACTGAAGGAGGCGTTGGAGGCCGACGGCTACGACGTCGCCGTGATCGGTCGATCCGGGCCGGATGCCCGCTGGGATGACCCCGCGTCGATCCTCCGGGTCGTCGACGGCGCCGACGTACTCATCGGACTCGCGGGCAAGAGCATCAACGCGCGATTCACCGACGCGAACCGCGACGAGATCCTCGAATCCCGGCTCTCGACCACACGCGCCCTGCACGACGCGGTCTCGCAGGCGGAGCATCCGCCCCGCGTCTGGATGAATGCGTCGAGTGCCGCCGTCTACCGCTACGCCCTCGACCGTGCCCAGACCGAGGCCGACACCGAAGAGGACGGTGGCTTCCTGCCGGACGTGTCGCGCGCCTGGGAGGCAGAGCTGTTCCGTGGCGACCTGCCCGGCACACGACGGGTCGCCCTGCGCATCACCCTCGTGCTCGGTGACGGGCCGGCGACGAACATGCTCTTCCGCATCGCGCGTCTCGGCGCCGGTGGGCCGCAGTTCGACGGCTGGTGGTTCCCCCACCGGCGGTACCGGGGCATCGGGCCGCACCCGACCGAGCCGCGCCAGCCTCTGGGGCGCCGGTCGCACGGACACCAGAAGTTCAGCTGGATCCACATCGACGACGTCGTCGGCGCCATGCGGCTGGTCCGCGACGACGACGGCATCTCGGGTCCGGTCAACCTCTCGGCTCCGGGCGTGATCGACAACCGCGGCCTGATGGCGGCCCTGCGGCGCGTGGTCGGCATGCCCATCGGGCTTCCGTCGTGGCGCTTCATGCTGGAGCCGGCGATGTGGGTCATCCGCGCCGAGCCCGATCTCGTGCTCAACAGCCGATGGATCGCGCCGGGCGTGCTCGACGACGCCGGCTACGCGTGGGTGCAGCCGGATCTCGAGCCTGCTCTGCGCGACGTGCGGGCGGCGAGCCGGCGACGGCGCTCGGGGTAGGCGTCGTGCGTCTTCGCCCGCATCGGGGTGAGGGCTAGGCCGCGCGCGGCGCGTCGAACGACTCGCGGATCGCGTCTTCGAGGTCGGGGTAGGCGAACGTGAACCCGGCGGCGGTGAGTCGCTCCGGCCGCACCCACCGGCTCTTCAGCACCAGTTCGGTCTCGGTGCGGATGCCGATGGCGCCGAGTTCGAGCATCCATCGAGGCATCGGCGGCCCGAACCCGACGCCGAGCACCCGGCGCACGGTCGCCATGAAGGTCGCGTCGTCGACGGGGTGAGGAGATGCGGCGTTGATGGCTCCGTCGAGCGCCGGGGTGACCTCGAGGAAGTCGATGATGCGGGCGACGTCCTCGATGTGCACCCAGCTGAAGCGCTGCGCGCCGCGGCGGGCGCCGGGTAGATGTGCGGTGCCGGCCGCGCGGCGCGCCCGGCTGACCGGCCACGGGCCGTCGTGATGGGCGCCGCCGAGACCGAGACGCGCGAGGGTCTTCAGCGGACCGAGCACGCCGCCGTGGCCGAGCACGATCGCGGAGCGCAGCGCGATCCGACGGGTGGCGGGCAGATCGTCGGCGAAGAGAGCGCCCTCCCAGGCCTTCGCCACCTCGACGGAGAACCCCGTCCCCAGCTCGCCGCCCGATTCGGTCATCGGGCGGTCCTCGGCATGGCGGTAGATCGTCGCGGTCGACGAGTTCACCCACAGCGGCGGCGGGGTCGTGGCCCGGGCGATCGCCGAGCTCAGCGCCGCGGTGGTGTCGAGCCGGGATCGGAAGATGGCCGCGCGGTTCTCGGGCGTGTACCGGCAGTTGACGCTCTTGCCGGCGAGCCCGATCACGAGCGAGGCACCGTCGACTGCGCGGTCGATCGCACTCTGGTCGCCCCAGGCGATGTCGGCGCCGGAGCGCGAGATCGTGATGACGTCGCGCCCGGCGGCGCGCAACCGGGGGATCAGGTACTGGCCCATGAAACCCGTGGAACCGCCGATGACGACGGGGCCGGCGGGAAGCGGTGCGGGGTCGGTCACGGGGTCTCGCTCTCGATCGCGTATTCGAAGAAGCCGGTGTACTCGTAGACGCGCCCGAGGAGCGGAGCGTCGATCGTCATGTTCACGTGGTGGCGCTCGCGCTCGGTGTCCCAGCGTTCGACGAGACCGAGACGGATGCCCAGCGCCGGGGGAACCGCGACGCGCAGGCCGCCGAACCGCAGGCCGACGCGGCGCACCGTCAGCACGACCGCGCCGTCGCGTGCGTCGATGTCGAAGGTGCACACCACGGTGCGCCGCGGACCGATCTCGGTGCGGAGAACGCGACCGGGGAGGAGCGTGACCGTGTCGGTCATCGTCCAGGTGCGCCCGGGGAGTTCGAAGTGCCGCACCGACACGGTCTTGCCGTTCTGCGTGCGGTTCTCGATGCGGAACGGCACGTCGCGCTCGCGCCCCGCGAAGGCCACGCCCAGACGCTCGGCGACGAGGAAGACGGGTCGAAGCCACCGGTGCGGAGAGCCGGCGCGGGTGAACACGCCCGTGCCTCTCCCGACCCGGCCGTCGGGGATCGTGCGGAAGTACCAGGCGGTCTTCGGATGCAGCTCGGCCAGTCGTTCGCCGAGTGCGCGCTGATACGGCGAGTCCGAGGCGGCATCCGGAGCGGTCACCCGCTCACCCTACTGGACCGGCCCGTCCTCGCCGGTCGGCGCCGTCCGCGCCTCAGCCGCGGACGGCGGCGGCCACCCGCGCCTCGACGTTCGCCGGCGAGAGCACTTCGCGGGTGACCATGATCGCGGCGCCGAGCACGGCGGCGCGCTCGCCGGTGGGGGACTGCACGATCGCGAGATGCTGCGTGGCGAGCGGGATCGAGCGCCGGTACACGACCTCGCGCACCCCCGCGAGCAGATGCTCGCCGGCGCGGGCGATGCTTCCCCCCAGGACGACGATCGACGGGTTGAGCAGGTTGACCACGGTGGCCAGCACCTCGCCGACGTCGCGGCCGGCCTGGCGCAGCGCCTCGATCGCGGCGGTGTTGCCGCTGCGCACGAGTTCGGTGACGTCCGCGCTCGTCTCGGCGTCGATGCCCTGCGCGCGCAGGGTCGCGGCGATGGCGCTGCCACTCGCGAGGTCTTCCAGGTCGCGCTCCTCGTCGGCGGCGTGCGTGGACTCGGCGGAGTGCGGCACGCGCACGTGCCCCATGTCGCCGGCCGAGCCCTGCGCGCCGCGCTGCAGCTGGCCGCCCGCGATGATGCCCGCGCCGATGCCGGTGGCCACCTTCACGAACACCAGGTCGGTGGTGTCGGGGAAGCTCGTGGCCTGCTCGCCCAGCGCGAGGATGTTGACGTCGTTGTCGACCAGCACCGGCACGTCGAAGGTGCGCTGCACGTAGGCCGGAATGTCGAAGCGGTCCCACCCGGGCATGATCGGCGGGTTGTAGGGGCGGCCGGTCGAGTGCTCGACGGGGCCGGGCACGCCGATGCCGACGCCCACGAGGGCGCTCGATTCGACGCCGAGATCGCGCAGCAGCGCCTCGGCGTCGGCCAGCGTGCGGTCGAGCACGGTGCTCGGGCCGCTGGCGATGTCGAGCGGATGCGTCGTCGAGGCGAGGATGCGTGCGCCGAGGTCGGCGATCGCGACGGTGGCGTGCGAGGCTCCGAGGTCGACGGCCAGCACCAGGCCGGCGCGGGGGTTGAAGGCCACGCGCGACGGTGGGCGCCCGCCGGTCGACGCCGCTTCGCCCGCCGCGACCAGGAGGCCGGCGGAGAGCAGGGCATCGACGCGGGCCGAGACGGTGGAGCGTGCGAGCCCGGTGAGGTGCACGAGGTCGGCCTTGGTGCGGGCCTGGCCATCGAGCAGCAGGTGGAAGATGTCGCCCGTACCGGTCGAGGCGGGCGCGGAGGCGCGATCGGCGTCACTCATGAGCGTCAGTAAACCACAGGACTTCCGATGCCCTCGCGATGGCTAATGAATGTCGAAAGAAAAACTTATGACGAAGCACTAGCAAAAGGTTGTCGAGTCGTGTCAGAATCATCGACATGACAACGGACGTCACCACAACCGGCGTCGGGACGATCCGATCCGGATTCCTCGGCGGGGGCTTCATGGCCCACGTGCACAGCCGCGCCGCTCGCGCCGCCGGTGCCACCACGGCCCTCCTCGCCAGCTCCTCCGCCGCTCGAGCGCAGGCCGCCGCCCACGATCTCGGGATCGAGCGCGCGGCCGCCGACATCGACGAGCTCCTCGCGGGAGACATCGACATCGTGCACGTCTGCACCCCGAACGCCACGCATGCCGCCCTCGCCATGGCGGTGATCGACGCCGGCATCCATGTGATCTGCGAGAAGCCCCTCGCGACGACCGCCGACGACGCGCGCGCCCTGGCTCGCGCCGCCGCGGAGCGCGGGGTCGTCGCCGCGGTCCCGTTCGTGTACCGCTACCACCCGATGGTGCGCGAAGCGCGTGCCCGCGTGGCCGCCGGAGAGATCGGCGACCTGCTGACCGTCGACTGCGGCTACCTGCAGGACTGGATGCTGCTTCCCGACGACGACGACTGGCGGGTGACCTCGGCAGACGGCGGGCCCTCCCGCGCCTTCGCCGACATCGGATCCCACCTGTGCGACCTCCTGGAGTTCGTGGCGGGAGAGCGCATCGTGCGCCTCACCGCCCGCACGCGCCGCGTGTACGACGAGCGCGGCGGCCGGGCGGTCACGAACGAGGACGCGGTCGCGATCCTCGTCGAGATGGCCTCCGGCGCGATCGGCACCCTGCTCGTCTCGCAGATGTCGGCCGGCCGCAAGAACGCCCTCACGCTCGAGCTGCACGGCGCACAGGCCAGCCTCCGCTTCGATCAGGAGCGGCCCGAGGAGCTGTGGGTGGGGCAGCGCGACGGCAGCCGCCACCTGTTCCGCGACCCGCTCACCGCGCATCCGGGGATCGCCCGCTTCTCCCGCGTGCCGGCCGGCCACGCCCAGGGCTACCAGGATGCGTTCAACGGGTTCGTCGCCGACGCGTATGCGGCCGTGCGCGGCGAGCAGCCGGACGGACTGCCCACGTTCGCCGACGGCGTGCGGGCGGCGCAGCTCACCGAGGCCGTGCTCGAGGCATCCGCCGCCCGGCGGTGGGTCGACACGCCGCACTGACCCCAGGCGCACCCGACTTCCTGATTCGACGAAGACAGAAGGAAACACTCCATGACGGACACATACGACCTCGTGATCGTGGGCACCGGACCCAACGGCGCGATCATCGCGAACCAGGTGCGCCAGGCGAAGCCCGATGCGCGCATCGTCGTGGTGGAGGCCGGTCGCCGCATCACCGACGTGCCGGGCGAGCATCTCGTCGAGGCCGACGAGTCGGCCATGAACGCCTCGTACGACGACCTCATGCGCCGCGCCCGGCAGATCGAGTACGTCAAGGATGCCGTGTCGATGAGCGCGATCGAGGGCGACGGCTGGGATCCGGAGTCATCCGGCGTGTTCCCCGCCGCGTTCTTCGGGCACAACTTCGCCGCGTTCCCCGGTGCGTCGATCTCGTGGAACATCGGCGGCATGGGCGTGCACTGGACCGCCGCGACGCCCTGGCCCTACGCCGAAGAGGTTCCCGCCTTCCTCCCGTCCGAGGAGTGGGACGCCGACCTCGAGACGGCGCGCGGGCTGCTGCGCACCTACGTCGGCCCGCTCGTGGCGGGCGTGCACAACCCCTTCGAGCAGCCGCTGTTCGCAGCTCTCCGCGAGGCCGTGCCCAGCCCTGACCCCGACCGCGAAGCCGGCTTCATGCCCATGGGCGGAGCGCCGCGCGTCGGCGAGCCGTTCGCGCGCACCGGCCCCCGTGACATCGCGCCGTTCGTCTTCGACGGCAGCGACCCCGCGGTCGAGCTGCGCAGCGGGGTTCTCGTGCATCGGATCGAGCACGCCGACGGCCGCGTGACTGGGCTCGCTCTGCGCGACCTCGTCACCGGAGAGGAGACGACGGTGCGGGGTGCGCAGGTGCTGATCGCCGGAGACGCGCTGCGCACGCCGCAGCTGCTGTGGGCCTCGGGCATCCGTCCCGCCGCGCTCGGCGCGTACCTCAACGAGCACGCCACGATCGACGGCGAGGTCGACATCGATGCGTCGCGCTTCGGGCTCACGGATGCCGACATCATCGAGCCGCCGAAGGGCGAGCCGTTCATCGGCTCGTTCTGGAGCCCGTCGATCGGCGCCTCCCGGCCCGCGCACGGTCAGCTCATGGAGCGCGTGTACGAGGGACGCCACAAGCTCAGCGTCGGCTGGTACTGCGCCACCGAGATCCGCGCCGAGAACCGCATCGAGTTCTCCGACGAGCTGCAGGACGCGCTGGGCATGCCGCACATGACCGTGCACTTCTCGTACTCCGACGCCGATCTCGAAGAGATCCGCCGCACCCAGGAAGTGCAGCGGGCCGCCGCGAACGCCATCGGCGACTTCCCGACCGACGACCGCGCCGTACAGCCCCCCGGAGCATCCCTCCATTACACCGGCACCGTGCGCATGGGGACCGCCGACGACGGCACGAGCGTGGTCGACACCGACGGCCGCGTGTGGGGCTTCGACAACCTCTTCCTCGCCGGCAACGGCGTCATCCCGACCGCGCTGACCTGCAACGCGACGCTCACCGGAGCCACCCTCTCGGTGCGCATCGCGCGCGCGGTCGCCGCTTCCCTCTGACCCTGCACTACCCACACCATCAAGGAGATGATCGCGATGCACTTCCACCCTTCTTCGCGACGCCGGGCGACGATGCTCGGAATCGCGCTGGTCGCATCCAGCGCCCTGGTCCTGACCGGCTGCGGCCGCGGTGACGACTCCGGCGGACCCGCCGCAGGCAGCGACACCACGGTCGACGACAAGCCGGCCACCGGCACGCTCGAGATCTGGACGCAGGGCGCCGACGGCGCCGAGCTGCCGCAGATGTTCGAGGAGTTCCAGAAGGACAACCCCGACGTCGAGATCAACATGACGCAGATCCCCGAGGCGGAGTTCGCGTCGAAGATGACCGCGGCGATCACCGCGGGCACCGTGCCCGATCTGATCTACGCGTTCACCGAGACGCAGTCGTCCCTCATCGCGACCGGCGGCTTCGACTCCGTGCCGGATGGGCTCGTCGACCCCGACGACTTCTTCGAGGTCATCTGGGACAACTCGGTCTACGACGACGTGGCGTACGGGGTGCCGTGGTACGCCTACGCCGACATGGTGATCTACCGCACCGACCTCGCCGAAGCCGCCGGTGCCGAGGCGCCGACCGACTGGGACAGCCTGCGCACCTTCGGCGAGGACCTGAAGGCATCCGGCGTGGAGTGGCCGCTCGCGCTGTACGCCGCCTACGACTCCTACACCGCCCGGCAGCTGCTGACCTTCGCGAAGCAGAACGGCGGCGGCTTCATCAACGACGACCTGACCGAGTGGACCATCAACTCGCCCGAGAACGTCGAGGCGCTGGAGTACTGGGCCGGCCTGATGGCCGACGGTCTGGCCTCGCCAGACGGCCCGGCGTTCCTCGACACGGTCTCGTGGTCGACCACCGGCAAGAACGCGGCGATCATCGACGGCGGGCCGTGGTTCGTCGGGTGGTTCGACGACGCGAACGGCGAGGGCTGGGCCGACGAGCACCTGGCGCTCACCACCATGCCGGTCGGCCCCGACGGCGACGCCGCGACCACGGTCGGCGGCGGCAGCTGGTTCGTCCCGTCGGATTCCGAGAACAAGGACGCCGCGTGGAAGTTCGCGCGCTTCATGTCGGAGCCGGAGAGCCAGGTCAAGTGGTTCGAGATCTTCAAGAACATGCCGGCCGTCAAGGCCGCGTGGGAGGACCCCACGCTCGCCGACGACCCGCTGCTGCAGACCGTCGAGGCGGGTCTGGAGACCGGTGTGACCCTGCCCAAGGTCTCGACCTGGAGCCAGGTGGGCACCGTCATCGGCGAGCAGATGGAGAAGGTCGTCCGCGGCGGCGTCTCGGCCCAGGACGCGCTCGACGCGGCCCAGGCCCAGGCGGAGTCGATCGGGATGGGCGACTGACACCCATCATGACCGCCACAGCGACCCGCACCATGGTCACCTCGGAGGCGCCGGCCCGGCGCCTCCGGGGGACCGGTCCCCGCCGGATGAGGAAGGTGCACGAGGGATCGCGGGCCGAAGCGACGACCGCGTGGCTGTTCCTCGCTCCGTTCCTGCTGATCTTCCTCGTCTTCACGGGCATCCCCGCCCTCCTCGCCATCGGCGCGAGCATGACCGACATGTCGGCCCGCGACATCCGCGACCCGCTCAACGTCAACTTCACCGGGCTCGAGGGGTTCGCCGAGATCATCGGCAATCCCGGATTCCAGAGCGCGTTCCTCAACACGGTGCTGTTCGTGGTGCTCTGCGTACCGATCAGCATGGCGCTCGGTCTGGCGCTGGCCCTCATGCTCAACAACGGCATCCGACGCCTGCGCAACGTGTTCCGTGCGGCGGCGTACGTGCCCGTCATCACGAACATCGTCGCCGCCGCCGTGATCTGGCAGTACGCCTTCTCGATCAACGGCCCCGTCAACACGACCCTCACCGATCTCGGGCTCGGCGCACCGAACTGGCTGGGGGAGCCGGGGTGGGCCGTCACGACCGTCGTGATGATGGGCGTGTGGCGCACCACCGGCACCTGCATGATCCTCTTCCTCGCCGGGCTGCAGGCCGTGCCGGAGGAGATCTACGAGGCCGCCGCGACCGACGGTGCGGGCGCCTGGCGCCGGCTGTGGTCGATCACCCTTCCGCTGCTGCGTCCGACGACCCTGCTCGTGACGGTGCTGCAGACGGTGTCGTTCCTCAACATCTTCGAAGAGCCGTACCTGCTCACCAAGGGCGGGCCGCTCGGTTCCACCAAGTCGGTCGCCGTCTGGGTGTACGAACAGTTCGGCTTCGGCAACGTCTCGGCCTCGATGGCCGGATCGGTGCTGCTCCTGCTGCTCGTGGGCATCGTCGCGATCGTCCAGTTCCGAATCCTGAGGCCGAAACATTGAAAACCCTGTCTCCGACGCGCCAGGCGTTCAACTACACCGCTCTCGCCGTCATCACCGTCTTCATGCTCCTGCCCTTCGTCTGGGTGTTCTTCGGATCGTTCAAGACCCAGTCGGAGTTCCTCGGCAACCCGGGGGCCTGGTTCCCCGAGTCGTTCCAGATCCAGAACTACATCCAGCTCTTCGCCGAGCGCGGCTTCGGCTCGTACATGCTCAACAGCGTGATCGTCTCGGGCGTCGCGATCGTCGGCAACGTGCTCTTCAGCGCCATGGCCGGCTACGCGCTGGCGAAGCTGCGGTTCCGCGGACGCGGCCTCGTCTTCCCGCTCGTGATCGCCTCGATGATCGTGCCCTACGTCGCGCTGTTCGTGCCGCAGTTCGTGATCGTCGTGCAGCTCGGCCTGGTCAACTCGCTCATCGCGATCATCCTGCCGGTGCTCGTGCTGCCGCTGTGCGTGTTCATCATGCGCCAGTTCGCCCACGGGGTGCCGTACGAGCTCATGGAGGCCGCGCGTCTCGACGGGGCGGGGGAGGGCCGCATCTTCTTCCGCGTCTTCCTGCCGCTCACCGGCCCGGGGCTCGCGACCGTCGCGATCCTGTCGTTCCTCACCTCGTGGAACAACTTCCTCTGGCCCCTCGTCGTGGCCCAGTCGCAGGACACGTACACCGCGCCCGTCGGGCTCTCGGTGGCGTCGCAGGCATCCAACACCATCTCGTTCGGTCTGCTGCTCGCCGGGGCCATGGTGGTGCTGCTGCCGATCCTCATCCTCTTCCTCTTCCTGCAGAAGTACTTCATCCAGGGCGTCGCCGCCACCGGACTGAAGTGACCGCCGCAGCCCCTCGAAAGGACACCGTCGCATGGCCGTGAAGGACCTCAAGTTCGCCCTCAACGCGATCCAGTGGATCAACGTCAAGGAGGACCCCGCCGACCTCGACAGCGCGAGCCTCTGGCGATTCGCCGACCCGGCGTTCGTCGCCGAGTACCCCGGCGTACTGCGGGCGATCCGCGACGCCGGCTTCGGCGCCACCATGATGGAGGTGCTCGACACCCAGACCCTGCAGAACTACGCGGCGATGGTCGAGGAGTCGGGGCTGGCCCTGGCGCCCGGGTACGTGCAGGTGCCGCTCGCGAGCGATCACGGCGGACGGCTCGAGCGCGGCACGTTCGAGCGCATCCACTGGTTCGACGGCGTGCGGCGCAAGGCCGAGGAGTCGAACTACTTCGGCATCCCGACCGTCTTCCTCGCGGCCGAGGTCGACCAGACGGCGATCCGGTGGCAGAAGCCGGCCGTCGGCGCCGACTTCTCGCAGGACCGCCTCGACGAGCTCACCGATCTGATCGACGAGGCCGTCGACGTGCTGAACGCCGAGGGCGTGAAGCCCGGCCTGCACAACCACGTCGGCACCTGGATCGAGACGCAGCACGAGTACGAGCACGTGCTGAACGCCATCGACGCGTCGCGGCTCGGAGCGGCCTTCGACATCGGCCACCTCGAATGGGCCGGCATCGATGCGCGGCAGGCGATCTCGACCTGGGCCGACCGCGTGCAGGACCTGCATCTGAAGGACCTCGATCTCGACCTTGCCCGCCGAAGCCGCGAGGAGGGGCTCAGCTACGAGCGCGCCACCGACCTCGGTCTGTACCTCGAGCCCGGCCTGGGTGCCGTCGATCTGCGGGGCGCGCTCGAGGCGCTTCCCGACGGATGGGACGGATGGGTCATCATCGAGGTGGACCGCGCCAGCATGGACCCGGTCGAGAGCGCGCACGTGACCGCACGCTGGGTCGCCGATCTCACGGCGTGAACCGCACCGGGACGACTCGAAGGGATCAGACGCGATGACGCTCACCCAGGACCATTTCTCGCTCAACACCCTGCAGTGGATCACCGTCTCGCTCGGCGAGTCGACCGGTGAGCCCGGCAGCGTCGGCTGGGCGTTCGACCGGCCGAGCTTCCTCGCCCGGCAGCCGGAGGTGCTCCGTCAGGTGCGCGACGCCGGCTTCTCGGCGGTGATGCTGGAAGTGCTGCCCACCCAGACCCTGCAGGCGTACGCCCGCGTCGTCGCCGACTCGGGCCTCAAGGTCACCCCCGGGTACGTGCACATCGGCCTGCCCGAGGAGTTCGGTCGCGACCACACCGGCGACGACGAGGCGCGGTTCCGGTGGTTCGACGGCATCCGTCGTCGCGCCGAGGAATCGCAGTACATGGGGCTCGACCGGGTGTTCCTCGCCGCCGACATGGCGCCGGGGCGTCCGCGCATCGACGAGGCCGCCGCGCGCGGGCACGCGTTCGACGCTGCGCGGCTCGACCGCGTCACCGACGTCATCGGCGAGGCCGCCGAGGTGCTGAAGGCGGAGGGAGTGACCGCCGCGCTGCACAACCACGTCGGCACGTGGATCGAGACCGAGGCCGAGTACGACCACGTGCTCGACGCGGTGCCGTCGACGATCCTCGCCGCCGGTCCCGACCTCGGGCACCTGGCGTGGACGGGGGCGGACGTCGTCGCCTGGGTCGCCCGCCACGCGGATCGCATCTCGGATCTGCACATCAAGGACATGGACCTCGCCCTCGCCGCCGAGGCGCGCGACAAAGGCACGCCCTACTTCGACGTCATGGCCCAGCGATTCTTCCTGGAGCCGGGCCTCGGTGACGTGCCGCTCCAGGCCGCGCTCGGGGCACTCCCCGAGGGGTTCGACGGCACGATCCTCGTCGAGGTCGACAAACCGAGTATGGAGCCCTTCGCGAGCGCCCGCGCGAGCTGGGCCTGGATCGCCGAGAACTACCCGTCCGCCGCTCCCACGGAGGAAGCCGCATGAGCACGCATCCCGTCACCCTGTTCACCGGTCAGTGGGCCGACCTGCCGTTCGAGGAGGTGGCCCGCCTCGCCGCCGAGTGGGGGTACGACGGTCTCGAGATCGCCGCATCCGGCGACCACCTCGACCTGCGGCGCGCCGACGAGGACGACGCCTACGTCGAGTCGCGGAAGGAGATCCTCGACCGCCACGGCCTGCAGGTGTTCGCGATCTCGAACCACCTCGCGGGGCAGGCGGTGTGCGACGCTCCCATCGACTTCCGCCACCAGGCGATCCTGCGCGACTACGTGTGGGGCGACGGCGAGGCCGAGGGTGTGCGGCAGCGGGCCGCCGATGATATGAAGCGCGCGGCCCGCGTCGCCCGCAAGCTCGGCGTCGACACCGTCGTCGGCTTCACCGGGTCGTCGATCTGGCCGTACGTGGCGATGTTCCCGCCCGTCTCCGACGACGTCATCGCCGGCGGCTTCGAGGACTTCGCGCAGCGCTGGAACCCGATCCTCGACGTCTTCGACGGCGAGGGTGTGCGCTTCGCCCACGAGGTGCATCCGAGCGAGATCGCGTACGACTACTGGTCGTCGGTGCGCGCGCTCGAGGCGATCGAGCACCGCGAGGCGTTCGGGTTCAACTGGGACCCCTCGCACATGATGTGGCAGAACATCGACCCGGTCGGCTTCATCTGGGACTTCCAGGACCGGATCTACCACGTCGACTGCAAGGACACGCGGATGCGCCCGCACAACGGCCGCGCCGGCGTGCTGGGCTCGCACCTGCCCTGGGGCGACCCCCGACGCGGCTGGGACTTCGTCTCGACCGGTCACGGCGACGTGCCGTGGGAGGACTCGTTCCGCGCGCTCGACGCGATCGGATACACGGGGCCCATCTCGATCGAGTGGGAGGACGCAGGGATGGACCGCCTGCACGGCGCGGCGCAGGCCGTGCAGTACGTGCGCTCGCTGCTCTGGCCGAAGCCCACCGCGTCGTTCGACGCCGCCTTCCGCCACCAGTGAGCTGGCGCGATCGCTTCACCCGCGAGGCGCTGACGCGGTCGTTCGCCGCACTGCGCATCCGCGACTACCGCCGGTGGAGCATCGCGCAGCTGCTGTCGGCGGCCGGCGGTGCGGCTTCGCAGGTGGCGATCGCCTGGTTGGTGGTCGAGCTCGGCGGCGACGGTCTCGCCCTCGGCGTGGTGACGGCGAGCACGATGGTGCCCACGCTCGCCCTGGGGCCGTTCATCGGAGCGATCGTCGATCGCTTCTCGCGCCGCGGCGTGCTGGTCGTCACCGCGGTTGCTCAGATGACGATCGCCGGCGTGCTCGCCGGGCTCGCGTTCTCGGGTGCGTTGCAGATCTGGATGCTCGCCGTGCTCTCCTTCGCACACGGCGTGGCCTTCGCCGCCGACAACCCGGCGCGCCAGCTGCTGGTGCTCGACCTCGTCGGCCGCGACCGCGTGACGAGTGCGGTCAGCATGAACGAGGTCATCATCAACGGCGCCCGGGTGCTGGGGCCGGCGGTCGCGGGACTGCTGCTGGTCTTCGCCGATGCTGCGTGGTGCTTCGTCGTGAACGCGCTGGTGTTCGTTCCGTCGATCATCGTGCTGCTCGGCCTGAGGCTGCGTGCGCAGCCCGATCGGGCGACACCGGTGCGCGCCTCGGCCGACGGCGCACCGGAGACCGCCGCCGACCCGGTGCCCGCGGCGGGCGTTCCCGCGCCGAGCGCGTGCGTTCCCGCGCCGGGCGCGTGGCGTTTCGTCCTGCACACGCCCCCGGTGCGAGCGACCCTGCTGCTCGCGATCTGCGCGGCGGCCGGGTACAACATCGCCGTCGTGGTGCCGCTCATCGTCGCGAACGTCTTCGACGCCGAGGGCGGCACCTACGGCCTGCTCGCCGTCGCGTTCGGTCTAGGGGCGCTGCCCGGCGCGTTCTTCTCGGCCACCGGGCCGACGACGCCCCGCGGGGGAGAGGTGCGCGTGCTGGCGCTCGTCATGGGGCTCGCCGTGCTGCTCTCGGCTGCGGCCCCGGTGCTGCCTCTGCTGTTCATCGGACTCGGGGTGGTCGGTGCGGTCGTGATGTGGTTCATCGCCCGCGCCAACGCCCTGGTCATGCTCTCGACGCCGCCGTCCATCCGCGGACGGGTCATGGGCATCTGGGCGATGTGCCTCCCCGGGTCGACGGTGCTGACGGGGCTCGCCGTCGGAGCGCTCGCCGAGGCCGCAGACCCCCGGATCGCCTACGCCGTCGTCGGAGCGGCCACGATGGTGCTCGCCGCGGTGTCGTGGCGCGCGCTCGGCGACGAGCCCATCAGCGCTCGCGAAGCCTGATCAGCCGTTCGTGGCCGGTCTCCTCGAGCTCGGCGATGTCGTCGCGCGACTTGAGGAAGTCCGAGAACGAGCGGTAGCCGAGACCCTTCTCGCTGAACGAGGGGTCCATGCGCCGCATGTGCGTCTTGACGGCGGAGCTGTGCAGCCATTCGTCGGCATCCGCCTTGTCCTGCCCGAGTCGCAGGGCGCGCTCCAACAGCGCCGTCGCCTCCTGCTGCGGATCGACGACGGGTTCCACCGGGGCTGCCGTGGCGGACTTCGCGCGGCGCGACCGCGTCGTGGTCTTCTTGGCGCCCTCCGCCGGCTGCTCGGCCGCGGGCTCGGCGGGCGCCGCGACGACGGCATCCGCCGCGGCCTGCTTCGCCGGGCGCGTGACGCCCGACAGCGAGTCGTAAGCCTCGAACTGGTCGCACGCCGCCGCCAGCGACTTGGCCGTCGACCCCGCGACGCCCACGCCGATGACGTAGCGACCGAGGCGCTTGCAGCGCTGGGCGAGCGGCACGTAGTCGCTGTCGCCCGCGACGATGACCACATGGGTCAGATCGGGCAGGCGGAACATGTCTTCGACCGCATCGACGGCCAGACGGATGTCGGCGCCGTTCTTCGCATAGGCGGCGGCCGGGAAGAGCTGCACGAGGTCGACCGCGCGG
Organism: Microbacterium sp. Soil_N32; assembly: GCF_057655505.1. Classification (NCBI taxonomy): domain Bacteria; kingdom Bacillati; phylum Actinomycetota; class Actinomycetes; order Micrococcales; family Microbacteriaceae; genus Microbacterium; species Microbacterium sp. Soil_N32. The sequence continues at coordinate 166,513 of NZ_JBDGME010000018.1, forward strand.
GCGACCAGCTGCGAGCGGTACTCGGCGTTCACGGGCGACGACCAGTCGGCGTACGCGCGGGTGAGCACGAGGGTGCCGAACGAGGCGGCGTAGTCGATGATCGCGCCGACCTCGATCATGGCCTGCTTCAGGCGCTCGGCGACCTCGGGGTCGTTCGGGTTGTCGCTGATGCGCTGGCGGTCCTTGCCGTAGGCGTTGCGACCGTGCACCCGGTCGTACCAGGAGATGACGATGTTGTCGAAGTCGAGGTAGACCGCGACGCGGGCATCCGTGGTCTCGGCCATGCTCAGTTCCCGCCGTCCTGCGGCGCGGTCTCGTCGCTCTCGCCGGGATAGCGGACGCCGATCTGTCGGCGGATCTCGTCGAGGGCGCCCATGATGGCCACCGAGTCGGCGAGGGGGAGGATGTCGCCCGCGAGGTTCCCCTCGCGCACGAGCCGCTCGGCGGCGAGGGCTTCGAACTGCATGCCGCGGCCGCCGGCGTCGGGGTCGAGACGACCGTCGAACTCCTCGATCACGGTGCCCTCGGGGTCGATCACGCGCAGCACCGAGGGCGACCAGAAGAAGCGGTCGATCTCGATGCGCGCCTTCGTTCCGAGCACGACGGCGCGGTTGGGCCCGGCCGTCCGCGACGACGACAGCGTGGTCGACACCGCGCCGCTCGCATGGGTCATGACGGTCGCGACCTCGGCGTCGGCCCCGGTCTCGACGAGCTGGGCCACGGCGCGGATGCTCGTCGGCGCCCCGAGCACGTCCCACACGAAGGAGATCGGGTAGATCGCGAGGTCGAGCAGCGCACCGCCGCCGAGCTCGAGCGCGTTGAGCCGGTGCGTCGGGTCGGAGGGGAGGAGCTGGGTGTGGTCGGCGCTTACCGAACGGATCTCGCCGAGGACCCCGGAGGCGATGATCTCGCGGGCGCGCACCATGTGCGGCAGGTACCGGGTCCACATCGCCTCGGTTGCGAGCAGTCCGCGCTCCTCTGCGAGGCGCTGCAGGTCGGCGGCCTCGGCCTGATTCAGGGTGAACGCCTTCTCGACGAGCACGTGCTTGCCGGCCTCGAGCGCGAGGCGGGCGTTCGCGTGGTGCATCGGATGGGGTGTCGAGACGTAGATGATGTCGACCTCGGGGTCGGCCACCAGCGCCTCGTACGAGGGGTGCGCGTTCGGGATGTCGAAGCGTGCGGCGAAGGCATCCGCCGACTCCTGCGAGCGCGACCCCACCGCCACCAGGTCGAGCCCGGCGGCGCGCAGGTCGGAAGCGAAGGCGCCGGCGATGCCGCCGGTCGCGAGGATTCCCCATCGAAGACCAGTCATCCCCCCAGCGTAGGGCTTTCGCCTGGACGGCAGGACGCGGGTTGTCAGGGGACGAGCACGATCTTCCCGGCGACGTGCTGCTCGACGAGCTCGTGCGCCCGAGCCGCCTCGGCGAGCGGCAACTCGGGCCCGAGCTCGATCGTGAAGTCGCCGCTCGCGAGCAGTTCGATCGTCTTCGGCAGCGCCTCGGCCCGCCAGGCCAGTTCCTGCTCGGTCAACGGCTGCGGAGCCCCGCCGGAGAACGCACGGATGCCGAACGATGCGGCATCCGGTCCCCGCACGATCGTGGCGATGCGGTCGCGGTCGGCGACCAGGGCGAGCGACGTCTCGATGGCCTCGTCGGTGCCGGCGCCGTCGAGCACCACGGTCACATCGGACGGTGCGGCATCGCGGACGCGGTCGAGCAGCCCCTCGCCGTAGGCGACCGGGATCGCGCCCAGGTCGCGCAGCTGATCGTGCCGCGCGGGGCTGGCGGTCGCGATGACGGTGGCACCCCACGCGACGGCGAACTGCACCGCCGCCTGACCGACCGATCCCGAGCCCGCGTGCACGAGCAGCACGTCGTCGGCGGTCACGCCCAACGACTTCAGGGCCTGGTACGCGGTGCCGGCCGGGATGCCGATACCGGCGCCCTCCGCCGCGGTCACGGCATCGGGCAGCAACGCCAGATGCGCTGCCGGGACGGCGAGCGCCGAGGAATAGGTGCCGACGGTGTCGCGGATGGCGACGCGGTCGCCGACGACGAAGCCGTCGACCCCCTCGCCCACCGCGTCGATCACGCCCGCGCCGTCGAAGCCGACCGGACGCGGCTCGGTGATCGGGGGAGACGGGCGCTTGCCGCCCCGCAGCTTCGCATCGATGGGGTTCACGCCCGTCGCCTCGATGCGCACCACCACCTCGCCGGCCGCGGGCAGCGGGTCGGGGATCTCGGTGAGGTGCAGGACGTCGGGGGAGCCGATTTCGGTGTAGACGATCGCGCGAGCCATGCAGCCAGGCTACCGATCGGGTTCGTGTTGCGGGCAGATCAGTCCCGGCGGTGGCTGGGGAAAGCGGACGGGGCGGTGCTGAGGCGCGCGGCCAGCCGCTGCCGAGTGTCTCTTGGCCGAGGAATCCCTAGTCTTCGAATTGTGCCGCGATGACCTTCAACTTGGGCAGAGTCGCGCCGGCCTGCGGGCAAGCCTTTTGAGGGAGGCTGTCGGCGCGAGCGCAGGTCGCGTAGCGCCGCTACCGCCGCGCCTCCAGATACCGTCGCCAAGGCCTCAGTGGTGGAGAACGCCATCCCCATCCGAGGCTAACTTCGGACGCGAACTATCGGACCTACCTAGAACGGCGAATCCGCGTCCGGGTCTAGCAGGTCCAGCTCTGCAAGCAAACTGTCGATGGTCTCATCCGCACGGGAGAGACGTCGGACAATCGCGGTGTACAGGCTCCCGAGGACCGCCGATGCCTCCTCTTCCGGATTATCGAAGGGGCCATTCATATTGAAACCGGTGGTGGTGAACTGGCCGATCTTCTCATCTCCTCGAAACACCGCGAAGATGAATGGGAATCGTCCGTCAAAGTCTTCGGGATAGAGGTAGTATCGAGAGCCGTTCGGCGCGGACGCTCTGAAGGCCATGGGTTCTGGCGCGGTGGGGTCCTCCTCCCAGGTGAGAAGACCACCGCGGGTCAATCCGTCAACCCTGCTGCTGAGCTTCAACCAATCCTCACCGGTGAACTTGATTAGCATTCGACACCTCCGGGGCAGTGTATTTCTGAATCGTCTCGAACTGAACCAGTGACGAGTTCAGCCGAACTAGGACGGGCATGAGGCTCTTGGCGCTCGTTGTGGGTTTGGGGCTCTTGGATCTTGCGATCAGTTCCTTGACATCGGATGCGCCAGTAGCAGCGACTTGCAGGTCCGCGAGCACTTCCTCGGGAACGACGGGCGTCGTGTCCTGCTTTGCGAGAGCGACTGCGCGATGCATCATTTCAGAGAGCTGCACCAGCACGTGTTTGGCTACGGGGCTATCTTCATCCTCAATGGCCCGAGTGGCTTCCTTGATCGTCTCTCGGATGAGACGTAGATCGTTCACCATGTCCAGCGTCATTAGGTGCGACCGCGTTGTAGCGATCGCGCTCTTCGCGGCATCGGCGGCGGTTTCAGCGCGCTTCGCCGTGTCCTTGGCATCGCGCGCTTGACGCCAAGTCCACCACAGACCGACGAGCGTAAGAGCGAGCCCCACGATCGTTATCACCGCCATGGTCACGTCCAGCCACGTGATGCCGGTGAAGTCCATAACGCTGATACTAGCGGGCGATATGAGCGCTCTGCGGACACCCAACCCGGCTCGCTGCCAGTCGCAAGAGTCAGGCTTCCGCGGGCGGATGCCGCGACGGCGCTCCGCCCGGAGGTCCACACGCCCGGCGCCGTGCGACGGCGCTACTTCCCTGCGAGGGCCTTGGTGATGCGCTGCGGTGAGACGGGCTGGGCGGTGCCGAGGCGCTGGGCGAACACGCTCACCCGGTACTCCTCGAGCAGCCAGCGGGTCTCGACGAGATTCGGGGTGGCGTCGCGGGGGAGGGGGATCGTGCCCCCGGCATCCGCGAACTGCGCCGCCATGCGCTCGTACTCCGTCATGCGGCTGCGGTCCTTGCCCGGCTCGCTGCCGAGCGTCTTCAGGCGCTCGACCATGCCGTTCAGGTACCGCGGGAAGTGGGCGAGCCGGTCGACGCCCGCGGCGGACACGAATCCCGGATGCAGCAGCCCGCTCAGCTGCGTGCGGATGTCGTTCAGCGGGCCGAGCAGGGCGAGCGAGTTCTGCGACTTGATGCCGCGCTCGACCTCGCGCGACAGGGTGAGGATGCGGGCGACGAGCGAGACGCAGGCGAACAGCTCGTCGACGAGCACGGCCGACACGGCATCCCGCACGCGCGCGAAGTCCGCCTCGGTGCGCACGATGCCGCCGGGAACGGTGGCGTCGATCACCCGCCGGGCGACGGCGGCGCGGCAATCCTCGATGAGGGCGGCGGCCGAGGGGTAGGGCGAGGCCGCGAGCGCGAGCTTCTCCGCGCTGGTGAGGTGCTGCTGCACGTGCGACGACGGCGAGGGCACGGCCAGCAGCACGAGACGCAGCACGCCGGCGCGGGTGGCGGCGGCCGCGGCATCCGCCGACGCCTCGACGCGCACCGCGACCGTCTTGCCCTCGTCGCCGATCGCCGGGTACCCGCGCACGACACCACCGGCGACCCGGGTGTCGAGAACCTCGGGCAGCTCGCCGAACGTCCACGCCGTCAGCCCGGTGCGCTCGATCGATCCCGCTGAGACGGATGCGGCGGCGACGTCGTTCGCGCCCCGGCGGGACGAGCGGTCGGGTGCGGGGCGTGCGATCGACCGGGCCACGCTGCTGCGGGCGCGGTCGGCGAGGTCGCGCTGGAGGGCCGGGAGGTCGCGACCCGACCCGACGACGCGGCCGCGCTCGTCGACGGCGCGGAAGTTCATGCGCAGATGCGGGGGCACGCGCTCGTCGTCGAAGTCGGCCGCCGAGACGAGCTGGTTCGCGAGCGGTTGGATGAGACGCGCGAGCGCCTCCTTCAGCGAGCGTGCCGGTCGACCGTCGTGGTGCTCCGGGCCCTCTGCGGCGATCTCGGCGCCGAACTTGTCGGCCCAGTCGGCGGCGGGCACGACGTGGCGACGGATGGTCTTCGGCAGGGCGCGCAGCAGACCGGTGACGAGTTCGGCGCGCAGCCCGGGCACCTGCCAGTCGAACCCGCGGTCCTCGATCTGCGCGAGCAGCGGAAGGGGGATGACGACGCTCACGCCGTCGTCCGGCGCGCCGGGCTCGAAGCGGTAGGCGAGCCCGAGCACCTGATCGCCCTGCGTCCACCGGGTCGGGAACTCGTTCTGCGCGGCGCGGCCGTCGTCGTCGTCGATCAGATCGGACTCGCGCATCACGAGCAGCTTCGGCGTCTGCGCGAGGGTGTCGCGCCACCACTTCTCGAACGACCGCACGTCGAACACGTCGGCGGGGATGCGCTCGTCGTAGAACCGGAACACGGCCTCGTCTCCGGCCAGGATGTCGCGGCGGCGCTCGCGCTCCTCGAGCTTCTCCAGCCGCCGGCGCAGCTCGGCGTTGCTGCGCCAGAACGCACTGACCCGCTTGTCGAGGCGACTCGGATCCCACTCGCCCTCGACCAGCGCGTGCCGCACGAACAGCTCCCGCGAGGCGGCGCGGTCGATGCGGGCGAACTGCACGCGTCGCCGCGGCACGATCTCCAACCCGAACAGCGTCACCTTCTCGTAGGCGACGGCGGCCCCTGCATCCTTCGACCAGTGCGGCTCCGACACCTGTCGCTTGGCGAGGTCGCCCGCCAGCGGCTCGGCCCACGCCGGATCGATCGCGGCGACCGTGCGCGCGAACGTGCGCGACGTCTCGACGATCTCGGCCGCGATCACGGCCCGCGGGCTCTTCTTGCGCAGTCCCGACCCGGGGAAGATCGAGAAGCGGATGCCCCGGGCGCCGCGGTACTCGGCGATGCGGCGCTTGGCGTCCTTCGCCGGAGTGCCGCCCTTCCCCGCCGGAGCGGTGCGCTCGTCGAGCAGACCGATCTGCGACAGCAGCCCCGCGAGCATCGAGCGGTGCACGGCATCCGGATCGGCGGCCCCGTCGCCACGACGCCCGTCGCCGGCCTTCATCAGCGTGCGCAGCTGCCGGTGCACGTCGAACCACTCCCGCACCCGCACGTAGTTCAGGTGCTCGGCGCGGCACAGTCGGCGGAACGCGCTCGATCCGAGTTCGCGCTGCTGCTCGCGCAGGTGGTTCCACAGGTTGAGCAGGGTGAGGAAGTCGCTCGTCGGGTCGACGAACCGGGCGTGCAGGCGATCGGCCTCCTCGCGGCGCTCCTCCGGCCGCTCGCGCACGTCCTGGATGGTCATGCCCGACACGATCGGCAGCACGTCGTCGACCACGCCCTGCCGCCCCGCCTCCACGAGCATGCGGGCGAACCGCGGGTCGATCGGCATCCGCGAGATGTCGCGGCCGACACGGGTCAGGTACGGGGAGCCGTCGCGTCGGGAGGGCTCGACCGCCCCCAGTTCGGTGAGCAGGTCGAAGGCCGCCTTCACACCGCGCGAATCGGGAGGGGTGAGGAAGGGGAAGTCCTGGATGTCGCCGAAGCCCAGCGAGAGCATCTGCAGGATGACCGACGCGAGCGACGTGCGCAGGATCTCGGGTTCGGTGAACTCGGGTCGGCGGGCGAAGTCGTCTTCGGAGTAGAGGCGGATGGCGATGCCGTCGCTCGTGCGACCCGCGCGCCCCGAGCGCTGATTCGCCGACGCCTGCGAGATCGCCTCGATCGGCAGGCGCTGCACCTTCGACCGATTGCTGTAGCGCGAGATGCGCGCGGTGCCGGTGTCGACGACGTAGCGGATGCCCGGCACGGTGAGGCTCGTCTCGGCGACGTTCGTCGCCAGCACCACGCGCCGGCGCACACCCGCCACGCGGCTGCGTTCGAACACGCGGTGCTGCTCGGCGGCCGACAGCCGGCCGAACAGCGGGAGCACCTCGGTGGGGGAGCGGTCCTTCGCGTACGCGCCGCGCACGGCGTCGGCCGCGTCGCGGATCTCGGCCTCGCCGGGGAGGAACACGAGGACATCGCCCGGCGCTTCGCGGTCGAGCTCGCGCAGGGCCGCGACGATCGCCGAGACCTCGTCCTCGGGGTCGCCCGCGGCCGCGGCATCCGCGTCGTCCTCGTCCGCCACCAGCGGGCGGTACCGGATCTCGACGGGATAGGTGCGCCCGGAGACCTCGATGATCGGCGCCGGCGTGCCGTCGGCCGCAGCGAAGTGCCGCGCGAAGCTCTCGGGGTCGATGGTCGCCGAGGTGATGACGACCTTGAGGTCGGGGCGCTCCGGCAGGATGCGCGCGAGGTACCCGAGCAGGAAGTCGACGTTGAGCGACCGCTCGTGCGCCTCGTCGATGATGATCGTGTCGTAGCGGGTGAGCAGGCGGTCGCGGTGGATCTCGTTGAGCAGGATGCCGTCGGTCATCAGCGCGATGCGGCTCGACTCCGACACCTTGTCGGTGAACCGCACCTTGTAACCGACGAGGGTGCCGAGCTCGACCTGCAGCTCCTCGGCGACGCGCTCCGCGATGGTGCGGGCGGCGAGACGCCGCGGCTGCGTGTGCGCGATGCGCTCGCGGCCCAGCTCGAGCGCGATCTTGGGCAACTGGGTGGTCTTGCCCGACCCCGTGGCGCCCGCGACGATCACGACCTGGTGGTCCCGCATTGCGTCGGCGATCTCACCCCGCGCCGCGCTGACGGGCAGCTCGGGGGGATACACGATCACGGGGGAGGACATAGCCCTCCATCGTAAGCCGGGATCGGGTGCGTACGATTCATGGAGTGACGACCTCCCCGCGCGTGGAGCGCTGGTTCCGCGACTTCGGACGCCCGCCCCGCATCCTCGGCCTCGACGTCGCGCGCGGCCTCGCGATCCTCGGCATGGCCGGGGCGCACGTCGGAGAGACGCCGACCCTCGACGTTCTCGACCCCGCGACCTGGGGCGACCTGGTGCACGGGCGCTCGTCGATCCTGTTCGCCGTGCTCGCGGGGGTGTCGATCGCGCTCATGACCGGCCGCAGCACCCGTCCAGACCCGGCGCTGCTGCCGAGCATCCGCCTGCAGCTCGTGGGGCGGGGCGCCGTCATCTTCCTGATCGGCCTGGCGCTCGAGTTCCTGAACACCCCGATCGCCGTCATCCTGACGCTCTACGGTCTGCTGTACGTCGCGGTCATTCCGTTCCTGCGGTGGAAGCCGTGGCAGCTGCTCGCGGGAGCGGCCGTCCTCGCGATCGCCGGCCCGCCCGTCGTCGCCCTCCTCTCGGCCGTGACCCTCGAACCGTACGGTGCGGGAATCGCGTTCGTGCTCGACGGGAGCTACTCGATCGTCGTGTGGTTGGCGCTCGTCCTCGCCGGCCTCGCGCTCGGGCGCCTGCACGTCGCCACGCTCCGCACCGCGTGGGTCGCGCTGGGCGCGGGCATCGCGCTCGCCGTCGTCGGCTACGGGCTCGGCGCGATCGGTGCCGGCGTCGTGCGACGTCTCGACGGCGCCGAGCCGCCGATGGGCGCATCGGGCAGCGGGTGGGAGGGGTACCCCGACGCGCTCGCCGACGCCGACCCGATCGGCGCGATGCTGCGCGCGGTGTTCGCCGTCGACCCGCACTCGGGCGGCGTGGCCGAGGTGCTGGGGTCTGGCGGGTTCGCGCTGGCGGTGATCGGACTGTGCCTGCTGCTCGCCCGCCCGCTGCGTTGGCTGTTCCTCGCCCTGGGAGCGTTGGGCAGCATGCCGCTCTCGGCATACAGCGGGCACATTCTCGCGATCGCTCTCCTCGTGGGCCCCGGTGGGTACTACACGAGCAACACCCTCTGGGCGGTGCTCGCGGTGGGGATGCTGGTGGCCGCGACGCTGTGGTCGATGCTGGTCGGCCGGGGCCCGCTCGAGCGTCTGGTCGGTGCTGCCGCGCGCCGGATGGCGGCGAGCCGGGCCTTGTCCGACTGACGCGCCCTAGGCTAGACGAATGACCATTCCTGCACTCGAACTGAACGACGGCACGACCATCCCCCAGCTGGGTTACGGCGTCTTCCAGGTTCCGCCGGCCGAGACCGAGCGCGCCGTGAGCGAGGCGCTCGAGATCGGCTACCGCCACATCGACACCGCCGCCATCTACGGCAACGAAGAGGGCGTCGGTGCGGCGATCGCGGCCTCCGGCATCGCCCGTGACGAGCTCTACATCACCACGAAGCTGTGGAACGACCGGCACGACGGCGACGAGCCGCGCGCGGCGATCGGCGAGAGTCTCGAGAAGCTGGGCCTGGAGCAGGTCGACCTGTACCTGGTGCACTGGCCCACCCCGGCGAAGGACAACTACGTGCACGCCTTCTCGAAGCTCATCGAGCTGCGCGAGGCCGGCCTGACCCGCAGCATCGGCGTGTCGAACTTCCTCGTCGAGCACCTCGACCGCGTCGTCTCCGAGACCGGCGTCGCCCCGGCCGTGAACCAGATCGAGCTGCACCCCGCGTACCAGCAGCGCGACGTCGTCGCCCGGGCGGCAGAGCACGGCATCAAGACCGAGGCCTGGGGTCCGCTCGGACAGGGCAAGTACGACCTGTTCGGCACGCCGGCCGTCGCCGAGGCCGCTGCCGCGCACGGCGTCACGCCCGCACAGGCGGTGCTGCGCTGGCACCTGCAGAAGGGCATCATCGTCTTCCCGAAGTCGGTGCGCGCCGAGCGCCTGCGCGAGAACATCGACGTGTTCGGGTTCGAGCTGACGGATGACGAGATCGCGGCGATCGACGCCCTCGACCCGCTCGACGGCTCGGGCCGCGTGGGCACGCACCCGAACGAGTTCAACTGATCGACGACCCGTCGTCGCACATGACGCCCCGTGTCGCACCTCCGCGACACGGGGCGTCTTCGTGAGTAGCGTCGAGACATGGCAGCTCACTACCGCGTCGTCGCCGTCTCCGGATCGCTGCACGAGCCGAGCAAGACGACCGCGCTGATCCGGGCGATCGCCGATGCGGTCGCCGAACGCGCCGACGTCGAGGTGCAGCTCATCGAGCTGACCGACATCGGCCCCGAGCTGGCAGGAGCGCTGCGGCGCGACCAGCTGCCCGCATCCGTCGAGGAGAAGCTCGTCGCGATCGAGCAGGCCGACCTGCTCATCGTCGGCAGCCCCGTCTATCGCGCGTCGTTCACGGGCCTGTTCAAGCACTTGTTCGACTTCGTCGGCCAGTACGAGCTGGTCGGCACGCCGGTGCTGCTGGCGGCGACCGGCGGCGGCGAGCGCCACGCGCTCATCATCGAGCATCAGCTGCGCCCGCTCTTCGCGTTCTTCCAGGCGCTCACGCTGCCGGTGGGCGTCTACGCCAGCACGACAGACTTCGACGGCTACGAGATCGCCTCCGACGTGCTGCGCGCCCGGATCGACCTCGCCGCCGACCGTGCTCTTCCCCTCATGAGCTACGCCGCGTCGCAGCCACTCGAGGCTCTCGCGATCTGAGCATCCCGGCCCCGGCGCGCGCCCGGGCGCGTAGCGTGAAGGCATGACGAACCGGCTCGCCGACACGCTCAGCCCGTACCTCCGCGCGCACGCCGACAACCCCGTCGACTGGTACCCCTGGGGCGAGGAGGCGTTCGCCGAGGCGCAGCGCCGCGACGTGCCGCTGCTCATCTCGATCGGCTACTCCACCTGTCACTGGTGTCATGTGATGGCCCGGGAGTCGTTCGCCGACGCCGACACGGCGGCGTCGATCAACCGCGACTTCGTGGCCGTCAAGGTCGATCGCGAGGAGCATCCGGAGGTCGACGGCGCGTACATGGCGGCCGCCTCCGCCTTCACCCAGAACCTCGGCTGGCCGCTGACCGTGTTCGCGACGCCCCGCGGCCGCACCTTCTTCGCCGGAACCTACTGGCCTCCGCAGGCCCGCCCGCCGATGCCGTCGTTCCGCGACGTGCTCGCCGCGGTGCGCCAGGCCTGGGCCGAACGGCGTGCGCAGGCGGAGGAATCGGCGGATGCGGTGACCGAGGCGCTCGCCCGCGCGGCGGAGCGCCAGCCCTCCGACCTTCCCAATGCGGCGGCGATCGCGGCGGCGGCCGGTGCGATCGCCGCGCGGGAGGACGGCGCGCACGGCGGGTTCGGCGGCGCGCCGAAGTTCCCGGTGGCGACGACGCTGCGCTTCCTCCAGTCGCCGCTGGTGCGTCGGCAGGCCCCGGCGGCCGCGGCATCCGCGGAACGGGCGCTGGCGGCGATGGCGGCATCCGACCTGCGCGACGAGGACGGCGGCTTCTTCCGGTACGCGACCCGCGCGGACTGGACGGTGCCGCACTACGAGCGGATGCTGACCGACAACGCGCAGCTGCTCGATGTCGCGGTCGCCGACGGTGACGAGACCACCGCCCGCGGCATCGCGGACTTTTTGCTGCGTGTGCTGCGCCGCGACGGCGGCGGCTTCGGCGCCGCGCAGGATTCGGAGTCGTGGATCGACGGCGAACGCAGCGAGGGCGGGTACTACCAGCGCCCCCTCGCCGCGCGCGCCGAGCTTCAGCCCCCGGCCGTCGACGGCAAGGTCATCACCGGCTGGAACGGGCTGGCGATCGGCGCCCTGGCACGGGCGGGGTCCGCGCTCGACGAACCCCTCTGGATCGACGCGGCCCGCGCCGCGGTCGACGCGGTGCAGCACGCGAACCGCGGGGCGGACGGTGCGCTCGTGCGCGCGTCCCTCGACGGCACGCCGTCGCCGGCGGCCGCGACCCCGGCCGATCTCGCCCTTCTCGCCGACGGGATGCTCGCGCTCGCCGTCGCGACGGGTGACGCGTCGTGGGCCGTGCGCGGTCGAGCGATCCTCGACGAGGCGCTCGCCGGGGTGGCGGGCGAACCGCTGCTGCGAGCGCAGGGCATCGCCGCCGCGCCCGACCAGACCGACGGCGACCTCCCGTCCGACGCGGCCGCGCTCGCCGAGGCGGCGTACCGGGCCTGGGTGCTCGGAGCGGGCGATCGATACCGCGACGCGGCGGCGGTCCGGGTGCGCGAGCACACGGCCTCGGCGCTCGCCCAGCCGTTCGCGCACGGGAGTCTGCTGCGGGTCGCCGCCGCCCTCGTCGACGCGCCGCGGCAGATCGTGGTCGTCACCGACGATCCGTCGAGCGCGCTGTCGCGCTCCGCACGCCGGGCGGATGCCGACGTCGTCGCCGTGGTCACGCCCGCGCAGGCCGACGCCTTCTCAGTCGCGGGGTTCGAGCTCTTCGAGGGCCGGTCGGTCGGAGACGCCGACGTGCGGGAGCGCGCGTTCGACTGCCGGGGCTTCGTGTGCCGTCTGCCCGTGACCGACGCCGCCGAATTGCCGCACGCGCGCGCGGCGGTCTAAGGTGACGCGGGTGCGCCCGCCCGCCTCCGCCCCCGCTCCGTCCGCCGGTCTCCACCGCGGACTCACCCGCCGTCAGATCTCGATGATGGGGCTCGGCAGCGCCATCGGCGCCGGTCTCTTCGTCGGCTCGGGGCAGGCCATCGGGCTCGCCGGCCCGGCGGTGCTCGTGTCGTATCTCGTCGCGGGCGGCATCGTGGTGCTCGTCATGTCGATGCTCGCCGAGATGGTGGCGGCGCGGCCGAGTCCTGGCGCGTTCAGCGAGTACGCCCAGGATGCCCTCGGTCGCAGCGCCGGCAGCGCGATCGGGTGGCTGTACTGGATCCAGCTCGTGGTGGTGATCGCCGCCGAGGCGACGGGGGCCGCCGGCATCCTCGCCGGCTGGGTGCCCGGGGTCCCGGTGTGGGCGTGGGTGCTGGTCTTCGTCGCCGGCTTCACCACCGTCAACCTGCTCGGGGTGCGCGATTACGGTCGCTTCGAGTTCTGGTTCGCCGCGATCAAGGTCGGCGCGATCGTGGCCTTCCTCGTGATCGGCGTCTGCGCGATCCTCGGGGTGATCCCGGGCGTACCGGCGACCGGGCTGAGCAACCTCGTCGCCCAGGGAGGCTTCGCGCCGAACGGCGTCCCGGGCATCGCGGCGGCGCTGCTCATCGTGCTGTTCGCCTTCGGCGGCACCGAGCTGGTGGCCATCGCGGCCGCCGAGTCCGACGATCCCTCCCGCAACATCCGGCGCATCGTGCGTCAGGTCCTCGTGCGCATCCTCGTCTTCTACGTCGGCTCGATCGTCGTGATCGTCGCCGTTCTGCCGTGGAACGACCCCGCGGTGCTCGACGGACCGTTCTCCGCCGTGCTCGCCACCCTGCGCGTGCCGGGCGTCGACCTCGTGATGTCGCTGCTCGTCGTGGTGGCGCTGCTGTCGGCGATGAACGCGAACATCTACGGCGCATCCCGCATGTTCTTCTCGCTGGGCGAGCGCGGCCTCGCCCCGCGGGCCGTCACACGAACGACAGCCGGGGGAGTGCCGCTGGTGGCCGTGCTGTCGTCGGTGGCGTTCGGGTTCGTCGCGGTGGTGCTCAACTACGTGTTCCCCGACGTCGTGCTGCCGGCCCTGCTCAACGTCGTCGGCTCGACGCTCATCGTCACCTGGACGGCGGTCGCGGTCTCGCAGATCGTGCTGCGCCGCCGGGCCGAGCGCGAGGGCACCGCGCTGCCGGTACGGATGCCCGGCTTCCCGTGGCTGTCGTGGCTGTGCCTGGCTCTCATCGCGGGCGTCGTCGTGCTGGCGGCATCCGACGAGGGGGCGCGCCTGCAGCTCCTGCTCACCGCCGCCCTGACGGCCGTGCTGTACCTCGGGGCGCTCGTCGCCGGTCGACGCGGGGAGCGCGCGGTTCGCCGCTGATCTCGGCAACCGCCGCCGCCTCGGGGCGGCGCCCGTCCGTCCGCGCCGTCGGACCGCCCGTCAGACCCAGCCGGGCAGCCAGTTGTGCACGAGCCAGAACGGGTAGGGCACGCTCATGCCGACCCACAACGGCAGGAAGAACGCCGACACCAGCACGGCGCCCACCAGGAACACCGCCACGGTGCGCTGCCCGGCGGTGCGGCGGTCGAGCGTGTCGTCTCTGCGGCCGGCGATGCGGCGCAGCGCCTCGGCGAGCGCCAGCACCAGGAACGGCATCATCACCACGGTGTAGAACTGGAAGATCGTGCGGTCGGGGAACAGCAACCAGGGCACGTAGGTCACGGCGAGGCCGACGAGGGGCACGCTCACCGCGGGGCCGACGGGGGAGCGGCGCACCCATCCGCGCACGAGCAGCACGAGCAGGAACACGGATGCCGCGACTCCGGCCCACCAGATGAGCGGGTTGGGGATCGCCGAGATCACCCCGATGCAGTGGTCGGTGCCGCACCCGGAGGGGTCGGATGCGACCCACACCGCGGTCGGGCGCAGCAGGAACGGCCACTCCCACGCCGCGCTGGCGTACGGATGCCCCTTCGTGAGGCCGACGTGGAAGCCGTACATCGACTGGTGGTAGTTCCACAGCGCGATCAGCGGGTTCGGGTCGCTCTGCCGGTCGTAGCCGCCCGCGGTGACCAGCCACCCGGTCCAGCTCGTGAGGTACACCGCCGCGGCGGGCCCGACCAGCAGCAGGAACGACACCGGTCCCTGACGCAGCACGGCGTCGGTGGGCCACAGCACCACGCCCGCGCGTCGGCGCGCGAGGGCATCCGTCAGCACCAGGTACAGGCCGAAGCCGGCCAGCGCATACAGGCCCGACCACTTGACCGCGCAGGCCGCGCCGAGCGCGACGCCGGCCGCGAGCACCCAGGGGCGCCGCCACAGCACCCGTCCCCACAGCGGGTCCGGGCGCTCGGGGTCGCCCTGTGCGAGGAGCGGGAGGGTGCGTCGTCGATCGAGGAGCACGAACAGCACTCCCAGCAGCACGAAGAACGTCAGGATGCCGTCGAGCAGCGCGATGCGGCTCAGCACGATGCTCAGGCCGTCGATCGCGAGCAGGCCGCCGGCGACCGTCGCGACGACCACCGAGCCCGAGAGCAGGCGGGCGATCAGATAGACGAGCAGCACCGAGGCGGTGCCCAGGATGCCGGTTGCGAGGCGCCAGCCCATGCTGTCGTCGGGTCCGCCGACGGCCATGCCGAGGGCGATGAGCCATTTGCCGAGCGGCGGATGCACGATGAACGCACCCTGCTCGGACAGTGGCAGCTCCTGCAGGGTCGTGAACGCCTCGTTGGTGCCCTCGCCCCACGTGCCCTCGTAGCCCAGCGTCCACAACGACCAGGCGTCCTTGACGTAGTACGTCTCGTCGAAGGCCAGCTGGTGCGGATGCCCGAGGTTCACCAGGCGCAGGAACGCGGCGACGATCGTGACCGTGAACGGAGCCGCCCACCGCACGATCGCCGACCACTCCGCGTCGCCGAGCATGCGGTCGCGCAGCCGCTCCCACCGGGTCGTCCCCCAGACGTGGGCGGCGGGCGCCGCCTGCTGCGCGGGGGTGGCGGGCGCGGGCGGCAGGGGCTCGGGCGCGGTCACGGGGTACAGCCTAGGCTGGGCGGGTGATCATCCTCGCCGCGACCCCGATCGGAAACCTCGGCGACGCGTCTCGCCGTCTCGTCGAGGTGCTCGAGAACGCCGAGGTGGTCGTCGCGGAGGACACCCGGACGACGCAGCGCCTGCTCCAAGCGCTCGGCGTCGCGAACCGCCCCCGTCTCATCGCGCTGCACGACCACAACGAGAAGCAGAAGGCGGCCGAGCTCGCCGCGCTCGCCGCCGAGACCGATGTCGTCGTCATGAGCGACGCGGGGATGCCGACGGTCAGCGACCCCGGCTACGGTCTCGTCGCCGCGGCCGTCGAGCAGGGGGTCACGGTCACGGCGATCCCCGGACCGAGCGCCGTGCTCATGGCGCTCGCGATCTCCGGCCTGCCGACCGACCGCTTCGCCTTCGAGGGGTTCCTGCCCCGCAAGCCCGCCGAGCGACGGTCGGCGCTGCGGGCGGTCGCGCACGAGGCGCGCACCCTGGTGTTCTTCGAGTCGCCCGCACGGCTGGCGTCGGCGTTGGTCGACATGGGCCAGGCCTTCGGCGCCGACCGCCGCATCGCCGTGTGCCGCGAACTCACCAAGCTCTACGAGGAGGTGCGCCGCGGCACCGCCGCCGAGCTCGTCGCCTGGGCCGAGAACGGTGTGAAGGGCGAGATCGTGGTCGTCGTGGAGGGGGCGCCCCGTCGCGAGGCCTCGCCCGACGACGCGCTCGCCCAGGTGCAGGCGCTCGTCGCCGACGGCATCCGTCTGAAGGAGGCGGCCTCCGAGGTCGCCGGCCTCACCGGCCTCTCGTCGCGCGACCTCTACCAGGCCGCGCTCGCCGCCCGCGGGGCGTAATCACCGGCGGGCGGACGCCTAGAATCGTTGCATGCCCGCTGGCGACTCCTTCTACATCACCACGCCCATCTACTACCCCTCCGATGTGCCCCACATCGGTCACGGGTACACGTCGGTGGCGGTCGACACGCTCGCGCGCTGGCACCGTCAGGCGGGTGACGACACCTGGATGCTCACGGGCACCGACGAGCACGGCCAGAAGATGCTGCGTGCGGCGGCGGCGAACAACGTCACCCCGCAGGAGTGGGTCGACAAGCTCGTCACCGAGGCCTGGTTCCCCCTGCTGCAGACGCTCGACGTCGCCAATGACGACTTCATCCGCACGACGCAGGAGCGTCACGAGGAGCGCGTGAAGAAGTTCGTGCAGGCGATCTACGACCGCGGCTACATCTACGCCGGCGAATACGAGGCGCTGTACTGCGTGGGCTGCGAGGAGTTCAAGCCCGAGTCCGAGATCCTCGACGGCACCGGCCCGTTCGAGGGGCTGAAGGTGTGCGCCATCCACTCGAAGCCGCTCGAGCTGCTGCAGGAGAAGAACTACTTCTTCAAGCTGAGCGAGTTCCAGGACCGGCTGCTCGAGCTCTACAAGACGCAGCCCGACTTCATCCGCCCCGAGTCGGCGCGCAACGAGGTCGTGTCGTTCGTGCGACAGGGCCTCAAGGACCTGTCGATCTCCCGCTCGGCGTTCGACTGGGGCATCGAGGTGCCGTGGGACCCGTCGCACGTCATCTACGTGTGGGTCGACGCGCTGCTCAACTACGCCACCGCCGTCGGGTACGGCGACGACGAGGCGACGTTCGACCGCCGGTGGCCGGCGTACCACGTGGTCGGCAAGGACATCCTCCGCTTCCACGCCGTGATCTGGCCGGCCATGCTCATGGCCGCGGGTGTCGACGTGCCGAAGGGCGTGTTCGCTCACGGCTGGCTGCTCGTCGGCGGCGAGAAGATGTCGAAGTCGAAGCTCACGGGCATCGCCCCCACCGAGATCACCGACGTCTTCGGCTCCGACGCGTATCGCTTCTACTTCCTCTCGGCGATCGCGTTCGGCCAGGACGGCTCGTTCTCGTGGGAGGACCTCGCGGCGCGCTATCAGGCCGAACTCGCCAACGGCTTCGGCAACCTGGCCTCGCGCACGACGGCGATGATCGAGAAGTACTTCGAGGGCGTCGTCCCGCCTGCGGGTGCCTACACCGAGAAGGATCTCGCGATCCAGCGGATCGTCGCCGACGCGGCGACGAACGCGGATGCCGCGATCGAGCAGTTCCGCATCGACGAGGCCATCTCGTCGATCTGGACGATCGTCGACGCGCTGAACGGCTACATCACCGAGAACGAGCCGTGGGCCCTGGCCCGCGACGAGGAGCAGCGCGAGCGACTGGGCACCGTGCTCTACACGTGCGCCGAGGGTCTGCGCGCCCTCGCGGTGCTGCTGTCGCCCGTGATGCCGCAGGCCACCGAGAAGCTGTGGGTCGCCCTCGGTGCCGCCGAGACGATCGGACGCCTGCAGGACCAGCCGATCCGCGAGGCGGGTGCCTGGGGCGTGCTCGCACCGGGCACGAGCGTGAACGGTCTCGCGCCGCTCTTCCCCCGGGTGGAGTCGACGGCCTGACTGAGGAGCATCCGATCGTGAGCACGTACGTGCAGCAGCGCTCCGGCGACGGCCGCAAAGACCTCCGGTACCCGGCCGCCCCGGAACCGCTCGCGGTGCCGGTGTACGACAACCATGCGCACCTCGACATCGTCGACGGCGACGAGCCCCTCACGCTCGTCGAGCAGCTCGACCGAGCGCAGGCGGTCGGCATCGCGGGGGTCGTGCAGTCGTCGGGCGACATCGAGTCGTCACGGTGGGCCGTCGAGGCCGCGGCGTCCGACTCCCGGGTGCTCGCCGCGGTGGCCATCCACCCCAATGACGCGCCGACGTACGCCGAGCAGGGTCGCCTCGACGAGGCGATCGCCGTCGTCGACGAGCTCGCCGCTCACGCCCGCACGCGTGCCGTGGGGGAGACGGGGCTCGACTTCTTCCGCACCGAGCCCGAGCGGCGGGGGCCGCAGTTCACGTCGTTCGAGGCGCACATCGACATCGCCAAGAAGCACGCGATCGCGATGCAGATCCACGACCGCGACGCCCACGAGGCGGTGCTCGAGACGCTGACGCGTGTCGGCGCCCCCGACACGACGGTGTTCCACTGCTTCTCGGGCGACGACGCGATGGCGCGTGTGTGCGCCGACGCCGGGTACTACCTGTCGTTCGCGGGCAACGTGACGTTCAAGAACGCCCAGAACCTGCGCGATGCGCTCGCCGTGACCCCGCTCGACCGCATCCTCGTCGAGACGGATGCCCCGTTCCTCACCCCCGTGCCGCTCCGCGGGCGCCCGAACGCGCCCTACCTCGTGCCGATCACCGTGCGGTTCATGGCGGCCGAGCTCGGGGTGGAACTCGACGAGCTGTGCGCCCGGCTCGCCGCCAACACGCTGCGCGTCTACGGCTCGTTCGACGCCTGACGGGCGCCGCCCTCAGGTGGGGGACAATGGGGGGATGACCGTCTCCCTGCTCGGCGCCACCGAGATCCGCCGACTCGCCGCCGAGCTCGACGTCACCCCGACGAAGAAGCTCGGCCAGAACTTCGTCGTCGACGCCAACACGGTGCGCAAGATCGTGCAGGCCGCCCGTGTGCAGCCGGGGGAGCGGGTGGTCGAGGTCGGGCCGGGGCTCGGGTCGCTGACCCTCGCGATCCTCGAAGCCGGCGCCGCGGTCACCGCGGTCGAGATCGACCACCGGCTCGCGGCGCGCCTGCCGCAGACCGCCGCCGAGCGCGGTGTGCCCGACGGGATGCTCACGGTCGTCGACGCCGACGCGCTGCGCATCACCGAGCTGCCGGGCGAGCCGGCCGTGCTCGTCGCGAACCTGCCGTACAACGTCTCGGTGCCGGTGCTGCTGCACTTCCTCGAGACCTTCCCCTACCTGCGGCGCGGCGTCGTGATGGTACAGGCCGAGGTCGCCGAACGCCTCGCCGCGAAGCCGGGGTCGAAGATCTACGGCTCGCCGAGCGTCAAGGCGGCGTGGTACGGCGAGTGGAAGCTCACCGGCACCGTCTCGCGCCAGGTGTTCTGGCCCGTTCCCAACGTCGACAGCCTGCTCGTCGGATTCGACCGGGCAGAGGGGGAGCGGGGCGACGAAGACGAACGCCGACGCACCTTCCTCGTCGTCGACGCCGCCTTCAACCAGCGGCGCAAGATGCTGCGGCAGGCGCTCTCGGGGATCTTCGGCAGCTCGTCCGCGGCATCCGAGGCACTGGTGGCCGCCGGGGTCGCCCCCACCGCTCGGGGCGAGGACCTCACGGTCGACGACTACCAGCGCATTGCGCAGCATGTCCCGGCGGCCGCGCACGACGCGGTCGGCGGGTAATCTGACACCGTGACCGACTCGCCCCGCTTCAGCCCGAACGTCCCCGAGCTCCACCGCCCGTACGCCGCCGATGAGGGCCGCTACGGCACGTTCCCCTACCGCCAGGTCGGATCGACCGGCCTGTACCTGCCGCCGATCTCGCTCGGCCTGTGGTGGAACTTCGGCGACAACATCCCCCTCGACAACCAGCGCGCCCTGCTGCGTCACGCGTTCGACCGCGGCATCACGCACTTCGACCTCGCCAACAACTACGGCCCGCCGTACGGATCGGCCGAGAAGAACTTCGGCCGCATCTTCGCCGAGGACCTGCGTCCCTACCGCGACGAGCTGATCATCTCGTCGAAGGCCGGATGGGACATGTGGCCCGGGCCGTACGGCGACTTCGCGAGCCGCAAGTACATCCTCGCCAGCGCCGAGCAGTCGCTCACCCGCATGGGGCTCGACTACGTCGACATCTTCTACTCGCACCGCGTCGACCCGGTGACCCCGATCTTCGAGACGGTGGCCGCGCTCGACACCCTCGTGCGGCAGGGCAAGGCGCTCTACGTCGGCATCTCGTCGTACAGCGCCGAGCGCACCGAGGAGGCCGTCGCGGTCGCCGCCGAGCTCGGCACTCCGCTCGTGATCCACCAGCCCGCCTACTCGATCCTCAACCGCTGGATTGAAGACGGCCTCACCGACACCCTGCAGCAGCACGGCCTCGGCGCGATCGCGTTCACCCCACTCGCCCAGGGACTCCTCACCGACAAGTACCTCGGCGACGGGACGGCCGACCGGGCGCAGAAGCGCGGCTCCCTGCCCGAGGGCAAGCTGCCCGACGAAGCGGTGCAGACGCTGCGCAGCCTGAACGAGATCGCGAAGGAGCGAGGTCAGACGCTCGCGCAGCTCGCCCTGCAGTGGACGCTGCGCACCCCCGTCGTCGCGTCCGCCCTGATCGGCGCCTCGCGCACGTCGCAGCTCGACGAGAACATCGCCGCGCTCGACGGGCCGGCCTTCACCGACGACGAGCTGTCGCGCATCGACGAGCTCGCCGGCGCGATCGACGTCAACATCTGGGCGAAGTCCTCGGACCTCTGATCGGCACCGCCAGGAACCGTCATGCCCTCCGACTCCGTGCACGTCCGCGCCCCCGGGAAGATCAACGTCTACCTGGGGGTGGGGGCCCGGCATGACGACGGCTACCACGCGCTGGCGACCGTGTTCCAGGCCGTATCGCTGTTCGAGGACGTGATCGCCCGCCCGGCCGACGACTTCTCGATCACGGTGCACGGTGCCGAGGCGGATGCCGTTCCCCTCGACGACCGCAACCTCGCGATGCGCGCGGCCAAGCTGCTCGCGGCGGCCGCCGACTATCACGGCGGCGTCGCGCTCGAGATCCGCAAGAACGTACCCGTGGCGGGCGGCATGGGCGGGGGATCGGCGGATGCCGCCGCCGCCCTGGTCGCCTGCGACGCGCTCTGGGGCACCGGGTTCTCGCAGACCCGTTTGCACGAGCTCGCGGCGCGGCTCGGCGCCGACGTGCCCTTCTCGCTGCACGGCGGCACGGCGGTCGGTACCGGTCGAGGCGACCAGCTCAACCCGGCCCTCGCCCGCGGACGCTTCGACTGGGTGCTCGTCACGAGCGACGAGGGCCTCTCGACGCCCGTCGTGTACGACGAGCTCGATCGACTGCGCGACGCGGAGGCAGCGCTCGCCGACGATCCCGCGGAGTCGCTCGACGTGCCGATCCCGGTGCTCCAGGCGCTGCGCTCCGGTGATGCCGTGCAGCTGGCTGCGAGCCTGCAGAACGATCTGCAGGCGGCGGCGGTGCACCTGCGCCCGGATCTCGAGGAGACGATCCGCCAGGGGGTGCGCGCGGGTGCGCTGCACGGGATCGTCTCGGGATCCGGACCCACGGTCGCGCTGCTCTGCGCCGACGCCGACACCGCCCGCTCCGTGCGCAATGCGCTGCAGGAGGACGGCCGCGAGGCGCTGCAGGTGTACGGCCCCGTGCCCGGCGCCCGCATCCTGGTCTGACGGCAGGCTCGCTGCCCCGCACGACCCCTCCGCGCCGGTCGTGACATCGCATGTAGGCGCTCGGGCGCGCCCGGGGTCATAATGAGACGATCGATGTGACCGTGCACATGACGTGTGCACATGCAAGGAGGCCGTGATGTCCACTGCCTCTGAGCGCGCCCGGATGCCGAGCATCCGCGACGTCGCACGCCTCGCCGGCGTCTCGCATCAGACGGTCTCGCGGGTGCTCAACGACCACCCGAGCATCCGCCCCGAGACGAAGGCCAAGGTGCTCGACGCCATCTCGGTGCTCGACTACCGTCCCAACCTCGCAGCGCGGGCGCTCGTCACGAGTCGGTCGAACATGCTCGGGGTGCTGTCGGCCACGATCGGCGAGTTCGGGCCGACGTCGTCGATCGCCAGCATCGAGGAGGCCGCGCGCGAAGAGGGGTACTCGGTCACCACCCTGAACCTGGCCGCCACCACGCCCGAGGCCATCGGCAGCGCCGTGCGCCAGCTCGCGCGGGAGCAGGTCGACGGCATCGTGGTGCTCGCCCCGCAGGTGCGGGTGTTCCATGTCCTGCGCGGCATGGCGGTCGACTTCCCGTTCGTCACGCTGCAGACCGCGTCGGGATCGGACGGGGTGAGCCTCTCGGCGGACCAGGTCGCGGGAGCGCGCGCCGCGACCGAGCACCTCATCGCGCTCGGCCACAGCGACATCCTGCACCTCGCGGGGCCGCAGGACTGGATCGAGGCCGAGTCGCGCATGCGCGGCTACCTCGACGCGCTGCGCGAGGCCGACCTGCCGACGTTCCCGCCGATCCGCGGCGACTGGACCGCCGACTTCGGATACTTCGCGGGGCAGGAGCTGTCGCGTCGCCGCGACTTCTCCGCGGTGTTCGCGGCCAACGACCTCATGGCGATCGGGCTCATGCACGGGTTCCGCGACGCCGGGGTGCGCGTGCCGGACGACATCAGCGTGGTGGGGTTCGATGACATTCCCGTGGCGGCGCACGTCGCCCCGACCCTCACGACCGTGCACCAGGAGTTCCGGGAGCTCGGCCGTCGGGCGGTGCGGATGCTGCTGTCGCAGATACGCGGCGAGGAGACGCCCGAGTTCGGTCCGCTGCAGACCGCCGTGCGCGATCGCGAGTCGGCCGGACCGCACACACCTCGCGTGTCACGGTAACGACACGAAATGCCCGGGCGGACTTGACACTGCTCGCCCCTCGGGAGTTACATGTACCAATGTGAACGGTCACATCGAAGGTGACCGCACGTCGCGAGGAAGATCCGTGAGCACCACAGCAACGTTGCCTACCGTGTCTGGCCCGATCCTGGAGATGCGCAACATCACCAAGGAGTTCCCGGGGGTCAAGGCTCTCGCCGACGTCTCGATCACCGTCCGCGCCGGCGAGATCCATGCGATCTGCGGCGAGAACGGTGCCGGGAAGTCGACGCTCATGAAGGTGCTGTCGGGGGTGTACCCGTACGGCACCTACGACGGAGAGATCCTGCTCTACGGCGAGGAGCAGCGCTACCGCGACATCGCGGCGAGCGAGGCCGCCGGCATCGTCATCATCCACCAGGAGCTGGCGCTCATCCCCGAGCTCTCGATCACCGAGAACATCTTCCTCGGCAACGAGATCAGCCGCTTCGGCGCGATCGACTGGCAGGCGCAGACCAGCCGCACCGTCGAGCTGCTCGCCCGCGTGGGACTGAACGAAGACCCCGACGTGGCCGTCAAGACGCTCGGCGTGGGCAAGCAGCAGCTCATCGAGATCGCGAAGGCCCTCAATAAGGACGTCAAGCTGCTCATCCTCGACGAGCCCACCGCGGCCCTCAACGAGAACGACTCGCAGCACCTGCTCGACCTGATCCTCGGCCTCAAGGCCAAGGGCATCGCGTCGATCATGATCAGCCACAAGCTCAACGAGATCGAGCAGATCGCCGACGAGATCACCATCATCCGCGACGGCCGCACGGTCGAGACGCTCGACATCTCGCGCGGCGAGATCAACGAGGACCGCATCATCCGCGGCATGGTCGGCCGCTCGCTCGAGAGCCGCTACCCCGACCGCACGCCCGAGATCGGCGAGGTGTTCTTCGAGGTCAAGGACTGGTGGGTGCAGCATCCCACCGTCTCCGAGCGCATGGTCGTCAAGGGGTCCAGTCTCAACGTGCGCCGCGGCGAGGTCGTCGGCATCGCCGGACTCATGGGCGCCGGGCGCACCGAGTTCGCGATGAGCATGTTCGGCCGCTCCTACGGCACGTTCCTCTCGGGAACGATGATCAAGGACGGCCAGGAGATCGCCCTCCCCGACGTCGCGGCCGCGATCAAACACGGCTTGGCGTACGTCAGCGAGGACCGCAAGGTGCTCGGCCTGAACCTGCTCGACACGATCAAGCGGTCGGTCGTCGCGGCGAAGCTGTCGAAGATCGCCAAGCGCGGCGTCGTCGACGACCGCGAGGAGTACTCGGTCGCCGAGCGCTACCGCAAGGCGCTCCGCATCAAGACCCCGTCGGTCGAAGAGGGCGTGGGCAAACTGTCGGGCGGCAACCAGCAGAAGGTCGTGCTCGCCCGGTGGATGTTCACCGACCCCGACCTGCTCATCCTCGACGAGCCCACCCGCGGCATCGACGTCGGCGCGAAGTACGAGATCTACGCGATCATCAACGAGCTCGCCGCCCAGGGCAAGGGCGTCATCGTGATCTCCAGCGAGCTGCCCGAGCTCCTGGGCATCTCCGACCGCATCTACACCGTCTTCGAAGGTCGGGTCACCGACTGCATCCCGGCCGACCAGGCCACCCCCGAGGCCCTCATGCGCAGCATGACCTCCGCGACCCAGAAAGCATCCGCATGACCACCGAATCCACCCCCGCGAAGAGCGGATTCCACCTCAAGGACATCACGAAGATGTTCGGAGGGGGCGGCACGTCGACGCTGCGCCAGTTCGGCATCCTCGGCAGCCTCATCGTCATCATCGTGCTCTTCGAGATCCTCACCCTGCTGCGCAACGGCCCGAACGGTGCGACGCTGACCTCGGGCAACCTGATCAACGTCATCAATCAGTACTCGTTCATCCTGATCCTCGCGATCGGCATGGTGATGGTCATCATCATGGGTCACATCGACCTGTCGGTCGGATCGGTGGCGGCGTTCACGGGCATCATCGTCGCGAAGGCGATGACCGAGGGCAACCTCCCCTGGCCGCTCGCGATCCTGCTCGGCCTCGGCGTCGGCGCGCTGGTGGGCGCATGGCAGGGCTTCTGGGTCGCGTACGTCGGCGTCCCCGCGTTCATCGTGACCCTCGCGGGCATGCTGTTCTTCCGTGGTGCGCAGCAGTTCATCGGCGACGCGCAGACGATCCCGGTGCCCAAGGGGTTCCAGGTGATCGGCACCGGGTACCTGCCCGAGATCGGTCTGCCGCTGCCGTTCAACATCCCGACCATGCTGCTCGCGCTCGTCGCGGTCGCGTGGCTGGTCTTCTGGGAGATCCGCACCCGCCGCGTCCAGCGCAAGATGGGCTCCGACATGGCGCCGCTCTGGGTGAGCGTCACGAAGGTCGTGCTCCTGTCGATCGTCGTGCTCGCCGCCGCCTGGATGTTCGCGACCGGCCGCCCCGGCACGAGCTTCCCTGTGCCCGGTCTCATCCTGCTCGCGCTCGTCATCCTCTACACCTTCGTCACGAGCAAGACCGTCTTCGGCCGCCACATCTACGCGGTCGGCGGCAACCGGCAGGCCGCGCGCCTGTCGGGTGTGAAGGACCGCTGGGTCGACTTCTTCGTCATGATGAACATGTCGGTCCTCGCCGCCCTCGCCGGCATGATCTTCGTCGCCCGTTCGCAGGCCTCCGGGCCGAACGACGGCACCGGCTGGGAGCTCGACGCCATCGCCTCGGTCTTCATCGGCGGCGCGGCCGTCGCCGGCGGTATCGGCACCGTGATCGGCTCGATCATCGGTGGTCTCGTGATGGCGTTCCTCAACAACGGCCTCGCGCTGCTCGGCCAGGGCGCCGACGTCGTCTCGATGATCAAGGGCCTCGTGCTCCTGCTCGCGGTCGGCATCGACGTCTGGAACAAGCAGCAGGGCCGCCCCTCGCTCATCGGCTTCATGACGCGACGCTTCGGCCGCCAGGTCGACCCCGCGACCGAGACCTTCGAGCCCAACAAGACCTACCAAGCCCCACCCGTCGACAAGACGAGCGGAAAGTAGGGGTCCGTCGCGTGGCCCACGCGCGACGAGACCTTCACACACCAGAGAAAGAGATCACATGAAGAAGATCCTCCTTACGACGACAGCGCTTGTCGTCGCGGGCGCCTTCGCCCTCACCGGCTGCTCGTCGGAGCGCGGCGGTGACACCGGATCCGGCAGCGGTGACGAGGCCGCATCGGGCTTCGAGGCGGGTTCCACGATCGGCGTCGCCCTTCCCGACAAGACGTCGGAGAACTGGGTGCTCGCGGGCAAGCTGTTCACCGACGGACTGGAGGAGGCCGGCTACAAGGCCGACGTCCAGTACGCCCCGGCGAGCAACACCGTCGCCGAGCAGCAGAACCAGATCCAGGCCATGGTGCAGAACGGCGCCAAGGTCATCATCATCGGCGCGAAGGACGGCAAGCAGCTGGCCACGCAGGTGCAGGCGGCCAAGGATGCCGGTGCCTACGTGATCGCGTACGACCGCCTCATCGAGAACACCGAGGCCGTCGACTACTACGTCGCGTTCGACAACTTCAAGGTCGGTCAGCTGCAGGGTCAGGCTCTGCTCGACGGCCTCGAGGAGCGCGCGGGCCACGAGGCGCCGTACAACATCGAGCTCTTCTCGGGTTCGCCGGACGACGCCAACTCGGCCGTGTTCTTCGACGGCGCGATGGACGTGCTGCAGCCGAAGATCGACGACGGCACGCTGAACGTCGTCTCGGGTCAGACCGAAATCGCTCAGACCGCCACCGAGGGCTGGCTCGCCGAGAACGCGCAGAACCGCATGGACACCCTGCTCACCGGCTCGTACAGCGGTGACACGGTGCTCGACGGCGTGCTCTCGCCGAACGACACGCTCGCCCGCGCCATCATCACCTCGGTGCAGCAGGCCGGCAAGCCGGTTCCGGTCGTCACCGGTCAGGACTCCGAGGTCGAGTCGGTGAAGTCGATCATGGAGGGCGTGCAGTACTCCACCATCAACAAGGACACCGCGCTGCTCGTCGAGCAGGCCATCAAGATGGTCGGCCAGCTGCAGAAGGGCGAGGAGGTCGACGTCAACGACACCGAGTCCTACGACAACGGCGTGAAGGTCGTCGACTCGTACCTGCTCGAGCCGCTGATCGTCACCAAGGAGAACGCTGCCGAGGCGTACAAGAACGTTCCGAGCCTGCTCGAGATCGTCGAGTCCTACAAGTAACCAGACAGACGACTAACGAGTCGTAAGACTTACCAGTCGTCCTTCTGAGCAGCACCGCGAGCATCCGCTCCGCCGACGAGAACCGCCCGGGCCCTCCGCCCGGGCGGTTCTCCGCGTCTCCGGCGGCTTCGACCGCTCCGGCGCTCGCGTCGCCGGCTCCGGTCGCACGAACGGTCGCTTCGCTCGCTCCGGTCGCACGAACGGTCGCTCCCGGCGCTGAGAACGACCCTTCGTGCGACCGGAGCGGGACGGGAGGCGGGGGGAGGGTACAGCGGGGACGTGATTGAGTGGACGGATGCTGTTGCATGCGGAGGTGCGCGGAGACGCGAGCGGGCCGAGCGTCGTCCTGCTCCACGGGCTGATGGGGTCGGCGGAGAGCTGGCACGAACTCGTACCGCTGCTCGGCTCCCAGGGATTCCGGGTCGTTGCCCTCGATCTTCCGGGTCATGGCCTGTCGCCGCGCGATCCGGCGCTCACGGTTGCATCGGCTGCGGCATCCGTCGTTGAGACGGTCCGCGCGCTCGGCGGGGGCGCGCCGGTGTTCGCCGTGGGGCACTCGTACGGCGGGAGCGTGCTGGCAGAAGCCGCAGACTCGCTCGGGGCCGGGACGGCTGTGTACGTCGACGCCGGACTCGCGATCAAGGGAGGCGCCGACCGTCGATCGCTGACCTCGCAATACGCGCTGGAGGCGCGGGGGCGGAGCGTCGCGTCGCTGCAGGCCCGGTCTGAATACACGCTGGGCCGCGCCGTGCGGGAGGCGCGGGCGGCCGCGCGGTTCGACGCGGCGACGTCGGCATCGATCTCCTGCGGCGACGAACTGGTGTGGGCTCCGGCCCCCGGCTCGATCGTCGTGCGAGCGTCGCCGAGCCGGTTCGTGCCCGACGCCCTCGCCGCGGAGTGGTCGGAGCGCGGCGTCGACGTGCGCAGCATCCCGCACGCGGCCCACACACTCTGGTACAGCCACCCCGACGCATTCACCGCTACCCTCCCCGAGCTGTTCGCGGACCCGCTCGTCTCGTCCTCCGGTCGCACGAACGGCGGCTTCGCTCGCTCCGGTCGCACGAACGGTCGCTCCCGGCGCTGAGAACGACCCTTCGTGCGACCGGAGCGGGACGGGAGGCGGGGGGAGGGGCGAGCGGGGGCGATTAGTCTGGGAGGGATATGGCACATCTCCTGGGGGCCGAGTCCCTGCACCTCGAATACCCGACGCGCGTCGTCTTCGACTCCGTCACCCTCGGCATCGAGGAGGGGGACCGCATCGGCATCGTCGGCCGCAACGGCGACGGCAAATCGAGCCTGCTCGGCATGCTCGCGGGCACCAAGGAGCCGGATGCCGGGCGGGTCACCGTGCGCGGCGGCACACGCATCGGTGTGCTCTCGCAGGCCGACACCCTCGACGACGACCTCACGATCGGCGAGGCGGTGGTCGGCGACACCCCCGAGTACGAGTGGGCGGGGGATGCCCGCACACGGGATGTCATCGAGGGTCTGCTTGCTGAGCTGCCGTGGGACGCCCGCGTCGGATCGCTCAGCGGCGGCCAGCGCCGCCGCGTCTCGCTGGCCCGCCTGCTCGCCGGGGACTGGGACGTTCTCGCCCTCGACGAGCCGACGAACCACCTCGACGTCGAGGCCATCACGTGGCTCGCCGGGCACCTGAAGAAGCGGTGGGCGCCGAACTCGGGCGCGCTGCTCGTCGTCACCCACGACCGGTGGTTCCTCGACGAGATCTGCACCGAGACCTGGGAGGTGCACGACCGCATCGTCGAGCCGTTCGAGGGCGGCTACGCCGCGTACATCCTGCAGCGCGTCGAGCGCGACCGCATGGCGGCGGCGACCGAGGCGAAGCGGCAGAACCTCGCCCGCAAGGAGCTGGCCTGGCTGCGCCGCGGCGCCCCCGCGCGCACGAGCAAGCCGAAGTTCCGCATCGACGCGGCGAACGAACTCATCGCCGACGTGCCCGAGATCCGCGACACGGTCTCGCTGCAGTCGCTCGCCGTCTCGCGTCTGGGCAAGGACGTCGTCGACCTGCTCGATGTGGCGGTGACCTATGCGACGCAGGACGGCGGCGCGAAGACCGTGCTGCGCGATGTCGAGTGGCGCATCGCGCCGGGGGAGCGCACCGGCATCCTGGGCGTGAACGGCGCAGGCAAGTCGACCCTGCTCGGTCTGATCTCGGGCACTGTCGAGCCGACCGAGGGGCGGGTCAAGCGCGGCAAGACCGTGCAGGTGCGCACGCTCACCCAGCGCATCGACGAACTCGAACCGCACTGGAACGACCCGGTGCGTGTCGTCATCTCGGGCCTGCGCACCTCATACACGCTCGGCGCCGGATCGAAGGCGCAGGACCTCACACCCGGGCAGCTGCTCGAACGCCTCGGCTTCTCGTCGGCCCAGCTGTCGACACCGGTCAAGGATCTCTCGGGCGGCCAGCAGCGGCGCCTGCAGCTGCTGCTCGTGCTGCTCGACCAGCCCAACGTGCTGATCCTCGACGAGCCGACCAACGACATGGACACCGACATGCTCGCCGCGATCGAGGACCTCCTCGACTCGTGGTCGGGCACGCTGCTGGTGGTCAGCCACGACCGCTACTTCCTCGAGCGGGTCACCGACCAGCAGTACGCGATCCTCCCGGGCCGCGACGGGGCGGGGCGCCTCCGTCACCTTCCCGGCGGTGTCGACGAGTACCTGCGTCTGCGGCAGCTGCAGGATGCCGGCACGGGAGCGACCGCCGGCACCGGGTCGCCCGCATCCGCCCCGGCCGCGGCAGCGCCGGCGGCCGGTCTCGACGGCGCCGCCCTGCGGACCGCTCAGAAAGAGGTGTCCGCCCTGGAACGGCGCATCCAGAAACTGACGCAGCAGGTCGACGCGGCGAAGCACGCCCTCGCCGATCACGACCAGAGCGACTACGCGGGTCTCGGCGACAAGATGGCCGCGATCACGGCGCAGGAAGCGGAGATCGCGGAGCTCGAGGAGAAGTGGTTCGAGCTCACCGAGCAGATCGGCTGAGCGGCTTCCGTCCCATCGGGGGGAGTGCCGGTCCCTGGTGATCGGCGCACCCGAGGGAATACCTTTGCCCTCAGACGCGCTGTGCTCTGGGTGGGATCCGACGCCATCCGGTGTCGCACGGCATGATTCTGCGGCATTTCGGGAGGTACGCCCATGGAAGGACTCGAGGTCACCGTCCTGCTCGGACTCACGATCCTCGTCGGCACCCTGCTCGCCCCGCGCATCCGGCTGGCTCTGCCGCTCGTGCTCGTGGTGCTGGGGCTGCTGCTGGGGTTCGTCCCGGCGCTGCGCGAGGTGCAGCTGCCGCCCGAGACCGTGCTGCTGCTCTTCCTGCCGGTCATGCTCTTCTGGGAGAGCCTCACGACCTCGTTGCGGTCGATCCGACGCGACTTCCGCTACATCCTGCCCATGAGCACGCTGCTCGTCGTCGCCTCCGCGTTCGCGGTCGCCGGAGTCGGGGTGCTATTCGGGATGCCGTGGGAGATCGCGCTCATCCTCGGGGCCGCCGTCGCCCCACCCGACGCCACGGCCGTCGCGGCCCTCGGACGCCTGCTGCCTCGGCGCATGTTCATGAAGCTGAAGGCCGAGAGCCTCACCAACGACGGCACGGCGCTCGTGCTCTACGCGATCGCCGTGTCGCTCGCCGTCGGCGGGCAGATCACGCCGCTGTCGGTGACGTGGACGGTGCTGGTGTCCTACGTCGGCGGAATCGCCGCGGGGGTCGTCGTAGCGCTCCTCGGCGCTCTGCTGCTGCGCGGCACGAACCGCACCTCGGTGCTGAACGTGACGCTGCTGCTCATCCCGTTCACGGCGTTCCTCGTCGCCGAGATCATCCACGCGTCCGGGGTGCTCGCGGTGGTCGTCGCCGGGCTGATCGTCTCGTTCGTGTCGCCGCGGGTGACGACCGCGTCGTCGCGGCGTCAGACCGACGCCGTGTGGCCGTTCGGGGTGTTCCTGCTCAACGGCGCGCTCTTCATCCTCATCGGCCTCGAGGTGCAGTACGTCGTGCACGAGATCTCCGGCGCGATGATCGGATGGCTCGCGCTCACCTCTATCGCGGTGTGGGTGACGCTGGTCGTCGTCCGGTACGTCTTCCAACTGCTCACCGCGCCGTTCCAGAGGCAGAGCGGTCAACGACCCCCGCGGGGCCTGCGGGCGCGCTCACGTCTGGTCTCGACCGTCGCCGGGATGCGCGGCGCCGTCTCGCTCGCGATCGCCCTGTCCGTGCCCTCGACCCTCGCCGATGGATCGTCGGGCCGCGACGAGGTCGTGTTCGTCACCGCGGGTGTCATCCTGCTCAGCCTCCTCGTGCAGGGGCCGCTCCTGCCGGCCGTCGTGCGCTGGGCGCGGATGCCCGTCGATCACGCCGAGCAGGAGGAGTACGAGCTCGCCGAGCGCACCATCTCGGGCGCGGCCCTCGCGGCGCTCGACGATCTGGCAGCGGAGCACGGCGTGGGCCAGGAGGTGCGCGACCGCGTGCGCACCGAGGGGTATCAGATGCTCGAGCTCGCGAACGCCAAGGCGCTCGCGCGCGAGCAGGAGCTCGTCGATGCCGAGGCCCGCGAGCTGGATGCCCTGCTCGCGCAGCCCGACACGACGACCACCGCGCCCGCCGTTCCGGCCCTGGATTCCGACGACCCCCTCGCCACGGGCGGCGTGACGGATGCCCTCGACGGCACGACTCTTCAGATGATCGCGACCTCGACCGATGTCGACGTCATGCAGCGGTCGCCGCTCGTGCGCCACGAGGAGCACACCCGGCTGAAGCTCGCACTGCTCGAGCGCAAGCGCGAGGTGCTGCTGGGTCTGCGCCGTTCCGGAACGATCGACGACGTGGTCGTGCGCCGCATCGCGGCCCGACTGGACCTCGAACAGGTGCGGCTGCAGGGCATCGAGGAGTTCGACTGAGCCCGACCGCGGCGGGGGCGCAGCGACCGGCGGGCGGGCGGATGCCGTGGCGACACGCGCGGGCGATGCCGTCGCGTGACGCTGTGTGACGATGCGATTCCGCGCGCTGCCGCCGCCCTGCCTAACGTATTCGAGTCCCTGACAGAAGGAACCCGCACACATCATGTCCCGTCGTACCACCTCCCTCCTCGCCGCGCTCGCCGCGGTCCCGCTCGTCGTCGCGCTCGCCGGCTGCGCCACGTCGTCCGACGCCGGATCCGGCGACTCGGGCTCGTCCGACGGCGAGACCGTCAAGATCGGCGTCGTCGGCAAGGGCGACCCGCAGTGGCCCGCGTTCGTCGACGCGGCCGCCGAAGAAGGCATCACGGTCGAGCTCGTCGACTTCGGCTCCTACGAGCAGCCGAACCCCGCGCTGAGCGAGGGCGAGATCGACCTCAACCAGTTCCAGCACATCGTGTACCTCGCCGACTACAACGTGAACTCGGGCTCCGACCTCGAGCCGATCGGCTCGACCGCGATCTACCCGCTCGGCCTGTACTCGAAGAAGTACGACGACGTCGACAGCATCCCCGAGGGCGAGACCGTCGCCGTCCCCGACGACGCCTCCAACCAGGCGCGCGCCCTGCTCGTGCTGCAGTCGGCCGGCCTCATCGAGCTCAAGAGCGGCGGCACGATCTTCTCCGACATCGCCGATGTCGACACCGCGAAGTCCAAGGTGAAGGTCACGGCCCTCGAGGCCGCCCTCATCCCGACGTCGCTGCCCGACGTCGCCGCCGCGATCATCAACAACGACTTCGTCGAGGACGCGGGTCTGACGTTCGACGACGCCATCGCGCAGGACGACCCGGAGGACCCCAACGCCCTCCCGTACGTCAACATCTTCGCGGCTCGCGCCGAAGACGCCGACAACGAGACGTACCTCAAGCTGGTCGAGATCTTCCAGACCAACGAGGCCGTGCAGAAGGGCCTGAGCGAGTCGTCCGGCAACACCGCCGTCGCTCTGCAGACCCCGGTCGAGGACCTCGTCGCGTCGCTCGAGAAGGTCCAGAAGGACACCGAAGAGAACAAGTGAGTCAGCGCGGGGGGAGACCCCTCCCGCCTGATGCGAGAGAATCGGGTGGCGCATCGCGCGTCACCCGATTCGTCGTTCCCGACACCACCCCGGAGCATCCCATGCCGATCGTGCGCCTGACCGACGTGTCCAAGGCCTACCCGTCCCGCGTGGCGGGCGACGCCGAGATCCTCGCCGTCGACGATGTCTCGCTGTCGATCGAGAAGGGCGACGTCTTCGGCATCATCGGGTACTCCGGTGCCGGCAAGTCGACGCTCGTCCGCCTCATCAACGCGCTCGAGCCCGCCACCTCCGGCTCGATCCACGTCGACGGCGTCGACATCACCGCCCTGCCCGAGCGGGCGCTGCGCACGGTGCGCGGCGGGATCGGCATGATCTTCCAGCAGTTCAACCTCTTCTCGTCGCGCACGGTCAAGGCCAACATCGCCTACCCGCTCAAGCTGGCCGGCTGGTCGAAGGCCGACATCGAGGAGCGCGTCGCCGAGCTGCTCTCTTTCGTCGGCCTGGCCGACAAGGCGAAGGCATACCCGGAGCAGCTCTCGGGCGGGCAGAAGCAGCGCGTCGGCATCGCCAGGGCGCTCGCCACCAAGCCCGCCATCCTTCTCGCCGACGAGGCCACCAGCGCCCTCGACCCGCAGACCACCCACGAGGTGCTCGATCTGCTCAAGCGGGTCAACGAGGAGCAGGGGGTGACCATCATCGTCATCACGCACGAGATGGACGTCATCCAGACGATCGCCACCAAGGTCGCGGTGATGGAGCGCGGGCGGGTCATCGAGCAGGGCGACGTGTTCAACGTGTTCTCCGCTCCGCAGAACCCCGCGTCGCAGCGGTTCGTCGGCACGGTGGTCAAGGGCATCCCGTCGCCCGCCGAGCTCGCCGTCCTGCGCGAGCGGCACCGCGGGCGCATCGTCACCTTCTCCTTCCGCGACGGCGACTCGTCGCAGGCGCAGGTCTTCCTCGACCTCGCCGCCGCCGGCCTCGACTTCGAGCTCGTGTACGGGGGCATCAACGACATCCGCGGACGCGCGTTCGGACACCTGACGCTGGCGATCCGCGGCGAGGGCGCCGCCGTCGACCGCGCACTGGCGGCGATCGCGCAACGCGTCGAAGTGACCGAGATCGCCGGAGAGGAGGCCCGCTGATGGAGCGTCTGATCGAACTCGGACCGGAGTTCTGGAGCGCCGCGCTCGAGACCCTGTACATGACCTCCTTCGCGCTGCTGCTCGGCGGCGTGCTGGGCCTCGTCATCGGCATCGTGCTCTACGTCTCGCGCCCCGGCGGACTCATGCAGAACGCCGCCGTGTCGGTGATCGCGAACCTCGCGGTCAACTTCTTCCGCCCCATCCCGTTCGTGCTCTTCGTCGCGGTGGCGCAGCCGTTCGCCCGCGCCGTGGTCGGCACCGGCATCGGCACCACCGCCGGTGCGTTCCTCATCGGACTCGCGGCGGCGTTCGCGATCGGCCGCATCGTCGAGCAGCACCTCGTGTCCGTCCCGCCCGGCGTGATCGAAGCCGCCCGCGCGATGGGGGCGGGGCCCCTGCGCATCCTGTTCACCGTGGCCATCCCCGAATCGCTCGGACCGCTCATCCTCGGCTACACGTTCATCGTGGTCGCGTTGATCGACATGACGGCCATGGCCGGTCTCATCGGCGGCGGCGGCCTCGGTGCCTTCGCGCAGATCTACGGCTTCCGCCAGTTCGAGCCCGTCGTGATGTGGGCGGCGATCATCCTGATCGTGGTGTTCGTGCACCTCGTGCAGCTGCTGGGCGCGCGCCTGGCACGTCGGATCATGCGCCGCTGACACGCCGTCACCGGCCGGTCGGCGCCTCCTGCAGACGTCGGCCGGTGGTGAACGCGCGCTCCTCTCCCGACAGGGGGTCGGTGAAGCGCAGTTCGCGGGCGAGAAGCTGCAGCGGACGCGAGAAGTCGTCGGGCGTCTCGGGCAGCAGCACCGGGTAGAAGCCGTCGTTCAGGATGCCGGCGCCCAGCGCGGCGAGATGCACGCGCAACTGGTGCATCTTGCCGCTGTGCGGGCGCAGCAGGGTGTGGATCACCCGCTCGTCGCTGCCGAGCAGCTCGATGCGGGTCTCGGAGTTCGGCTCGCGCTCGGCCTCGACTTGCACGCACACCTGGCCGCGGTGCTTGACGATGTGGTTGCGGTAGACGACCGGGAGCGGATGCCCCGCCAGGGCGGGTGCGGCGTCGTCCCAGTCGTCCGGTCGACGCGACACCGCCTCGTAGACCTTGCGCACTTCGCGGTTCTCGAAGAGCAGCTGGTAGGCGCCCCTCGTCTGCGGCCGCACCGAGAACATCAGCAGACCCGCCGTCGCCCGGTCCAGCCGGTGGATGGGGGTGAGTTCGGGGATGCCGAGCCGGTTCCGCAGACGGACGAGGGCGGAGTTCTGCAGGTACTTGCCCCCCGGCGTGGTCGGGAGGAAGTGGGGCTTGTCCGCGACGACGAGGTCGTCGTCGCGGTGGAGGACCTCGATCTCGAAGGGGATCTCGGTCTCGACCGGGGGCTCGCGGTAGTACCAGACGAACTCCGCGGCGCCGAGCGGGGTGTCGCGTGCGAGCGGCCTGCCGTCGCGGGCGACGATCTCACCGCGGTCGAAGCGCACGCGCAGACGCTCTGGGTCGAGATGGAAGAAGCGCTCGATCATGTAGTCGGCGATCGTCGGCCATGATCCGCTCAGGGGCACGTGCAGTCGCGTCGCGCCCACGCCGTCCCGCACGGGCAGGGGAGAGGCCATGCCCATCAGCGGACGCCTCTCATGCGTCGAAACTCAGGCTGAGCTTGCGCAGCAGCCCGGCGAGCCGATCGCGGTCCGACCGGGAGAGCGCGCGCAGCAGCTCGGCCTCGACGTCGACGAGGCGGGTGATGGCGGCGTCGACCCGCACGCGTCCGTCGTCGGTGAGCGTGACCAGGATGCTGCGGCCGTCGCCCGGGTCGGCCTCTCGCCGCACGAACCGGCGCCCGACGAGGCGGTCGATGCGGTTGGTCATGGTGCCGCTGGAGACGAGGGTCTGCTGCAGCAGCTGCTTGGGCGAGAGCTGGAAAGGCGAGCCGGCGCGGCGCAGGGCCGACAGCACGTCCCACTCCCACGGCTCGATGTCGCTGCGGCGGAACACGTCGCGCCGGGCGCGGTCGAGGTGGCGCGAGAGGCGGTCCATGCGCGACAGCACCTCGAGCGGCGAGAAGTCGAGGTCGGGGCGCTGGGTGTTCCAGGCCCCGACGATGCGGTCGACCTCGTCGGTTGCGCTCATCCGTCCATTATCGCGCGCGCGTCGCCGCCTGCGGACCCGGCCGCCTCGGGGGAGAGGTCGATGTGCAGGAACGTGCTGTGCGGGTCGGGCACGTACGCCGCGAACGGGGGGCACTCGACGAACCCGGCACGCTCGTAGAGCCGTCGTGCGGGGGCGAAGAACGCGTCGCTCCCGGTCTCGAGCGACACCCGGCGCACGCCGCGCCGTCGGGCGTCGTCGAGCAGGGCGTCGAGCATCGCCCGGCCCAGTCCCTGGCCCCGGCGGTCCGGATCGGTGCGCATCGACTTCAGCTCCTCGTGGCCGTCGTCGCCCGCGAGGGGCGCCAGGGCGCCGGTCGCGACGAGCTCGTCGCCGTCGCGTGCCGCGAACAGTCGCACGCCCGGGTCGAGGAGCCGGTCCATCGGCAGAGCGTGCTGGCTCTCGGGCGGGGCGGTGCCCGCCATGTCCGCGTGGTGCGCGAGGAGGAAGGCGGCGAGGCCGGGGGTGGGGCCGTCGACGCGGTCGATCCGGATGTTCATGGGGCGAGCATCGCACGACCGTGTTTCGGCCGGATGACGGCGTGGCAGAATTGTCGAGCGGCGCCCCCGGGGTGGCCGCGGTCCGCCGTGGTGTAATGGCAGCACGACAGCCTTTGGAGCTGTGAGGTCTAGGTTCGAGTCCTGGCGGCGGAGCATGACAGCAGACAACCTCGCGATCATCGTCCTCGCCGCAGGTCAGGGCACGCGCATGAAGTCCCGCCTGCCGAAGGTGTTGCACCGCATCGGCGGACGCCCGCTCGTCGGCCACGTGCTCACGACCGCGCGTGCGCTGGGAGCGCAGCACGTCGAGGTCGTGGTGCGGCACGAGCGCGACCAGGTCGTGGCGGCCCTGCGCGACGACTACCCCGACGCGGTCTTCGTCGATCAGGACGACGTCCCCGGCACCGGACGCGCCGTGCAGGTGGCCGTCGACGCGCTGCCGGCCGACTTCGACGGCGATGTGCTCGTGCTCTCGGGCGACTGCCCCCTCGCCGACGCCGACACGCTCTCCTCGTTCCTCGACGAGCATCGCGCCTCGGGTGCGCCCGCCACGCTCATGACGGCCGTCGTCGACGACCCGACCGGCTACGGCCGCGTCATCCGCGACGTCGACGGCGGGGTCGACCGCATCGTCGAGCAGAAGGACGCGAACGACGACGAGGCCGCCGTGCGCGAGATCAACGCCGGCATGTACGTCTTCCGTGCGACGACGCTGCGTACCTACCTCCCCGAGATCGGCGTCGAGAACGCCCAGGGCGAGATGTACCTCACCGACGTGCCGGGTCTCGTACGCCGAGACGGCGACCGGGTCGCGGCATCCGTCGTCTCCGACGTCTCCGTCACCTTCGGCGTCAACGACCGCGCCCAGCTCGCCGAAGTCGGCCGCCTGCTCAACGCCCGCATCGTGCGGCGTTGGCAGCTGGAGGGCGTCACGATCGTCGACCCGGCGACCACCTGGATCGACGACGACGCCGTCCTTGCGCCCGACGTGCGGATCCTCCCGAACACGCAGATCCTCGGAGCGACGCGCATCGCCGAGGGCGCGATCGTCGGCCCCGACACCTCGCTGGTCGACTGCGAGGTGGGGGAGGACGCGGTGGTGCGCCGCACCGACGCGACGCTGGCCGTCATCGGCGCCGGCGCGACCGTCGGCCCCTTCTCGTACCTGCGCGCCGGCACGGTGCTCGGCGCGAAGGGCAAGATCGGCGCCTACGTCGAGACGAAGAACGCCGAGATCGGCGATGGGAGCAAGGTGCCGCACCTGTCGTACGTCGGAGACGCCACGATCGGCCGCGGTGTGAACCTGGGCGCCAGCACGATCACCGCCAACTACGACGACGTGAACAAGCACCGCACCGAGATCGGCGACGAGGTGCACACCGGGTCGCACACGGTGCTCGTCGCGCCGGTTAGGCTGGGTGCGGGCGCGAAGACCGGCGCCGGCGCGGTGGTCCGCAAGGACGTTCCGGCCGGAGCCCTGGCCATGACCGTCGCCCCTCAGCGCAACATCGAGGGCTGGGTCGAGAAGAACAGAGCAGGCACGGGTGCGGCGGACGCCGCGTCCCGAGAACGAGCGGCGGAGTAGGCACGGAATGGCGCGCAAGAAGAAGACGGTCGATCTGGATCGCGACAACGGCGTGGCCCCCGGCCTCGTCGCGAAGACGAAGAAGCGCCTCGTCGTCGCAGGTGGTCGATCGCACCCCGAGCTGACCGCGGCCGTCGCCGCCGCGCTCGGCACCGAGATCGCGCCCGTCGAGCACCGCACCTTCGCGTCGGGCGAGATCTATGCGCGCTTCGAGGTCTCGATCCGCGGCGTCGATCTGTTCCTGATCCAGACCTTCGGCGAGCCGGTCAACGAGTGGCTCATGGAGACGCTCATCATGATCGACGCGGCCAAGCGCGCGTCGGCGAAGCGCATCACCGTGGTCGCGCCGTACTATCCGTACTCCCGGCAGGACAAGAAGGGCCGGGGCCGCGAGCCGATCAGCGCCCGCCTCGTCGCCGACCTGCTCAAGACCGCCGGCGCCGACCGCGTGATGAGCGTCGACCTGCACGCGGCGCAGATCCAGGGCTTCTTCGACGGCCCCGTCGACCACCTGTTCGCCAAGCCCGTGCTGCTCGATCACTTCGAGCGCACGCTCTCGCCCGCCGACCGCGAGATCCTCACGGTCGTCTCGCCCGACATGGGCCGCGTGCGCGTCGCCGACACGTGGTCCGACAGCCTCGGCGCCCCGCTGGCGATCATCCACAAGCGCCGCGACCCGAAGGTCGCCAACCAGGTGTCGGTGCACGAGATCGTCGGCACGGTCGAGGGGCGCACCTGCCTCCTCGTCGACGACATGATCGACACCGGCGGCACGATCGTGAAGGCGGCACAGGCCCTCAAGGCCAACGGCGCCCACCGCGTGATCGTCGCCGCGACGCACGCGATCTTCAGCGACCCGGCATCCGAGCGCCTGCAGGACGCCGCGATCGACGAGGTCGTCGTGACCGACACCATCCCCCTCACCGAGTCGCGCCGCTGGGAGAAGCTCACGATCCTTCCGATCGCCCCGCTGCTGGCGCGCGCCATCCACGAGGTCTTCGAAGACGGATCGGTGACGAGCATGTTCGGCGGCGACGCATAGACCACGCCTCGACACGGCACAGCAGGTCCATAGGCGGCCTTCCTACTCTCGGAGCATCGACACCGCGTCGACGACATCGAGCCGGAGGACCATCATGATCCGTACGACCGTTCCGACCCCTGTCCGCACGGGCTCCGCCCTGCTCGGCATCGCCGGGATCCTCGTTTTGGCCGGATGCTCCGGCACCGCGACCACCGACGATGCGGCGGACTCCGGCTCGACCGGTTCCGACAGCGGTACCTCGTCGGGAGGCGACGCGGGCGGCACCTACGAGGACGGCACGTACACCGCCGAGGGCTCGTACCAGACGCCCGAATCGGTCGAGACGATCTCGGTGACCCTCACCCTCGCCGACGGCGTCGTGACCGACGTCGAGGTGACCGGCGATCCGAAGGCCCGAGAGACCGAGCAGTACCAGGGAGCCTTCATCGACGGCATCTCCGAAGAGGTCGAGGGCAAGTCGATCGACGAACTGAACGTCACGCGCGTCGCCGGGTCGTCGCTGACGAGCGGCGGCTTCAACGCCGCCGTCGACGACATCAAGAAGCAAGCCGCCGCCTGACCCGCGCACCATGGTGATCTGGCGTTTCGAGGCGATCGGCACGCGGTGGGAGGTCGAGACCGTCGCCGAGCTGCCTGCGCAGACATGCGCCGCCGTCGACGCGCTGATCGAGGACTTCGATCGCACCTGGTCGCGATTCCGTGACGACTCCGCCGTCTCACGCCTCGCTCGCGACGGCGGCGAGCTGGCCTCGGCCGACGCGGCGTCGATGCTCGACGCGTACCGGGAACTCTCGGCGGCGACCGGCGGAGCGGTCAATCCGCTGGTCGGCGACAGCCTCGCCGCACTCGGCTACGACGCGCGCTACTCGCTCGTGACGGGCGAGGCCGTGCCGGCGCCCTCGGGGTGGGAGCAGGTGCTGCGGTGGACGCGCGACGGCGCGACGCTGCAGACACCGGCGACGATCGACGTGGGTGCTGTCGGCAAGGGACGCCTCGTCGACCTCGTGCTCGCGGCGCTCGGCGACGTCGAGGGCGACGTCGTGGTCGACGCCGGCGGCGATCTCGCGGTGCGCGGGCGGCCGGTGCGGGTCGGGCTGGAGCATCCGTTCGACACCACGCGCGCCATCGGCGTCGCGACCATCCGTGACCAGGCGCTCTGTGCGTCGGCGACCAATCGACGGGTGTGGGGCGACGGCCTCCACCACGTTCTCGACGCCCGCACCGGCCGGCCGGTCACGACCTGGGCCGCCACCTGGGCGATCGCCCCCGATGCGATGACCGCGGATGCCGTCGCCACCGCCCTCTTCTTCGACGGAGGGCCGGCGCTCGCCGCACGGTGGGGCGTGGAGTGGGTGCGCATGAGCACCGACGGCCGCGCGCAGCGGTCGCCCGCCTGTCCCGTCGAACTCTTCACCCTCGCCCCGCAGCCCTAGGAAACCCATGTTCCGTTCCGCCACCGCCCTCCGTCAGCGGGTGCTCGCGCGCCTCGGCGCCCTGTCGATGTACCGTCTCGTGCTCGCCGCGCTGGCCACGCTCGCCGTCATCGCGCTGGTCCTGTCGACGCTGGGCGTGATCGTCTCGCCCGCGCCGCTCGACATCATCGTGTCCCTGCTGGTGCTCACGGTCGTCATCTCGGGTGTCGATGCGCTCGTGCAGCGCCTGCTGCGACGGCCGTGGCGCGTGGAGTCGTCGCTCATCACCGCGCTCATCCTGCTCTTCGTGCTGCGACCCGGCGTCGAGCCCGCAACGCTGCTGGGCCTCGCCCTCGCCGGCGCGCTCGCGAGCCTCACGAAGTACCTCGTGGTGTGGCGCGGACGGCACATCCTGAACCCCGCCGCGTTCGGGGCCGCGGTCGTCTCGATCGTGGGGTCGTTCGGCGCCTTCTCGTGGCTCGGCACCTCGGCGTCGTGGTGGGTGGGCACCCCGTCGCTCGCACTCCCGGTGCTGCTGCTCGGTCT
This sequence comes from Microbacterium sp. Soil_N32, assembly GCF_057655505.1. Classification (NCBI taxonomy): domain Bacteria; kingdom Bacillati; phylum Actinomycetota; class Actinomycetes; order Micrococcales; family Microbacteriaceae; genus Microbacterium; species Microbacterium sp. Soil_N32. Next base: position 207,779 of record NZ_JBDGME010000018.1, read on the forward strand.
TCTCGTGCTGTGGCGCACCGAGAAGGTGCGGGTGGTCGCCCTGTTCCTCGTGCTCGCCGTCGCGACCTCGGTCGTGCGGCAGTTCGTGCAGGCGCAGGAGGTCGGGCTGGCTGCCGATCTCGGCACGGCGCTCTCGTTCGCCGTGCTGCAGTCGCCATTCCTGTTCCTCGGCGCGTTCATGCTCTCGGAGCCCCTGACGCTGCCGCCGAGGCGTCGGCAGCAGTACATCGTGGCCGCGGTCGTCGGAGTGCTTGCCGGGTGGCCGATCTCCATCGGCGGTCTGTTCACCCTCGGCCAGGACCGCGCGCTGCTCCTCGGCAACCTCGTCGCGTTCGCCTTCGCGCTGCGCGGTGCGGTGCGGCTGGTGCTCGAACGGCGTCGCGCGGTGACGCCCACCGCGCAGGAACTCACCTTCCGCGTGACGGGGCGCTTCGCGTTCGACGCCGGTCAGTACCTCGAACTCGACGTGCCTCACCGTCGCGCCGACGCCCGGGGTACGCGACGCGAGTTCAGCATCGTCTCGGCACCCGCCGACCTGCCGGAGCTGCGTCTCGCGTACCGGAACGGCGACCCGCAGCATCCGTCGTCGTACAAGCGGGCGCTCGCAGAGGTCGCGCCGGGCACCGCGCTCGCCGTGACCGGTACGTGGGGCGACTTCGTGCTGCCGAAGGCCGACGTGCCGCTGCTGCTCGTGGCCGCCGGCATCGGGGTGACGCCGTTCGTGTCGCAGCTGCGTCAGCTGCAGGCGGAGGGGGCGCGGCGCGATGTCGTGCTGCTCTACGTCGCCGCCGAGGCCGCCGAGCTCGCGTTCCGTGACGAGCTGGCGGCGACCGGCGTGCGCACTGTGGTGTTCACCCGCGACGAGCCGCGCGACCTGCCCGCGCACTGGACGTGGGCCGGAGGCATCCGCCTCGACGCCGACGGCCTCGCACGGGTCGTGCCCGACCTCGCCACGCGCCACGCCTTCGTGTCGGGCCCGCCGCGGCTGATCGCCGAACTCGCTCCCGCGCTGCGTCGCAGCCGCGGCCTCACCACCGACGCCTTCGCCGGCTACTGACCGCCCCAGGGCCGTTCGGTGGCGCCGGGGGTGCGCGTCATCTGCAGGCGGAATTGCGACCTGCAGGTGGCAAGCCACCGAATCGGCCTGCATTTGTCGTCCATGCCTGCAACTCGCGACGCGCGGGCCGCAGGAGGTCAGCGCGGGGGAGTGATCCCGTGGCGCACGATCGCGCGGAGTATCGCGGACTGGACGACGGGCCACGCCCGGATAATCAGGTCGTAATCGAATCGAAGCGTCTCGTAGCCTCGGACCGATGCCTCCGCGTCACGGCGTCGGTCTCGACGTCGTTCGGCCGCGCCGCCGTGAAACTCTTCGCCGTCGGCCTCGAGGATGATGCGCCCTGCGATCACGAAGTCGACCCGCCCGACGCCATCGATGACCACTTGGCACTGCAGCGCGACTCCGAGCAGATGAAGCCGCAGACGCAGGAGGGATTCCAGTCCGCTGTCGGCGTCATGGCGGGCGAGGTCGACCAGCCAGCGCGCGGACGTAGGAAGGCGCGAGCGGAGACGGCTCAGTGAAACGATCTTCCGTTGGCGAAGAGCGGACTCGAGGCCGGCGAAGAAGGTCTCGGCGCCTCGGCAGCGATAGACGTCGAGCAGCACATCTTCGAGAGGTGCGAGGCCGAGAGCGCTCGCGCCATCGTGCCAGTGCGCGATGCAGGTGCAGTCGGCGTGATGGATGCGACTCTTGCGGCCTAACCACACGTGCGGATGAGCATCATCGTCTAGGGCCCAGACGCCGTGCAGGCGCAGTGCACGGCAGCAGGTGAGCGAGCCGCCGTGTTCCGCGGCCCGCACGACGGTCGCATCTGCAGACGCGGTCGCGAACACGCCCTGCCGCACTCGGAGGATGGATCCGCCTTCGACCGCTCGGCTGATGGCCGCGGACGTGACGCCGTAGCGGCGGAGGTCGGAGGTGCGGCAGACGCCGCCGTGGTGAGCGATGAGATGTTCGGGTGGGAGCATCCGATCATGTTCGGCCACCGCCGGCCATGCCGGGCCGTGCCGAACGTCATCTGTGGATGCTCGACAACGATCGGCTCTTGTGCAGGCCGCCCACCGAGGCGAAATGCAGGCACAGACGTTTGATGCAGGCTCAACGGGGTGGTTTCAGCCTGCATGTCGTCGTCGTGCCTGCATTTCGCGGGCGGGGTGGGGGGTCTCAGGCGGGGGTGGGGGAGTCGTCGGAGAGGTCGGGAGTCCGGACATCGGGCGGCACGAGCGGCAGGCGCACCGTGAACGTCGTATCGCCGGGCTCGCTCGCGACGGAGATGTACCCGCCGTGCCCCTCGACGATGGCCTTCGCGATCGCCAGGCCGAGGCCCGTGCCCCCGGTCTGACGTGCGCGTGAACTGTCGCCGCGTGCGAAGCGGGCGAACAGCTCGTCGCGCACCCCCGGATCGATGCCGGGGCCGTCGTCGTGCACCCGCACGACCGCCTCGCCGCCCTCGGTGTGCACGCTCACCGTGATCGTCGTGCCGGCCGGGGTGTGGGTGCGGGCGTTCGCGAGCAGGTTCGCGACCACCTGGTGCAGGCGCCCGGCGTCGCCGATGATCACGACGGGCTCGTCGGGCACCTCGATGCTCCAGTGGTGGTCGACGGCGGTCGGTCGGGCGTCCGCCAGGCTCTCCAGCGCCAGCTGACCGAGGTCGACGCTGCCGTGCACGAGTTCGCGGCCCTCGTCGAGTCGGGCGAGCAGCAGCAGATCCTCGACCAGTCGCGTCATGCGCAAGGACTGCGCCTGGATGCGTTCGAGAGACGTGGTGGTGCCGTCGATCGCCTCCGGGCCGTGATTCTGCCCGAGCGCTCGCAGCGACAGCTCGGAGTACCCGCGGATGGAGGCCAGAGGAGTCCGCAGCTCGTGGCTGGCGTCGGCGACGAACCGGCGCATCCGCTCCTCGTTCTTCTGGCGCGCTGCGAGGGAGGCGTCGACGTGGTCGAGCAGCTTGTTGAGCGACGCGCCGACCAACCCGGTCTCGGTGCGCGGGTCTGCTTCGGATGCCGGCACCCGCTCGGTGATCGAGACCTCACCGCGGTCGAGCGGGAGGTCGGCGACGCGGGTCGCGGTGGCGGCGACGGCGCGCAGCGGCCGCAGACCCACGCGGATCGTGATGGCGGTGGTGAGGGCGAGCAGGATGAGACCGCCGATGGTCGCGAGTGCGATCACCGTGAGAAGGGTGGTGAGCTGCGCCTGGATGTCGGCGCGGGGGAGTCCGGTCACGACGATCACACCGCTGTGCGAGGTCGTGACGGCGACGCGGTACGAGCCGACGTCGGTGATCGACACGGTCGCGAGGCGCGGGCCGTCGAGGCCGTCGTTGATCTGACTCAGTTGCGCCGCCGAAAGCGTCACGGAGCTCGCGTCGAGCTCTTCGGCCGAGCTGGTGAACACGGCGCCGCTCGTACCGGTGAGGGGGCTCGATACGGCCAGCAGCAGCCCGGGTGGGGCGTTGCCGGCCCGGGCGAGGATGTTGTCGATCGTCGCCGTGCTCGCCGGCAGCGGGTCGACCCACTTCTCGGTCACCTGGAGGGCGTAGCTCTTCACGCGCTGGTCGAGCTGATCCTCGAGCGTGCGGCCGAGCGATGCGCTGGTGATGACCGCGACGATGACGAGGATGAGCGACACGAACCCGATGACGGCGGTCATCAGGCGGGCCTGCAGGCTCAGCGGGCGTCGCGGCATCCTCGTCCCGCTCACTGCGGGGCCTTGATCATGTAGCCGACGCCGCGAACGGTGTGCAGCAGCGGCGTGCGGCCGGCGTCGATCTTCTTGCGCAGGTACGAGATGTACAGCTCGACGACCGATGACTTGCCGCCGAAGTCGTAACTCCACACCCGATCGAGGATCTGCGCCTTCGAGAGCACTCGACGCTCGTTGCGCATCAGGTACCGCAGCAGTTCGAACTCGGTGGCGGTGAGTTCGATCTCGGTGCCGTCGCGCACGACCTCGTGGCTGTCCTCGTTGAGGGTGAGGTCGGCGACGCGCAGGATCGACTGGCCGTCGTCGGCCATCGCGTGCCCGGTGCGGCGGATGATGGCGCGCAGCCGCGCGATGACCTCTTCGAGGCTGAACGGCTTGGTGACGTAGTCGTCGCCGCCAGCGGTGAGCCCGGCGACGCGGTCGCCGACCGCGTCCTTCGCGGTGAGGAACAGCACGGGTACGAGGCTGCCGGATTCGCGCAGGCGCTTGAGCACGGCCATGCCGTCGAGGTCGGGCATCATGATGTCGAGCACGAGGGCGTCGGGTTCGAACTCCCGCGCGACCTGCAGCGCCTCGAGCCCGGATGACGCGGTGCGCACCTCCCAGCCCTCCATGCGCAGCGCCATCGCGAGCAGGTCGGTGAGCATCTGCTCGTCGTCCACGGCGAGGATGCGCAGGGGTGAGCCGTCGGCGCGGCGAAGATCGGGCAGGTCGCTGGTCATGCTCCCATTCTGCGGAGTCTCCTATGGGTTTTCTATGGAGCGCACTATGCGTTGTCTGTGAAACCGGCATTTCCTTCGGATCATGGTGACGGGAGCGCCGCGATCCATAGCGTGCTCATCGCGGGGCCTTCGAACCCGCATAGACCCGCTTCCTACCGTCGTTCCCGGCACCGCGATCCACGCGGAAGAAGGAGAGACATGTACGGAACGTATCTACGGCGCGAACTCGCGGGCCGGAAGAGGCAGACCGCGATCGTGGCCATCGGGCTCGCGATCGCCATCGGACTGGTGATCGTCGTCAACGCGCTCGCCACGGGGGTGCGGGATGCGCAGGCGCAGGCGCTCGACGCCGTCTACGGGGTCGGCACCGACCTCACGGTGACGGGCGCGGCGGCGGAACCGGGGGAGGGCGGAGGGCCCCGCTTCGAGTTCGACGCCGGGGAGGGCCAGACCGACGGCGACACGACCACGCTCACGCAGTCGTCGCTGCGCACCGACCTGATGCGCGGCACCCTCGACGCCGGCGTCATCGATCAGGTCAGCGGGGTCGACGGGGTGGCGGATGCGACGGGCGCACTGAGCCTGACGAATTCGACCTTCTCCGGCGAGCTTCCGAGCGGCGGCTTCGGAAGCGAGGGCGGTGCGACCGACGGGCAGAACGGGATGCCCTCAGAAGGACAGACTCCTCCGCAGGGCGGGGCCGACGGCGCAGGCGGCGGCGCGTTCGACGTCGATTCGTTCTCGGTGCTCGGCGTCGACCCCGACGTCACGACCATCGGCCCGCTGGCCTCCACGGCGGTGACCGACGGTCGGACGTTCTCGTCGTCCGATTCCGGTTTGCTCGTGGCGCTCGTCGACAGCGCCTACGCCTCGACGGCGTCCATCGCGGTCGGCGACGTGATCGACGTGGCCGGCTCGGACGTCGAGGTGGTCGGCATCCTCGCGTCGACCTCCGACACCGCCGACACCGCCGCGAACGTGTATCTGCCCCTCGACACCGCGCAGGACCTCGCCGGGGTGGGCGATGTGGTCTCGACCGTATACGTGCAGGCCGATTCCGCGTCATCCATCGATGCGGTGCAGGCGTCTCTGGCAGACGAGCTGCCGGACGCGACGGTGACGTCGCAGGCCGAGCTCGCGGCGAGCGTCTCGGGCTCGCTTTCGGGCGCGACGGCGCTCGTGTCGAGCCTCGGCACGTGGTTGTCGGTCATCGTTCTCGCGGTCGCAGTGCTCCTCTCCGTGCTGCTGACCTTGTCCAGCGTCGGGCGACGCACCCGCGAGTTCGGAACCCTCAAGGCTCTCGGATGGTCGAACGGTCGGGTGATGCGTCAGGTCGCCGGCGAATCCATGGTCCAGGGCCTGCTCGGCGGAGCCGCGGGTCTCGTCCTCGGTCTCGCGGGCATCCTGATCGTCAATCTCGTGCGCCCGACGGTCGCGTCGAGCGCGGGCACCGCCCAGAGCGGCCCCGGAGCGCCGGGAGGCGGTCCCACGGGCGGCGGGATGTTCCAGACCACCGCCACGGCCGACGTCGTGCTGCAGGCGCCGTTCACGCCCTGGGTCCTCGTCGCCGCCGTCGGCCTCGCCCTTCTCGGCGGCTTTGTCGCCGCCGCGTTCGGAGGCTGGCGTGCCGCCCGCCTGAGCCCGGCCGAAGCCTTGCGGGCCGTGGCATGAGCCCGATCCCGAACACGACCCCCGGTGACCCCACCGATACTCGCAGACCAGGAGGAGAACCCATGAGCATGACCCACACCCCCACGATCGAAGCCTCGACGGATGCCCCGACGCCGTTGTACCGCGCCACCGGCGTCACCCGCACCTACCGCCGGAAGGGAGGGGAGGTGACGGCGCTGCGCGGCGTCGACCTCGAGATCGCGGCCGGCGAGTTCGTCACGATCCAGGGCCCCACGGGCGGGGGGAAGTCGACCCTGCTGCAACTCCTCGGCGCCCTCGATCGACCGACCGCGGGGTCTCTCGCGATCGGAGGCACGGAACTCGCCTCGGCATCCGCGCGCGAGCTCGGACGCCTCCGGGCCGAGGAGATCGGATTCGTCTTCCAGGCGTTCAACCTCATCCCGACCCTCACTGCTGCCGAGAACGTGGACATGGCGCTGGAGCCCTCGTCGCCCGCCCGGGCGGAGCGCCGGGCTCGTGTGAGCGAGGCCCTCGCCCACGTCGGGCTGGGCGACCGCGGCGCGCATCTGCCGTCCGAGCTGTCGGGCGGCCAGCAGCAGCGCGTGGCGATCGCCCGCGCTCTCGTGAAGCGGCCTCGGGTGCTGCTCGCCGACGAGCCGACGGGGAACCTCGACGAGAGTATGCGCGACGAGGTGCTCGACCTGCTCGAGTCCCTGTGCGCGGAGGGCCTCACGATGATCGTCGTGACGCACGACTCCGCCGTCGCGCGTCGTGCGACGCGGCGGCTCCGCCTCACGCAGGGCGTGGTGCAGGACATCACGCGGTAAGGGCGGATACACGGAGGGCCCCGACGAACGCGCCGGGGCCCTCCGTGATGTTCACATCGAGGTCAGTGTGTGTCCTCGGCCTCGATCTCGGTGCGGTCGCCCGACCAAAGGGTGTGGAACGTGCCCTCCTTGTCGATGCGCTTGTAGGTGTGCGCGCCGAAGAAGTCGCGCTGACCCTGCACGAGCGCGGCCGGGAGGCGGTCGGCGCGGATGCCGTCGTAGTACGACAGCGACGACGAGAATGCCGGGGCCGGGATGCCGGCGGTGGCGGCAGCGACGACGACGCGGCGCCACGCGGACTGCCCGCGCGTCAGGGCCTCGGCGAAGTACGGGGCCGTCATGAGCACCGGCAGGTCGGGGGTCTCGGCGTACGCGTCGGCGATGCGGTTGAGGAACTGGGCGCGGATGATGCATCCGCCGCGCCAGATCTTGCTGATCGCGCCGAGGTCGATGTTCCAGCCGTACTCGGCCGCACCTGCGCGGATCTCGTCGAAGCCCTGGCTGTAGGCGACGATCTTCGAGGCGTACAGCGCGAGCCGCACGTCTTCGATGAACGCCTCGACATCGCCGTCGGCGACCGTGAACTCCTCGTCGGGGCCGGGGAGAGCCGCGGCGACGGCGCGCTGCTCGGGGTGGCTCGACAGCGAACGCGCGAAGGTCGCCTCGGCGATGCCCGAGACGGGCACGCCCAGCGAGAGCGCGGTCTGCACGGTCCATGCGCCGGTGCCCTTGGCGCCGGCCTGGTCGACGATCACGTCGACGAGCGGCTGACCCGTCGCGGCGTCGACCTGGCGCAGCACCTCGGCGGTGATCTCGATGAGGTACGACTCGAGCTCGCCACGGTTCCACTCGGCGAAGATGTCGGCGATCTCGGCGGGCGACTTGCCGGTGCCGCGGCGGATGAGGTCGTAGGCCTCGGCGATGAGCTGCATGTCGGCGTACTCGATGCCGTTGTGCACCATCTTCACGAAGTGACCGGCGCCGTCGTGGCCGACGTGGGTCACGCACGGCTCGCCCTCGGCGACCGCGGCGATGGACTTGAGGATCGGGCCGAGGGTCACCCACGACTCGTCCGAGCCGCCGGGCATGATCGAGGGGCCCGTGAGGGCGCCCTCCTCGCCGCCGGAGATACCGGCGCCGACGAAGTTCACGCCGGTCTCGCGCACGGCCTTCTCGCGGCGGATCGTGTCGGGGAAGTAGGCGTTGCCGCCGTCGACGATGATGTCGCCCGGCTCGAACACCTCGAGCAGCGAGTCGATGACGGCATCCGTCGGGCCGCCGGCCTTGACCATGATGATCGCGGTGCGCGGCTTCTGCAGGCTGTCGGCGAACTCCTGGTACGTCGACGCCGCAACGAAACCGGCCTCCGGATGCTCGTCGAGCAGCGTCCGGGTCTTCTCGTAGCTGCGGTTGAAGATCGCCACGGTGTTGCCCTCGCGGCTGGCGAGGTTGCGGGCGAGATTCGACCCCATGACGGCGAGTCCGACGACTCCGATATTCGCTGATGCTGCGGGCACAGAAGGCTCCTCGATCGTGAAGAAGGGTTGCTCTCAGGGTATCGCTGTCCCGCGGCGGTCGCGCGCGTGTGTCACGCCCGGTGTCTGTGCAGGGAGGGATGCCTCGACGCGGGCCTCTACGCTGGGAGGACGACGACTCGAGGAGGAACAGCGTGGCGGACAGCGGCAGCAGGCTCAGGGCGGTTGTGGCGGTTCCTCTGCCGGAGGAACTGTGCCGGCTCATCGAGGAGATCGAGCCCCGGGTCGAGGTCGTCCGCGATCACGCGCTCGAGCATCCGGCGCGGTGGCCGGCCGACTGGTCGGGAGATCCCGCGCACACCCGCACCCCCGCCGAGCAGTCGGCGTACGAGCGCATGGTCGACTCCGCCGACGTGCTGTTCGGCATCCCCGATGTCGATGCCGAGGCGCTCGCCCGCACGGTGCGCGCCAACCCGCGGCTGCGCTGGGTCATGACGACAGCGGCCGGGGGAGGAGCGACGGTGAAGGCCGCCGGCCTCGATCGCGACGAGCTCGACCGCGTCGTCTTCACCACGAGTGCCGGCGTGCACGGCGGGCCGCTCGCCGAGTTCGCGGTGTTCGTTGTTCTGGCGGGGGCGAAGGGTCTTCCCCGTCTGCTCGACGACCAGCGCACCCGCACGTGGCCCGACCGGTGGCGGATGCGTCAGCTCGACGAGCTGACCGTGCTGGTCGTGGGTCTCGGCGGGATCGGGGCGGAGTGCGCTCGTCGGTTCCATGCGCTGGGCGCGACCGTGTGGGGCACCACGCGCTCCGGCGACTCGGTCGACGGCGTCGACCGCCTCGTGCCGATCGACGACCTCGCCGATGCCGTGGCCGAGGTGGATGCCGTCGTCGTCACTCTCCCCGGTACGGCGCAGACCGAGCACCTGATCGGCGCGGAGGTGCTCGCCGCCGTACGGCCCGGTGTCATCGTCACCAATGTCGGACGCGGATCCGTCATCGACGAGACGGCGCTCCTCGAGGCGCTCGACGACGGCCGCGTCTCGTTCGCCGGTCTCGACGTGTTCGAACAGGAGCCGCTCGCCGACGACTCGCCGCTGTGGACGCACCCGCGCGTGCTCGTCAGCCCGCACACCGCCGCCATCGACGCCCGCGAGGAGGAGCGCATCGCACGCCGCTTCGCCGAGAACGCCGGACGCCTGCTCGACGGACGTCCGCTGCAGGCGGTCGTCGACACCGTCGAGTTCTACTGAGGCGCCGCATGCACACCGTGCGCATCGTCGTGATGGGGCCGAGCGGCTGCGGCAAGTCGACGGTCGGCCGCGCTCTGGCGGAACGGATCGGGGCGACGTTCGTCGACGCCGACGACCTGCATCCGCTGACCAACGTCGACAAGATGGCCGCCGGCATCCCCCTCGACGACGCCGACCGGATGCCGTGGCTCGGCGTCGTCGGCACGACCCTCGCCGCGCACGGGCGCATCGTCGTGGCGTGCTCCGCGCTGCGGAGGGCCTATCGCGACGCGATCCGGGTGGAAGCGCCGGACGCGTTCTTCGCCGAGCTGCGCGTCGATCGCGACGAGCTGGAGCGGCGGATGCGCGAGCGACCCGGCCACTTCATGCCGGCGGCGCTGCTCGATTCACAGCTCGAGACGCTCGAACCGGTGGAGCCCGACGAACGGGGCGCGCGCATCGCGGCCGGTGGGGTCGCGGAGCAGGTGACGGCGATCGAGGACGCCGTCGGCGCAGGGCTGCGCGGGAGCGGTCAGTCCTTGCGGTAGCCCGAACGCCCGAGCGAGAACAGGGCCGCGAAGCTCGCGACGCCGGCGCACACGGTCATCGCGCCGATGACCCAGAGGATGATGTGCGAGAAGAGGGCGCCGTCGAGCATGGAAGTCTCCGAGATCTGCGAGAGGGAACGGTGTCCTCAGCCTACCGGGTCATCCGGTACCATTGACCGAGTACCTCGGCGAGGGACGCTTTCGCGCGTGCGCGGGCATCCGTTATCGACGCGGCGAAGCGAGTCCCGGTGGCTCTTTTCCCGTGTCCCTCTCGAGAACACGAACCACAGACCACCGCGCGGCGCTTCGCTGCGTGCCCCGAAGGAGAACCTCATGTCTGAAGACACCAAGGTCCACGCCGAGCTGCGCGACAGCTTCGGCAAGGGCTTCGCCCGCCGTCTGCGCGCCGCCGGCAAGATCCCCGCTGTCATCTACGGCCACGGCACCGAGCCCGTGCACGTCGCTCTGCCGGGCCACCAGGTCTCGCTGATCATCCGTCGTGCCAACGCGCTCCTCGAGCTCGACATCGAGGGCACCGAGCAGCTCGCGCTCGTCAAGGACGTGCAGAAGGACCCGGTGCACCAGATCATCGAGCACATCGACCTGCTCGTGGTGAAGAAGGGCGAGAAGGTCACGATCGACGTTCCCGTCGTTGTCACCGGTGAGTCGGCCGCCGGCACCATCGCGAACCTCGACGCGACCACGCTGTCGCTCGAGGTCGAGGCGACCCACATCCCCGAGAACGTCGAGGTCTCGGTCGAGGGACTCGAGGACGGCACGCACATCACCGCCGCCGACGTCACCCTCCCGAAGGGCGCCTCGCTGCTGACCGAGGGCGACGTGCTCGTCGTCGCGATCTCGGTCCCGGCCCTCGAGGTCGAGGACGACGCCGAGGCCGCGGAGGGCGACGAGCCCGCCGCCGAGGAGACCGCCGCGGAGTGATCTCCGCCCGCAGTACGACAGAGGGGACGCGATCGGATCGCGTCCCCTCTCTCGTATCCTGACCCGCACACCGCCCGCGAGGCGGAACGAGAGGACGACGGCATGACTTCCACCTGGCTCGTGGTCGGACTCGGCAACCCCGGTCCGCGGTACGAGGCGACCCGCCACAACATCGGCCAGATGGTCGTCGACGAGCTCGCGGCGCGGCGCGGCGAGTCGTTCCGCGAGCACAAGGGCGGTGCCCGGGTCGTTGAGACCTGGCTGCGGCCGGGTGCCGACAAGATCGTGCTGGCGAAGCCGAACACGTTCATGAACGTCTCGGGCACGCCGGTGGCCGCGCTGGCGCGGTTCTACTCGGTGCCGCCGGAGCGCGTCATCGTCGTGCACGACGAGCTCGACATCCCGTTCGACACCCTCAAGCTCAAGACCGGGGGAGGGCACGGCGGCCACAACGGAGTGCGCGACGTCGCGCGCGCCCTCACGACGCCCGACTTCCCGCGCGTGCGGGTGGGCATCGGTCGGCCGATCGGTCGGCAGGACCCGGCCGACTGGGTGCTCGCGCCCTTCGGCAAGGACGAGCGCGCGAACCTGCCGGTCCTCGTATCGGATGCCGCGGACGCGGTCGAGCAGGTGGTCGGCGAGGGTCTGCTCGCTGCGCAGCAGAAGCACCACGCACCGCGCTGAGACGCGGAACCGATCGACGGTCGCGCCTCGCGGCGACGCCGGGACGGACGGCGGTCAGCCGTAGTACGAGGCCGCTCCGGCACCCGCACCCACGCCGAGGCCGATACCCAGCAGCAGGAAGAACAGCACCGGGCCGATCACGGCGATGACGAGTCCGGCGATGCCCTGGCCCCGACCGCTCTTGCGCACGATCGCGAGGATGCCGAGCACGATCGCCGTCACACCCAGGACGGTACCGGTCCAGAAGCCGATCTCGGCCCACAGCACCTGGTCGCGGGCCGGGGAGAGGAAGGCGAGCGAGCTGGCCGAGCTCTCGCCGCTCAGTTCCATGATCGCCTCGGGCACGCGCCTCCCGATCTCGTAGCCCATGACGGCGGCGACGATCGGGGTGACGACGGTCGCGACGAGACCCAGGATGAGCGAGAGCATGCCGAAGAGCTTCGACGGGCGGCCCGTCGCGTCGGGCGTGCGGTAATCGCCGGTCGGCGCGGCGTAGCCGCCCACGGGCACCTGATACGCGCCGGGCGGGGTGGCGTACTGCTGCGCGGGTGACGAGGCGTAGCCCGGGGCCTGCGGGGCGGGCGCGTAGCCCGGGGCCTGCGGCGCCGCCGGGGCGGATGCGGGCGGCTGCGGCGGCGCGGCGAAGCCGGGCGCCAGCGGCACCGGCGGCACGGCCGGAGGAGCGGGCGGGGCCGGGGGCACGACGCCGTGCGGCGGCGGGAACTGGGGATCGGTCACGAGGCCATCCTAGGGGCGGGCGTCGTCAGACGCGGCGGAGCAGACCCACGCGGTCGTAGACGCGGCTCAGCGTCTCGTCGGCGACGGCATCCGCGCGCGCGGCGTTCTCGGCGAGGATCCGGTCGAGCTCGGCCGGGTCGTCGAGCAGCTCGAGAGCGCGGTCGCGCACGGGCTGGAACTCCGACACCACGACCTCGGCGAGACCCTTCTTGAAGTCGCCGTACCCGCGGCCGGCGTACTCGTCTTCGATCGACGCGACCTGGCGGCCGGTGAGCGCCGCGTAGATCGTGAGCAGGTTCGAGACGCCGGGCTTGTTGTCGCGGTCGAAGCGCACCGCACCCTCGTTGTCGGTCACGGCGCGCATGATCTTCTTCGCCGACTTCGCGGGGTCGTCGAGCATCCAGAGCACACCGGCGTCGCTCTCGGCAGACTTCGACATCTTCGACGTCGGGTTCTGCAGGTCGTAGATGCGGGCCGTGTCCTTCTGAATCACCGGCTTCGGCACGGTGAACGTCTCGCCGAAGCGCGAGTTGAACCGCTCGGCGAGGTCGCGCGTGAGCTCGACGTGCTGCTTCTGGTCGTCGCCCACCGGCACCACGTCGGTCTGGTAGAGCAGGATGTCGGCGGCCATGAGCACCGGGTAGGTGAACAGCCCGACGCTCGTGGCGTCCTGTCCTTGGCGGGCGGACTTGTCCTTGAACTGGGTCATGCGGCTGGCCTCGCCGAAACCGGTGATCGTGCTGAGGATCCAGGCGAGCTCGGCGTGGGCCCGTACGTGCGACTGCACGTAGAGGGTCGACTGCGAGGGCTCGATGCCGGCCGCGATGTACTGGGCGGCCGTGCGGCGCGTCTTCTCGCGCAGCACTTCCGGGTCCTGCGGCACGGTGATCGCGTGCAGGTCCACGACCGAGAAGAACGCGTCGTACGAGGACTGCAGGTCTCGCCACTGGAGGAGCGCCCCGATGTAGTTGCCGATCTGGAGGGAGTCGGCGGAGGGCTGCATTCCGGAGTAGAGGCGAGGCTTGGTCACCCTGCAATCCTATGCCGCGTGCGCGCCCGCTCCCGCGCGCTCGTCCCCTACGCTGGCGGGATGGGGGAGAAGGCGACCGCAGCGCGACGCGACGGCGCGCTGTACGTCGAGATCCTCATCGACGCGCCCCTCGACCGCGTGTGGGAGCTGACGCAGACCCCGCAGGAGCACGTGCGATGGGATGCACGATTCACCGCGATTCGCCCCACCCGTGTCCGTGACGACGGCGCGCAGGAGTTCGTGTACGAGCTCGCCCTCGGGGTGCACACGATCCGCGGCACGGGCGTCTCGCTCGGAGAGCGGCGGTCCGCCGGCGGGGAGCGCACCTCGGCGCTGCTCTTCGACACGGCCGACCGGCTGTCACCGCTCGGAAAGGGCCGCGGCTACTGGCGGTACGTGCCGACGCCCGATGGTGTGCGCTTCCTCACCGGCTACGACTACGCGCCGGGGTGGGGTCCGATCGGCCGCGTGCTCGATCGCTGGATCACCCGGCGCGTGGTCTGGTGGTTGACGGCGTGGAGCTTCGACCGTCTGCGCCTGTGGGCCGAGAGCGGCATCGAGCCGGAACGCACGACGTGGTGGCGCAGCCTGCTGCCCGGGCGCCCGCGGGCTCGGGCGCGCCGATGCCTCTCGCGTCCGCCGCAGCGCGGAGCGCGACGGATCATGGATGACGCCCCCGCGTCGCTGGAGAGGATCGATCGATGAGCGACGGAGTGTTCGTACGAGCCCTCGGCGCCGACTTCGAGCGGTTGCACCCGCAGATGCAGCGCCGCTTCCGCATCGGGCTCACGGCGGGCTACGGGTGCGTCGGACGCGGCGTGATGACCGAGGTGCGACGGGGGCCCTGGTGGACTCGGCCCTTCCTCCTGCTGGGGGCGATGCGGAACATCCTCCTCTCCGAGCACGGACGCGGCATCCCGTTCCAGATCGACAACCATGCCTACGTCGACGGCTTCGGACGTGAGACGGTGACCTTCGTGCGCACCATGCGCACGCGTCCGGGGCGGCGGCGCCGATTCGACGCGACGATGATCTACAGCGAGGCCCGCGGCCGCGTCGTCGACTACCTCGGCACGCATCAGCACCTCGCCGTGGATCTCGACCTGGCGGTCACCGAGAACGGCGGGCTGCGTCTCACCTCCGGCGAGCAGAGGTTCTACGAGGGGCCGGTGGCTTTCCGCTTTCCCATGATCTTCAGTGGCCGGGCCCACCTCGTCGAGCACTTCGACGACGAGAAGGACTGCTTCGTCATCGACCTCGAGGTGCACAACGACCTGCTGGGCTTCCTGTTCGGCTACCGGGGCGAGTTCCGCTGCACCTACGTGCCGACCGACGCGGTGCCCGAGACCGTCAAGCCCTACCGGGAGGAGGTGCGCGAATGATCGCACAGGGAGAGGTGTTCCTTCGGGCTCTGGGCGACCGCGCTGAGGCGCTGCACCCCGAGCTGCGCAGTCAGATGAGCGCCGACGGCGCGGAGGCTCGGGCGGAGGGCGTGTTCGCCGTCGCAGGCAGTCGTTTCGGGCGCCTCACTGCGCTCGCTCGCCCGTTCGTCGGGCGACGCATGCTCGTGACCCGGTACGGACGCGACGTGCCGTTCACCCTGACCACGCGCTCGGGCACCGATGCTCTCGGTCGTGCGACGCTCGACAGCGAGCGGGCGTTCCGTTTCTCGTCGGGCACGCAGTACATTTCGGACCGGCTCACGGTGAGTGTGCACGCGGGTCTCGTGCGGAATCTGCTCGGCGCCCGCGGCCGGGTCGAGATGATCGAGGAGTGCAGCGTCACCGGCGAGGGTTTCCTGCGCATGCGCACGCGGCGTATCGCGCTGCGCATCGGCGGGCGGCGTATTGCTCTGCGCGGCATCCTCGGCATCCATGTCGATCTCGTCGACGGGTGGGACGCCCAGAACGCGCGGCGCACGATCGAGATGCGCGCCGTGAACCCGCTCGTCGGCACGGTGCTGGAGTACCGCGGGTGGTACCGTCACGTCTCCTCCGAGTCCGGCGCGACGGCGGGGGAGCCGGACTCTCAGAAGGAGTAGTCGACGACCACGGGGGCGTGGTCGCTCCACCGCTGGTCGTAGGCCGCCGCGCGGGCGACGTGGTAGTCGACCACGCGGTCGGCGAGCGCTGGGCTCGCGAGGTGGTAGTCGATGCGCCACCCCGAGTCGTTGTCGAACGCCTGTCCGCGCATCGACCACCAGGTGTACGGTCCTTCGACCTCGCCATGGAAGCGACGTCCGACGTCGACCCAGCCGAGCCCGGTGCCGACCGATCCGTCGACCCCGGTCACCTCGGCGCCCGCCTCGCCGAGGAAACGGTCGAAGTAGGCGCGCTCGCGGGGGAGGAAGCCGGCCTTCTTGCGGTTGCCCCGCCAGTTCTTGATGTCGAGTTCGCGGTGCCCGACGTTCAGGTCTCCCGTGACGAGGGCGAAGGCGTCGTCGGCAGCGAGTTCGCTGAGCCGGGGCCCGAACGCGTCGAGGAAGCGGTACTTCTCGTCCTGCTTGGGGGTGTCGGCTTCACCGGAGTGCACATAGGCGCTCACCACCGTGAGCGGACGGTCGCCGAGCAGGAAGTCGGCCTCGATCCACCGGCCCTTGGCGTCGAAGTCGTCGGGGCCGAACGCGGTGCGCGCGGCCAGAGCCGGCACGCGGCTCGCGATGGCGACGCCGGCGCGCCCCTTCGCCGTGGCCTCGTCGTGCACGATCGACCACCCCGGGAGGGCGGCCTCGAGGTGCTCGTCCTGCCCGCGCACCTCCTGCAGGGTGAGGATGTCGACCCCCGCATCGTCGAGCCAGCCGCTCATACCGTTGCGGGCGGCGGCACGGATGCCGTTGACATTGACGGAGGCGACGCGCAGATGGGGCATGTCGTCCAGCCTACGGTCGGGGTCGGACATTGCCCGCCGTGACCCCGTCGTCCTCGGCATCCGCCCTGGCCTCCGCCAGCTCCGCCTGCGCGGCCCGCAGCTCTCGCTCTGCGCCGAGGCGCCGGTACCAGGGCGCCCGGTCGGCGGCCTGCTGCGCCTCGCGGAGACGCACTCGTGCGGCCACCAGGAGCGCCTGCTGCTCCGCGCGACGAGCCGTTTCGGCGTCGACGCTCTCGAGAGGCTGATCGTGGTCCTCGGCCGCGACGGCGATCCACGACGCGGCCATCAGCATGACGATCGCGAGCCAGCGGCACCAGAGCAGCAGCCCGATGATCACGGTGAACGAGGCGAGCAGAGGATTGCTCGGCACGTGGGAGAGCAGCAGGCCCGCGCCCAGTTGCAGCACGGTCATGGCGCCCCCGCCGAGCAGCGCACCCGGCACGATGAAACGCCACCGCAGCTGCGTGCCCGTGAGGAAGCGCACCAGCATGGCGAGGGCGGCCGCGTCGAGGGCGAAGGCGACGGCGACGGAGGCCACCTGCCCTCCGAACGAGAAGACCCACGAGTCGGTGCTCCACGCGAACAACAGGAACAGCTGCTCCAGGGCCCACGCGCTGAGCGAGATGAGCACGGCCCCGACGAGCATCGCGCCGCCGAAGACCACCGCCGCGAAGGCATCCCTCGCCTTCAGCAGCCAGTAGGCGCGCGCGTCGAACGGCAGCCCGAACAGGTCGCGCACGGCGCGGCGGGTGAAGGTCACCGCGCTGACCGCGGTCCACAGGGCGATGCCGACCGCGATCGCACCGGTCACGCCCAGCACGCCGGTCGCGTTCTGCGCGATCTGGGTCACGTCCGCGACCGTGAACAAACCGCCGGGCCCGATGAGGCCGGGGATGTAGGTGTTGGCGAGCCGAACCAGGGCCTCGACGGCGGTGTCGCTGCCGCCGAGCCACAGACCGGCGCTCGCGAACCCGACGTACAGCAGCGCGAACAGGGCGAACAGCACGTAGTAGCTCATGCCCGCCGACAGCAGGAAGCCGTTGCTGAACGCGAAGTTGCGCCAGACGCGCACGGGGAACGCGGCGAGGGTGCGGTCCTTCAGCTCGGTCACGCGCTCGATCGGCGCTTCGAGGCGCTCGCGGAGGGGACGGGAACCGGACACGCCTTTCACACTATCCGCCCGCCTCCGACCGACGCAGAGCGGGCCGCCCGGATACGCGAACAGGCGGCCCCCGAAGAGAGCCGCCTGTTCGCGTATCGATGTCGGATGCCGGTCAGGGGCGTCCGCGCAGAACCGCCTGCTTGACCTCGGCGATGGCCTTGGTGACCTCGATGCCACGGGGGCACGCCTCGGAGCAGTTGAAGGTGGTGCGGCAGCGCCACACGCCCTCCTTGTCGTTGAGGATGTCGAGGCGCACGGCGGCGTTGTCGTCGCGCGAGTCGAAGATGAAGCGGTGCGCGTTGACGATCGCGGCGGGACCGAAGTACTGCCCGTCGGTCCAGAACACGGGACACGACGAGGTGCACGCGGCGCAGAGGATGCACTTCGTCGTGTCGTCGAAGATCTCGCGGTCGGCGATCGACTGCGTGCGCTCCTTGCCCTTCTCGGGTACCGAGTTCGCGACGAGGAACGGCTGCACCTCGCGGTACGACGCGAAGAAGGGCTCCATGTCGACGATGAGGTCCTTCTCCAGCGGCAGGCCCTTGATCGCCTCGACGTAGATCGGCTTCGAGATGTCGAGGTCCTTGATCAGCGTCTTGCAGGCGAGACGGTTACGGCCGTTGATGCGCATCGCGTCGGATCCGCAGATGCCGTGGGCGCACGAGCGGCGGAAGCTGAGCGAGCCGTCGACCTCCCACTTGATCTTGTGCAGCGCGTCGAGCACGCGGTCCGTGGAGTAGAGCTCCACGTCGTAGTCGACCCAGTGCGGCTCGGCGTCGACCTCGGGGTCGAACCGGCGGATGTTGAAGGTGACGATGAAGGATTGGATGCCGGTGTCCTCCGCGGCCGCTGCGGGGGCCTCGGCAACTGCATTCGACATTCTCAGTACTTCCTCTCCATGGGCGGGTAGTTGTACTCGCCCTTCTCGTTCTTGGTGAAGACGACGGGCTTCCAGTCGAGCTTGATGTGATCGCTCGGGTCGGAGGAGTGCGGGTCGCCCGTGAGGTACGCCATGGTGTGCTTCATGTAGTTCTCGTCGTCGCGCTTCGGGAAGTCGTCGCGCATGTGGCCGCCGCGGCTCTCCTCGCGGTTCTGCGCGGCGTAGACGACGACCTCGGCGATGTCGAGCAGGAAGCCCAGCTCGACGGCCTCGAGCAGGTCGGTGTTGAACCGGCTGCCCTTGTCGTCGACGTGGATGTTCTTGTACCGCTCGCGGAGCTCGGCGATGACGCCCAGCACGTGCTGCAGCGAGTCGTGCGTGCGGAACACCTGCGCGCCCTTGTCCATCTCGTCCTGCAGCGTCTTGCGCAGCACGGCGATGCGCTCGGTGCCCTGGTTGTTGCGCAGTCCCTCGAGCATGTCGGACACGAACGCGGCGGGGTTCTCGGGCAGCGGCACGAAGTCGGCCGTCTGCACGTACTCGACGGCGTTGCGGCCGCTGCGCTTGCCGAACACGTTGATGTCGAGCAGCGAGTTGGTGCCGAGGCGGTTGGCGCCGTGCACCGAGACGCACGCGCATTCGCCGGCGGCGTAGAGGCCGGGCACGACGGTGTCGTTGTCGGCGAGCACCTCGCCGTTGTTGTTCGTGGGGATGCCGCCCATCGCGTAGTGCGCGGTCGGCATGACCGGCACCGGCTCCACCACCGGGTCGACGCCGAGGTAGGTGCGCGCGAACTCGGTGATGTCGGGGAGCTTGGTCTCGAGCACCTCGGCGCCCAGGTGGGTGCAGTCGAGCAGCACGTAGTCCTTGTGCGGTCCGGCGCCGCGACCCTCCGCCACCTCCTGCACCATGCAGCGCGCGACGATGTCACGGGGAGCGAGGTCCTTGATGGTGGGGGCGTAGCGCTCCATGAAGCGCTCGCCCGACGCGTTGCGCAGGATGGCGCCCTCGCCGCGGGCGCCCTCGGTGAGGAGGATGCCGAGGCCGGCGAGACCGGTGGGGTGGAACTGGAAGAACTCGAGGTCCTCGAGGGGGAGGCCCTTGCGCCACACGATGCCGACTCCGTCGCCGGTGAGGGTGTGCGCGTTCGAGGTCGTCTTGAAGATCTTGCCGAAGCCGCCGGTCGCGAAGATGACGGCCTTCGACTGGAAGACGTGCAGCTCGCCCGTGGCCAGGTCGTAGGCCACGACACCGGCGACCTGCGTCTTGCCCGCGTCGTCCTTCACCGTGATGAGGTCGAGCACGTAGAACTCGTTGAAGAAGTTGATGCCGAGCTTGACGCAGTTCTGGAACAGCGTCTGCAGGATCATGTGGCCCGTGCGGTCGGCCGCGTAGCAGGCCCGGCGGACGGGCGACTTGCCGTGCTCGGCCGTGTGCCCGCCGAAGCGGCGCTGGTCGATCTTGCCCTCGGGGGTGCGGTTGAACGGGAGACCCATGTTCTCGAGGTCGATGACCGCGTCGATCGCCTCCTTGGCGAGGATCTCCGCCGCGTCCTGGTCGACGAGGTAGTCGCCGCCCTTGACGGTGTCGAAGGTGTGCCACTCCCAGGAGTCCTCTTCGACGTTCGCGAGCGCCGCCGCCATGCCGCCCTGCGCCGCACCGGTGTGGGAGCGGGTGGGGTACAGCTTCGAGATCACCGCGGTGCGCGCACCCGGACCCGCCTCGATGGCGGCCCGCATGCCGGCGCCGCCGGCGCCGACGATCACGATGTCGAACTGGTGGTAGTGCACGCCGTCCCGGACGACGGAATCCTGCGTATCGGTAGTCACTTCTCGTATGCCTTCTTCTCTCAGTTGCCCAGCGACTGGCAGGTCTCCCACAGCGTGCTGGACTCGGTCACTCCGAGGCACGGGTCGAACGTGAAGACGACCAGGGTGCCGAGGAGGATGAGGAGTCCGGCCGCGAGGCCGAGCGCCCAGACGAGCGCCTTGCGCGCGGTGGCGTTCGTGACGTAGTCGTTCACGATCGTGCGCATGCCGTTGGCGCCGTGGATCAGCGCGAGCCACAGCATGATGACGTCCCACCACTGCCAGAAGGGGGTGGCGAACTTGCCGGCGATGAAGGCGAAGTCCAGGGCGTGGATGCCTTCGCCGACCATCAGGTTGACGAAGAGGTGGCCGAAGATCAGCACGACGAGCACGACGCCCGAGGCGCGCATGAACACCCAGCCCCACTTCTCGAGGTTGATCCCGCGGCGCCGACGGGCCGGGGCGGCGATGGTCTGAGCGGTCATCAGTGTCCTCCTCCGAAGCCGGCGAAGGCCAGCATCAGGTGGCGCGGCACGAAGCCGGCCATGATGACGACCCAGACGGCGAGCACGCCCCAGAAGAGCTGGCGCTGGTAGCGCGCACCCTTCGACCAGAAGTCGACCGCGATGATGCGCAGGCCGTTCATGGCGTGGAAGACGATGCCCGCGACGAGGACGACCTCGCCGATCGCCATGACCGGGTTCTTGTACGTGCCGATGACGGCGTCGTACGCCTCGGGGGAGACCCTGATGAGCGCCGTGTCGAGCACGTGCACCAACAGGAAGAAGAAGATGGCGACTCCGGTGATGCGGTGAAGCACCCACGACCACATGCCTTCGCGTCCCCGGTAGAGGGTGCCGCGGGGGGTCTTGGACGTGGTTTCCGAAATCGACGGTGTCAAGCGAGCGCTCGTGGACACGGTCGTCCTCCCTGGATCGATGTGCGTCGGTCGCATGCCGCCAGGCACGCCCGATCGCCCTCCATCCTATTCCCGTCTGAGAGGGGCGGGCGACGAAGGGGACCCTAACCGTCGGCGCGCCACGACGCGCCTTGAGCGCTTCTTGAGGGACGGCGACGAGGCGGGGGTCGCGACTACGCTGGCGGGATGACGGAACCGATCGACGACTTCTACGCCGTGATCCCCGCCGGCGGCATCGGCAGCAGGCTCTGGCCGCTCTCTCGGGCCGACGCGCCGAAGTTCCTCCACGACCTCACCGGGTCCGGGCACTCGCTGCTGCGCGACACGTGGGATCGGCTGCTGCCGCTCGCGGGCCCCGACCGCATCGCGGTGGTCACCGGTCGTGCGCACCGGGCCGCCGTCGAGGAGCAGCTGCCGGGCATCGCCGACCTCAACGTCTTCCTCGAGTCGGAGCCGCGCGAGTCGGCCGCCGCGATCGGACTGGCCGCGGCGATCCTGCATCGGCGCGACCCCGACGTGATCGTCGGGTCGTTCAGCGCCGACCACGTCATCCGCGGCACGCGCGTGTTCGAGTTCGCGGTGCGGGATGCGGTGGAGGTCGCCCGCGAGGGGTACATCTGCACGATCGGCATCTCGCCCACGGAGCCGGCAGTCGGCTTCGGCTACATCAAGATGGGCCCGGAGCTCGTGGTCGAGGGCGCGCGCGAGGCCGCCCTGGTCGAGAGCTTCGTCGAGAAGCCCGACCTCGAGACGGCGCGGCAGTACATCGCCGATCGGGGCTATCTCTGGAACGCGGGCATGTTCATCGCGAAGGCGAGTGTGCTCCTCGACGAACTCGCCGCGAACGAACCCGCCCTCCACGCCGGCCTGCTCGAGCTGGCCGAGGCCTGGGACGACCGCGAGCGCCGCGGGCCCGCCGTCGACCGCATCTGGCCGCGCCTGAAGAAGATCGCCATCGACTACGCCGTCGCCGAGCCCGCCGCGCGTCGCGGACGCCTCGCGGTCGTACCGGGGCACTTCGACTGGGACGACGTGGGCGACTTCGCCTCGCTCACGAAGCTGATCACGAACGGCCGCAAGAACGACCTCGCGGTCCTCGGTCCGCGGGCGCGCGTGCTGTCGGATGCCGCGAGCGGCATCCTCGTGAGTCAGACCTCGCGGGTCATCAGCCTGGTGGGGGTGAAGGACATCGTGGTGGTCGACACCCCCGACGCGCTCCTCGTGACGACGGTCGAGAACGCGCAGCGGGTGAAGGGCGTCGTGGAGTCGCTCAAACTCACGGGACGGGGCGATGTGCTCTGATGCGCAGCACCCGCTGCTCATCCGCTGCCCAGGTTTCAG
Source organism: Microbacterium sp. Soil_N32 (assembly GCF_057655505.1). Taxonomy (NCBI): domain Bacteria; kingdom Bacillati; phylum Actinomycetota; class Actinomycetes; order Micrococcales; family Microbacteriaceae; genus Microbacterium; species Microbacterium sp. Soil_N32. The sequence goes on from NZ_JBDGME010000018.1 coordinate 230,350, forward strand.
CTTTGTAAAGATTCGTCTGCGCCGGGGCCGCCGGTATACGGAATCGCTGAAACACTAGGTAACTTTGATCGACCCGCGAGGGACGCGGTTCCGTTCAGGGAGGCACTGAGTTGACCATCTCCACCACCAAGAAGCTTCTCGGCGCGACCGTCGCCGCGGGCGTCGTCTTCGCACTGGCCGGCTGCGGCCAGGCACCCGCCGAATCGGGCGGCGACGGCGGCGAGGCAGCATCCGACTTCCTGCCCTGCCTCATCTCCGACGCAGGCGGCTGGAACGACAAGTCGTTCAACCAGTCGGCCAAGGAGGGCATGGACCGCGCCGCCGACAGCCTGGGTGTGAAGCCGCTCGAGTTCGAGTCGGCCAACGACAACGACTACGCGCCGAACCTCGAGACCGCGGTCTCGGAGGGCTGCTCGCTCATCGTCTCCGTCGGCTTCAAGCTCTCGGCCGCGACGGTCGAGTCGGCGCTCGCGAACCCCGAGATCGACTACGCGATCATCGACGACTGGGCCGACAACGACTTCGACGGCGAGGTCGACGCGCCCAACATCAAGCCGCTCGTCTTCGACACGGCACAGGCCGCCTACCTCGGCGGATACGCCGCGGCCGGCTGGTCGGCGCAGAGCGGTGTGAACAAGGTCGGTACCTTCGGCGGCATGCAGATCCCGTCGGTCGCCGTGTTCATGGACGGCTTCGCTCTCGGCGTCGACAAGTACAACGAGGACAAGTCGGCGGCGGTCGAGCTGTTCGGCTGGGACGTCGCCTCGCAGAAGGGCTCGTTCACGGGCGGCTTCGACGCCAACGACACCGCCAAGCAGACCGCCCAGGGCGTGCTCGACCAGGGTGTCGACGTGATCCTGCCCGTCGGCGGCCCGATCTACCAGAGCGCTGCGGCTGCCATCTCGGACAGCGGCAAGGACACGCTGATGGTCGGCGTCGACAGCGACCTCGCCGTCGCCGACGAGTCGGTCGCCGACGTCACGCTCTTCTCGATCATGAAGGCGATCGACGTCGCCGTCGAGGACGCCACGATGGCCGCCTCGAAGGGTGAGTTCGACCCGGCGCCCTACGTCGGCACGCTCGACAACGAGGGCGTCAAGCTCTCGGGCTTCGGCAGCTTCGAGGGCGACCTGCCCGAGGGCCTGATGGACGAGATCATGGCTCTGCAGGAGCAGATCATCGCCGGCGACATCACGGTCGAGTCCCCGAACTCGCCGAGCGCACAGCAGTAACTCCGTTCCACGCACGGGGCGAGTGGCAGCACGACCGCCACTCGCCCCGTCGCATGGACGGGCACCAGCGACTTCCGTCGCGGGCACGACGACGTGCGCCGCGCACGACCACCCTCGAATACCTCTGGATAGGGTTCAGATATGAAGCTCGAACTCCGCGGCATCACCAAGCGATTCGGCACCCTCGTCGCGAACGACCACATCGACCTCGTGGTCGAGCCCGGGCAGATCCACGCGCTGCTCGGCGAGAACGGCGCCGGCAAGTCCACCCTCATGAACGTGCTCTACGGGCTGTACCAGGCCGATGAGGGCGAGATCCTGCTGGACGACGTCGTCCAGCGCTTCCGCGGACCCGGCGACGCCATGGCCGCCGGCATCGGCATGGTGCATCAGCACTTCATGCTGGTGCCCGTGTTCACGGTCGCCGAGAACGTCATGCTCGGCCACGAGCAGACCAAGGGCGCCGGCACCCTCGACATCGCGAAGGCCCGCGAGCACGTGCGCGCCGTCGCCGCTCGCTTCGGCTTCGACATCGACCCCGACGCGATCGTCGGCGACCTGCCGGTCGGCGTGCAGCAGCGCGTCGAGATCATCAAGGCGCTCTCGCGCGACGCGAAGGTGCTCGTCTTCGACGAGCCGACCGCCGTGCTCACCCCGCAGGAGACCGACGAGCTCATGGGCATCATGCGGCAGCTGCGCGAAGAGGGGACGGCGATCGTCTTCATCACGCACAAGCTGCGCGAGGTGCGCGAGGTCGCCGACACGATCACGATCGTGCGCCTCGGGCGCATCGTCGGCGAGGCGTCGCCCACGGCGAGCAACTCCGAGCTCGCGTCGCTCATGGTCGGGCGAGCGGTCGAGCTGACCGTGCAGAAGGATGCTCCGCGCCTGGGTGACGGCGGCCTCGAGGTCGCCGGACTCCGCGTGCTCACGCCGTCCGGCGCGATCGTGGTCGACGGCGTCGACTTCACCGTGCGGCCGGGCGAGGTGCTCGCCATCGCCGGCGTGCAGGGCAACGGTCAGACGGAGCTCGTCGAGGCCATCGTGGGACTCGCGGCGCGCGTCGAGGGGTCCATCCGACTCGACGGCACGGAGCTGGTCGGTCGCAGCGTGCGAGCGATCCTCGACGCCGGGGTGGGCTTCGTGCCGGAGGACCGCAACGAGGACGGGCTGGTCGGCGGGTTCTCCGTCGCGGAGAACCTCATCCTCGACCGGTCGACCGACGAGGCGTTCAGCCGCGGAGGCACCCTGCGTCGCGCCGCCCTCGAGGAGTTCGCGAAGGAGCGGATCGCCGAGTACGACATCCGCACGCAGGGCCCGCACACGCCGGCCGGCACGCTGTCGGGCGGGAACCAGCAGAAGGTCGTCATCGCGCGCGAGATGAGCCGCGAGCTGCGCCTCCTCGTCGCCGCGCAGCCCACGCGCGGCGTCGACGTGGGGTCGATCGAGTTCATCCACAAGCGCATCATCGAGACGCGCGACGCGGGCATCCCCGTCGTCGTCGTCTCGACCGAGCTCGACGAGGTCGCAGCTCTGGCCGACCGCATCGCGGTCATGTACCGAGGAACCATCGTCGGCATCGTGCCCGGCGACACCCCGCGCGAGACGCTCGGGCTCATGATGGCGGGCGCCGCCGAGGGAGAGGTGGCCGCATGAGCGGGACGACACCGGGAGCGGAAGACGCGACGACGGGCCTTCCGACCGAGCAGCTTCCCCGCGCGACGGGTCCGCTGACCACCGATGTGCCGCCGCCGCCGCGCGGGAACGTCATCCTCAAGGAGATCCTGCGGGGGAGCGCCGTGTCGACGGTGCTCGCGATCCTCCTCGCTCTCGTCGTCGGCGGCATCCTGATCGCCTCGACGAACGAAGACGTGCAGAAGGCCTCCGGCTACTTCTTCGCTCGCCCCGGCGACACCCTCGTCGCCGCCTGGAACGCCGTCTACAACGGCTACGAGGCGCTCTTCCGCGGCGCGATCTTCAACGCCCGCGGCGCGGACTTCGCGGCGCAGATCCGTCCGCTCACGAACACGCTGGGCTTCGCCGCTCCGCTGATCGCCGCCGGACTCGGCGTCGCGCTCGCGTTCCGCGTCGGCCTGTTCAACATCGGTGCCCGTGGACAGATGCTCTTCGGCGTCGGCATCGCCGGCCTGCTCACCTTCGGACTCGATCTGCCGATGTGGCTGCACATCCCGGTCACCCTCGTCGCGGGTATCGCCGGCGGGGCGCTCTGGGGCGCGATCGCCGGTCTCATCAAGGCCCGCACCGGCGCGCACGAGGTGATCCTCACGATCATGCTCAACTACGTCGCGTACTACCTGCTGCTGTGGATGATCCGCACGCCGGGCCTGCTGCAGAAGCCCGGCACGAACCAGGCGCTCGGCTCCGCGACCCCCGAGACGGCGCAGTTCCCCGAACTGCTCGGTCCGAAGTTCCCGCTGCTCGACCTCGGCTTCGTGATCGTGATCGTCGCGACGCTGTTCGTGTGGTGGCTGATCGAGCGCTCGTCGCTCGGCCTCCGCATGCGCGCGGTGGGCGAGAACCCGCACGCCGCCCGTGCTGCGGGCATCAGCGTGCCGCGGGTCTACGTGTACGCCATGCTGTTCGCCGGCGGCCTCGCCGGCCTCGCGGGCATGAACCAGCTTCAGGGCGCCGTGACCACGGGCATCACCGAGACGATCGACGCCGGCATCGGCTTCGACGCGATTACGGTCGCGCTGCTCGGCCGCAGCCGGGCCTGGGGCACCTTCGCCGCCGGCATCCTGTTCGGCGCGCTCAAGGCGGGTTCGTTCTCGATGCAGGCGCAGGACATCCCGGTCGACATCGTGCTGGTCGTGCAGTCGCTCGTCGTGCTGTTCATCGCGGCGCCGCCGCTGCTGCGCGCCGTGTTCTTCCTCCCCAAGTCCGAGGCCGAGAAGGCCGCCAAGGCGAGAGCCAAGGCCGCGAAGAAGGCGGTGGCCGCATGATGTCGCTCGCACAGACCGAAGCCGCCGACGGCACGGTGCACCTCGCCACCGTGCGCGAACGGCACCTCAAGGCGCCGATCGTGCTGGCCGCGGCCACCGTGCTGCTGGCCCTGCTCGTGCTGCTCGTCCCGCGCTCGGGCACGAGCACCTTCCGCCTCGGCGACTCGTCGCAGTCGTTCGAGCTCCCCGACATCGCCCTGCCCACGGCGGCCACGATCTGGGTCACGATCGGCATCCTGGTGGTGCTCGTCGCGATCGCGTTCTTCCGCGCGTGGACGTACCGCTCCTCGTCGCTGTGGCTGATCGGCGGGTTCGGCGGTCTCGCGGTGTTCGCCTTCCTCGTCTGGGCGGGCGCCGGCGGCCTCGTCCCGGTCACCAGCCTGCTGTTCGGCGCCGTGTCGCTGTCGGTCCCGCTCGTGTTCGGCGCCCTCGGCGGCGTGATCGGCGAGCGCGCGGGCGTGGTCAACGTGGCGATCGAGGGGCAGCTGCTGCTCGGTGCCTTCTCGGCTGCCGTGCTGTCGAGCGTCACGGGCAACCCGTTCATCGGCCTCATCGGCGCGGTGATCGGCGGCGTGCTGGTCTCGAGCGTGCTCGCCGCGTTCGCCATCAAGTACCTCGTCGAGCAGGTCATCGTCGGGGTCGTCCTCAACGTGCTCGTCAGCGGCCTGACCGGCTTCCTGTACGGCGCGCTCCTGGCACCGAACGAGGCGCAGCTCAACACGCCCGAGCGCTTCTCGCGCATCGAGATCCCGCTGCTCAGCGACATCCCGATCCTCGGCCCCGTGCTGTTCAACCAGACGTTCATCGTGTACCTCATGTTCATCACGGTCGCGGTGGTCGCCTGGGGTCTGTACCGCACGAAGTGGGGTCTGCGTCTGCGCGCCGTCGGCGAGCATCCGCAGGCCGCGGACACCGTCGGCATCAAGGTCAACGCGACGCGGTTCTGGAACGTGCTGCTCGCGGGCGCGATCGCCGGTGTCGGCGGTGCGTACTTCACGCTCGTGTCGGTGCCGCAGTTCGGCAAGGACATGACCGCGGGTCTCGGCTTCATCGCCCTCGCCGCCGTGATCTTCGGCCGCTGGGACCCGATCCGCGCCACGCTCGCGGCTCTGCTCTTCGGATTCGCGACGAACCTGCAGAACCTGCTGTCGATTTTGAAGACGCCCATCCCCGGCGAGTTCATGCTGATGCTGCCGTACGTCGTGACGCTGCTCGCGGTCGCCGGGTTCGCCGGGCAGATCCGCGGCCCGGCGGCCAGCGGCAAGCCCTACATCAAGTCCTGATCCGAGGAGTCCGATTCACATGACAGACATCGACTGGGACGAGCTGCGCCAGGTCGCCACCTCCGCCATGGAGCGCGCGTACGCGCCGTACTCGCGCTACCGAGTGGGTGCGGCGGCGCTGGTGGGCGACGGACGCATCGTCGCGGGGTGCAACGTCGAGAACGCCTCCTACGGGGTGACGCTCTGCGCCGAGTGCGCCCTCGTCGGCGACCTGCACATGTCGGGTGGCGGCCAGCTCGTTGCCTTCGTCTGCGTCAACAACGACGGGCAGACGATCATGCCGTGCGGTCGCTGCCGTCAGCTGCTGTTCGAGCACGCGATGCCCGGCATGCTGCTGGAGACCGTCTCCGGCATCCGCACGATCGACGAGGTGCTGCCCGACGCGTTCGGGCCGCGCGACCTGGAGGACGCCCGATGAGCATCGAACCCTACGACGCGGTCGACGTCATCCGCGCCAAGCGCGACGGCGGAGTCGTGCCAGAGCCGGCGCTGCGCTGGATGGTCGACGCCTACACGCGCGGATACGTCTCCGATGCGCAGATGGCCTCGTTCGCGATGGCGGTGTTCCAGCGCGGTATGGAGCGCGACGAGATCCGCGTGCTCACCGACGCGATGATCGCGTCGGGGGAGCGGATGAGCTTCGCGGCGCTTGGCAAGAAGACGGTGGACAAGCACTCGACCGGCGGCGTGGGCGACAAGATCACCCTGCCGCTCGCACCCCTGGTCGCCGTCTTCGGCGTCGCGGTGCCGCAGCTGAGCGGCCGCGGCCTGGGGCACACCGGAGGCACGCTCGACAAGCTCGAGTCGATCCCCGGGTGGCGCGCGGCGCTGAGCAACGACGAGATGTTCGCCCAGATGCAGAGCGACGTCGGCGCGGTGATCTGCGCCGCGGGCTCGGGCCTCGCCCCCGCCGACAAGAAGCTGTACGCGCTGCGCGACGTCACCGGAACGGTCGAGGCGATCCCGCTGATCGCCTCGAGCATCATGTCGAAGAAGATCGCCGAGGGGACCGACGCGCTCGTGCTCGACGTGAAGTTCGGCTCCGGGGCGTTCATGCAGGACATCGACCGCGCTCGTGAGCTGGCTCGCACCATGGTGGCGCTGGGCACCGATTCCGGGGTCGCCACGACGGCCCTGCTCACCGACATGAACGTGCCTCTCGGCCGCGCCATCGGCAACGCCAACGAGGTCAGGGAGTCGGTCGAGATCCTGGCGGGCGGCGGCCCCGCCGACGTGCGCGAGCTCACGCTGGCGCTCGCGCGGGAGATGCTGGCGCTGGCCGGGCAGCCGGATGCCGATGTCGAGGCCGCCCTCGACGACGGACGCGCGATGGACCAGTGGAAGGCGATGATCCGCGCGCAGGACGGCGACCCGGATGCCGAGCTCCCGACGGCTCGCGAGACCCACGTCGTCACGGCTCCGGCCGACGGCGTCGTCTCGCGCCTGGAGGCGCTGCCGTTCGGCGTCGCGGCGTGGCGCCTCGGCGCCGGTCGTGCTCGCGCCGAGGATCCCGTGGTGTTCGAGGCCGGGATCGATCTGCATGCCAAGCCCGGCGACCGGGTCACCGAGGGGCAGCCGCTGTTCACCCTCTCCGCCGCCGACGACGCCCGGTTCGCCCGCGCGCTAGAAGCACTCGACGGCGCCTGGGATATCGGCGACGAGGCGCCGGCGCGCGGATCCATCGTGCGCGAGCGCATCACGGCCTGACACCCTCTGGCACTACCCTGGTCGGGGGCGACTCCCGCCCCCGACTCTTCACGACTGGAGGATCCCATGGCGATCGATGCGAACGGCGACATCAAGGTCGACGGTGTCTCGCTGCGGAGCCTGCCGAAGGTGTCGCTGCACGACCACCTCGACGGCGCGGTGCGTCCGGCGACGATCGTCGAGTTGGCGGATGCTGCGGGCATCGCTCTCCCGCAGGGGGACGCGCGCTCCCTCGCCCGGTGGATCGCGAAGCAGAGCGACTCGGGGTCGCTGGTCGAGTACCTCCAGACGTTCGACGTCACCGTCGGCGTGATGCAGACGCGCGAGGCGTTGACCCGCGTCGCGCGGGAGTTCGTGCTCGATCTCGCCCGCGACGGCGTGATCTACGGCGAGGTCCGCTGGGCGCCCGAGCAGCACCTCGCCGGCGGCCTCACCCTGAAGCAGGCCGTGGAGGCCGTGCAGCAGGGGATCGAGGAGGGCGAGGACGCCGCCGACGCGAAGGGCAGCAGCATCCGCGTGGGTCAGCTGCTCTCGGCGATGCGGCAGCACGATCGTGCGCGCGAGATCGCCGAACTCGCCGTGGACTTCCGCGGCCGCGGCGTCGTCGGCTTCGACATCGCCGGTCCCGAGGCGGGATTCCCCGCGTCGAAGGATCGTGCGGCGTTCGATTTCCTGGCCGAGAACTTCTTCCCCGTGACGGTGCACGCCGGCGAGGCGGCGGGGCTCGACTCCATCCGCTCCGCCCTCATCGACGGCCGCGCACTGCGTCTCGGCCACGGTGTGCGGATCGCGGAGGACCTCGACGTCGTCACCCGCGAGGGAGACGAGGTGCAGGTGCAGTTCGGCGACCTGGCCCGCTGGGTGCGCGACCGGGAGATCCCGCTCGAGCTGTCGCCGTCGTCCAACCTGCAGACCGGAGCGGTCGCCGCATGGGGCACCGAGCTCGCCGACCACCCGTTCGACCTGCTCTACCAGCTCGGCTTCGCCGTGACCGTCAACGTCGACAACCGCACCATGAGCGGCACCTCGCTCACGCGCGAGCTCGCGCTGCTCGTCGAGACGTTCGAGTACGACCTCGACGATCTCGAGACGTTCCAGTTCAACGCGGCGTCTGCCGCGTTCCTGCCGGTCGAGGAACGGGAGGAACTCGTCGATATGATCGGCGAGGGCTTCGACGCCTGACGATGGGGGCTCGGAGGAGGCGTCCGGGGGGACGCCGTCGCGGCGTGTGGATCGCGACGACGCTGGCGGCGGTGACGGTACTCGGCGCGGGCGCCGTGGCGTGGTCGGCGACATCGACGCCGACGGAACCGACGCCGCGGACCGCCGACGACGCGCTCGTGCATCCGCTCACGCCCGCACAGCAGCTCGTGGCGGACTCGGGCGACCCGAACGGATGCGCCGTGTCGTTCCAGGGCGAGGGGATCGCGCTCGACATGCAGGTGCAGTCGCAGGGCGCTCTCTTCCGCTCCCTTCCGATCCCCGCGCAGGACGGTCGGGTGTTCGCGGGCTGGTACCCGACGGCGGAGGCGGCCGCGGTCATGGATCCCGCCGCACGCATCAACGGCGCCGATCTCGTGGCCTGCGTCGACGACGAGCTGGTGCTCGTCGGCGCGTGGACCACGCCCGAGGCGAACGCCGCGGCCGACGTGCGGGTGCCGATCCTCATGTACCACCAGTTCACCCCGAAGCCCGAGGGCGAGTCGGGGTGGCTGCGCGGCAACTACGCCTACATCGGCGACTTCGAGGCGCACATGGAGCACATCGCGTCCACCGGCTTCTACCTGCCCACGTGGGACGAGCTCTCCGCGTTCATCGACGGTCGTCTCGCGCTCCCCGAGCGCAGCGTGATCGTCACCGACGACGACGCCGACCAGTCGTGGTTCGACCTCGCCGTGCCCGTCGTCGACCGTCATCGCGTGCTGGCGACGTCGTTCATGATCACCGCGTACCGGCAGGACCCGGCGCCCTCGCCGTACGTGCAGCGGCGGTCGCACACGAACGACATGCATCGCCCTGGCGCGAACGGAGACGGGATGCTCGTCAACGCGACGGCTGACGAGATCGCGGCCGATCTCACCGCGTCGGCGCAGGCGCTCGGCGTCGCCGAGGTGGTCGCGTATCCGTTCGGGCACTACAACGACACCACGAAGCAGGGCGTCGCGCAGGCGGGATTCGAGATGGGGCGCACGATCGAACCGGGCACCGTCGCGATCGGCACCGACAAGCTGGCGCTGCCGGTGGTGCGCATCGACTACGGCATGGGGCTCGACGCGCTCATCGCCCGGATCGGCTGAGCGGGCGCGACCTCATCGGGGTGCGATCGCCTCGAGGAACGGACCGAGCTGCTCGGTGACGACGCGGTGCATCTCCTCGTCGGCGATCCGCGGGGTGCCGTCGCCGTCCTGCGGGCCGTAGTCGCCGAAGGAGGCGTGTGCCGCTCCCTCGATCTCGACGAGGTCGGCGTCGTCGGGAAGGTTGCCGCGGGCGTCGGCGATCTTCGCCGGGGTCGACAGACCGTCTTCCGAGCCCGCGAGGCTGAGCACGGCGAGGTCGTCGCCCGACAAGTCGTTCGCGCAGTACGAGCCGAACAGCACCAGGGCGTCGGCATCCGTCGCGAGCTGGCACGCCCGGACGCCGCCGAGGGAGTGCCCGCCCACAGCCCAGCGGTCGATCTCGGGCGCCGCGGAGGTGAAGGCGTCGAGCGGGCGGAGGTCGAAGAACGCGAGGTTCAGCCAGGGGCGCGTGATCACGACCGTGACGCCGTCTTCGGCGACGCCCTGCAGCACCGCCGCGTACGCCCACGGGTCCACCTTGGCTCCGGGCACGAACACGAGCCCCACCTCGGAGTCACCGTCGGCCGGTGCGAGCACGATGCCCTCGCCGGTCTCCTCGACCGTGATCGCGGTGTTGCCGCGCACGTCGGCGAGCGGCTCCTTCTCGGCGGGCATGACGCCGATCTGGCTCCAGGCGACGACGCCGACGACCGCGACGACGAGAACGACGACGATGCTTCCGAGCGCCCACCGGAGGGCGCGACGACCACGCTTCTTCTGCACGTCTCCACGCTACGCGTGGGAGGCGGGCAATCGGCCCGGAGCGGGGTCAGTCGCGCCGTTCCAGCGCGTCCTGCTCCTGCCGCAGGGCGCGCCGGTACGCGTGCTTGTCGACGTAGTGCGCCATGCGGGGGAGGGCGACGAAGCGATAACCGCCCGTGAGGTCGGGCCACGGCCGGGTCGCCACGCGCGCCCGGAAGCGCGCGGCCCGCTCGGGATGCCGGTCGACGGCGTCGAGGTAGGCGGCGAGCAGCTCGGCCTGGTCGGCGCGCCCCTGCCACCCGAGTCCCGAGGCCTCGACCATGCCGATCACGAAGAGCCCGTCGAACGAGGCGGGGAAGATGTGCAGGAAGAGCCGCGGCGTCTCGCCCTCCCCGCCGAGGTGCGCGCGATCGACGAAGGGGTAGTCGAGTCGGTACCCGGTGGCCATCAGCACGAGATCGTACGCGTCGGCGGTGCCGTCGCGGAACAGCACCCGTTCACCCTCGAACCCCTGCACATCGGGCCGGATGCGCAGATCGCCCTGGCCGAGGTGATCGAGCACCCGCGTGTTGACGATGGGATGCGACTCATAGAGGCGGTGGTCGGGCCGCGGGAACCCGAACCGGCTCGGATCGCCCGTGAAGAGGCGCAGCACGCGCGTGTCCACCGCCTGCTTCAGGCGCGGGGGCAGCGGCCGCCCCCGCGAGATCGTGTCGCTCGGGCGGCCGAACAGATACCGCGGCACGAAGTACGAGCCGCGTCGCACGCTCATGTCGATCGACGCGGCATGGTGCACGGCATCCACCGCGATGTCGCAGCCCGAGTTGCCCGACCCGATGATGAGCACCCGCTTGCCGCGCAGCGCGTCGGCCGACGAGTAGGCGCTCGTATGCAGCAGCTCGCCGTCGAACGTTCCAGGGAAGACGGGCACGTTCGGTTCGGCGAGGGTGCCGTTCGCCAGCACGACTCCCCGATACCGGCGGGTCGACATGCCGTCGGGGCCCTCGGCCGTGAGGTCCCACCCGCCGTCCTGCGGTTCCAGACGCGTGACCCGGGTGTCGAAGCGGAAGAGCCCCGTGAGGTCGAACGCGTCGGCGTACGCCTGCAGGTACGCGAGCACCTCGCGATGCCCGGGGTAGTCGGCTCGGGAGCGCATCGGGAACTCGCGGAACTCCGTCGTCGTGCGCGACGAGATGAGGTGGGCCGATTCGTACATCGTGCTGCGGGGGTTCGTGATGTCCCAGAGGCCGCCCACGCCGTGCGAGGCCTCGTATCCCTCGACCGGGATGCCGCGCCGCTGCAGGGCGCGCGCCGCGGCCAGTCCCGACGGCCCCGCGCCAATCACCGCGTATGCGTCCACCCTCTGCCCCCGCACGTCGATGTGTCGAAAACGCCCCCGCCCCGATGGTAGCGGGGCGGGGGCGTTCGCGGCGGTTCCGGCGGTCAGCCGGCGCGGAGCGCGTCCTGACGTGCCTGCACGACGGCCTGCACGACGGCCTCCACGGCGGGGAAGAGCGGATGCTGCGGCTCGAGTCCCGTGGTGCGGGTGGTGAAGGTGCGGGCATCGTCGGAGCGCAGCAGCTGCTGCAGCTCGACGGCCTGCGGGTCGTCGGCGTCGTCGAAGTCGAGTGCGGCGCCGACGGCGGCGACGAGTGCCTCGGTCGGCAGGCCGTGCTCGGCGGCCGACGCGGCCGGTCCGATGAAGCGCTCGTGACGGGAGATCTTGCGCAGGGGTTGACGCCCCACGCGCTGCACGGTGTCGACGAGCGCGGGGTTGCGGAACCGGTCGAGGATCGTCGCGCGGTAGTCGGCGAGATCGGCCGGGTCGAGGCCGTGCACGGCGGCCAGCACGGCCGAGGTCTCTTCGAGGGCGGAGGTGACCGCGGCGGAGATCTCGGCGTCGGCGAGAGCGTCGGAGATGCGCTCGACGCCGGCCCGCGCACCGAAGTACGCCGTCGCCGCATGCCCGGTGTTCACCGTGAACAGCTTGCGCTCGATGTACGGTGCGAGGTCGTCGACGAAGTGCGCGCCGGGGATGCTCGGCAGGTCGCCGCCGAACGGCCCGGCCTCGATCGTCCACTCGAAGTACGGCTCGACGGTGACGTCGACACCCGCGCCCTCGGGCTGCGCCGGGACGATGCGGTCGACGGCGGTGTTGGCGAAGACGGCGCGGGCGAGCAGGTCGGGGGCGTCGGCCCCCGCGACGCGCTCGATCTCGGCGCGGAGCAGGTCGGTGGCGCCGATCGCGTTCTCGCACGCCATGATCTTCACCGGTGCCGCGTCGGGGGAGCGGCGGGCGAGACCTTCGACGATGGTCGGGGCGATGAACCGCAGCACGGTCGGCCCGACCGCGCAGGTCACGACATCGGCGGTCGCGACCTCGTCGGCGGCGGCATCCGGGTCGGTCTTGCTGTTCACCGCGCGGAACCCGGTGACGACACGGTCGACGCCGCCGGGGCCGACCTCGTGCACCGTGTACTCCGAGACGGCGTTGATCGCGTCGACGAGGGCCCCGGCGACGTCGGAGAACACGACCTCGTAGCCGCCCTCGGCGAGCAGCAGCCCGACGAATCCGCGCCCGATGTTGCCGGCGCCGAACTGGACGGCCTTCATGCCTCGTTCACCGCCGAGAGCAGCGCGTAGAGCTCCTCGGGGGTCTGCGCCGCGTTGAGCTTCGCGACGTCGTCCTCGTCGGAGAACAGGATGGCGATCTGCGAGAGGATCTCGAGGTGCTCGTCGCCCTTGCCGGCGATGCCGACCACGAAGGTCGCGGGCTCGCCCGCCCAGTCGACCCCGCCGTCGTAGCGCACGACAGACAGGGCCGAGTCGAGGATCGCGTCCTTGGTCTCGTTCGTGCCGTGGGGGATCGCCAGGCCGTTGCCCATGTAGGTCGAGACCGTCTCCTCCCGCTGGCGCATGGCGTCGACGTACGCCGGGGTCACGGCTCCGACCTCGACGAGGATGTCGGTCGCCTCCTGCAGCGCGGCCTCCTGGGTCGCCGAACCTGCGTGGATGCGGACCTGGCCGGGGGTGAGAACGCTCATGATGTTCCTTTCGCGGTGTTCCTCGGGAAATGGTCCGGTGGGCGGATGCCGGAGCATCCGCCCACCGGGGTCTGTGTCAGGCGCCGGTGCCGCGCTGGGCGCGCACCATCTCGACGACCTCTTCATACTTCGGGGAGTTCATGAAGTTGTCCACCGAGACGTGCACCGAGGCCGGCGACTGCGCCTTCGCGCGATCGGTCAGCTGCTGCTGCGTGATCACGAGGTCGGCCGAGCCGTCGAGGTTGGCGATCGCCTGGTTGGTGACCGTGACGCCCTCGATGCCCGCCTTCTTGAACTTGTTGCGGAGGACGCTGGCGCCCATCGCCGACGAGCCCATGCCGGCGTCGCACGCGAACACGACGTTCTCGATGCGGCGGTCGGTGGCGACCGGGGCGGCCGTCGTCGCGGCCCGGGCGGCGAGGCCGCTCAGCGCGTCGGACGACTTGCCCTTGTTCGCCTCGGTCTGCGCGACGGCCGCAGCGAAGGCGTCTTCCTTCGCGAGGTCCTTCTTGCGGCTCGCCCGCAGGATCAGCGTCGAGATGAGGAACGTCACCGCGGCCGAGAGCACCACCGAGAGGATCACTCCGAGGTAGTCGGTGCGGTACGTCTGCCCGAGCACCGCGATGATGCTTCCCGGCGCGGCCGGGGCGATCAGTCCGGTGCCGAGCAGCATGTTCGTGGTGACACCGGTCATGCCGCCGGCGATCAGGGCCAGGATCAGCACGGGCTTCATCAGCGCGAACGGGAAGTACACCTCGTGGATGCCGCCGAAGAACTGGATGACGGCGGCGCCGGGGGCCGATGCGCGGGCCGCGCCGATGCCGAACAGCGTGAACGCGAGGAGCAGGCCGACGCCGGGGCCGGGGTTCGCCTCGAGCAGGAAGAGGATCGACTTTCCGCTCTCGGCCGCCTGCTGGGTGCCCAGCGGCGTGAGCACGCCGTGGTTGATGGCGTTGTTCAGGAAGAACACCTTGGCCGGCTCGATGAGGATGCTCGTCAGCGGCAGCAGGTTCGTCTCGACGAGCCAGTTCACCGCGGTGGAGAGCAGGTTCATGAGCCCGTTGACCAGCCAGGCCACCGGGTAGAAGCCGACGACGACCATGACGAAGCCCCAGATGCCGGCCGAGAACATGTTCACGAGCATCTCGAAGCCGGCCTTGATCTTGCCCTCCCAGAGGGAGTCGAGCCACTTCATGGTGTACGCCGCGAGCGGGGCCATGATCATCGCACCGATGAACATATGGATCTGTCCGAGCTGGTTGTCGGCGGGGAGCGTCTCGTTCACCTGGGCGATGAGGTAGTCGGAACCCGCGATCGCGCCCATGACGGCGATCGCTGCGACCACGCCGCCGCGGGTGCGGTAGACGAGCGTTCCGCCCGTGTACGCGATCACGATCGGCAGCAGATAGTGGATGATCGGGCCCACGAGGGTCGCGAGCTGCTCGTTCGGCGTCCAGCCCACGGGGATGAAGAACGCCGTGATGATGCCCCACGCGATGAGCGCGGGGATGTTGGGCATGATCATGCCCGAGAGGAACGTGCCGAACCGCTGCACGCCCAGTCGGACACCGCCCTGCTTCTGGGCGGCGGGTGACGTCGTCGTCATGATGTCGTCTCTTTCTGGTGAGGAGGGAGTGCCGCGGCGGCTTCGGCCGCGGCGGTGCGCGCACCTGCGGCGTCGTCGGCCGCGAGTGCCTGCTCTGCGAGGTGTCGGGCCTCGTCGAGCGTGCGTTCGGAGAGCGCGTGGCGGACGTCCGCCAGCGCTGCGGGGGCCATCGACAGGCTCGTGGCGCCGAGGCCCACGAGCACGACGGCGAGGAGCGGGTCGGCGGCGGCTTCGCCGCAGATGCCGACGGGCTTGCCGAGTCGGGCGCCGGCGGCGCCGACCTCGCGCACGAGGCGGAGCACGGCCGGATGCCACGGATTCTGGAATGCCGACACGGACCCGAGGAGGCGATCCGCGGCCATCGTGTACTGCGTGAGGTCGTTCGTGCCGATCGATGCGAAGTCCGCGTGTGCGAGCACCCGGTCGGCGAGCAGGGCGCTCGACGGCACCTCCACCATCACGCCCGCCGTCTTCAGCCCGTACTCGCGAGCGAGCGAGGTGAAGTACGCCGTCTCCTCGACGGTCGCCACCATCGGCGCCATGACCCACAGGTCGGCCTCGGTCGCGGCATCCGCCTCGGCGAGAGCCGTGAGCTGCTCGCGCAGGATGTCCTCGCTGGCGCGGAGCGCACGCAGCCCGCGCAGTCCGAGCGCCGGGTTCTCCTCGTGGGCGTCGTTGAGGAAGGCCAGGGGCTTGTCGGCGCCGGCGTCGAGCATGCGCACGACGACCTTCTGCCCGGGGAACGCCGCCAGCAGCTCGCGGTACGACTCGCGCTGCTCGGCGACGGTCGGCGCCTGCGACGACGACAGGAACAGGAACTCCGTGCGGAAGAGCCCGACACCCTCGGCGCCGCGGGCGACGGCATCCGCCGCATCGGCCGGCTTGCCGAGGTTCGCCAGCAGCGGGATCGCCGTGCCGTCGGCGAGGGCGCCGGGGGTGAGCGGTGCGGCGTCCGCCGAGGCGCGGTCGGCGGCGCGCTGCGCGGCGCGCTCCTGCTCGTCCTCGGTCGGGTCGACGGTCACGAGCCCGGCGGCGGCGTCGACGATCACCGTCGTGCCGGTGGCCAGGTCGGCCGCCTCGGCGGCGCCGACGATCGCGACGATGCCCTTCTCGCGGGCGAGGATCGCCGTGTGCGAGGTCGGACCGCCGTCGCTCGTGACGAGCGCGAGCACCTGGTCGAGGTTCAGCAGAGCCGTGTCGGCGGGGGCCAGATCGCGGGCGACCAGCACGAACGGATGCCCGGGGTCCGGCACGCCGGGGGCGTCCAGGCCCTGCAGGCGGGCGAGCACTCGCTGGGCGATGTCGTCGAGGTCGGCGGCGCGCTCGCCGAGGTACCCGCCGACGGCCTCCAGGGTGGCCTTGAAGCCCGCGAACGCGTCCTGCACGGCCCACTCGGCGGTCGAGCCGCCGTCGATGCGCTCGTCGACCTCGTCGAGCAGGGTCGGGTCCTCGGCGATCATCGCCTGCGCCTCGAGCACTTCCTGCGCCGACCCGCCTGCGGCCTCGCCGCGGGTGGTCAGTTCCTGCGCGACGTGCGAGATCGCCTCGCGCACGCGGGCGCGCTCGGCTTCGGCGCCCGCCGCGCTCGGCGTCTGCGCGGGCGCGGGGAGCGCCTCGGTCATGCGGACCACCGGGCCGTGGGCGATGCCCAGCCCGATTCCGACTCCTCGCAGCTCGCTCATCCGGCGGCTTCCTGGTCGTGATCGGTGGTGAGCAGTTCGGTGAGCGAGTCGAGCACCTGCTCGGCGCCGTCGCCCTCGGCGGTGAGGGTCACGTAGTCGCCGTGCTCGACGGCCAGGGCGATGACCCCCAGGATGCTCGCGGCGTTGACGGGCTTGCCCGAATCTTTCGCGATCGTCACGGGGATGCCCGACTCCTTCGCGGCCTGCGCGAAGAGCTTCGCGGGGCGGGCGTGCAGGCCGTGGGAGGAGCCGATCCGAACGGTACGGGAAGCGGTCATGATGTTCCTTTCGGGGTGGTCTCCGCGGGGAGGAGGGCACGCACGAGGGCGAGCGTCCGTTCTCCGTCGCGGTCGGCGAAGATGTCGGCGGGGAGGAGCGAGACCGGGGCCCCGGCGCGCGCGGACAGGTCGTCGAGCCGGTCCGCGAGATGCGGTCCGACGAGGACGAGGTCCTGAGAGCCGGGAACGAGGGATGCCTCCGTGCCGGCGGCCGCGTCCCACGCGAGACCGGCGTCGGCTGCGGCGCGGCGCAGGCGCTGCGCGACGAACGTGCTCGACGCACCGGCGCCGCACACCACGAGGATCCTCATCGATTCCACCTTCCTGAGAACAGTCTGGGAAATCACGCGGGGGACTTTCCAACAGGAAGATTTCCGCCCCTGCGGAACTCCGCTTCCGCCCCCTGCCCTCCCGCGGGCCTGACATCATGGGGAGGGCGGCGTACAGCGAGGTCGCACCGGGAGCAGAGGGAGGACCATGTCGCGTCAGCGCCAGGACCAGATCCTCACCGCTCTGCTGCGACGGGACAGCTGGATGACCGCCGCGAGCCTCGCCGATCTGGTCGGGGTGACGCCGCGCAGCATCCGCTCCTACGTCTCGGCCCTCAACGCCCGCGTGGGCGGAGACGCCGTCGAGTCGGGTCCCGCGGGCTACCGCGCGGGTGCGTCCGCTCGTGACGCGCTGCGCGCCCGCTCGGGCGGCGAGTCGACGCCCCGTGATCGCCTGCACGCGATCGTGCGGATGCTCCTCGACCGCGCCGACGGCCTCGACGTCTATGCGACCGCCGACGGATTGCACGTCAGCGAGGCGACCCTCGAAGCCGACCTCGTGCGCGTGCGGGGGTTGCTGGAGGGCACCGACCTCGTGCTCGAGCGCGAGCGGGAGAGGGTGCGCCTGCGCGGCAGCGAGGAGGACCAGCGCCGTCTGATCTCGCGCCTCGCCCACGACGAGATGGATGCCGCATCGTTCCACCCCGAGACGTTCCGCCGCGCGCTCGGAGCGACCGGGGTGTCGACCGACGCCGTCGGGCCGTTCAAGCAGGCGCTGGTGCGCGAGCTCGGCGCGCTCGGGTACTTCGTGAACGAGCTGGCGATCGCCGACGTTCTGCTGCACATCACCATCGCGGCCGATCGTGTCGCCGCGGGCTACGCGATCCCCGGCGAGGCCGCCGGCCCCCGCGACGAGATCGCCCGCGTGGGCGAGGTCGTCGCGCGTCTCGCGCAGGAGGCCTTCGGGGTCGAACTCGGCGTCGGCGACCGCCGCCACCTCGCGTCGCTCGTGCTCACGCGCGTCGTCGCCCCGGGCGAGGAGACCACGCGAGAGGTGGCGCGCAGCGGCGTGGAGGAAAGGGTGGAGGAGGCGGTGCGCGCCGAGCTCGCCCGCGCATCCGCCGAGTACGACGTCGACCTCGTCGAGGACTCGTTCGTGCTGAGGCTGGCGCTGCACGTGCAGAACCTGCTGCGCCGCGCCGAGGGTCAGGCGCTCGCCCGCAACCCGCTCACCCGCTCCCTCAAGACGTCGTACCCGATGATCTTCGAGGTCGCCGTGTCGATCGCCAGCGGCCTGCACGACCGCCTCGGCACGCCCATCCACGACGACGAGATCGCGTACATCGCCATGCATGTCGGCGGTCGGCTCGAACGCAGCCGCAAGGCCGCGTCGATCCTCAGCGCGACGATCGTCTGCCCCGGGTACCACGAGCTCCGCGAGCTGCTGCGCGCCAGCGTCGACCGGTCGCTCGGCTCCGCGATCGAGGTCACCAGCGTGGTGACGGCCGTCGACCCTGACTGGGCGTCGTTCGGCACCGACCTCGTGCTCAGCACCATCGAACCCGGGGCGACCGGCGACCGCTTCGTGCGCATCCATCCGTTCTTCACCGACTCCGATGTGGAGCGCGTGCAGCAGGCCGCCGGTCGGGTGCGTCGCGTGCGCCGTCTCGCCCGACTGCGCGATGAGCTGTCGCAGTACTTCGCGCCGGACGCGTTCGTGCACCCCCTGCCGGACGAGGGGGAAGAGGCGATCATCCGCCGACTCGGGGGTCTGCTCGTCGGCACCGGCGTCATCGACCAGGAGTACGTCGAGAACACCATCCTGCGGGAGCGCATGTCGTCGACCGCGTTCACGGATGCCCTCGCGGTGCCCCATGCGCTGCAGATGACCGCCACCCGCACGGCCATCGCAATCGGCGTCGCCGACGGCTCGGCCGCCTGGGCCGACGGGCGGGTGCAGGTCGTGGCGCTCGCCGCCTTCAGCGAGAACGACCGCGCAGCGTTCCAGACGGTGTTCGAGCAGCTCGTCGAGGTGTTCAGCGAACGGGAGAGCGTGCAGCGCATCGTGCGCCGGGGGACGACGTTCGAGGCGTTCCTCGACGAGCTCGTCGCCGTGATCGACGGCTGATCACCGGGAGGCCGACGGGCGACGCCGGTTCAGGACCCCGGCGCGAGCACCGCGGCCAGCTCGTCGAGCAGCGCGTCGGCGCCGGGGGAGTCGGGGGTGCGCAGCTCGACCGCGTCGCCCGTGCCGAGGGCCAGATCCATGACCGCCAGCACGCTGCGCAGGTCGACGGTGGTGCCGTCGGATGCCCGGAGGGTGACGGGAGCGCCGTGCGCCTGCACCAGGCGCACGATCTCGGCGACCGGGCGCGCATGCACGCCGTTGTGGGCGCGGATGATGACTTGACGGGTCGGCATGGGTCCGATCGTAACGGTCGAGGATGTCCGGCGCGCCGGGTGGAGGCGCGCCGGACATCCGATCAGGATCGCTCGGCGAGCAGGGCGCGCACGCCCGCCTCGATCTCGGCGACGGCGTCGCGCGCGGCGTCGGCCGCTTCGGCGCGGGCGTCGATGTAGACCTTCAGCTTGGGCTCGGTGCCGCTCGGCCGCACGATCACGCGGGATCCGTCGGACAGCCGGTAGCGCAGCACATCGCCCGAGGGCTGGCCAGGCGCCGACTGCAGCAGGTCGTCGGCCGTCGAGACGGCGCGCTCGCCGATGTGCGACGGCGGGGTCGCGCGCAACGACGCCATGACGGTGCCGATGAGCGAGAGGTCGTCGACGCGGATCGACACCTGGCCGCTCGAGAAGTGACCGTAGGTGTCGCCGAGCTCGCGCAGCAGATCGGCGAGCGTGGCGCCGCGCTCCCGCGCCTCGGCGGCGAGACCGAGCACGGCGACGGCCGCCGAGATACCGTCCTTGTCGCGCACGGTGCCGGGGTTCACGAGGTAGCCGAGCGCCTCCTCGAAACCGAACACGATCCCCGGGGCGCGCGAGATCCACTTGAAGCCCGTGAGCGTCTCGTGGAAGTCGAGCCCGTGGTGGGCCGCGACCGCCCCGAGCCCGGGCGACGACACGAGAGAGCACGCGAGCGACGCGCCGGGGGTGCCCTCCGCGGCGCGTGCCGCGCGGGCGCCCAGGAGCAGGCCGACCTCGTTGCCCGAGAGCCGGCGCCAGCCGCCGTCAGCGGTCTCGTCGGGGATCGCGACCGCGAGGCGGTCGGCATCCGGGTCGTTGGCGAGGATGAAGTCGGCGTTCGCGCGGCGTGCGCGGGCGAACGCGAGATCCATCGCGCCCGGCTCCTCGGGGTTGGGGAACGCGACCGTGCGGAAGGTGGCATCCGGCTGCAGCTGCTCGCCGACCACCGTCGGACGGGGGTAGCCGGCGGCGTCCACGATGCGGGCGAACGTCTCCCACCCCACACCGTGCATGGCGGTGTACACCCAGCGCAGGCCCTGCGCGCCCGTCGGGGCGGGAGCGACGGCGGCGGTCGCGGCGATGTACGCCTCGACGACCTCCTCACCGGCGGTCTCGTAGTCGCCGGAGCGGGGGAGAGCGGCGATCGTCCCGGCCTCGGCCACCTGCCGGATCGCGGCGGCGATCTCGGCGTCGGCCGGGGCGACGATCTGCGAGCCCTCGTCGGCGCCCCCGAGGTACACCTTGTAGCCGTTGTCGTTCGGCGGGTTGTGGCTCGCGGTCACCATCACGCCCGCATCGGCGCCGAAGTGGCGCACCGCGAACGCGAGCACGGGCGTCGGGAGCAGGCGCGGAAGCAGGATCGCCCTCAGCCCGGCCCCGGTAAAGATCTCGGCCGAGTCGATCGCGAACACGCGCGAGTTGCGTCGCCCGTCGTAGCCGATCACCACGGTCGGGGTCGCCCCGTCGGCGCGGTCGCGGAGGTACGCGGCGAAGCCCGCCGCCGCCTGCGTCACGAGCACGCGGTTCATGCGGTTGCTCCCCGCGCCCAGTGCGCCGCGCAGACCCGCGGTGCCGAACGCCAGGCGGCTGCCGAAGCGGTCGTCGAGGTCGGCGAGGGCGGCCGCGTCGCCGGACGACGCGCGCGTGACGATCCCGGCGAGCTCGTCGCGGGTCTCGTGGTCGGGGTCCTGTCGCAGCCAGGCGCGTGCCTGGGCGAGCCGCTCCTCGCTCACAGGGCCTCGACCACCCGCGCCAGCAGCTTCGAGATCACCGGCTCGGCCTCGCGGCCCGCCTCGATGACCTCGGCGTGGCTGAGCGGCGTCTTCTGGATGCCCGCGGCGAGGTTCGTGATGAGCGAGAAGCCCAGCACCTCCATGCCGGCCTCGCGGGCGGCGATGGCCTCGAGCGCGGTCGACATGCCGACGATGTGTCCGCCGATGGCCTTCGCCATCTGCACCTCGGCCGGTGTCTCGTAGTGCGGGCCGCGGAACTGCGTGTACACGCCCTCGTCGAGGCTGGGATCGATCGTGCGGGCGATGTCGCGCAGGCGCTGCGCGTACAGGTCGGTGAGGTCGATGAAGGTCGCGCCCTCGAGCGGCGAGTCCGCGGTCAGGTTGATGTGGTCGCTGATGAGCACGGGCTGCCCCGGCTTCCAGGTCTCGCGCACGCCACCTGCGCCGTTGGTGAGCACCATGATCTTCGCGCCCGTCGCGGCGGCGGTCCGCACGCTGTGCACCACCCGGCGCACGCCGTGGTCCTCGTAGTAGTGGGTGCGCGCGCCGATCACGAGCACGTTCTTGCCGCCGGGCGTGCGGATGCTCCGCAGGGTTCCCACGTGTCCCTCGAGGGCGGGCTTCGAGAACCCGGTCACCTCGGTGGCCGGGATGGTCGCCACGGTCTCGCCGATGATGTCGGCTGCCTTGCCCCAGCCGCTTCCGAGAGTGAGCGCGATGTCGTGCTTCTCGACGCCGGTCAGCCGGGCGATGTCGGCGGCGGCGGTGGCGGCGACGTCGAACGGGTTGGCGTTCGGGTCGTCCAGGGGGTTGCTGTGAGTCTCGGACATAGGCTCCACTCTAGGAAGGTGACGGCTCGGCTGCCAAGATTGCGGAAGAATGGGAAGCATGGCTTCCACCCCTTTCGAGCGCACTCAGCGCGTCGCCGTCCTCGGCGGCGGTCCCGGCGGATACGAGGCGGCTCTCGCAGCCGCCCAGCTCGGAGCGGAGGTGACCCTCGTCGAGCGCGTGGGTGTCGGCGGCGCGGCGGTGCTCACCGACGTCGTCCCCTCGAAGAGCCTCATCGCCACGGCCGATGCCGCGGTCGCGATCTCCGAGGCGAGCGACCTCGGCGTGCAGTTCTACGCCAAGGGTGAGAAGGGCAAGCCGCTCAAGCCCGAGATCGCCATCAACCTCGCTGCGGTGAACAAGCGGCTCATGGCTCTCGCCGGGCAGCAGTCCGAAGACATGCGCTCGACCCTCCTCGAGGCCGGCGTGCGCATTCTCTCCGGTCACGGGCGTCTGGAGGGGCGCGACGCGATCGTCGTCTCGACCGGACAGGGCGGCACCGACTTCGACCGCGTCGAGGCCGACACGATCATCGTCGCGGTGGGCGCCTCGCCGCGCGAGCTGGATTCGGCGAAGCCCGACGGACGCCGCATCCTCACCTGGACGCAGCTGTACGACATGAAGGCCCTGCCCGAGCACCTCATCGTGGTCGGCTCCGGCGTGACGGGCGCCGAGTTCGCCTCGGCCTACATGAACCTCGGCGCGAAGGTCACGCTCGTCTCGAGCCGCGATCAGGTGCTCCCGGGCGAGGATCAGGATGCCGCGCGCGTTCTGGAGCAGGTCTTCACCCGCGGCGGCATGACCGTGCTCTCCAAAGCCCGCGCCGAGAAGGTCGAGGCCACGAAGGACGGCGTGACCGTCACGCTCGCCGACGGGCGCACGGTCGACGGCAGCCACTGCTTGATGGCGGTCGGCTCCATCCCCAACACCGCCGACATCGGCCTGGCCGAGGCCGGGGTCGAGCTCACCGAGCAGGGGCACATCCGGGTCAACCGTGTCGCCCGCACCTCGGTGCCGAACATCTACGCCGTGGGCGACTGCACGAACTTCTTCCCGCTGGCATCCGTCGCGTCGATGCAGGGCCGCACGGCCGTGTTCCACGCCCTCGGCGACATCGTCATCCCGCTGGAGCTCATCAAGATCACCTCGAACATCTTCACCGCGCCCGAGATCGCGACGGTCGGCTACGGCGTGAAGGACGTCGAAGACGGCAAGGCCGACGGCATGGTCTACAAGCTGCCGCTCGCGGCCAACCCGCGGGCGAAGATGATGGGCATCAAGGACGGCTTCGTGAAGCTCATCGCCCGCAAGGGGTCGGGCACCGTGATCGGGGGAGTGATCGTCGCGCCGAAGGCCTCCGAGCTCATCTACCCGATCGCGATCGCCGTCGAGCGCCGACTGACGGTCGATCAGGTCTCGCGGGTGTTCGCGGCGTACCCCTCGCTGTCGAGCAGCATCACCGACGCGAGCCGGGCGATGCACCTCTTCAACATCTCCTGAAGGTCCGCGGGCGCCGAGCCGGCGAACGACGAAGGGCGCCCCACCTCGGTGGGGCGCCCTTCGTTCGTGCGGAGTGTCAGCTGATGGTGAGCAGCTGGTGACCCGCCGAGACGGTGGCTCCGGCGTCCGCGGCGATGTTGCCGACCACGCCGTCCTTGTGCGCCTGCAGCGGCTGCTCCATCTTCATCGCCTCGAGCACCACGACCAGGTCGCCCTTGACGACCTGCTGGCCCTCCTCGACGGCGACCTTGACGACCGTCGCCTGCATGGGCGACTTCACGGCGTCGCCGGATGCTCCGGCGTTCGCGGTGGTGGCGTGGCTCCGGCGCGACGGGGGAACGGCCGCCGGGCGGCCCGTGGTGGTCGGCGCCGCGGCGACGCGGTCGGGCAGGCTGACCTCGAGGCGCTTGCCGCCGACCTCGACGACCACGGTGTGGCGGCCGGTCCCGGGCGCGGGGGCGTCGAGCTCACCGTCCCAGGCGGGGATGTCGTTGACGAACTCGGTCTCGATCCACCGGGTGAACACGCCGAACCGGCCGTCCTCGGCGGTGAAGGCGGGGTCGCGCACGACCTTGCGGTGGAAGGGGAGAACGGTGGGCAGGCCGGCGACCTCGAACTCGTCGAGTGCCCGGCGCGAGCGCTCGAGCGCCTCGGCGCGATCCTTGCCGGTGACGATGATCTTGGCGAGCAGCGAGTCGAACGCGCCCGAGACCTCGTCGCCCGCGGTCACCCCGGAGTCGAGACGGATGCCGGGGCCGCCGAAGGTCTTGAACACGTGCACGGGGCCGGGCTGGGGGAGGAAGCCGCGCCCCGGGTCCTCGCCGTTGATGCGGAACTCGATCGAGTGGCCCTGCGGCGCCGGGTCGGAGTAGTCGAGGGTGCCGCCGGCCGCGATGCGGAACTGCTCCCGCACGAGGTCGATGCCGGTGACCTCCTCCGAGACCGGGTGCTCGACCTGCAGCCGCGTGTTCACCTCGAGGAACGAGACGGTGCCGTCGGCTCCGATGAGGAACTCGCACGTACCGGCTCCCACGTAGCCGACCTCGCGGAGGATGGCCTTCGATGCCGCGTAGAGCTGGGCGTTCTGCTCGTCGGTGAGGAATGGCGCCGGCGCCTCCTCGACGAGCTTCTGGTGGCGGCGCTGCAGCGAGCAGTCGCGCGTCGAGACGATGACGACGTTGCCCTCGGCATCGGCGAGGCACTGGGTCTCGACGTGGCGCGGCTTGTCGAGGTACTTCTCGACGAAGCACTCGCCGCGCCCGAAGGCCGCGACCGCCTCGCGCGTGGCGGAGTCGAACAGCTCGGCGACCTCGTCGAGCTCGCGGGCGACCTTGAGGCCGCGTCCGCCGCCTCCGTACGCCGCCTTGATGGCGATGGGCAGGCCGTGCTCCTTCGCGAACGCGACGACCTCGTCGGCGGTCGCGACGGGACCGGGCGTGCCGGGAGCGAGCGGCGCGCCCACCTTCTCGGCGACGTGTCGGGCGGTGACCTTGTCTCCGAGCGCCTCGATGGCCTCGGGCGACGGGCCGATCCAGGTCATCCCCGCGCCGATCACGGCGCGAGCGAACTCGGCGTTCTCGGCGAGGAAGCCGTAGCCGGGGTGCACGGCGTCGGCGCCGGCGCGGCGGGCGACCGAGAGGATCTTCTCGATCTGCAGGTAGGTCTCGGCGCTGGTGGCGCCCCCGAGGGCGTAGGCCTCGTCGGCGAGTCGCGTGTGCAGCGCGTCGCGGTCCTGGTCGGCGTAGACGGCGACCGAGGAGATCCCGGAGTCCCGGGCGGCGCGGATGATGCGGACGGCGATCTCGCCGCGGTTGGCGATGAGCACCTTGGCGATAGCAGGCATGAATGCCAGCCTAGCGAGTAGAACCGTCGGGCATTTGACGACTCTCCACAAGAAAGACCGATGAACGTGGCGGGAAGTCTACGACCGGGCGTCGGCGTTCCAGAGGTCGGTCCACACGACTCCCAGCTCGGCGGCGAGGCGACGCACGGTCGACAGCGACATGCCGACGACCGTGGAGGGGTCGCCGTCGACGCGGGTGATGAACGCGCCGCCCAGGCTGTCGACCGTGAACGCGCCGGCGACCAGCAGCGGTTCGCCGGACGCGACGTAGGCCGCGATCTCCGCATCGGTGACGTCGTCCGCGAAGGTGACGGATGCGGCGGCGGTGGCGGTGGCCTCGACGGGTTCGCGGCCGGGAGAGACGCGGAACACCGAGTGGCCGGAGTGCAGGATGCCGGTCGCGCCGCGCATCTCCGCCCATCGTCGCGTGGCCTCCTCGGGGGTGTACGGCTTGCCGTAGACGCGCCCGCCGAGCGCGAACATCGAGTCGCCACCGATCACGATGCCGTCGAAGGCCGGGTCGTCGACCGCGATGCGGCGCGCGACGTCGGCGGCCTTCGCTCGCCCGAGCAGCAGCACGAGCTCCTCCGGGGCGAGCTGCGCGCCCCGTTCCGCTGCCGCCGCGGCGGCGACGGCGTCCTCGTCGACATCGGGAGCGAGGGTGAGGGGTTCGATGCCGGCCTGACGCAGCAGCATGAGGCGGGCGGGGGAGGTCGAGGCGAGGCAGACGCGCATGTGCCCACCGTATCCTCGAAGGATGACCTCTTCCGCCCCCGACCTGCTCGACCTCGACATCACCGGGATCGCGCACGGCGGCACCGCCGTCGCCCGCCACGAGGGGCGCGTCGTCTTCGTCTCCGACGCGATCCCCGGCGAGCGGGTGCGGGCCAGGGTGGTCCTTCCCGAGGGCGGCGCCGATGCCGAGACGCGCAGCTTCTGGCGCGCCGACACCGTCGAGGTGCTCGACGCCTCGCCGCACCGCCGCCCGCACCTCTGGGCGGAGGCCGACGTCGAGAACGACCCCGCCGCGCGCCCCGGCGGAGCCGACTTCGGCCACATCGCCCTCGCACACCAGCGGGTGCTCAAGCGGCAGGTGCTCTCGGAGGCGCTCGACCGCTTCGCCGGCGGGGGGCTGGACGCGCCCGAGATCGAGGCCGTCGAGTCGGGGGACGGAGCCGGCTGGCGTACCCGACTGACCCTGCACGTCGACGACGCGGGCCGCGTGGGCCCGTTCGCGGCGCGCAGCCACCGGGTCATCCCCGTCGGCTCGCATCCGCTCGCACGTCCGGCGATCGCCGAAGCCGCCCTCGCGCTGCACGGCGAGGCTCCCGGTCGCGTCGAGCTCGTCGAGCCCGCCGACCGGCGTGTGCGCGTGCTGCGGCGCCCCGACGAGACGCGTCGACCGGCCCGCGGTGCGCGGCGCCCCGCGCCCGAAGTGGTGCACGAGCGCGTCGGCGACCGACGTTTCCAGCTGGATGCCGGTGGCTTCTGGCAGGTGCATCCGCGGGCGGCCTCGGTGCTCGACGCCGCCGTGTACGGCCTGCTCGACGGGCACGTCGACGAGCAGTCCTCGCATCTCGACCTGTACGGGGGCGTCGGTCTGTTCGCGGCGACACTGGCCGACCTCGGTGGCACGCGCATCACGACGGTCGAGTCGAGCCGCCGCGCCACCGAGCACGCGCAGGCGAATGTGGGCCCGCTCGGGGCCACCGCCGTCACCGCGCGGGTCGACCGCTTCCTGGCGGACCGACCGGATGCCGGACGCACGGGCGCGGTCGTACTCGATCCGCCGCGCGCGGGTGCGGGACGCCGGGTCGTCGAGGCCATCGACGCCCTCCGTCCCGACGCCGTCGCCTACGTCGCCTGTGATCCGGTGGCCCTGGCACGTGACCTCGGCACATTCCGCGATCTCGGCTGGAACGTCGAGCGGATGCGCGGCTTCGACCTCTTCCCACACTCGCACCACTTCGAGGTCGTCGCGCTTCTCACCCGGTGACGTCGCCGGGCGATCGGCGCGCAACTCACTAGGCTGTGGGCATGAGCACGGTCGCCCTCATCGATGATCACGAGTCGGTCCGTCTGGGTCTCGAGGCGGCCTGCGGTCGCGACGGACAGACGGTCGTGTTCTCGGGCAGCACCGTGGCGTCCTATCTCGACTGGCGCGCATCCACCGGAACCACCCCTGCCGACGTCGTCGTCCTCGACCTCACGCTCGGCGACGGCACCACGGTCACCGAGAACGTCTCCTCGCTCGTGGCCGACGGCGCGAGCGTCGTCATCCACAGCGTCGCCGATCGCCCGGCCGCGGTGCGCGAAGCGTTGGCGGCCGGCGCGGCGGGCGTCGTCAGCAAGTCCTCCGCCCTCGACGACGTACTCGACGCCATCCGCACGGTCGCGAACGGCGAGGCGCTCAACAACGTCGAATGGGCGAGCGCGGTCGACGGTGACCGCGAGTTCGCCGACGCGCAGCTGTCCACGCGCGAGCGCGAGGTGCTCCGTCTCTATGCCACCGGCCTGCCCCTCAAGGCCGTCGCCGACCGACTCGGGGTCGCCTATTCCACGGCGAAGGAGAACATCACCCGCATCCGCGTGAAGTACGTCGAGGTGGGGCGGCCGGCGCCGACCAAGGTCGACCTGCTGCGCCGCGCGATGGAGGACGGCATCGTGGCCGCGGACGGGACCGCGGGTGGCCGCTGAGTCGCTGAGCGTCCGGGAGGCCTGGAGCCAGATCCCGTCGCCCGGAGCCGCCGGGGGCGAGTTCGAGCGTTTCACGGGCAAGCGCATGGAGCGCATCCTCGCGATCGTCGTCGCGATCGGCTCGGGGTTCCTCGGCGTGCAGGGCTTCACCAAAGCGTTGGAGACGCTGCCGGACGGAGACGTGCCGCACCTCGTCGTCGTGCTCGTGGTCTTCGTGCCCCTCGCCGCCATGCTGTTCTGCTGCCTGATCGGTCGCGGCGTTCGTGTCGCCTCGGGCGCGTTCGCTCTCGTCTATGTGCTCGCGCTCGCCGTCTGGCCGAACATCGTCGACGCCGGAGCGGCCGTGAGCACCCCCGAAGTGCGCCCGTGGATCTTCTTCCTGGTCAACGTCGCCGTGGTCGCGGCGATGCTCGCCTTCCCGCTACGCGTGCAGTACGCCTGGGCGGTCGCGGTGCCGATCGTCTACGGATACGTCAGCCTGGTGGAGGGTGGATTCGCCGTCGAGTTCTGGTTGCGGGTGGGCTTCGAGGTCTCGTTCACGGTGATCCTCGGGCTCATCATCATCTCGCTGGGGTGGATGCTCCGATCGGTCGCCGCCGGTGTCGATGACGCACGCGGACGTGCCGTCGCCGCCTACGCGGGCGCAGCGGCCGCTGCGGCGGCGGAGGAGGAGCGGATGGCGATGTCGGCGCTCATGCACGACAGCGTGCTGGCGGCGCTCATCGCGGCGGAGCGTGCGGACGGCGAGCGGGCCCGCGAGCTCGCGGTCGCCATGGCGCGTGAAGCGCTCACCCGACTCGCGAACACCGAGGCCGCCGTCGCTCAGGAGGGCAGCGACGAGCCGGTCACTCGGGGACAGGTGGTCGTGGAGCTGCGCCGCGCGCTGTCCGAGCTCGGCGTCGACGCCGTCGTCGAGGAGTCGGGTGCGGGGCCGGCGATCCCCGGACGCGTTGCGCGTGCGATCGTGCTCGCCGCGCGGCAGGCGATCGGGAACGCGGTCGCGCACGCCGGAGGCCGCGGACTGCACGTGCTCGTCGCCACGGTCCCTGGAGGCAGCATCCGCGTCGTGGTCAGCGACACCGGCCCGGGCTTCGACCTCGCGTCGATCGGTGAAGACCGTCTCGGTATCCGCGCGTCGATCCTCGCCCGGATGGCGGGGGTGGCCGGCACGGCCGAGATCTCCTCCGACGCGGCGGGCACGACCGTCGAGCTCGGGTGGGACGCCGAATGAATCGCACGGTGCGCGGGGTCGCGACGTCGCTCGCGATCGGCTTCGGCATGTACTTCGCGGCGACGGCGATGGTCTGGAACCCCCGGCCCCACGCGCCCGTGCTTGCCGTGGTGGCTGTCGCCGCCTATCTCGCCGTGCTCAACACGGCGATCCTCGGTGCGCCCGCCCGGGTGCGCATGCCGCTGTGGTCGGCGTTGCTCGCGCTCCTGTCGGCCGCGGCCATCCCGGTCATGGTCAACCTCTCCTTCCCCGAGGCGGCACGTACGACGACCGTCGTGACCTGGTACATCGGTGGGATCGGACTGCTCGGGATCGTGTTGGTCGTGCGCCGCCGGTTCGTCTTCGCGTGGCTGCTGCTTGTCACCCTCGTCGCGGTGTCCCTGGCGTTCCTCGGACTCGCGAAGGCCCTCGATTCCGGGCTCGTCGGGTCGACGATGTGGATCCTCGTGGCGCAGTTGCTCGTCCTGTTCTGGGATCGTGCGGTCAGCGACACCGAGCGGCTCGCCGAGATCCAGCAGGCCGTCTCGGCATGGCACGCGACGCAGCTGGTGCGGCAGCGGGAGCGACGATTGCGCACCCAGTTCGCCCTGGCGGTCGCGGGCCCCGTGCTGAGCCGTACGGTGGCATCGCACGGCGTGCTGACCGACGAGGAGCGTCTCGAGGCCCGCCTGGCTGAGGGACGTCTGCGTGACGAGCTGCGGGGAGCAGACCTGCTCAACGATGCCGTCCGCGATGCCATCGAAGCGGCGCGACGGCGCGGAGCGAGCGTCACCGTCTTCGACGAGGGCGGACTCGACGGGATCGACGAGGCCCGACGGGCGCAGATCCGCGACGAGCTCGCGGGGGTGGTCGCGGGTGCGCATGCAGGAAGGCTCATCATCCGCTCGGCGCGGGACGACCGTATCGCGGTGACGGTCGTGGGACGCGTCGGCTCCGGTTCGTCGCGCGACGACGACGCGGTCGACGTGTGGCACGAGATCCCCCGCGCGGCGGGAACAGCCTGAGACGACGCCGCGTGTGCCGGAGCGCGCGGGGGCCGGCATACCGACGGCTCCGATCGGGGGAGGGCACCGGAGCCGAAGGAAGAGAATGGGCGAGGGGCGGCGAAGCCGCCCGCCCCTCGCCATGCGGCCCAGTTACCCGAAAACCGGCCGCGGGTGACCGGTCATCGTCTGTCTACCCTGGGACAGAGAGCCGGTCGAACGCGAAGCGTCTCTCTAACTATCGCGGTTCGTCCCCGCGGTGTCTGTAGGTATTTTGGGGGACATCTGGGTGACGACGTCCCTCCGGGCGGATCAGCCCGAGAAACGGCCCCACGGGATGTCGCGTCGCAACGGGCGCCGGAGCGGCCGCTGCGTGCGCACCCACGCCGAGACACGGGGTTCCTCGGCGACGGCCGCCGACGCCTCCTGCACGTACGCGTCGCTGACGACCGCGATGAGGGCGGCGAGCTCCTCCTCCGTCGCGGTGCCGCGGGTGATCTCGAGGTCCGGCCTCTCGTCGCTCGCCCCACTCACAGCGGGATGTTCCCGTGCTTCTTGGGCGGCAGTTCCGCCCGCTTGCCGCGCAGCGCACGAAGCGACTTCGCGATCGAGACGCGGGTGTTCGCCGGCTCGATGATGCCGTCGAGCTCTCCGCGCTCGGCGGCGAGGAAGGGCGAGGCCACGTTGTAGGTGTACTCGTTGGCCAGGCGGGTGCGCACAGCGGCCACGTCCTCGCCGGCCTCTTCGGCCTTCTTGATCTCACCGCGGTACAGAATGTTCACGGCGCCCTGTCCGCCCATGACCGCGATCTCCGCCGTCGGCCATGCGAGGTTGACGTCGGCACCGAGCTGCTTCGACCCCATCACGATGTACGCGCCGCCGTAGGCCTTGCGCAGGATGACGGTCACGAGCGGCACGGTCGCCTCGGCGTAGGCGTAGAGCAGCTTGGCGCCGCGGCGGATGACGCCCGTCCACTCCTGATCGGTGCCGGGCAGGTAGCCGGGCACGTCGACCAGGGTCACGATGGGGATCGAGAATGCGTCGCAGAACCGCACGAAACGGCTCGCCTTCTCGCCGGCCTCGATGTTGAGGGTTCCGGCCATCTGCGACGGCTGGTTGGCGATGATGCCGACCGATCGGCCCTCGATGCGTCCGAAGCCGATCACGATGTTCGGGGCGAACAGCGGCTGCACCTCGAGGAAGTCGCCGTCGTCGACGACGTGCTCGATCACCGTGTGGATGTCGTACGGCTGGTTGGGCGAGTCGGGGATGATCGTGTTGAGCTCGCGATCGGCATCCGTCGTCTCGAACTCGAAGACGCCCTCGTACGACGGCAGCTCGGCCATGTTGTTGTCGGGCAGGAAGCCCAACAGCGTCCGCGCGTAGTCGATCGCGTCGTCCTCGTCCTCGGCGAGATAGTGCGCGACGCCGGAGCGGGTGTTGTGCGTGTAGGCGCCGCCGAGCTCCTCCATGCCGACGTCCTCGCCGGTGACGGTCTTGATCACGTCAGGGCCGGTCACGAACATCTGGCTGGTCTTGTCGACCATGATGACGAAGTCGGTGAGCGCAGGGGAGTACACGGCGCCGCCGGCCGCCGGGCCCATGATGATCGAGATCTGCGGGATGACTCCCGAGGCGCGGGTGTTGAGGCGGAAGATCTCGCCGTACTTGCCGAGCGCGACGACGCCCTCCTGGATGCGGGCGCCGCCCGAGTCGAGGATGCCGATGCAGGGCATGCCCCCGGCGAGAGCGAACTCCATGATCTTGACGATCTTCTCGCCGGCCACCTCGCCGAGCGATCCGCCGAAGGTCGAGAAGTCCTGCGAGTAGACGGCGACGGTGCGGCCGTGGATCGTGCCGACACCCGTGACCACAGAGTCGCCGTAGGGACGCGAGCGGTCCATACCGAATGCGGTCGTGCGGTGACGGACGTACTCGTCGAACTCGACGAAGCTGCCCGGGTCGACGAGCAGCTCGATGCGCTCGCGGGCGGTCATCTTGCCCTTCGCGTGCTGCTTCTCCTTCGCCTTCGCTTCCGCGTCGACGACGGCTTCGCTGTAGCGGGCCCGCAGGTCCGCGATCTTGCCGGCAGTGGTAAAGAGGTCGGGCTGTTCCGTCACGAATTCCACCCTAGCGTCGGGGCGGCGTCGACCGTTGGATGCTCGCCACAACGGCTCGCGTGATCCTTTGGCGGCGTGCTCCTGTCGTCAGGAAGCGGGTGCGCCCGCCGAGTCGGGGAGGCGATGGTCGCCGGATGCCTCGTCGAGCGCCTCAATGTCGGAGTCGGTGTCTCGCCGGGAGCGGCGCGGAGCGAGTTCGCCGACGCGGTGTCCCGCTCGGCCCATGCCGCGCACCACGGTGCCGGCCGCTCCCGCAACGGCGGAGCCCGCGGCCCGCACACCGTGCAGCATCCGCAGTTCGGTCTGCTGCGCCCCGTCGACCGGTTCGAGCTCGACGGGGAACTGGAGGGGAGCGTGCCCGAATGCCCGTCGCGACGTGGTGAGCACACGGCGTCCGAGGATGTGGTTGCCTGCGCCGCCGATCGCCGCACCGACGCCGAACGGGAGGGCCTTGCCAAGGAACGAGGCACCGCCCCGCGCGGCGAACTGCCGCACGAAGGTGCTCTTCAGTCGATCCACGAGCGGGCCGACAGCGGCGCGCGGCAGCGACTTCGTAACGAGCTCGCCCCAGTACGAGGAGCGGTTGCCGCCCTTGCCCACGACCTGCCCCGCGAGCTGACGCACGAGGTCGACCCCCTCCTTGCCCAGCATGAGGGTCATCACGAGGGCGCGTGCGCGCTCGGGGTCGGCCACGGCGATCCCGTGCACCTCGGCCACTGATTGCGCGAACAGCGCGGTCGACTCGACGAACCCGACCGTCTCGACGCCCGAGAGGGCCAGCGTGATGCCGGTGCCGATGCCCGGGACGACCGCGGTGGCTCCGACCGCAGCCCCGCCGGCGGTGACGGCGGCGAGGTAGCGGCGCTCGAGGGTGTGGACGATCTCGTCGGGCGTCGCCCGGGGATTGCGCAGGCGGATGCTGCGGATGTGCGCGAGGACGAGCGGGCGCTGGATCGACAGCACCCGGTCGAGCCCCCGAACCATGAGCGGATGCTCGGTCGAGCCCGCCGGCGGGAGGCCCGTGTCCCAGGGCGCGTCGTCCGGAAGCGAGTGGATCTTGTGCACCTTGCGAGCCATGGTCCGATCCTAGGAAGAGTCGCCGCGAGAAAGCAGAGAGCCGCAGCCTCGGCGAAGGCTGCGGCTCTCAAGAGCGGGTCAGACGAAGAGGTTCGCCCGCTCGAGGTCTTCGGCGAAGTCGACCTCGACCGCGTACAGGTCGGAGACGTCCATGGGCTCGAGCAGGAGGCCGTCTTCGGCGATCGCGAGCTCGAGGCCGCGCTCGAAGTAGTCCTGGTCGTCGACGCGCTGCAGCTGTCGCATGAACGCCCGCTTGTCGGCCGACGAGATGTAGTTGATGCCGACGGCCTCGCCGAGACCGCCCTGGACGGTCTTCGACAGCTCGTGGATGAAGCCCTCGGAGGTCACGGTGTACTTGACCTCCTCGTCGCTGACCTTGGACGTGTTCACCGTGACGAACGACTGGTCGCGCTCGATGTACGCCGCCGCGCGGCCGAGGATCATCGGGTCGAAGACGACGTCGCCGTTCATCCAGAGGACACCGCTGCGACCGGTCGCGCCGAGGGCGCGGAGGAGGCTCTTCGAGGTGTTGGTCTCGTCGTAGCGCTCGTTGTGGACGTAGTTGGCCGAGGGGAATGCCTCGATGATCGTCTCGGCACGGTAGCCGACGACCGTGGTGATGCGGGCGTCCGAGCCGAAGGCGGCGCGGATGTTGTCGTGCTGCTGGCGCATGATCGTGCGTCCGTCGCTGAGCTCGGTCAGCGGCTTGGGCAGGGCGCGACCCAGGCGCGAGCCCATGCCCGCGGCGAGGATGACGGTCTGAAGAGTCACGAGTGCTCCTTAAAAAGGTGTGTTCAGGGCCGGTTCACCGGCCGGACACTTCTTCGTGCCGCGTTCATGCTAGCGAGAGACCCTGGGAAGACAGGGCGGGGGTTGACGACGTTGTCAATTCGTGATCCGTTTGCCACGGAACGTTCAGGGTCGCGCTGGAGCGATGCGATGACTCGATTCTCCACAGTTTCTCCGACTCATGCCAGGCCTTTCGGTGCGCCTTGATACCGTAGGACGGTGACTGCTTCCTCTGACGACCGCACCGAAGAAGCCGACGTCTCCCGGGCCCGATCAGGGGCCGACGCATCGACGCGGCCGACGGGCGAGGCGACCGGCTCGTCGTCGACGACGACCGACGCCGGGTCGTCCGACGCACCTGCGCCGAAGACGGGGGCGGCGAAGAAGTCCGCGTCCTCGGCTGCGGCGCGAACGACGGCGGCCAAGAAGACCGCCGCGTCCACGTCGTCGGCGGCGAAGGCGAGCGCTGCGAAGAAGAAGCCCGCTGCGAAGTCCACGACCCGTACGACGGCGCCGACGAAGAAGACATCACGTCCCGCAGGCGCGCGCACCCCGGTCAAGACGGCTGCCGAGAAGGCGGCCGTCGTCGCCGACGTCGTCATCGAGCCCCTGCGCGCCCCGAGCGCGAGCGACGCGGGGACGACCACGTCCGACGCTCGGACGCTCCCCGCGTCGACGTCGTCGACCGACTCCGCCGCGACGACATCGTCGACGACGAAGCCGACCGCGACCACGGGCGCTTCGGCCCCGAGGGCGTCGGCGAAGACCACGGCGGCGAAGACGACCACGGCGGCGAAGACGACCACAGCCAAGACCACCGCGGCGAAGACGGCGGCGGCGAAGAGCGCTGCGGCGAAAACGGCGACATCCCGGACCACCGCGGCGAAGACGACTGCGGCGAAGACGACTGCGGCGAAGACCGCTGCGGCGAAGACGACTGCGGCGAAGACGACGGCGGCGAAGAGCACTGCGGCGAAGACGACCCCAGCGCGGTCGACCACGTCGGCGGATGCCGCGGGCACCGCGCGCACGGCGGCGGCGAAAGCCGCGGCGGCGAAGGCATCCGCCTCGAAGACGGCTGCGCGCACCGCGGCTTCGCGAGCCGCCTCGGCGAAGACCGCGGCCGCACGCACGGCAGCGGCGAAGACCGCGGCCGCGAAAGCAGCGGCCAAGGAGGCAGCGGAGTCTCCGGTAGAGAAGTCTCCGGTGACCGAGGCGCCCGTGACCGAGGCTGCGGCTGTGGAGACCCCCGCAGTGGAGACCCCCGCAGTGGAGACCCCCGCAGTGGAGAGTCCCGCTGCGGATGCTCCGGAGGTCGAGGCTCCGGTCGCAGACGCGCCTGTCGCCGCGACCACGGGCGATGAGACCGCCGTTGCCCCGGACACCGCAGCGAACGCCGTCGCCGACGCCGCCGCCGCCTCGGAACCCGCCGACGATGAGACGGAGGACACGACCGTCGTCGAGGCAGCCCGCGTCGCTCACGGGGCGAGCGCCGACCCGGCCGAGATCGCACCGTCCGCAGCCGAGCCGGCCCTCGAGCCCACCGCCGCCCCCGGTGCAGAAGCTGCCGACGCGGCCCCCCTCGCAGAGACGAGCTCGGACGACGCCTCGACGAGCGCGGTCGCGTCCGCGCCCGCCGAGCCGGACGAACCCGAAGTTCCCGCGGCCTCCGAGCCGTCGGCAGAGGGCAGCGGCGAGGCCATCAGCATCCGCGGTCTCGTCAAGCACTTCGGCGACAACCACGCCGTCGACGGCATCAGCCTCTCGGTGCCGGCCGGCACCTTCTACGGCATTGTCGGCCCCAACGGCGCGGGTAAGACGACCACCCTCTCGATCGTGGCCGGGCTGCTGCGCGCTGACGCCGGGTCGGTCACGATCTGCGGCATCGACCAGGCCGCCGACCCCCTCGCGGCCAAGCGTGTGATGGGCGTGCTGCCCGATCGACTGCGCACGTTCGACCGCCTCACCGGTCGCCAGCTGCTCCACTACTACGGTCTGCTGCGCGGTCTCGCCTCGGACGTGATCGAGAAGCGCGTCGCCGATCTCGCGCGCGCCTTCGACCTCGGTGATGCGCTCGGCCGCGTCGTCTCCGACTACTCGGCCGGCATGACGAAGAAGGTCATGCTCGCGGGTGCGATGATCCATTCGCCGCGGGTGCTCGTGCTCGACGAACCGTTCGAGTCCGTCGATCCCGTGTCGTCCGCCGTGATCCTCGACATCCTGCGCGCCTACGTGGCCCATGGCGGCACCGTGATCCTCTCCAGCCATGGAATGGATCTCGTCGAGCGGGTCTGCTCGCGGGTGGCGATCATCGTCGGGGGAGAGGTGCTCGCCGAGGGCACCGTCGACGAGGTGCGTGCCGGTCAGACGCTGGAGGCGCGATTCGTCGAGCTGTCCGGCGGTATCGGCGAGGTGGAGGGTCTCGAGTGGTTGCACACGTTCTCCGACTGAGGCTCGCGCTGGTCCTCGGATCGCTGCGCGGCGAACGCCGGATCCGCTCGATCGCGGGCTTCGTTTTCGTCGTCGCCCTGGCCGCCGTGGTGTGCGCCTCGCTGCTCTCTCTCGCCGACGCGCCGCTGGCCGTCGCCCGCACGGTGACGGTGCTCGGCGGTGCGGCGATCACCCTGGGGTTCCTCGTCGGCCCGATCCTCGTCGGGGCGACCGATCAGCTCGACCCGCGTCGCTTCGCGGTCTTCGGGGTCGACGAACGGCGGATGCCGTGGGTGCTCGCCGTCGCCGCGCTGGTCAGCGTGCCCAGCCTCGCCCTCCTCGCCGTGCACATCACGGCATGCATCGTGGCGATCCGCCTCGGCACACCTCCTCTGTTCGCGATCGTCATGGCCCTCGTCGGCCTGCTCACCACCGTGCTCGTCGCCCGGATCGGCATGGCGCTGAACGCCGTGCTGCTGCCCGAGCGGCGGCCGCGCGAACTCACGGCCCTCTTCGTGCTCGCCCTGCTCGTGGTCGCTTTCCCCGTCGCGGTCTTCCTCGCGTCGTTCCGGTGGGACGGGCGTGTCCCGCAGGGCCTCATCTCGCTCACCGGTGCGGTCGCATCGAGCCCCCTCGGCGCCGCCCCCGGCGCGCTGCTCGACGACCCGGGCGCTGCGTGGCTCAGCGCCGTCGTCGCGGTGCTGACGCTCGCCGTGCTGCTCGCGGTCTGGGCCTGGCTCGTACGTCGTCTGCTGACCACGACGGCTCGCCCGGTGACATCGCGCGAACGCACGGGGCTCGGGTGGTTCTCGCTCCTGCCGTCGTCGGCGTTCGGCGCGATCGCCGCCCGCAGCCTGGTCTACTGGCTGCGCGACCGCCGCTACATCGTCAACATCATTGTCGTGCCCGTCGCGGGTGTGCTCACGGTGCTGCCGCTCCTCGTCGCCGGAGTGCCGCTCGAGATCGCGGCCCTCGTGCCCGTGCCCGTCATGGCGCTGTTCTTCGGCTGGCTGCCGCACAACGACGTCGCCTACGACTCGACCGCCCTGTGGACCCATGTGGCGAGCGGAGTGCGCGGACTGCCCGACCGCCTGGGACGACTGCTGCCCGTGCTCCTCGTGTCGGTGCCCGTGCTCGCCGTCGCCGTGCCGGTCACGCTGCTCGTCACGGGCGACTGGTCGCTGCTCCTGCCCTTCACCGGCGTCGCCGCCAGCCTGCTCTTCAGTGCGCTGGGCGTGTCGAGCGTGATGTCGGTCGTGGCGCCGTATCCGGTGTCGCGCCCCGGCGACAGTCCGTTCCAGCAGCCGCAGCGCGCCAGTGCGCGGAGCGCCTACGGACCTGCGATCGCGTTCCTCGCGGCTATCGCCGTGAGCACGCCGACGCTCTGGTTGTTCGCATCGACGCTCTCGGAGGGGTCCGCACTGGCCATGACCACCTTCTGGACCGGCATGGCGACCGGAATCGTCGCCCTCGCCCTCGGCGCGGTCATCGGCGGTCTCGTGTTCGAGCGCAGCGGCACGCGCCTCATGGAATTCGTCGAGACGGCGTAGTTCGCCGAGTCGGCGTGAGCCCGACCCCCGCCGTCGTTCTGCACGATTAGACTCTCGGGATGAGCACTCCCCTGGACAGCCCCGATCAGGGCGGCGTGGCAACGCTTGATCGCGAACTCGAAGAGCTTCTCAAAGAAGAGAACATCGAACCGGGCGACCACGAGCGTTTCTCGCACTACGTCAAGAAGGACAAGATCCTCGAGTCGGCGATCACCGGCAAGCCGGTGCGTGCGCTGTGCGGCAAGAAGTGGACTCCGGGTCGCGACCCCGAGAAGTTCCCCATCTGCCCCACGTGCAAGGAGATCTACGAGTCGATGACGCGCTGAGTGCGGGTCACGCCACCTCGACGTAGACGGTGGGGATCGCCGGGTCGGACTTGCTGAGCGCGAGCGCCCGTACCGGCAGCTCCTCGCGGACCCGGGCGTGGTGCGCCCGCGCGGATGCGGTGCCCTCGGGTCCCTCGTGCGCGGTGTCGATGTCGCCGTTGTCGATCAGGGTGACCTGCAGGGCGCGGCCCTCGGCATCCGGCCCCGGAGCATCGAGTCGCTCGAAGCCGTCGGCGACGAGGATGCGCTCGCTGCTCGCGACTCCGTCGTCGATGGTGCGGAAGGCCGCCTTGCGACCGCCGTGCGACGCCTTGTCGGCCGACGCCTTGGCGACGCCGATCCAGGCGCCGGCGGCATCCTGTCGCGCCACGAGCTTGTAGACCATGCTGGCGGTGGGGTAGCCGGAACCGGTGACGACCGACGTGCCCACGCCGTACGCGTCGACGGGGGAGGCGGCGAGGGCGGCGATGGCGTACTCGTCGAGGTCGCTGGTCACGGTGATCCGGGTCGACGTGGCGCCGAGAGCATCCAGCTGCTCGCGCACCTCGGCGGCGACGATGGGCAGGTCGCCCGAGTCGATGCGCACACCGCCCAGCTCGGTGCCCGCGACCCGGATGGCGGTCTCGACCCCCGTGCGGATGTCGTAGGTGTCGACGAGCAGCGTCGTGCCGGTCCCGAGGCTGTCGACCTGCGAGCGGAAGGCCTCCTCCTCGCTGTCGTGCAGCAGGGTCCAGGAGTGGGCCGCGGTGCCCATCGTGGGGATGCCCCAGGTGCGGCCGGCCTCGAGATTGCTCGTCGAACGGAACCCGGCGATGTAGGCGGCGCGGGCGGCGGCGACGGCCGAGCGGTCGGCGGCCCGACGCGAGCCCATCTCGGCGAGCGGGCGCTCTCCCGCCGCGATGCTCATGCGCGAGGCGGCGGTCGCCACCGCCGAGTCGTGGTTGAGCACGCTGAGGGCGAGAGTCTCGAGCACCACGGCGTCGGCGAAGCTGCCCTCGACCGTCAGGATCGGCGATCCGGGGAAGTACAGCTCGCCCTCGCGGTACCCGCGGATCGTGCCGGTGAAGCGGTAGCCCTCGAGGTAGCGCAGCGAGTCGGCGTCGACCACGTCGTTGTCGCGCAGGAAGCGCAGTTCGTCGTCGCCGAATCGGAAGTCGCGGATGAGGCTGAGCAGCCGGCCGGTGCCCGCCACCACGCCGAACCTCCGGCCGCCCGAGAGGCGACGCGAGAACAGCTCGAACACGCTCGGGCGTGCGGCCGTGCCGTCGCGCAACGAGGCGGCGAGCATCGTGAGTTCGTAGCGGTCGGTGAGCAGCGCCGTCGACGAGGTCATGCGCCTCAGCTTAGTGAGCCGGAACCACCGTGGTCGTCTCGGCCCGAGTAGGCTGGGGAGTCATGAACGACGCGCCCATCGGTATCTTCGACTCCGGTGTCGGCGGGCTCACGGTGGCGCGGGCCATTCGCGCCCAGCTGCCCCGTGAGTCGTTCGTCTACATCGGTGACACGGCGCATTCCCCGTACGGGCCGAAGCCCATCGCCGACGTGCGCCGCTACGCGCTCGAGGTGCTCGACACCCTCGTCGATCAGGGCGTGAAGATGCTCGTGATCGCCTGCAACACGGCATCCTCGGCCATGCTGCGCGATGCGCGCGAGCGCTATGACGTCCCGGTCGTCGAGGTCATCGGCCCGGCGGTGCGCCGTGCCGTATCGACCACGCGCAACGGCCGTATCGGCGTGATCGGCACGATCGGCACGATCGGTTCGCGCGCCTATCAGGACATGCTCGAGGTGAACGAGCGCCTGCAGGTCTTCACCGCGGCGTGCCCGCGGTTCGTCGAGTTCGTCGAGGCGGGCATCACCGGCACTCCCGAGGTGCTCGCCGTGGCCGAGGAGTACCTGGCCCCGCTGCGCGATGCCGGGGTCGACACGCTCGTGCTCGGCTGCACGCACTACCCGTTCCTGCGCGGAGCGATCAGCTACGTGATGGGTGAGGGCGTCACCCTCGTGTCGAGCGACGACGAGACCGCCGGCGACGTCTACCGCCAGCTCGTGCGCGGCGACCTCCTCGCGTCGCCCGACGCGAACGCGAGCTACGTCTACGAGGCGACCGGCGACTCGGCGGCCGACTTCACCGCTCTCGCGAACCGTCTCATGGGGCGCGAGGTGCGCGATGTGCAGCTCGTGCAGACCGGCGTCATCACGCTTCCTCCCTCTCTTCCCGACCCGCAGTAGCCCATCGACCGAAGGAACACCATGTCCGACATCGTCCGCGCCGACGGCCGCGCCACCGACCAGCTCCGCGAGATCACGATCGAGCGGGGGTGGAGCGCGCACGCCGAGGGCTCGGCGCTGATCAGCTTCGGCGGCACCAAGGTGCTGTGCACGGCATCCTTCACGAACGGTGTTCCGCGGTGGCTCACCGGCAAGGGCAAGGGCTGGGTGACCGCGGAGTACTCGATGCTGCCGCGCGCCACGAACAGCCGCAACGACCGCGAGAGCGTGAAGGGCCGCATCGGCGGTCGCACGCACGAGATCTCCCGTCTCATCGGCCGCGCCCTGCGTGCGGTGGTCGACACCAAGGCGCTCGGCGAGAACACCATCGTCATCGACTGCGACGTGCTGCAGGCCGACGGCGGCACCCGCACGGCCGCGATCACCGGCGCATACGTGGCGCTCGCGGATGCGATCGAGTGGGGCCGCGAGAAGAAGTTCATCGCCCGCAACTCGACGCCGCTGATCGATTCGGTCGCCGCGGTGTCGGTCGGCATCATCGACGGCGAGCCGATGCTCGACCTCGCGTACGTCGAGGACGTGCGCGCCGAGACCGACATGAACGTCGTCGTCACGGGGCGGGGGCTGTTCGTCGAGGTGCAGGGCACCGCCGAGGGTGCGCCGTTCGACAAGAGCGAGCTCGACGCGCTTTTGGGCCTCGGCGTCGACGGATGCGCGACGCTGACGCAGCACCAGCGCACGGCTCTGGCGGGGGAGTGACCGTGCAGGTCGTGCTCGCCACGCACAACCCGCACAAGGTGGCGGAGTTCCAGCAGATCGTGGCGCGCGTGCGGCCCGATCTCGAGGTCGTCGCGTACGACGGGCCCGAGCCGGTCGAAGACGGCGTGACCTTCGCCGACAACGCGCTCCTCAAGGCGCGGGCCGCCTCGGCGCACACCGGCCTGCCTGCCCTGGCCGACGACTCGGGGATCTGCGTCGACGTGCTCGGCGGGTCGCCGGGCGTCTTCTCGGCCTACTGGGCGGGGCAGAAGAAGGATGCCGCCGCCAACCTCGATCTCCTGCTCGATCAGCTGCGCGACATCGCCGACCCGCATCGCGCGGCCCACTTCACCTCGACGATCGCCCTCGTCACGCCCGAGGGCGGCGAACAGGTCGTGACCGGCATCTGGCCCGGGCGTCTCGCGCACGCGGCATCCGGCGGGGGCGGGTTCGGCTACGACCCGATCTTCGTGCCGGACGGACAGCCGGCGGGTGCCGAGCGGACCGTCGGCGAGTTCACCGACGACGAGAAGCAGACGCAGTCGCATCGGGCCCGCGCCTTCGAACAGCTCGCCCCGCTGCTCGCCGACCTCTGAGACTGGTTCTCGTTACCCTTCCCGACTAGGCGGAATCGCCCTTCGACGGGGTGCGGGCGTCCTAGCCTGGAAGCATGCACGATCACGCGCCCGCTGCCGGCGGCATCCGTTCGGCAGGCCATCGCCGCCTGCTGACGATCTCGCTGTGCCTCACGGCGACGATCATGCTCGTGCAGGTGGTCGGAGCCGTGCTCACGGGCTCTCTGGCGCTTCTCGCAGACGCGGCGCACATGTTCACCGACGCCTCGGCGCTCGTGATCGCGCTCATCGCGGCGGCGGTGGCGGCACGCCCCGCCGACGACCGCCGTACCTTCGGATACCAGCGCGCCGAGGTGTTCGGAGCGCTGATCAACGCGATCATCCTGCTGCTGCTCGCGGGCTGGGTGGGGATCGAGGCCGTCGGGCGTCTGCTCGATCCGCAGGAGGTCGAGGTGGCGGGCGGTCTCATGCTCGTCGTCGCGGGCGTCGGCCTGCTCGCGAACGCGGTCTCGATGTGGCTGCTCAGCCGTGCTCAGCGCACGAGCATCAACGTGCGCGGCGCCTACCTCGAGGTGATGGGCGACCTCATCGGGTCGGCCGCCGTCATCGTCGCCGCCGTCGTGATCGTGACGACGGGATGGATGCCGGCCGATGCCCTCGCCTCGCTGTTCATCGCCGTCATGATCGTGCCGCGCGCGATCGCGCTGTTGCGGGAGGTGTTCTCGGTGCTGTCGGAGTCGGCGCCGCAGGGCACCGCGGTCGCCGACATCCGCGCGCACCTCCTCGGCCTCCCCGGCGTCGTCGGGGTGCACGACGTGCACGTGTGGCAGCTCACGCGTGGCGCGCCGGTGTTCAGCGCCCACGTGGCCGTCGAGCCGGCCCTTCTGGCGGGCGGGGGGAGCGCGGCGCTGCTGGCCGAGCTGCGCGGCTGCCTTGCCGACCACTTCGACGTCGATCATTCGACCTTCCAGATCGAGCCGGCGGAGCAGGCGCACTGCGACCCGCGGCACGTCTGAGCATCTGCTCTTCTCGCGTCGCGCGTGTCAGCTCTCCCGCACGACGTCGGCGGGACTCTTTTCGGGGCGCAGACCGCGCCAGCGCGCGTGGCGCAGCACGCCGTCGGGCGTCCAGTTCGCGAACTCGACCTCGCCGACGAGGTCGGGAGACACCCACAGCGCGTCGGAGGCGTCGGGGCCCGGCACGCCCGCGAGGGGAGCGCGGTCGATGCGCAGGGGTTCGAGGCGGGCGAGCAGGTCGGCGAGGATGCGGTCGGTGAATCCCGACCCGACGCGACCGATGTACTGCAGGTCTCCGCCGGGTTCGTCGCGCACCGCGAGCAGGAGCGACCCGAGCGTCCGCTCGCGGTCGCCCTTGCCCGGACGGATGCCGACGATCACCGCCTCCTGCGTGCGGGTGTGCTTGAGCTTCAGCCAGGCCGGTGAACGCACACCGGGGCGGTAGCGCGACGACGCGTCCTTCACCATGACGCCCTCGAGACCGAACTGTGCGCTCGCCGCGAGGGCGGCGTCGAGGTCGTCGAACACCGGCGGCACCTGAACGGGTGCGTCGAGGTCGTGCACGAGCTCGTCGAGCAGGGCGCGGCGGTCGCGCAAGGGCAGGCCGGTGAGGTCGTGGCCGTCGAGGCGTAGCAGGTCGAAGATCAGGTACACGATGGGGGTGCGCACGACCTCGCGTTCGATCTCGCGCGGCCGGGTCAGGTGCATGCGGTTCTGCAGCAGCGCGAAGCTCGGGCGCCCCTGCCGGTCGAACGCGACGATCTCGCCGTCGACCACGGCGTCCGCGGCGGGCAGGAAGGGCGCGCCGTCGGCGGTGAGCTCGGGGTATCGGCCGGTGATGTCGGTGCCGCGGCGGGCGTGCAGGCGCATTCGTCCCTCGGCCCAGGTGCCGAGGGCGCGGATGCCGTCCCACTTCACCTCGACCCACGGAGGGGCGCCGAGCCGCCGGGCCAGCGCGGGCGTGCCGTTCTCGGCGAGCATCGGCTCGATGCTCGGAAGCGTGGCATGCGGGTCGGGGCGGGCGGTGGCGGCGGCGCGGATGCGCTCGCGGGTGCGGGAGCGCGGGGTGGCGGTGGGTGCATCCTCCACCCGCGTCGAGGGCGCGGCAGCCGCGGGAGGGTCATCGGTGGGCGGGGGTGCCTGCTCCGACGCGTGCGCCGCCGGCTGGGCGTCATCCTGTGCGGGCGTCACCGTCGCCATCGGGTCGATGCCGGCGGCGGCGCGCGCCAATACCTCCTCGAAGTCGAGCTGGCGCAGATCGGGGTCGTCGAGCTCGT
The DNA here is from genome assembly GCF_057655505.1 of Microbacterium sp. Soil_N32. Lineage (NCBI taxonomy): Bacteria > Bacillati > Actinomycetota > Actinomycetes > Micrococcales > Microbacteriaceae > Microbacterium > Microbacterium sp. Soil_N32. Next base: position 274,839 of record NZ_JBDGME010000018.1, read on the forward strand.
CCCACGTGCGGGGCGCGGCCACCCAGGGATGCGCGCGCCCGCGCAGCGAGTACGGCGAGATGGTGGTCTTCTTGCCGTTGTTCTGGCTCCAATCGAGGAACACCCGGCCGCCGCGCACGGCTTTCGACATGGTGGCGGTCGCGAGGTCGGGATGCTCGTTCTCGATCATCCGCGCGATCTGTTTGACCACCGCCGAGATCTCGGCGCTCGTCTGCGCCCCGGGGAGGGCGGCGTAGAGGTGGATGCCCTTGCTGCCGCTGGTGACCGGCATCGGGTCGAGGCCCATACCGGTGAGGATGCCGCGCGCGAGCCGGGCGATCATGGCGCACTGCTCCAGTTCGACGCCGGGGCCCGGGTCGAGGTCGAGCACGAGACGGTCCGGGTTGCCCGGCAGCCCGTCGGTCGTGAAGCGCCACTGCGGTACGTGCAGCTCGATCGCGGCGACCTGCGCCAGCCACACGAGCGTCGGCACGTCGTCGACCAGCGGGTACTGCTTGGGTCCGTCGGAGTGCTCGATCGCCTGCCGGGGGATCCACTCGGGGGCGCCGGGCTCGAGCTGCTTCGTGAAGAACGCCTCGGCGGGAGCATCCGCCGTGCCGACGCCGTCGACCCAGCGCTTGCGGGTCACCGGACGTCCGGCGAGCTGGGGCAGCAGCTGCGGGGCGATGGCCGAGTAGTAGGCGATGATCTCGCCCTTCGTGGTGCCCGTCTCGGGGTACACGACCTTGTCGAGGTTGGTCACGCGCAGCCGACGGCCCTCCACCTGCACGATCTGACCGTCTGCGACCATACGGCCAGCGTAGTCAAGGGACTGGCCGCGGCTCGGGCGGCTGGTGTTCACTGAGGTCATGAGAACCATCTGGAAGGGCGCGCTGACCTTCGGCCTCGTGAACGTTCCCGTGAAGGTGTACTCCGCCACGGAGGACCACGACGTGCCGCTGCACCAGGTGCACGACAAGGACGGCGGGCGCATCCGCTACCAGCGCACGTGCGAGATCTGCGGCGAGACCGTCGCGTACTCCGACATCGACCGCGCGTACGTCGACGACGGACACACGGTGGTGCTCACCAAAGACGACCTCGCCGCGCTGCCGTCGGAGAAGAGCCGTGAGATCGACGTGGTCGAGTTCGTGCCGACCGAGCAGGTCGACCTGCTCACGCTCGACAAGCCCTACTACCTGGAGCCCGACTCGAAGTCGCCCAAGGCCTACGTGCTGCTGCGCAAGACGCTGGAGCAGAGCGACCGCACCGCGATCGTGCGCTTCACGCTGCGGCAGAAGACCCGTCTCGCCGCCCTGCGCGTGCGCGGCGACGTGCTCGTGCTGCAGACGCTGCTGTGGGCCGACGAGGTGCGCGAGGTCGACTTCCCGGCGCTGCACGAGGACGTGCGCATCTCGCAGAAGGAACTGGAGCTGTCGGAGGCGCTCGTCGAGAGCTACTCGAGCGACTTCGACCCCGACGAGTTCGTCGACGAGTACCAGAAAGAGCTGCGCACGCTCATTGACGCGAAGATCGAGGCGGGCGAGGGATTCGACGTCTCCGACACGTTCGACGATGCCGAGGGCGAGAAGAGCGGCGAGGTCATCGACCTCATGGAGGCGCTGCGCGCGAGCGTCGCGAAGACCAAGGAGCAGCGGGCCGCGGCGAAGAGCGGGGCCGGCGAGGGGTCGGGGTCCGCGTCGAAGTCCGGGTCCGCGTCGAAGTCCGGGTCTTCCTCCAAGTCGGGATCCGATGCGAAGTCGGGTGCGAAGTCCGGTTCCGCCTCGTCCGGGTCGAAGGCCGCCGCGAAGAAGTCCGCGCCGAAGAAGAAGGCCAGCTGACGACGACGGGCGGATGCCGTGGGCCTCTGCCCCGGCATCCGCCCGTCTGTCGTGCTCCCGACGGGGAGCGTCAGTGCTTTCCGTCGCCGTCGAGGTCGGGGGCGCGGTCGAAGACCTCGCGGTCGAGCGTGAGCTCGCGCGCCTCCTCGGCATCGGTCTCGCCGTCGCCGACCGCGGCCTCCTTCTTGGCCTTGTAGCGCTCGCGGAGGTAGTGCCACAGCGTGACGAGGGCCGTGCCGCCGACGGCGGCGAGCAGGATGAGATCGATGTAGCGCTCGACGAAGTCGGCCACGGGCGGGATGAACCCGATCGCGTAGCCGAACATCGTGAGGCCGAAGCCCCACAGCACGGCGCCGATGAGGTTGTACAGCGTGTACTTGCGCCACGGCATGTGACCGACGCCCGCGGCGACGGGGGCGAACGTGCGCACGATCGGCACGAAGCGGGCGAGGATGACCGTGATGCCGCCGAAGCGCTCGAAGAATGCATTCGTGCGCTCGACGTTCTTGCGGCTGAACAGGCCGGATTCCTTGCGTTCGAATACGGCGGGCCCGCCCTTGTGTCCGATCACGTAGCCGACCTCGCCGCCGACGAACGCCGACAGGCCGATCAGCAGTGCGACGAACCAGACGTTGATGCCGAACACGCCGTGCTCGGACCCGGCGATCGGGTGCGACAGCAGGCCGGCGATGACGAGCAGGGTGTCGCCCGGCAGCAGGAAGCCGACGAGCAGGCCGGTCTCGGCGAACACGATGAAGCACACCACCAGGAGCGCCCACGGGCCCGCGGCGCCGATGATCGTGGCGGGGTCGAGCCAGGGGAGGAGTGCGGCGTGATGCATGGGTGTCCCGTCGAGTGTTGCGGTGCGGCGGTCGTGCAGACGACCGCGGACAGCGGCCGATCGGTGCGGAAGGTGGGACTTGAACCCACACGCCCTGGGGCACAGGAACCTAAATCCTGCGTGTCTGCCAATTCCACCACTCCCGCGCGCGCCCAGTCTACCGAGCCGGCGTCGCTTCTCACCGGGAATCCGCCGCGTGAAGAGCGTGCGCGGAGCCGTTTCGAGGGCGATCCGCACGCGCTGTGGATAACTCCCGAGGCCGGAGCGCGATTCTTGCGAGGATTCCTCGCGTGCATTCCCCTTCCTTCACCGTGGCCGACCGCGTTCGGATGCGTCTGCGCCGTGACGGCACCGATCCGCGTACCGACCCCGACGCGGCGCAGCGGGCGGCGGAGGAAGAGGTGCGGCGGCACAACGATCTCGCGCTCGCCCGCGGGGGCGCGCTGATCGACGACGAGGCGCGGTCGGTGCGTGAGGTGCTCTCGGTCGTCCACGGCTACGGCGTGCTGCAACCCCTTCTCGACGACCGGGGCATCGAGGAGATCTGGATCAACGGCGACGGTCGAGTGCACGTCGCCCGAGGCGGGGTGGGGGAGCGCATCGACCTGCGTCTCGAAGGCCCGGCGATCCGCGACCTGGTCGAGCGGATGCTGCAGGCGACGGGGCGTCGGGTCGACATCGGTCAGCCATTCGTCGACGCGTCGCTGCCCGACGGTTCCCGGCTGCACGTCGCGATCGCCGACGTGGTGCGCGGGGGGTGGGCGGTGAACATCCGCAAGTTCCTCCCCGGCCACCGTACGCTCGACGAGCTGGTCGCGCAGGGCGCGCTCCCCGCCGACGTGGCGGGAATGCTGCGGGCCGCGATGAGAGACGGGCGCACGGTGATCGTGTCGGGGGCGACGCATGCGGGCAAGACGACGATGCTCGGTGCCTTGCTGGGCGCGTGCGCGAATGTGCAGCGCATCGTGACGGTGGAGGAGACATTCGAGCTCGCGGTCGACGGTCCCGATATCGTCGCGCTGCAGGGGCGCCAGGCGGGCCTGGAGGGAACGGGTGAGATCACCCTGCGGCGACTCGTCAAGGAGGCGTTGCGTATGCGACCGGAGCGTCTGGTCGTCGGCGAGGTGCGCGACGCGGAGGCGCTCGACCTGGTGCTCGCCCTGAACACCGGGGTGCCCGGCGCCGGGACTGTGCACGCCAACTCGGCGGCCGACGCTCTCGAGAAGCTCGGCCTGCTCCCGCTCCTCGCCGGACGCAACATCGATCGGTCGTTTCTTCTGCCCGTCCTGGCCACGGCTGTCGACCTCGTCGTGCACTGCGTGCGGGAGCCGAGCGGTGCGCGACGAGTGGCCGAGGTGATCGCTCCGACGGGCGAGGTTCGCGATGACCGCCTCGTGACCGAGACGCTGTTCGCCGGGGCCGGCCTATGAGGCTGCTGCTGGGCGCCCTGCTCGCGGCCGGACTGCTCCTGTGCGTGTCGCCGTGGCTGTGGCCTCGACGCCCGAAGGTCGAATCCGAGCGGCCCGCCGGGCGCATGGCGCGACTGCTCCGCGAGGCCGGAGCGGCGGCGGTCACACCTCGGGCGCTGCTGACCGTGATGGCGGCGGCGGGCGCGACCGCCGCAGCGCTGGCCTGGCTGCTCTCGGGACTGACCGTGCTCGCGGTCCTGGCGGGGATGGCGGCGGCGACAGCGCCGATCGCTGTGCTCCGTGGGCGTCGATCGCGGCTGCGGCGCATGCGCCGTCAGCTCTGGCCCGACGTCTGCGATCTGCTGATCGCCTCGCTGCGGGTGGGACTGTCGCTCCCCGATGCCGTGGCGGCGCTCGAACAGTCCGCGCCGGTGGTGCTCCGCCCGGCCTTCGAGGTGTTCTCGCGCGACCTCGTCGCGACCGGTCGGTTCGACGAGGCGCTCGACAGGCTCAAGGAGTCGCTCGCGGATCCGATCGCCGACCGCATCATCGAGACGCTGCGGATGGCGCGGCAGGTCGGAGGCACCGAACTGACGGCCGTGCTGCGGGCGCTCGGTGCGTCGGTCCGCGCCGACGCCGCCGTCCGCGGCGAGGTCGAGGCGCGGCAGTCGTGGATCCGCGGTGCCGCCGTCCTCGGGGCGGTCGCCCCGTGGGTCATCCTGGGGCTGCTGGTCCTCCGGCCGGAAGGGGCGGAGGCCTACGGCACCCCGGAGGGCGTGCTCGTGATCGTGATCGGAGCGGCCGTGTCGGTCACCGCCTTCCGCATCATGACGCGCATCGGCCGTCTACCCGAGCCGCGGCGGTGGTTCGGATGAGCGGGGGTACGGCGCTCGCGACGGCTCTGCTCGCCGGAGGTGCGTTCGCCGCCGGCATCCTGTGCCTCCTCTCCCTGCTGCCCGCGTGGCGCGCGGCGCCGCTCGCCGTGCGCATCGCGCCATACGTGCGCGACGTGGTGCCGGACGCTGCGCTCCCCGGTGGGGTGCGACCCATCCTCGGGCTCCTCCCGAGCGGGCGGCCGCTGCGTGAGCAGGTCATCGCTCTCGCGGATCGGATGCTGGGCGGGAGCGTGATGCTCGGACGCAGGTTGGCGCAGGCCGGACTCGACACGTCCGCGACGGTGTTCCGCTCCCGACAGCTCGCGTGGCTCGTCGGTGGCCTGATCGCGGGCGCCTGCGTGGTCATCGTGCTGGCGCTGACCGGGCGCATGTCGCCGCCGGTCGTGGTGCTCCCCGCGCTGACGGCGCTCGGCGCGGCTGTCGCGTGCGACATGCAGCTCACGGCTCGGGTTCGTGCGCGTCGTTCGCGCCTCGCCGACGAACTGCCCACGACGCTCGAGTTCCTCGCGCTCTGCCTCTCGGCGGGGGAGGGCTTCCCCGACGCGCTCCGACGCGTCGCCGCCATCGGATCGGGCGAGCTCACCGCCGAGCTGCGCCGCGCGGTGATCGCCGCGGGAACCGGGTCGCCGCTCGTCGAGGCGTTGACCGAGATGGCGTCGCGGCTGCAGTTGCCCGCGCTGTCGCGGGCCGTCGATCAGATCGTGGCGGCGTTGGAGCGCGGGGCGCCCCTGGCCGCCGTGCTCCAGGCCCAGGCCGGCGATGCGCGAGAGGAAGCGAAGCGCCTGCTCATCGAGCAGGCGGGCCGCAAGGAAATCCTCATGCTGCTGCCGCTGGTGTTCCTCATCCTGCCGCTGTCCGTGCTCTTCGCAATCTTCCCCGGTCTGTTCATCCTGAGACTCGGCATCGGCTGAGCTCCCGCAGAGAAGGAAATCCATGACGACGATTCGACGATCCTGGTCCGCCACCCGTGCCTGGGCCCGCGACCTGCGCGCCGACGAGCGAGGGGACGTGCCCGGCTGGGTGCTCGTGACCCTCATGACCGCGGGACTCGTGGTCATCATCTGGGCCGTTGCCGGTCCCGCCCTGACGTCGTTGTTCGAGCAGGCCATCCAGCGGGTCTCGGGGCTGTGATCCCACGGTCTCACAGACTCGGTGACGAGGGGTCGAGTCCGGTCGAGTTCGTGCTCGTCGGATCGCTCCTCACGCTGCTGACCCTCGCCGTGCTGCAGCTCGCGCTCGCCGTGTACGTGCGGAACGTGGTGCACGACGCGGCGGTGGAGGGGGCCTACCACGCGGCTCTCGCCGACACCGACCTCGATGCGGGCGTCGACCGCACGCGAGAGGTCATCACCCGTGCGATCGGCGCGGCCTACGCCGAGGACATCGCCATCGGAGTGGCCGATGTCGGCGACGCGGAGCGGATCGATGTGCGGGTGCGCACCTCCCTCCCGGTCGTCGGGCTCATCGGGGTCGCGGGTGTGCTGGAGGTGACCGCGCATGCGCCGAGCGAGAGCCTGGGTGACGGATGACACGGGGTCGGCCGCGCTGGAGTTCATCACGGTGGGGGTCATCCTGCTCGTACCGCTCGCCTACCTCGTGATCGTGCTGGGTGCGCTGCAGACGCAGTCCTTCGGGGTGGAGGCCGCCGCCCGGCACACCGCGCGAGCGATCGCGCTCGCGGACGGCCCGGAGTCCGCTCGGGAGATCGCCGAACCCGTGCTGGCGAACGTGGTGGCCGAGTACGGGCTCGACCCGGAATCGCTCGCGATATCGATCGATTGCGCTCCCGCAGCGGGTGACTGCCCGGAACCCGGGGCGATCGTCACCGTGACGGTGCACGCCACCGCACGGCTGCCTTTCGTTCCGCCCGTGCTCGGACTCGACAGGGCGACGGCCATCCCCGTCGAGGCGTCATCGGTGCAGAGGATCGGCGCGAAGGGAGCGGGATGACCGGTTGCGGGCCGCGAGGCCACCAGTGGGGCGGTGCACGCGTACACCGGCCAGGCGACGAGGGCAGCGTGCTCGTGCTGACGCTCGGGTACGTGCTGCTCGCGCTCGCCGTGGTGCTCGTCTGCGTCTGCGCCACCGACCTGCACCTCGCCCAGAAACGTCTCGATGCGCTCGCCGCCTCCGCCGCTGCCGCGGCTGCCGACGGGTACACCCTCGAACCGACGGCGGATGGGGTGAGGGCGGTCGTGACGGATGATGGCGTGCGCGAGCAGGCGGCGCTGATCCTGGCTGCGCTCCCCGGTGACGCGCGGCTCGTCTCCGCGGAAGCACCCGACGGGGTCTCCGCCCGGGTGACCCTGTCGGCCACCTGGCATCCGCCCCTCATCGCCCCGTTCGTCCCCGACGGCGTCGAGCTGCGCGCCGTCGGCACGGGGCGCACCGCGTTGCAGTGAGGCGGTTCAGCAGAGAAGCCCGACCACGGATATGCTGCCGCGATGATCGGCGTCTGGAATCGACTTTCCGAGGAAGAGAATCGCGACGCTTGGGACCGGTTCTACGACCGCTTCGATTTCGTAGCCACGGGTGGGCGGCCCGAGCGAGCCATTCGAGAGCCCTCACCGTCGATCACCTTCGGGCTCGGCCCGGTGTGGGATGCGGAACACCCGGACCGGTCGGATGCGGCGATCGAGGCGGTAGAGGACAGTGCCAGGCGCGCGTTCCTCGCTGTCCTGGGCACGGACGTCGAGCTGCTCGTCCTCGATTGGCAGCATCCGGGGTTCCGTGTCAGGCCTGCGCAGACCGTCCCGTCCGATCAACGCTCCGATGGATGGTGGACTCATCCGACCGTCGTTCCGGACGGTGACTACTACATCTACGCGTCTGCCGATCTGTCGGAGGGGACGTTCGGGCATCCCTGGGAGCAGTCGTTGTGCGTTTTCGGACGGGGAATGACTCGTACGCTCGGCAGCGAGTTACGTACCTGGTTGCCGGTGATCCGCGAACGGACCGAGTGAGCGCGGTCTGCAGAGGGTGGAGCAGCGTCAGAGCGTCGTCATGCCGCCGTCGACGACGAACACCGAGCCGGTCGCGTAGCGCGACTCGTCGCCGGCGAGGTAGACCATGATGCCCTCGACGTCGGCGACCGAACCGGCACGACGCATCGGGATGCGGGAGAGGATGGCCGTGCGGGCCGCCTCGTCTTCGACGATGCCCGACACGAGCGGCGTGAGGATGTGGCCGGGAACGACCACGTTCACGCGTATGCCCGCATCGGCATAGTCGGCCGCGGCGGTGCGCGCGAGGCCGTGCACGCCGGCCTTCGAGGCACTGTAGGCCGCGAAACCGGCGCCCTCGCCGTTGAGCGCGGTGGGGCTGCCGGTCACGATGATCGACCCGCCGTCGGGAGTCATGGCGCGCACGGCGTACTTCAGCGTCAGGAACGTGCCCGTCACGTTCACGTCCTGCGTGCGGCGCCACACGTCGAGGTCGAGGTCGCCGACCCGGGCATCCGATCCGATCAGCTGCACGCCGGCATTGGCGACCACCACGTCGAGTGGCCCGGCCTCGGCGAACGCGGCAGCGACAGACGCCTCGTCGGAGATGTCGACGCCGAGGGCGTGCGCCGCGCCGTCGACCTCCGCGGCGGCCTCGCGCGCGCCGGCCAGGTCGCGGTCGGCGAAGAACACCGTCGCGCCTTCGCGCACGAAGCGCTGGGCCGTGGCTCGGCCGATGCCCGAGGCGGCGCCGGTCACGAGTGCGGTGCGTCCCTGCAGTGCGGTCATGAGGCATCCGTTCCGTCGACGGGTTCGTAGTACTGGCGCGAGTCGTCGAGGTGACCGCCCATCGCCTCGCGGGCGCGGCGCGGGTCGCGGGCGCGGAGGGCTTCGAGCACGGCACCGTGCTGCGCGAGGGTGCGCTCGCGGCGTCCGTCGAGTTCGAGGCTGTGCTCACGGATGGGCATCATCACCGCGTTCAACGATTCGAGCAGTGCGACGTACAGGGCGTTGTGGGTGGCGAGCGCGATGCGGCGGTGGAACTCGGCGTCGTCAGCGGCGGCCTCGACCGCGGTCGCGGCATCGGCCATCGCGTCGAGGCTCGCCTGGATCTCGTCGAGGTCGGCGTCGCTCGCCTTCTCGCACGCGAGCTCGACGAGCCGCAGCTCGAGCGTGCCACGCACCTCGCTGATCTCGGCCGGTCCGAGCAGCTGCTGCGACTGCGCGCCGCTCAGGTACAGCTGCAGGCTCTCCGACACGCGCGACGAGCTGACGTGCGCGACGCGGGCTCCGCGCCCCGACCGCACCTCGACCACGCCCTTGGCCTCCAGGCCCCGCACGGCCTCGCGGATCACCGTGCGCGAGACGCCGAACTGATCGGAAAGCTCGCGCTCCGACGGCAGCCAGTCGCCGGGGGAGAAGCGCCCGGAGGCGATCGTCGCGAGCATGCTCTCGGTCACCCGAGACGCCAGCGACGGCTCGCGCTGCAACTGAGTGAACTCCATCGGTCCTCCTGTGTATCCGCGGATGCGCGCCTCCATCATCGCAGGTGGCGGGTCTCGCCGACCGTGTTGTGTGTCGGCATGCGGCCTGGCTATAGTGTGGCATACCAGAGACCAAGTGCGTCTCTGACGAGTCAAGGAGGCCTCGTGTCGCGCACACGCACCCTCGCTGCGGGCATCGCCGTCGCAGCGTTCACCGCACTGGCACTGTCCGGCTGCGCCACCACCGGTGGCGGCGGAGGCGGAGATGCCGCATCGTCCGAGAACGCCGCGATCGACGTGGGCGTCTCGCTGGAGGGCAAGACGATCTGCTTCGGGTTCTCGGGCAGCGAGACCGAGTTCTGGGCGGCCGGCATCGCCGCCATCTCCGACTCGCTCGAGGCCGCGGATGCCCGCGTGATCGAGCACAACTCGAACGAAGACCCCAACAAGCAGCTCGAGCAGATGAACGACTGCATCACCCAGGGTGTCGACGGCATCATCATCATCCCCGAGGACGGGTCGAGCGCCGACACGATCATCGCCGAGGCGAACAAGGCCGACATCCCGATCGGCGTGTTCAACCGCCCGCCGGCATCCGAGGACGGAGCGGCCATCGTGGCCGTCGCCGACAACCGCGGCGTCTCGTCCGCCACCATGGAGCACATGGTCACGCAGGCCGAGGCGCTGGGCCTCGACCGCAAGATCCGCTCGGTGATCATGGTCGGCAACCTCAGCGACCAGAACGCGCTCGAGCGCCGCAACGGCTTCTACGACGTCGTCGACGCGCACCCCGACCTGTTCGAGGAGCCGATCGAGGTGCAGACCAACTGGGATGCCGCGACCGGCCAGGCGAACCTCGAGGCGGCCATGCAGGCGAATCCCGAGATCGACCTGCTCTTCACCTCGTCGGACTTCCTGTACCCGCAGATCCGTTCCGTGCTCGAGCCGATGGGCCTGTGGAAGGCCTCCGGTGAGGAGGGCCACGTGATCATGGGCGGCATCGACGGCGACAACCGCGCGTGCACGCTGCTCAAGGACGGCTTCGTCGACGCGACCGGCGTGCAGGACCTCTTCACCGAGGCCGAGCAGCTGCTCACCGCTCTCGCCGGGGCGATCGACGAGGGCGAGACCGACCCCGACGAGCTGCTGCTCGACCCCGGCTTCGCCCTCACCCAGGACAACGTCGGCGAGAAGGAGAAGGACACCTGGGGCTGCGTCATCACGCCCCCGAACTCCTGATCGCCCCCGGTGCGGCGCGCCCACGGCGCGCCGCACCCCGCCCCTGCCCGTCACCCGTCGGAGGAACCACGTGTCCACCACTCAGAAGACCGCCCCACCCGTCGCGGCACCCGAAGGCGCCCGCCGTGGCGACGGGCTGCGCCGCTTCCTCGCCGGTGAGGGCTTCGTCCTCGCCCTGATCGTCGTCTACGTCGTCGCCGTCTCGCCGTTCGCCAACGGTCTGCTCAGCGAACGCAACGCCGTGAACGTGCTCTCGAACCTGTGGCCGCTCGCGATCATCGTCATCGGCCAGTCGTTCGTGCTCATCCTCGGCGGCATCGACCTCTCGCAGACCGCCGTCATCAGCGTCGCGAACACCTTCGGCGCCCTGTTCATCGCGCAGGCGTTCACCCCGACGCTCTTCTCCGACACCGTCTTCTGGGGCAGCGTGATCGGCGAGGACGGGGGAGTGCTCTCGGATGCGGGTCTCGGCGGCGTCGTGCTCGCCATCGCCCTCACGGTCGCGGCCGGATGCCTCATCGGTCTGCTGAACGGCTGGGCGGTCGCAGTGCTGAAGATGCCGCCGTTCATGGTGACCCTCGGCACGATGCTGCTGTTCGGCGCGGTGGCGATCTGGATGACCCGCAGCGAGAACGTCACCGGGCTCCCCGAGGAGTACGTGGCGATCGGCAGCACGCAGGGCGGGGGCCTGTCGTCGTTCCTCACGCTGTCGATGGTGATCGCCGTCGTCGTCGCGATCGGCGCGCACTACGTTCTCTCGCGCACCACCTACGGCGCCTGGCTGTACGCCGCGGGCACGAACCGCCGCACGGCGATCGTCTCCGGCGTGCCGCACACCCGCATGGTCGTGTCGGCGTACGTCATCAGCGCCGGCCTGGCGGCCCTGGGCAGCGTGCTCTACTCCTCGCGCCTGGGCGCCGGTCGCCCGACGCTCGGCGACGACATGCTGCTCGACGTCATCGGCGCCGCGATCATCGGCGGCATCTCGCTGTTCGGCGGCAAGGGCAGCGTGCTCGGCGCCTTCCTCGGGGCGCTGTTCTTCGTGATCCTCAGCAACAGCCTCAACCTCATGAACCTGCCGTTCCACGTGGTCTGGGTCGTGAAGGGCCTCGTCATCGTGGCCGCCGCCCTGCTCGACGTGGGGCGCAACCGTCTGATCGGAGGCCGACGATGACCTCGTCTCCCCGCCTGGAGCTGCACGGCATCTCGCACAGCTTCTTCGGCATGCCCGTGAACCGCGACATCTCGCTGCGCGTCGAACCCGGCGAGGTGCTCGGGCTCGTCGGCGAGAACGGCGCCGGCAAGTCGACGCTGATGAACATCGTCGGCGGCGTGCTCGTGCCCGACGAGGGGCGGATGCTCGTCGACGGCGAGCCTTACGCGCCGAAGTCGACCGGCGAGGCGCGGGCCCGCGGGATCGCCCACGTGCACCAGGAGCTGAACCTGTTCTCGCAGCTCTCGGTCATGGACAACGTCTTCCTGACCGCCTACCCGCGGCGCTGGGGCGTGTTCACCGATCGACGGAAGGCGCGTCGCGCCACGGCCGACGCCCTCGCCCAGCTCGAGCTGCCGTTCTCGCCGTCGACGATCGTCGAGCAGCTGAGCCCCGGCCACCGGCAGATGCTCGAGATCGTCAAGGGCACCCTCGGCGGTCCCGGCCTCATCATCCTCGACGAGCCGACGACATCTCTCACCAGCCGCGAGACGCAGCTGCTGTTCGGGCTCATCGAGCGGCTCACCGCCCAGGGCACCTCCTTCATCTACGTCTCGCACATCCTCGACGACGTGAAGCGGCTCTCCGACCGCATCGCGGTGATGCGCGACGGCGCACTGATCGACGTGCGGGCGGAGGCCGATCTGCCGGTGCGCGAGCTCATCACGCTCATGGTCGGGCGTCCCCTCGACAGCCTCTACCCGGAGCGCGCGGGTCACACGCCGGTGGACCCCGGCGCCCCGCCCGCTCTTCGGCTCGACGACGTCTCGGCGACCGGCCTGGTCGACGATGCATCGCTCACCGTCGAACGCGGCGAGGTCGTCGGCGTGTTCGGTCTGATGGGGGCGGGACGCACCGAGCTGGCGCGCGTGATCGCCGGACTCGACACCGCCGACAGCGGACGCATCGAGGTGGCCGGCACCGACGTGACGCGGCTGTCGCCGCGCGCCCGCATCGCGGCCGGCCTGGCCTTCGTCACCGAGGACCGCCGGGGCGAGGGGCTGCTGATGGAGTTCCCCGTCGTCACCAATGCGGCGCTGCCCTCGCTCGCCCGATGGAGCGGGGGAGTGCTGGCGCCCCTGCGCCGCCGCGCCCTCCGCTCGCGCGTGCAGGCGGTGACGGATGCTCTGCGCCTCAAGTCGGCCGACCTCACCCGCTCGCCCGTGCAAGCGCTCTCGGGCGGGAATCAGCAGAAGGTCGTGCTGGCGAAGTGGCTGCTCACGGAACCCGACCTGCTCATCCTCGACGAGCCGACGCGCGGCGTCGACGTCGGCGCCCAGTACGAGGTCTACCGCACGGCGCTGGAGCGCGCCGACGCGGGCACCGGCATCCTCGTCATCTCGTCGGAGCTGCCGGAGCTGCTCGGCATCGCCGACCGCATCGTCGTCATGCGCCTCGGGCGCATCGTCGCCGAATTCCCCCGGGCGCAGTTCGACGCCCGCATCATCCTCGGCGCCGCGTTCGGCGAGCGACCGGACGAGGTCGCCGCGGGCGAGGCGGCATCCATCCAGATCCAGGGAGGCGTCTGACATGTCGCGCATCAAGGACCTCGCACTGCAGAACGTGCCGGTCATCCTGCTGGTCGTCGTGTTCCTGGCGTTCGCCGCCGTGGACCCGCGCTTCCTGTCGGGCGACACCATCACCCTCATCCTGCGGCAATCCGCGTACGTCGGCATCCTCGCCGTCGGCATGACCCTGGTGCTGATGACCGCGGGCATCGACCTCGCCGTCGGCTCGCTGCTGTACCTGACGGCGGTCGTCGTCGGTCAGATCGTGCACACGATCGCCATGCCGATCTTCGTGGTGCCGCTGCTCGCCGTGCTCGTCGGCGCCCTGTTCGGGGCGTTCAACGGGTTCGCGGTCTCGGTGCTGAAGATCATCCCGTTCATCGTCACGCTCGCCATGCTCACCGCGTTCCGCGGACTGGGCTACGGCGTCTCCGACTCGCGCGAGGTCAACTACCCCGACGCGATCACCGCGCTCGGGGCCCAGTCGGTGCTCGGCATCCCGCTTCCCATCGTCGTGTTCGCGCTCGTGGTGCTGCTCGCCCACGTCACGGTCACGCGCACGCCCTTCGGCCGGCAGCTGCTGGCGACGGGCGAGGACAAGCAGGCGGCGGCGCGCGCGGGCGTGAAGGTCGGACGCATCCAGTTCACCGTCTACGTCATCTCCGGCGCGCTGGTGGGACTCGCGAGCTTCGTCGCCGTCATCCAGCAGTTCTCCGGAACCGTCACCCCCGCCGCCGGCAAGGGCATCGAATTCGACGCCATTGCTGCCGCGGTGCTCGGGGGCACGAGCCTGTTCGGCGGACGCGGCTCGGTGTTCCCCGGCACCGTGGTCGGCACGCTGCTCATCCAGCTGGTGAACACCGGCCTCGGGTTCGTGCGGGTCGACCTGTACCTCACGCAGATGGTGCAGGCCGGGATCATCCTGCTCGCGGTGCTCATCGACAGCATCCGCACCGGTCGGCTCGAGAAGCTGCGCCGCACGGTGATCACGAGTGGACGGCAGGAAGCGGATGCCGACCCCGACCCCGCGCGCACGCCGGCACCCGGCGCCGGGGAGCCCGTGCGATGACGACGCCCCTGCTCTCGTTCTACGGCGACGACTTCACCGGCTCCACCGACGTGATGGAGGCGCTCACCACCGCGGGCGTCGACACCGTGCTGTTCCTCGAACCGCCGACCGCCGACGACCTCGCACGCTTCCCCGGCGTGCAGGCCGTCGGGGTCGCCGGGATCGCCCGCACCATGACGCCCGCGCAGATGGATGCCGAGCTGCCGCCGATCCTCGCCTCGCTGCGCGCCACCGGTGCGCCGCTCTTCCACTACAAGATCTGCTCGACGTTCGACTCGTCGCCGACCATCGGCAGCATCGGCCGCGGGCTCGACATCGCCCGGCGCACCTTCGATGCGGGCCTCGTGCCGATGGTCGTCGGGGCACCCGCGCTGCGCCGCTACCAGGTGTTCGGGAACCTCTTCGCGACCGTCGACGGGGTGACCCATCGCCTCGACCGGCACCCCACGATGACCCGGCATCCGATCACGCCCATGCACGAGGCCGACCTCATCGCGCATCTCGCTCACCAGACCGACGCCTCGGTCGCGCTCGTCGACCGCCTCGCGCTCGCCGCGGGTGCAGACGCGGTGGACGCCCGGATGACGGATGCAGCGGCGCAGGGCGCCGACGCCGTGCTGTTCGACGTGCTCGACGTGAGCGATCTCGTGCAGATCGGTCGGGCGCTCGACGGCCTGGTACAGGCGGCGGACCGCACGGTCGTCGCCGTCGGATCGAGCGGGGTCGAGTACGCGCTCGCCGCGTTCTGGGCCGCGCGGCGCGGCGGCGGCCCCGGCCCGACCTTCCGGCCCCGGCACGGGGACCGTGCGCAGACCCTGGCGGTCAGCGGGAGTCGCGCCCCGGCCAGCGACGCCCAGGTCGCCGACGCCCTCAGGCGCGGGTTCCTCGGCGTGCCGGTCGATCCGGTCGCCCTCACCGCGGGCGACGAGGGCGTCGACGTTCTCGTCGCCGCCGCCCGCCGCGCGCTCGACAGCGGGCAGGACGTGCTGCTGCACACCCCGCCGCGCGACGGACGCCCCGTCGACTCGCATCGCCTCGGTCTCGCCCTCGGCGCGGCCACCCGCCGCATCGTCGCGGAGCAGAGCGTGCGGCGCGTGGTCGTGGCCGGCGGCGACACCTCCGGACTCGTGGCGCGGGCCCTCGGCATCCGCGCGCTGCAGATGATCGCCGAGGTGGCGCCCGGCGCGCCCCTGTGCCGCGCCACCGCCGACGACCCCGCGGTCGACGGACTCGAGATCGCCCTCAAGGGCGGACAGGTCGGTCGCCCCGACTACTTCACCACGGTCGCCTCGCTCGACGGCGCCGCTTCTCCCACCCCCACACCCAACCAGTAAGGAACGACAATGACCTCGATCGCGATCATCGGCGCCGGCGGCAAGATGGGCTTCCGCACCAGCGCGAACCTGCAGGAGACCGACTACGACGTCGCCCACGTCGAGCCCGGCGAGGCGGGGCGCGAGCGCCTCGCGACCCTCGGCATCGAGGCGGCCGAGGTCGCCGACGCCGTCCCGGGGGCCGACGTCGTGATCCTCACGGTTCCCGACAACCGCATCGGACGCGTCTCGAAGGAGATCGTGCCGCAGATGAAGGCAGGGGCCACCCTCGTCGTCCTCGACGCCGCGGCCCCGTACGCCGGTGAGATCGCGCTGCGCGAAGACATCAGCGCCGTCGCCTGCCACCCCTGCCACCCGCCGGTGTTCAGCGACGAGGTCGAGACGGCGGCGCAGCAGGACTACTTCGGCGGCGTGGCCGCCAAGCAGGACGTGGTGATCGCGGTGATCAGCGGCACCGACGCCGACTACGACCGCGCCGAGCCCGTCGTGCGCGCGATGTTCGCCCCCGTGCGCGACGCGTACCGCATCACCGTCGACAACATGGTGCTGCTCGAGCCCGTGCTCGCCGAGACGACCGCGGCCACCTGCGTCACGATCATCCGCGAGGCCACCGACGAGGCGATCGCGCGCGGCGTGCCCGCCGACGCCGCGTTCGCGTTCATCCTCGGGCACCTGCGGGTGGAGCTGGCGATCCTGTTCGACCAGATCGGCTCGCCGTTCTCGGACGGAGCGATCAAGGCCATCGAGCAGGCGCGCGACATCCTGTTCCGCCCGGACTGGAAGCGCGTGTTCGACGAGGAGAACATCCGCGCCTCCGTCGCCGACATCGTCGCCGAGTAACGGGAACGGGCAGGATCGGATGCGATGACGGGAACGACGATGACACGGATGCTGCGGGCCGGCGCCTGGACGCTCGACCTCGACGACCGCGGCGTGCTGCGGCACGTCCGACTCGGCGACCACGAGGTGCTCCGCGGCCTCGCGGGGGTCGTGCGCGACGCGGACTGGGGCACCGTCGATGGGGTCGTCACGATCGAGCGATGCGAGATCGACGAGGACGGGTTCTCGGTGACGTTCACCTCGGCGCACCGCGGGGCGGGCGTCGACCTCGTCTGGACCGGCACCGTCACCGGTCTTCCCGACAGCACGGTGCGGATGACGTTCGACGGGCGAGCGGGCGGGGCGACGCGGACCAACCGCATCGGGCTGGTCGCGCTGCACGCCCTCGACGGGGCCGGCCGCCCCGTCGACGTCATCCACACCGACGGCTCGGTGCAGCCGTCGCGCTTCCCCGAGCTCGTCTCCCCGCACCAGCCGTTCCTCGACGTCGCCGGGTTCCGGCAGCGGACCGACGACGGCGCCGACATCGAGATCCTGTTCGAGGGAGACGCCTTCGAGACCGAGGACCAGCGCAACTGGTCGGATGCGTCGTTCAAGACCTACAGCCGTCCGCTGTCCCTGCCCTTCCCCTACGCGCTCGACCCGGGGGAGACCGTGCGCCAGAGCATCACCCTGCGCGCGACCGGCACCCTCCCTCCGCCGGCCGACCGCGCGCCGCGGAACGCCACGGTGCGCATCCACGACGAGCCGGCCTCCTGGCCGCGCCTCGGCACCGGATGGGCGCCGGGGCACTCCCGGGCCGCGGACGCCCTCGCCGAGCTGCGCCCCGCGTGGGTCCGCGTCGACGTCACCGTCGACACGCACGGCGACGTGTCGGGGGCGACGGCGCTCGCCGAGGCGGCAGCCGCCGGGCTGCCCGTCGAACTCGCCCTCACGGTCTCCGACGGAGCACCGAACGCGGTGATCGCCCCGCTTCTCGACAACGCCGCCGTGGACCACGTGCTCGTGTACAGCTCCGGAGCGCCGACCACCACGGCCGCCGCGCTCGCCGCGGTGCGCGCGCTCGTGCCCACGGCGACGCCCGTCCGCGGGGGCACCGACGGCAACCTCGCCGAGCTCAACCGCTTCCCCCCGGCATCCGTCGGCGACGGGGTCGCCCTGTCGATCAACGCCCAGGTGCACGACGACGCCGCCCTCGCGGTGATGCAGACCACCGAGGCGTACCCGGCGATGATCGCGACCGCCCGCCACCGCGGCGGCTCCGCGCACGTCACGGTGTCTCCCGTGACGCTGCGCCCGCGGCGCAACCTCTACGCGACCGCGGCGCCGCTCCCCGTCGGCGAGGGCCTCGACCCGGCCACGATCGACGCTCGCCAGCACGACCCCTTCGCCGCGGCGTGGACCGTCGCCGTGCTCGCGGCGCTGTCGGCCGCAGAGGTCGGCGACGCGACGCTGTTCGAGCATGCGGGCCCGCGGGGCATCCTCCACGCCGACGGCGGACGCACACCCGTCTCCGACGTGCTGGCCGCGGCGTTCTCGGCCGACGGCGCCCTCCGGCTCACCACCGACGATCCCTCCGTCGCGGGGATCGCGCTCCGCATCGACGGGAGCGTGGTCGTCGTCCTCGCGAACACCACCGACCGCCCCCGCCACGTCGCCCTCGACGGCCTCGTGTCGATGCCGCCGCGCACGATCGCGCCCTTCGACATCCTCCTCCACACAGACGGGACAGCATGAGCACCGACCGCATCCACGCCCACTACGTCATCGAGACCGGCGACAGCCTCGAACGCGCCGCCGCCGCGATGGCCGGCGAGCAGTCCACCGGCACGTTCGTCGCCCTGCCCGGCGAGACCCCCGAGCTGCACGCCCGGCATGGGGCCACCGTCGAGCGCATCACCCCGCTGGACGACGGCGATTCCCCGTCGCTGAGCGGCGGCGTGGTGCCGGCCGACGGCCGCTACCGCCGCGCCGAGGTCGAGCTCTCGTTCCCCCTCGACAACGTCGGCACGGCCCTGCCGAACTTGCTCGCCACGGTCGCCGGCAACCTGTTCGAACTGCACCAGCTCAGCGGCATCCGGCTCGAGGCCCTCGAGCTGCCGGCCGCATTCGGCGAGGCGCACCCGGGCCCGCAGTTCGGCATCGAAGGCACGCGGCGACTGGCCGGGGTGCACGGCCGCCCGATCATCGGCACCATCATCAAGCCCAGCGTGGGGCTGACGCCCGACGAGACCGCCTCCCTCGCGGGCGACCTGGCGCGCGCCGGCCTGGACTTCATCAAAGACGACGAGCTCATGGCGAACTCGCCCCACTCGCCGTTCGACGAGCGGCTGGGCGCCGTCATGCGCAGTCTCCATGACGCCGCCGACGACACCGGCGCCCTCGCGATGTACGCCGTGAACGTCACCGACGAGCTCGACGAGATGCTGCGGCACGTCGACGCCGTCGCCGAGGCCGGGGGCACGTGCGTCATGGTCAGCGTGAACGCCGTCGGCATCGGGGCGCTGCGTGCGGTCCGCGAGCGCAGTGCCCTCCCCATCCACGCCCACCGCAACGGCTGGGGCGCGATGACGCGCGACCCGATGCTCGGGTACTCGTACGGGGTGTGGTCGCAGCTCTGGCGGCTGGCGGGCGCCGACCAGCTGCACGTGAACGGACTGCGCAACAAGTTCTGGGAGCCCGACGAGTCGGTTCTCCGCTCCGCGCGCGCCTGCCTGCAGCCGCAGAACGGGCACCCCGCGGTGATGCCCGTGTTCTCGTCGGCGCAGTCCGCCGATCAGGCCGCCGACACGTATGCGGCCCTCGGAACCGTCGACCTCATGTACGTGTGCGGCGGGGGCATCATGGCGCACCCCGACGGGCCCGCGGCGGGGGCGGCCAGCATCCGCCAGGCCTGGCAGGCGGCCGTCGAGGGCGTTCCCGCACCGGAGTACGCGCAGACGCATCCCGAACTCGCCGCCGCGCTGCAGATGTTCGCCCGGTGACCCGGTTCCGCGGCGCCGATCAGGCGCCGCGGAAGGCCCGGTACGCGGCGATGTACTCCGCGATCCCGTCGTGCAGGTCGGGGAAGCGCAGAGAGTAGCCGAGCTCGTCGCGCAGCGCCGACACGTCGAGCACACCGCGGTACGCGCTCTCGACGGACGCGGCGACGGACTCGGCGCCGCTCGCCGGAGCGAACCGCACCCGCAGGTCGGGGAGCTGCAGGCGAACGGTCTCGATCAACTCCTCCTCGCTGACGAGCGCGCGCCCGGTGGCGGCGTAGAAGACCCGCTGCGGCGTCGGCGGATGCTCCAGCAGCCGGGCCACCACTCCCGCGACGTCGGCGACGTGGGTGAAGTCGCGCGACGGCAGGGGCGCGGTACCGAGGTCGACCTCGATCCCGTCGACGCCGCCCTCGACGAGCGGCTTGAGGCCGATGGGCCACTGCATCCCGAAGCCGTACACGGCCGAGGGGCGCACGATGCGCACGTCCATTCCGAAGCTCGTCACGTACTCGAGAGCGAACACCTCGGCGGCGGCCTTCGACGCGCCGTAGAACCCGCCGCCCGGACCCTCGGTCGCGGTGACGGTGGGGTGGTGGACGGGGATCGGTTCGGTGCGGATGCCCGGCAGCACGGCGATCGACGACAGGTAGACGACCGACCGCACACCCGTGTCGCGCGCCGCTTCGAGCAGACGCAGGGTCGGCAGGACATTGCTCTCCAGGGCGCGCATCGGCGCGGTGCGGAGCCCCGCCACATCGACGACGGCATCGACGTGAACCACGGCGTCGGGGCGGTGCCGCTCGCAGACGCGCCGGATGCCCTCGATATCGTCGGCGGGAAGCAACTCCAGGCGCAGACGGTCGACGTCGGGGCCGAGGAGGTATCGGGTCTCGGGGCGGAGCGGGTAGCGGCTCGCACCGATCACCTCATGGCCGGCGTCCAGCAGCTCGCGCACGATGTGACCGCCGATGAACCCCGTCGCGCCGGTGACGAGGACTCCACTCATGACTACGAGTGTAGAAGGAGGCGCCGGGTCAGCGCGGGTCGCCGGGAGGGGCCGCGCGCGGCACGAACCGTGGGATCCACCGCACGAAGCCGAGGGCGCCGAGCAGGCCGATCACGCCCATCGCCGCGGCCGCGATCGGCAGCGATGCGATCGCCGTGATGCCCGACACGAGCAGGGGAGCCGCCGCCCCGCCCGCGTCGGTGAGCGTGCGCCACGAGCCGAGGAACGCCGCCGGCTCGCGCGCCGGCGCCACATCGGCGCCGAGGGTGAGCAGGATGCCGCTCGACAGGCCGTTGCCGACGCCGAGCACGGCGGCGAACATGCCGAACCACAGCACCGGCGCCTCGACGTCGTGGGTGAGCGAGAGGGCGAGGAAGCCCGCGCCCATGAGGATCATCGCCGGCATCGCCGCCCACATGCGCCCGAAGCGGTCCATCACCTGCCCGCTGGCGTAGAACAGCGCGAAGTCGATCGCCCCCGAGATCCCGACGACCAGCGCGATGGTCTGCGCATCGAGTCCGAGCGACAGCCCCCACAGCGGCAGGACGACCTGGCGGGCCGACCGCACCGCCGACAGCGAGGCGGCGGCCAGGCCCAGGCGGCTCAACACGGTGCGCTGGCGCCACATGGTGCGGAACACGCCGGTCGGGGGAGTGCGCGCCGTGGTGGCAGCGGCGGCGGCGACTGTGGTGTCGTCCGCCGTGCCGGTGCGGATCGGGGTGACCGCCACGGGCACGGTCTTCTCGGGGTCGGGTCCGAACAGCACGAGGACGACCATGACGACGAGACACACGAGGAAGAACCAGATGGCGGCCAGCTCGGTGCCGAAAAGCGCCAGCAGGCCGGCGGCGACGAACGGACCGATGAAGATGCCCAGGCGGAAGCTGCCGCCCAGCAGCGACAGGGCCCGAGCGCGCATCGCGATCGGCACGCGCGTCGTCATGAAGGCGTGCCGGGCCAGGCCGAACGCCGCGGCGCAGAACCCCAGCACGAAGACGGATGCCGCGAGCAGGCCGATGGAGGGGGAGAAGACCATCCCGACGCCCGCCAGGATCGCGATGACGCCGGCGACGACCATCGTGAGGCGTTCTCCGATGCGCGCCACCGCCCACCCCGCGGGGAGGTTGCCGCACAGCTGCCCCACCACGAGCGCCGACGCGACGAGAGCGGCGAAGGCGACATCGGCGCCGAGCTGTGACGCGATGACGGGGATGAGCGGGATCACCGCGCCCTCACCGAGAGAGAACAGGACCGTCGGCAGGTACACCATCGGTCCGAACCGCCGAAGGACCGTCGAAGCACCGCTCACCGTTCGAGGCTACCCCCGCGGACGCACGGGGAGCGGCGACAGGATAGGCTGGGGTGCCATGCTCGAACTCGATCTCTCCGCCGACATCCAGGCGCTCAGGCACACCTTCGGCGACATCAGCGAGGTCGTCGACGTCACCCGTCTGCGCGAGGACATCGCGCGCCTCAGCGAAGAGGCCGGCGCCCCCGACCTCTGGGACGACACCGAGCGCGCGCAGAAGGTGACCAGCGCGCTCAGCCACCGCCAGTCCGAACTCGCCCGCATCACCGGAATCGCGCAGCGCCTCGACGACCTCGAAGTGCTCGTCGACCTGGCGAACGAGATGGGCGACGAGGATTCGGCGCAGGAGGCGCGCAACGAGCTCGCAGCCCTCGGCGAGCTCATCAACCAGCTCGAGGTGCAGACGCTGCTCGACGGCGAGTACGACGACCGCGCGGCGATCATCACGATCCGCTCCGGCGCCGGCGGCGACGACGCCACCGACTTCGCCGAAATGCTCATGCGCATGTACCTGCGCTGGGCCGAGCAGCACAAGTACCCGGTCAAGGTCATGGACACCTCGTACGCCGAGGGTGCGGGCATCAAATCCGCCACGTTCGAGATCGACGCCCCCTACGCGTTCGGCACGCTGTCGGTCGAGGCCGGCACGCACCGTCTCGCCCGCATCAGCCCGTTCGGCTCGGCCGACAAGCGCCAGACGTCGTTCGCCGCCGTCGAAGTCATCCCCCTCATGGAGGAGGCGACCGAGGTCGACATCCCCGAGAACGACATCCGCGTCGACGTGTTCCGCTCCTCGGGCCCGGGCGGCCAGTCGGTCAACACGACCGACTCCGCCGTGCGCCTCACCCACCTCCCGACCGGCATCGTCGTGTCGATGCAGAACGAGAAGTCGCAGATCCAGAACCGCGCCGCCGCCATGCGCGTGCTCCAGACCCGCCTGTTGCTGCTGCAGAAGGAGCAGGAGGCCGCCAAGAAGAAGGAGCTCGCCGGCAACATCACCGCGAGCTGGGGCGACCAGATGCGGTCGTACTTCCTCTACGGTCAGCAGCTCGTGAAGGACCTGCGCACCGGCCACGAGTCGGGCAACCCCGCGGCGGTGTTCGACGGCGACCTCGACGGCTTCATCTCGGCGGGCATCCGCTGGCGGAAGCGCCCGGAAGAGGACTGAGCGTCCCTTCGATCTTCGACGAAGCCCCCGAGAGCAGTGCTCCCGGGGGCTTCCTCGTGTGACGGTCGGCGTGCGTCTGTCAGAACAGGCACACCCCCGCGGCCGAGGTCAGCTTCTCGCTGAACTCGTAGGCGGCGTCGGGGTCGGTGAACGTGCCGTCGCTCTCGGCGATCTCCCGCAGCGTGTCGTCGGGGATGTCGGAGTCGACGAACTCCTGCGCGATGCAGGTGATCTGCTCGTCGGTGAAACCGGCGTCGGCGGTCTGGTCGACCACGGCCCTCACCCCGACCGCGACCTCCTCGACGGTCGGCCGGCCTGCCCCGCCGGTGGTCTCCTCGGGCTCGGGCGACGGGCTGGAGGTCTCGCTGCCGTACGAGGGCGACGACGACGGCAGCGACTCGGCGACCTCGATGGCGGTCTGGGTGATGCCCATCGCGAGCAGCACGAAGAAGGCGATCACGCCGACGATCGTGCCGAGGATCGAGACTCCGATGCCGGTGATCCCTGGCCACTTCTTACCGCGCAGGAACAGCGACACGATCGACACGACGAACCCGGCGAAGAGCAGCACCCATCCGAAGATCATGGTGATCGGGAAGAGCACCAGGATGGTGCCGAGCACCGCAAGTCCGAACCCGACGAGGCCGACCACCGACATCGGCTTCGGTGCGTCGGCCACCGCGCCGTACCCACCGGGAGCGCCGTAGGTGCCGGGTGCGCCGTACCCGGCACCGGACGGGGCGGAGCCATATCCGACCGCAGCGGGCGCTGCGGGAGGGGAATAGGGGGAGGCCTCGGACGATGGGGAGGACGGTGGGGACGAGGGAGCCGACGCCGCGGCATCCGGCGCGTAGTGATCGGTCCACTGCTGCCCGTCCCACCAGCGCTGGCGTCCGGAGCCGTCGTCGTACCAGCCGGCAGGTGTCGTCATGGGTCCCCCTCGCATCGCGGCCCGCCCCGACGGCGCAGGCGTCCCCTCCTGTATAGCAGCGGTCTCCGACGAGCATCCGGCGCGAGGACGGGCAGCATTGCCCATCCGGATGCCGGCGGCCGGGGTGTCGTGCCCGGTCGCCGCGCCGGCGCGCACGTAGGCTCGTATCGCCATGATTCGGTTCGAGAACGTCACGAAGCGCTACCGCGGGACGTCGAAGCCCGCCCTGTCCGGTGTGGATTTCGAGGTGCAGCGGGGCGAGTTCGTCTTCCTCGTCGGCGCCTCCGGGTCCGGCAAGTCGTCCTGCCTCCGGCTCATCCTCCGCGAGGACGTGCCGTCGAGCGGACGCGTCGCCGTGCTCGGTCGCGATCTGCGCGCCCTCGCCAACCGGAAGGTGCCGTACTTCCGCCGCCACATCGGCTCGGTGTTCCAGGACTTCCGCCTGCTGCCGTCCAAGACGGTGTACCAGAACGTCGCCTTCACCCTGCAGGTGACGGGCTCGTCCCGCGGATTCATCCAGCAGGCGGTGCCCGAGGCGCTCGCCCTGGTCGGCCTCGACGGCAAGCAGAAGCGCATGCCGCACGAGCTGTCGGGTGGCGAGCAGCAGCGCGTCGCGATCGCCCGCGCGCTCGTCAACCGCCCGCAGATCCTGCTCGCGGACGAGCCCACCGGCAACCTCGACCCGGCGACCTCCGTCGGCATCATGCAGTTGCTCGCGCGCATCAACGCCGGCGGCACCACGGTGCTCATGGCGACGCACGAGGCCGCCTTCGTCGACCAGATGCAGCGCCGCGTGATCGAGCTGAAGGACGGCGTCATGGTGCGCGACGAGACCCACGGCGGGTACGGCGACACCTCGAACATCCCCCGTCTGGCCCCCGAGGAGGTGCGCGGCGCGGCCGCGGCCGCCGCGCTCACCGCCGTGCAGGAGGTGCAGCGGCAGACCGCCGACCTCTCGGTCGTCCGTGCGGCTCTCGTCGGCGAGCTCGACGCGCAGCGCCGCGCCGCGGCATCCGGCCCGTCTCGCGACGCCGCGCCCTCGTCCGATGCGTCGTCCGAGCCGGCCCGCACCACGCCGACCGCTGCCGCGCAGCCGACCGCTGCCGCGCAGCCGTCGGTCACGACGCCCGCCCCCGACGACGAGTCGGTCGACGCACCCGCCGCGCCGGGCACCCGCCCGATCGTCCTCCCCGCCGTCGATGTCGCGGAGCTGGGGGTCGCCGATCGCCTGGGACTCTCGGATGCCGACGACGAGGAAGTGGGGCCGACCTCATGAGAATCGGTCTGATCCTCACCGAGGCCCTCGTCGGCCTTCGGCGCAACCTGTCGATGGTCATCTCGGTCGTGCTCGTCACGTTCGTGTCGCTGACGTTCGTCGGCGCGGCGATCCTCATGCAGTCCCAGATCGGCGTGATGCGCGGGTACTGGAGCGAGCGCGCGCAGGTCGCGGTGTACATGTGCTCGTCGGTGTCGGTCGCAGACACCTGCGTCGACGGAGCCGCCAGCGAGGAGCAGGTGCAGTCGGTGCGCGATCAGCTCGAGGGCGATGCGCTCGCCCCGCTGATCAGCTCGACGACCTTCGACTCGCGCGAAGACACCTACGCGAAGCTCGTCGATCAGCTCGGCGAGGATCAGGCGAGCGTGCTGACGCCCGACCAGGCGTTCGAGGTGTTCTTCGTCACCATGAAGGACCCGTCGCAATCGACCGTGATCTACGAGGCGTTCAACGGGCAGGTCGGCGTCGAGCAGGTGAAGGACCAGCTGCAGTACCTCGAGCCGCTGTTCTCGGCGCTGACCGTCGCCACCTACATCGCCGTCGGCATCGCGGTGCTCATGCTCATCGCGGCGACGCTGCTCATCGCCACGACCATCCGGCTGTCCGCCTACGCGCGGCGCAAGGAGATCGGCATCATGCGCCTCGTCGGCGCGTCGAACCGCTTCATCCAGACGCCGTTCGTGCTCGAGGGCGTGTTCGCCGCGCTACTGGGTTCGGCGCTCGCGAGCGCCGCCATCGTCGCCGGCGTGCACTTCGGCGTGAACGGGTACCTGCGCGGACGGGTGCCTTTCATCACCACCTGGATCGGCATGCAGGACGCGGCGTGGGTCGTGCCCGTGCTGATCGGGATCGGCGTGGTGCTCGCGGCGCTGTCGGCCGGGTTCGCGATCCGGCGGTGGCTGCGCACCTGATCGCTATCGCCGGCGTCGACCGACCTGTTCGACGGACGGTATGCTGTAAGGCTGCTGTGCGCCCGCACGGCACGGATCAGGAGAGCATCATGCCCAGGGAACGCGGGGAGAAGGTCATCGCGACCAATCGTCGCGCACGTCACGACTACAACATCGAGAAGTCGTACGAGGCGGGGATGGTGCTGACCGGCACCGAGGTCAAGTCGCTGCGCCAGGGACGGGCGAACCTGTCCGACGGCTACGCGTTCGTCAAGGGCAACGAGGTGTTCCTCGACGCCGTGCACATCCCCGAGTACTCCCAGGGGCACTGGACGAACCACTCGGCGAAGCGCATCCGCAAGCTGCTGCTGCACCGCGAGGAGATCGCGAAGCTCGCGCACGCCGTCTCGGCCGGCGGATACACCCTGATCCCGCTGAAGCTGTACTTCTCCGACGGGCGCGCCAAGGTCGAGATCGCCCTCGCGAAGGGCAAGCGCGAGTACGACAAGCGCCAGACCCTCCGCGAGCGTCAGGACACGCGCGAGGCCGAACGCGCCATGCGTCTGCGCAACCGCGTCGGAGAGTAATCCGCAGGCCGCTCAGAGCTGCGGCGTGAACCCGAACACCCGTCCGAGGAACGTCAGCTCCCTCTCGAGGGAGTCGACGATGGTCTCGCCGCGACGGAAGCCGTGCCCCTCCTCGGGGTAGAGCACGTACTCGTGGTCGATGCCGCGGCGCGCGAGCGCATCGCGGATCGCCTCCGACTGCGCGGGCGGCACGACCCGGTCCTCGCCGCCCTGCAGCAGCAGCACCGGCACGTCGATGCGGTCGGCGTTCTGCAGGGGCGACCGCTCGACGTACAGCTGTTCCGCCTCCGGCAGCGGGCCGACGAGACCGTCGATGTAGTGCCGCTCGAAGTCGGGGGAGTCGGCGACCAGCATCCGCAGGTCGGTGACCCCGTAGCGCGAGATGCCGGCGGCGAAGGTGCCGCCGCGGGCGAGCGCCGAGAGCACCGTCCATCCGCCGGCGGACCCGCCGCGGATGGCGAGGCGCGCAGGGTCGGCCAGGCCCGCATCGACCAGGCCACGGGCGGCCGTGACGACGTCGTCGACGTCGACCACGCCCCACTGGCCGAGCAGGCGTTCCCGGTACGCGCGACCGTAGCCGGTCGAGCCGCCGTAGTTGACGTCGAGCACGCCGATGCCCCGGCTCGTGTAGAACGCGATCGCCGCCGACGCCGCCCCGGTCACGTGCGCGGTCGGACCCCCGTGCACGAGCACGACGTACGGCGGCCGTTCGCCGGCCGGAGCGGTCGCGCCGGGGTTCGCCGGGGCGTAGGCGAAGGCGTGCACAGGACCGTGCGGCCCGTCGACCGTCAGAGGCCGTGCGGGCGGCATCCACGCGGGATCGACCGGTTCTCCGCCCCGCACCGCGACGACCTGCCGGGTGTCGACGTCGACGCACCAGACGCCGGATGCCGTGGCCGAGCCGTTGCCGGTGACGAGCACGAGCGATCCGGTCGCATCCTCGATGCTGACGTGCCCGTCGCACGGCAGGGGAAGCCGCTCCGCGCCCTCGCGGCCTGTCACGACGACCTCGTCCCGTCCGTGCGTGCGCACGGCGACGAGCCGTGCGTCGGCGAGCGGCCGGTACCAGCGGTTGCCGAGCACCCACAGCCCGTACCCGGTGTCGGCATCGGACGCGTCGAGGGCGTCGAGCGCGCGCGCCGCGCCCCGCGGACGCACGCCGTCGAGGTCGAGGCGGTGGAGAGTCCAGCGTCCGGAGGGGTCGTCGGCGAACAGGATCGTGGCGTCGTCGAGCCACTCCGGCTGCAGGGCCGCGCGCGTCGGGGTGTCCGTCGTCTCGCCGGAGGCGAGGTCGCGCACACGGAGGGTCGCCGCATCCCACGGCATGCGACGGCCGTCCCACTGCACCCACGCCAGGCGTGTGCCGTCCGGCGAGAGGGCGGGGTGGGCGAAGAACTCGGTGCCCTCGGCGAGGCGGGCGACAGCCGCGTCGTCGTCTGCGGCCGATCCGTCGGTGGGGATCTCGACGACCGCCCGCCGATGCGGCTCGACGGACAGGTCCTCGCGCACCGCGAGCAGACGTCCGCGATGCAGGCGGAGGCCGCCGTGCGCGGGCCCGGCGGACGTCAGGGGCTCGGGTTCCGCGTCGCGCCGCGCGCGGTAGACGCGCTGATCGGCGGCGTGGACGAAGTAGAGCGTGCCGTCGGCGTCGGCGGTCCACGCGCCGCCGCCGTACTCGTGCACGCGCGAGCGCGCGCTCCAGGGCGCGGCGAGCACCTCGTCGCCGAGCGAGGAGCGCACCGACATGCGCCCGCCCTCGTCGGGCACCGACTCGCCCCACCAGATCTCCTCGCCCACGAAGCGGGCGCCGTCGAGGCGCGGCGACGCGGCGGCGACCGACGACGCGGTGAACGGGGAGGGCCAGGAACCGGAGGGAGACGCCATGTTCCGAGCCTAGGCGTCCCGCCCGGGGCATCCGCCGACACACGGCGTCACAGAGCGTGCACGTGCGGGGCGCGGTGTTCTACCTTCGTGGAAACGCCCGGTCCGCCGCGGCGTGGAGCGACAGCCGAGCCCGGCACCCGCCCGCGAATGATGCCCCGTCTGCGTCGTGCGCGGCCCCCGGCCCGCCCTGTCCCCAGGAGAAGAGATGTCCGTCGTGACTCCGCCCCCCGGCACCTCCCGCGTGCCGTTCTCCTTCGAGCTCTACCCGCCCCGATCGGCGTCGAGCGAGGAGGCGCTGCACGACACCGTGCGGCACCTCGCCGCAGCAGGACCCGACTTCCTCTCGGTGACCTACGGCGCGGGCGGATCGAGCGGGGGGCGCTCCCTCGAGGTGCTGCGTTTCATCCGCGAGCACACCGACGTCGAGCCGCTGGCGCACCTCACGTGCGTCGGGAACACCTATGCCGGGGCCGCGAAGCTGATCCGCGAGTTCCTCGACGCCGGCATCCTGAGCTTCCTCGCGCTCCGCGGCGATCCGCCCGCCGGGCAGACCGAGGGGTACCTCGGCGATCTCGAGAGCGCCGCACAGCTCGTGCAGCTCATCGACCGCGTTCAGGCCGAGCGGGCACCGTACGAGGAGGCCCCCGTGCCCGGCCTCCCCGGCGCGGCGCGCGTCGACCCGCGGCGCCGGGCCAGCATCGCCGTCGCCGCGTTCCCCAAGGGGCATCCGCGCGCGACGCATCGCACGCAGGACGTCGAGGCCCTGCTGGCGAAGCAGGCGGCGGGGGCGACCTTCGCGATCACGCAGCTGTTCTTCCACGCCGACGACTACCTGGCCTTCGTCGAGCGCGCGCGGGCGGGAGGAGTGGTGATCCCGATCCTCCCCGGGATCATGCCGATCACCTCGCCCGCCCGGCTCGCCCGCGTGCTGGAACTCACGGGGGAGGACTTGCCCGGCGAACTGTCGGTCGCCCTCGAGGTCGAGCCGACGCCCGAGGGGCGCCGCGAGATCGGCATCGCGTGGGCCGCGCGGCTCGCTCGCGATGTGGTCGCGGGCGGCGCGCCCGGCGTGCACCTCTACGCCTTCAACCAGCACGACACCGTTCTCACCGTCCTCGCCGAGGCCGGCATCCTCCCGGCCCTGCGCCGCTAGACCCCGCCGAAAGGAAAGACAATGACCGCATTCCCCGAGGGCACCATCCTGGGATATCCCCGCATCGGCCGGCGCCGCGAGCTCAAGAAGGCCGTCGAGGCCTTCTGGGCCGGACGCATCGACGAGCAGGAGCTGGAGCGCACCGCTGCCGACCTGCGCGGAGCGACCCGCGAGCGCCTCGCCGCACTGGGCCTCGGCCGCGACGACTCGGCGATCCCCGAGTCGTTCTCGTACTACGACCAGGTGCTCGACGCCGCCGTCACGGTGGGCGCCATCCCCACCCGCTTCGACGACCTGCGCGACGCCGATGGCACGATCGGTCTGCCGGCGTACTTCACGGTGGCCCGTGGCGAGGGCGAGCGCGCGCCGCTCGAGATGACGAAGTGGTTCGACTCGAACTACCACTACCTCGTGCCCGAGATCGGTCCTGAGACGGTGTTCTCGCTGGCGTCCGACCGTCTGGTGCAGCAGGTGGCCGAGGCCGCCGCGGCCGGCTACGTGACGCGCCCCACGGTCGTCGGGCCGGTCACGCTGCTCGCGCTCGCGAAGGCCTCGGACGACGCCCCCGAGGGCTTCGACCCGCTGTCCCGCCTCGACGACCTGCTGCCGGTGTACGTCGACCTGCTCGCTCGGTTCCGCGACGCGGGCGCGGCCTGGGTGCAGCTCGACGAACCCGCGCTCGTCAGCGAGTCGCTGCCCGCGACCGTCGAGCAGCTCTCCGCCGCAGCGGAGCGGGCGCTCGCGGTGCTCGGCGGAGCGCAGAACCGACCCGCCATCCTCGTCGCCGCACCGTACGCCGACCTGGGCGCCGTCTTCCCCGTGATCGCCGCAGCCCCGGTCGAGGCCATCGCGGTCGACCTCGTGCGCGGCGGCGTGCCGACCGCGGCACCCGGACTCGCCGACAAGGTCCTCGTCGGCGGCGTCATCGACGGACACAACATCTGGCGCGGCGACCTGTCGGCCGCCTTCGACCGCCTGGAGGAGTTGC
Source organism: Microbacterium sp. Soil_N32 (assembly GCF_057655505.1). Classification (NCBI taxonomy): domain Bacteria; kingdom Bacillati; phylum Actinomycetota; class Actinomycetes; order Micrococcales; family Microbacteriaceae; genus Microbacterium; species Microbacterium sp. Soil_N32. The sequence continues at coordinate 305,610 of NZ_JBDGME010000018.1, forward strand.
GCGGACTCGGCGCCGCCGCCGTCGCGGCATCCCCCTCGACCTCGCTGCTGCACGTGCCGCACGACGTCGCCGACGAGTCGGCTCTCGACCGACGCCTCGTGTCGTGGCTCGCGTTCGCCGATCAGAAGGTCGAGCAGGTCGTCGTCCTCGCGCGCGGTCTCACCGCGGGCCGCGAGGCGATCGCGGATGCCCTCGACGAGGCATCCGCGGCCCTGACCGACCGGCTGTCGGCTCCCGGGGTGCGCGACGGTGCGGTGCGCGAGCGGACGCTCGCGGATGCCGACTTCTCACGCGTCTCGTACGCCGAGCGCGAGGGTGCGCAGGAGGCGCTGGGCCTCCCCGCCCTCCCGCTGACGACGATCGGGTCGTTCCCGCAGACCCCCGACATCCGTCGGGCGCGGGCGCGGTTCACCCGGGGCGAGATCCCTGCCGAGGACTACGACGACTTCCTGCGTCGCGAGGTGGCGAGCGTCGTCTCCCTGCAGGAGGACCTCGGTCTCGACGTGCTGGTGCACGGCGAGCCCGAGCGCAACGACATGGTGCAGTACTTCGCCGAAAATCTCGACGGCTTCGCCGTCACGGAGAACGGCTGGGTGCAGTCCTACGGCTCGCGCGCGACGCGCCCGTCGATCCTCTGGGGAGACGTCTCGCGTCCCGCACCGATCACCGTGGACTGGTCGTCGTTCGCCCAGTCGCTCACGACGAAGCACATGAAGGGGATGCTCACGGGACCGGTCACGATCCTCGCCTGGTCGTTCGTGCGCGACGACCAGCCGCTCGGCGAGACCGCCAACCAGGTGGCGCTCGCCCTGCGGGACGAGATCGCCGATCTCGAGGCCGCCGGCATCGCGATCATCCAGGTCGACGAGCCCGCTCTGCGCGAGCTGCTGCCGCTCAAGGCGGCCGACCAGCCGGCCTACCTCGACTGGTCGGTGGCCTCGTTCCGTCTCGCCACGGGTGGAGCGGCCGCCGCGACGCAGATTCACACGCACCTCTGTTACTCCGAATTCGGGGTCGTGATCGACGCGATCCGTGCGCTGGACGCCGACGTCACGTCGATCGAGGCCGCCCGGAGCCGCATGGAGGTCGTCGCGGACATCGCCGAGGTCGGCTTCGACCACGGCATCGGCCCGGGTGTCTACGACATCCACTCGCCGCGGGTTCCCGGTGTCGACGAGATCGAGGCGCTGCTGCGCCGTGCGGTCGAGGCGATCCCGACGCGTCAGCTCTGGGTGAACCCGGACTGCGGCTTGAAGACCCGCGGGTACGACGAGACGACACAGTCGCTGCGCAACATCGTCGAGGCGACGCGGCGGGTCCGCGAGGACGTGTCCGTCGCGGTCTGACGCGAGACGCACGGTCCGACGCGACCAGCAACGACAGAGCCGCCCTCCCGATCGGGGAGGGCGGCTCCGTCGTTGGTGCTCGGATGCGGTCAGACGGCGCGCAGCACCGCCACGACCTTGCCGAGCACGACGGCCTCGTCGCCGAGGATCGGTTCGAACGCGGAGTTGCGGGGGAGCAGCCAGGTGTGGCCGTCGCGACGGCGGAAGGTCTTCACGGTCGCCTCGCCGTCGAGCATGGCCGCGACGATCTCGCCGTTCTCGGCCGTGTGCTGCGAGCGCACGACCACCCAGTCGCCGTCGCAGATCGCGGCGTCGATCATCGATTCGCCCGACACCTTGAGCATGAACAGGTCGCCCTTGCCCACGAGCTGACGGGGGAGGGGGAAGATCTCCTCGACCTGCTGGTCCGCGGTGATCGGTACTCCGGCGGCGATCCTACCGACCAGCGGCACCAGAGCCGCATCGCCGACGGGGGTCGCGACGTCGGCGGGGTTCTCGGCGGACGTGCCGGGGAGGTCGATGAGCACCTCCATGGCGCGGGTCTTGCCAGGGTCGCGGCGGAGGTAGCCGCTGAGCTCGAGCTGGCCGAGCTGGTGGGTGACGCTCGACAGCGACTTGAGGCCGACCGCGTCTCCGATCTCGCGCATGCTCGGCGGGTAGCCCTGCTGGGCGATCGACGCCTGGATGACCTCGAGGATCGCCATCTGCTTCGCGCTGAGGTTCTTGCGACGGCGCGTGCGCGTGACCTCGGAATCGGGGGCGGCGATGTCGCTCATGGTGCTCCTTCGAAGCGCGGATCCGGGCGTCGCGTCGCAATGTCGGTGGCCCGTGATGGTCTGTCGTTATCGAAACCGTATCCGAGAGGACGACGGATCTGGAAGATCTGTTCGAGCGTGTCGACGAATCCGTGCGAACGAGTTCGAAGAAAGCTTGACAGATGTTCGAATTCGAAGATACCTTCGGAACGTAGCTTCGCACCCGCCCCTCCCGGCCGAGTGGCGGATGCGAACGCTACGCCAACGTGGTCATCGCTTGCGGGCGATGACGAACTCCGGTCACCGGAGAGAGGCAGAGGAGACAGACATGAGCACGATCACCTTCCCCACCGCACCCGTCCTTCCGACCGGCGCCACGCGGCTCCGGATCACGACGCGCGGTCGTCGCGTACTGCTCGCTCTCGCCGCCCTCCCGCTCGCCGGCGGGATCGCCTTCGCCGCGCTCAGCGGCGGCGACGCCCTCGCCTCGAACGAGGCCCCCGCGGTTTCGGCCACCTTCGAGACGGTGACGGTCATGCCCGGCGACACCCTCTGGTCCATCGCGGCCGAGATCGCTCCGACCGCCGACCCCCGCGAGGTGATCGGCGAGATCACCCGCCTGAACATGCTGCAGGGCGGCGTGCTCCAGATCGGTCAGGAACTGTCGATCCCCACGGCCTACGCGGGCTGAGGCTCCTGCTCGGCGGCCTAGCATGGAGGGGTGACTTCTTCACTCGACGACCTGCCGCTCCGCGACGATCTCCGAGGCCTCACCCCCTATGGGGCTCCGCAAGCGCCGCTTCCCATCGCCCTGAACGTCAACGAGAACACGCATCCGGTTCCCGACGAGGTGGCGAGCGACATCCTCGACGACATCGCCGTGGCGCTGCGTGACGTCAACCGTTACCCCGACCGCGAGTTCACCGCGCTTCGCGAGGGCTTCGCGGAGTACCTGGGGCACGGCCTCGACGCCTCGCAGATCTGGGCGGGCAACGGCTCGAACGAGGTGCTGCAGCACATCCTCCAGGCGTTCGCCGGTCCTGGGCGTACGGTCTTCAGCTTCGCGCCGACGTACTCCATGTACCCGCTGCTCGCGCAGGGCACCGGCGCGCGGTGGGTCGCGGGTCGCCGTGAACCCGATTACACGCTCACCGCCGACGAGGCGGTCGCCCAGATCGAACAGGTCGATCCCGACGTCGTGCTGCTCTGCGCTCCCAACAACCCGACGGGCACGCCCCTCGGTCTCGACGTCGTCGAGGCGGTCTACGAGGCGACGCGCGGTGTGGTCGTCGTCGACGAGGCCTACCAGGAGTTCGCGCCGCACGACGCCCCGTCGGCGCTCACCCTGCTCGATGGACGCCCGCGGCTCGCGGTGTCGCGCACCATGAGCAAGGCGTTCGCCTTCGCGGGCGCACGCGTGGGCTATCTCGCCGCCGACCCCTCGTTCATCGACGCGCTCCGTCTCGTGCGGCTGCCGTACCACCTCAGCGCACTGACCCAGGCCGCCGCCTCGGCCGCCCTCCGCAACGCCGACGTGATGCTGGGCATGGTCGAGGAGATCGTCGCGCAGCGCGACCGCATCTCGGCGACCCTCGAGGCGCTCGGGTACACGCCGCACGACTCGTGGTCGAACTTCGTGCTCTTCGGCGGCGTCGCCGACCCGAAGCGCACGTGGCAGGAGCTGTACGACCGCGGCGTGCTCATCCGCGACGTCGGCATCCCCGGTCACCTGCGCGTGACGGCCGGCACCGAGGCCGAGACCACGGCGTTCCTCGAGGCCCTGGCCTCGATAGGATCGGAGTCATGAGCACCCCCGCCTCGACCCCGCGCACCGCGCGTCGCGTGCGCAGCACGTCGGAGTCCACCGTCGAGCTCGAGCTGAACCTCGACGGCACCGGGGAGAGCCGTATCGACACGTCGGTGCCGTTCTTCGACCACATGCTCACGGCCTTCGCGAAGCACTCGCTCACCGATCTCACCGTGCGGGCGTCCGGCGACACGGCCATTGATGCGCACCACACCGTCGAAGACATCTCGATCGTGCTCGGACAGGCCATTCGCGAGGCCCTCGGCGACAAGGCCGGCATCTCGCGCTACGGCGACGCGCTCGTGCCGCTCGACGAGGCGCTGGCGCAGGCGGTCGTCGACATCTCGGGCCGCCCGTACCTCGTGCACGAGGGGGAGCCGGCCGGGTTCGAGCACCACCTGATCGGCGGTCACTTCACGGGCTCGCTCGTGCGCCACACGTTCGAGGCGATCGCGTTCAACGCGGCCCTCACCGTCCACGTCCGCGTCCTGGGCGGGCGCGACCCCCACCACATCGCCGAGGCCGAGTACAAGGCGTTCGCCCGCGCGTTCCGCCAGGCCAAGGCCCTCGATCCGCTTGTGCAGGGCATCCCGTCGACGAAGGGCGCGTTGTGAGCCGCGCACCCCGCGTCGCGGTGTTCGACTACGAGTCGGGCAACGTGCACTCCGCCGTGAAGGCGCTCGTCGCGGCGGGTGCCGACGCGGTGCTCACCCGCGACCGTGCCGAAGCGTTGGAGGCCGACGGGCTGGTGGTGCCCGGTGTCGGTGCGTTCGCCGCGGTCCGCGACGCCCTGCGCGCGCACGGCGGCGACGAGATCATCGGCCGACGGCTCGCCGGTGGACGCCCGGTGCTCGGCATCTGCGTGGGCATGCAGGTGCTCTTCGAGCACGGTGTCGAGCGCGGGCAGGACGCCGAGGGGCTGGGGGAGTGGCCGGGAGCGGTCACCGAGCTCAACGCCCCCGTGCTGCCCCACATGGGCTGGAACACCGTCGCGCCCGGCGAGGACAGCATCCTCTTCGACGGCATCGAAGACGAGCGGTTCTACTTCGTGCACTCCTACGCGGCGCAGAAGTGGGAGCTCGACGTCATCCCGCCGTTCCCGCAGCCGGTGCTCACCTGGACGACCTACGGCGACCCGTTCCTGGCGGCCGTCGAGAACGGCCCGCTGTCGGCGACGCAGTTCCACCCCGAGAAGTCCGGCGAGGCGGGCATCCGGCTCCTCCGCAACTGGACCCGGAGTCTCTGAGGTCCGCGCGCGTCACGCGTTTTGGGGCGCGCGCCACCGCAGAGTACCCTCGATTCTCGTGCCCGCAACGGGTGCGGAACCCCCTCACCCAAGGACCCCATGAACGACTTCGCGCAGTCCCCCTCCCTCACCCTGCTTCCCGCGGTGGACGTCGCCGGCGGCAAGGCCGTGCGCCTCACGCAGGGCGAGGCCGGCACCGAGACCAGCTACGGCGACCCGGTCGACGCGGCAGGGGAGTGGGTGTCGCAGGGCGCGCAGTGGATCCACCTCGTCGACCTCGATGCGGCGTTCGGCCGCGGCACGAACGCCCCGATCCTGCGCAAGGTCATCAAGCAGTTCCGCGGCGTCTCGATCGAGCTGTCGGGCGGTATCCGCGACGACGCCACGCTCGAGGCCGCCCTCGAGAGCGGAGCCACGCGCATCAACCTCGGCACGGCCGCCCTCGAGAACCCCGAGTGGGCCGCCGACGTCATCAGCCGCTTCGGCGAGGCGATCGCCGTCGGGCTCGACGTTCGGGGCACGACCCTCGCGGCGCGCGGCTGGACCAAGGAGGGCGGTGACCTCTGGGAGGTCCTCGACCGCCTGGAGGATGCCGGATGCAGCCGTTACGTCGTGACCGACGTCACGAAGGACGGAACGCTGCGCGGCCCGAACCTCGAGCTGCTGCGCGAGGTCACCGCGCGCACTCCCAAGCCCGTCGTCGCCTCGGGCGGGATCTCGAGCCTCGACGACATCGCCGCACTCCGGGAGCTCGTGCCGCTCGGCGTCGAGGGCGCGATCGTGGGCAAGGCCCTGTACGCCGGTGCGTTCACACTGGCCGAGGCGCTGGATGTCGCCGGCGACTGACGACCACGGCGCCCCGAACGCCGGCGATTCCGCGGGCGTCCCCTGGGCGGGGCGCAGTTTCGAGGCCAACCCGCACGCCGCCGACGACGGCGCGGCCGACCCCGCACTGCTCGCCGCCCTGCAGCGATTCCGGGCCGGTGAGGGTTCCCAGGCCGAGGTCGTCGATGCCTTCCGGCACGCCCGAGTGCTCATCCCGCTGATCGCGGAGAAGGGCGAAGAGGGCGTCGCACCGAGCGGGCTGGCGGTCGACAAGACGCAGGAACTCTCGATCGTCACCGTTGCGGCACCGGACGGGCGACGGGTGCAGCCGGTGTTCTCCTCGGTCGACACCATGCGCGTCTGGGATCCGCTCGCCCGGCCCATCCCCGTCGAGGCGCTGCGCGCGGCTCTGGCGGCCTCCGCCGAGGACACCGACCTCATCGTGCTCGACCCGACGGCCGAGACCGAGTTCGTCCTCCGCCGTCCGGCGGTGTGGGCCGTCGCCCAGGGGCTGACATGGGAGCCGAGCTTCCTCTCTCCGGAGGTGTTCGCGGCTCTGCAGGAGAGTGTGGCGCACGAGCTGGCGGTGATCGACGTGTCGGTCGCGCCGGGCGATCCCGATGCCCGTCTGCGGGGTCCCGAGCTGGTCGTGGTGCTCGAACTGGTCGACGGCCTCGAGCGCGAGGTGCTCGACGCGGTGCTGGCGCGGCTCGCGCAGCGCTGGGCATCCGACGACCGCATCGCGGTGCTCGCCGACTCGCTGACCGTCAAGCTCCGCCGCAGCGTCTGACCGCCGGGCTGCGCGTCGTCGTCGTGTTGGCTACGCTCGGCTCATGACCACCCGTCGCCGTCGTGTCGCCGCGGCGGTCGGCCTTGTACTGGGCGGTGCGGTCGCGGCGCCGGGGTGCGCGGTCGCGTGCCCGGCTATCGCCTACATCAGCACCGTCGTGATCGACGCCCGCACCGTCGACGGCGTCGAGGCGATGCAGGTCTGCATCGAGAACGACTGCACGCCAGCGCCGGGGGAGGAGGCCGACCCCACGAGCATGCTCGGGGTGGATCGGCAGGACGACGGCACGTGGAGTGCGATGCTCGACATGCGCACGCCCGACAGGTTGACCGTCCGCCTCTACGACGGCACCGACCTGCTTCTGCGCGACACCGTCGAACCGGTCGACTGGACGTTCACCGGAGGGGCGTGCCCGGGGCCGGCCTTCGCCGACCCCGTGGTGCTCCGGTGACGGAGCACGGTCGGATCAGTTGACCGGACCGGTCCACTTCTCGCCCGGCCCCTTGCCGATCGGGTCGGGGATGACGGATGCCTCGCGGAACGCCAGCTGGAGCGAGCGGAGGCCGTCGCGCAGGGAACGGGCGTGCATGTCGCTGATCTCGGGGGCGCCCGCGGTGATGAGGCCGGCGAGGGCGTTGATGAGTTTGCGGGCCTCGTCGAGGTCGAGCTGAGCGGCGGCATCCGGCTCGTCGGCGAGACCGAGCTTGACGGCGGCGGCGCTCATGAGGTGCACCGCGGCAGTGGTGATGACCTCGACGGCCGGCACGTCGGCGATGTCGCGGACGGCCGACGATGCGGCCTCCTCCTGTCGTGCCCAGCGCTCCTCGCGCTCGTGGTCCGCCGCGTGGGATTCCTGGTTCGTCACTTCGCCTTGCCTTCTGTTAGACTGTGTCGGGCTCCGGAGCGTCATGCTCCGGCACGAAAGAGGATTCACTTCCCACCCGCGCTTGCCGTTCCAGGCTACCGGGTCTTGCACTCCACCGGATCCGTTCCAGAAGCGGACCGGTCGTCAGGGTGCGGAGCCGGCATCTGAACGCCGGCGGGTGGGACGACTCCGAATTCGCCCGGGATGCCGACAGCATCCTGGTGGCCGAATCCCCACGTCTAAGGAGTTCCGCATCAGCGATCCCCGCACCAATGAGCGCATCCGCGTCCCCGAGGTCCGCCTCGTCGGTCCGTCGGGTGAGCAGATCGGCGTCGTCCGCATCGAGGCGGCGCTGCGCCTTGCGCAGGAGGCCGACCTCGACCTCGTCGAGGTCGCCCCCAACTCGAAGCCGCCCGTGGTCAAGATCATGGACTATGGCAAGTTCAAGTACGAGGCCGCCCAGAAGGACAAGGAAGCTCGCCGCAACCAGGCGAACACCGTCCTCAAAGAGGTCCGCTTCCGTCTGAAGATCGAGGCGCACGACTACACGACCAAGCTCAAGCGCGCCGAGGGCTTCCTCAAGGCGGGCGACAAGGTCAAGGCTATGATCCTGTTCCGCGGTCGCGAGCAGTCGCGCCCCGAGCAGGGCGTGCGTCTGCTGCGCAAGTTCGCCGAGGACGTCGCCGAGCTCGGCACGGTCGAGTCGAACCCGACCATCGACGGCCGCAACATGGTGATGGTCGTCGCGCCGCTCAAGAGCAAGTCCGAGGCCAAGCAGGAGCAGAACGCCGCTCGTGACGCGCAGCGCGCCGCCAACAAGCAGGCCGCACGTGAGGCCAAGGGCGAGACCGGGGCTCCGGCCGCGGCCGCGGCGGAGTGATCCGCCCCACCGACTCCCGCACTGCGGGTTGACACCGTCGCCTGAGAAGGCGCCATACGAAGGAAGAGAAGATGCCGAAGCAGAAGACCCACTCGGGTGCGAAAAAGCGCTTCAAGCTCACCGGTAGCGGAAAGCTGAAGAAGCAGCAGGCCGGTATGCGCCACAACCTCGAGCACAAGTCGAGCCGCCGCACCCGTCGCCTCAACCAGGACCAGGTTCTGTCGAAGGCAGACGCCAAGGTCGCGAACAAGCTTCTCGGTCGCTGACGCGCCGACGCACGAATAGGAACACAGGAAAATGGCAAGAGTCAAGCGGGCGGTCAACGCCCACAAGAAGCGCCGGGTCATCCTCGAGCGCGCCTCCGGCTACCGCGGCCAGCGTTCGCGCCTCTACCGCAAGGCCAAGGAGCAGGTCATCCACTCCCTGGTCTACTCGTACCGGGACCGTCGCAAGCGCAAGGGCGACTTCCGTCGTCTGTGGATCCAGCGCATCAACGCTGCGGCTCGCCAGAACGGCATCACGTACAACCGCTTCATCCAGGGCCTGGGCCTGGCCGGCGTGACGGTCGACCGTCGCATGCTCGCCGACCTCGCGGTCAACGACGCGGCGACGTTCACGACGCTCGTCGAGACGGCCAAGAAGGCGCTGCCTTCCGACGTCAACGCGCCGAAGTCGGCCGCGTAAGCAGCTGCATCCCACGATGGGCGCTCTCCTCCGGGAGGGCGCCCATTGTCGTTCCCGGTGCTGTCGTCGCATCCGACGGGCACTCTGCTCCTACACTGAGAGACGTGCTGGAGAACCCCCGTTCCCCCCGAGTCCGTGCCGTGGCGAAGCTGACGAAGCGCAGCGCGCGCACCGAGACCGGGCTGTTCCTCCTCGAGGGCCCTCAGGCCGTGCGAGAGGCGTTGACCTACCGCCCCGAGGCCATCGCCGAGATCTTCGCCACACCCGCCGGGTGGGAGAAGCATCCCGACATCCGTGCGAAGGCGGCGGATGCCGACATCGCCGTCGAGCACGTCACCGAGTACGTGCTGAACGCCATGGCCGACACGGTGACGCCCCAGGGTCTGGTCGCCGTCGTGCAGCAGACGCCGAGCTCGGTGCGCGACGTGTTCGCCGGGTCGCCCCGTCTCGTGGCGATCTGCCACGAGGTGCGCGACCCCGGCAATCTGGGCACGATCATCCGCGCCGCCGACGCCTCGGGAGCGGATGCCGTGGTGCTCACCGGCCATACGGTCGACCCGTACAACCCCAAGGTCGTCCGCGCGACGACCGGCTCGCTGTTCCACCTGCCCGTCTCGGTCGGGGGCGAGTTGTCCGATGTGCTGGCTCGCGCCCAGGAGGCCGGATTGCGGGTTCTCGCGGCAGACGTGAAGGGCGACGACCTGCTCGCCGCCCGCGCCGACGGCGTGCTGACCGAGCCGACGGCCTGGCTGTTCGGCAACGAGGCGCGCGGCCTCGAGGACGACGCCCTGCAGCTGGCCGACCAGGTGCTGCGGTTGCCCATCTTCGGTCGAGCCGAGTCGCTCAACCTCGCGACCGCCGCGAGCGTGTGCCTCTACGAGAGCGCGTTCGCGCAGCGGGCTGCCGCTCAGAGCTGACGCCGCCGCCGCCCCGGGACCGTGGGAGCGGTGCGCCGGCTGGTAGTTTTGCACCCTGCCGGTCGCCGGCGACCGAGAGAGAGGACCGGGATGCGCATCCTGATCGTGGAGGACGACGACCGCGTCGCCGCCGCGCTCGATGCGTTCCTCGCACGGTCCGGCTATGCGACGGTCCGCGCCTCCGACGGCGTCGAAGCGATGGCGCTGCTCGGGGCCGACACCGAGGTGGTGCTGCTCGACCTCGGTCTGCCGGACGTCGACGGCATCGATCTCTGTCGACGCATCCGTGGGCGCTCCGAGGTGCCGATCGTCATCGTGACCGCGCGCAGTCAGGTCGCCGAGCGCATCAAGGGACTGCGGGCCGGAGCCGACGATTTCGTCGTCAAGCCGTACGACGTGCACGAGCTGCTCGCGCGCATCGAAGCCGTCACGCGCCGCACCCGTCCGGTGCGGCCGGAGTCGGAGGGCGTCGTGACGATCCAGGCGGGCGCGGTCGAGATCGACCTCGTGAGCCGTCAGGTGCGCATCGAGGGCTCGGCGGTCGAACTCACGCCGAAGGAGTTCGACATCGTCGCCGTGCTGGCCCGCTATCCGGGGGTGGCTGTGCCGAAGGACCGCCTCATCCGCGAGGTGTGGAACACCGATTGGCGGGGGTTCGCGCACTCGCTGGAGGTGCACGTCGGCGCCATCCGCAGGAAGACCGGCACCCACCGCATCATCGACACGGTCCGAGGGGTCGGGTACCGGCTCATGGGGTCGTGAACCATGCGCACGCGTCTCGTCGTCGTGTTCCTCGTGCCGCTCGTCGCGATCCTGCTGTCGCTGGGGGGTGCGGCCGGCTGGAGCGCCTCACGCAGCATCCAGCAGGCCGTCTTCACACAGCAGCTCGGCGACCTGGGGTATTTCGTGACGAGTGCCAGGCAGGCGCTGCGCACCGACACCCGGGCCGTCGTCGAGGGTGAGGCGCGGCGCTTCGCCGACGTGTACGGCATCGAGGTCGCCGTCTTCGATCTCGCGGGGTCGGTGTGGGCGTCCGGCGGGGGAGACGACCGCGTGCTGACCGAGGGAGAGGCCGAGCAGCTGCGTCTGGCCCTGTCCGGACGACGCGCGGAGGCCCCGGAGGCGGTGTTCCCGTGGGAGTTCTCCGAGACGACCATGGTCGAACCGGTCTTCGACGACGGCGATGTGATCGGTGCGGTGATGATCTCGACACCGCTGGATGCGCCGCGCACGGCGATCCTCCAGCAGCTGCTGATCCTGGGTGCCGTGGGCGTGGTGTCTGTGGCGTTGGGCGTGCTGCTCGTGATGCGTCTCGCCGGGTGGGTGCTGGCTCCCGTGCGGCGTCTCGACGAGGCGATGGTCGCCATCGAGCGCGGCGAGATGGATGCCCGGGTGGTCGACGACACCGGCCCCCCGGAGCTGCGTCGCATGACGCGGGTGTTCAACGGCATGGCGGGCGAGATCGAGCGCGTGCTCGCCCGACAGCAGGAGTTCGCCTTGAACGCCTCGCACGAGTTGCGCAACCCGCTCAACGCGCTCCTGTTGCGCGTCGAGCATCTTGCGACGGGTCTCGGCGACGACTGGCGCGACGATGTGGAGGAGACGCGTGAAGAGGGGCGTCGCATGACCCGCATCCTCGAGACCCTGCTCGGGTTGGCGCGAAGCGGGAGAGCCGACTCCCTGCTCGCCGCCGTCGATCTGTCGACGCTCGTCGAACGACGTGTCGACGCCTGGCGGGAGGTGGCGGGCCCGCGCGGTATCTCGTTCCGTCGCTCCGGCCCCGCGGGAGTGATGTGCGTGACGGATCGCACCATCGTCGAGAGCGCGCTCGACGCCGTGATCGACAACGCGGTGAAGTTCTCGCCGGCCGGCGGGGTGATCGAGTTGTCGGTCGAGGAGGACGGGGATGTGCGGCGCCTCGGCGTGCGCGACCACGGACCCGGTCTCTCGGATGACGAGGTCGCCTCTGCGACCGAGCGATTCTGGCGCAGTTCTGCGACCGACGAGACGCCCGGCTCGGGCCTCGGGCTCGCGATCGCGACCGACCTGCTGGAGTCCGTCGGGGGAGAGCTGCGGGTGTCCAGTCCGGCCGACGGCGGACTGCGGGTCACGCTCGTCGTGCGGAACGGGGTGTTCGAGTGATGCGGCGGATGCGGACGGTGTCGGCGGCGGTCGTGGCGATGCTCCTCGTCCTCGCGGTGAGCGGATGCGCCCCTCGTGCGTCCGAGTGGGCCGACGTTCCCGCGGTCATCGCGGGCGGCAGCGCCACCGGGGTGTACTACGACTACGGCAGCCGTCTCGCCGATGAGCTGTCGGGTGCCCTCGACGTCGACGCCTCGGTCGACGAGACCGAGGGCTCGGTCGACAACCTGCGACGCGTCGCCGCGGGCGAGGCCCTGCTCGGCTTCGCCCAGGGTGACGCGGCGGCGGACGCCGTCGCCGGTCGCGGGGCGTTCCCGGAGCCGCTCGACATCCGCGCCGCCGCGCGGCTGTACGACGAGTACGTGCACGTCGTGGTGCGCGAAGACGCCGAGATCAACGGTATCGGCGGTCTCGCCGGACGGGTGGTGTCGCTCGGGGCGGTCGGCTCGGGAGTGAACGTGATCGCGACGCGCATCCTCACGGCGGCGGGGGTCGATCCCGGCGAGGTGCGCAACCCGCAGCTCGACCTGCGGGAGTCGATCGATGCCCTGCAGGGCGGTGAGATCGACGGCTTCTTCTGGGTGGGTGGTCTGCCCACCCCCGGGATCGAGGACCTTTCGGGGGAGGTTCCGCTGCGCCTCCTCCCGATCGAGCAGGAGTGGGTCAACGCGGTGAATGCGCAGTACTCCGACGCGTACCGGTCGTCGGATTTCCCGGCGGGGGTCTACGCGCTCGACTCCTCGGTGCCCACCATGGCCGTGCCCAACTATCTCGTCGTCTCGTCGGATGCTCCGGACGCGGTCGTGCGCGACGTGCTGGAGGTGCTGTTCGAGGCGCGCACACGGATGGCGGCGGAACTCCCCGCGGCGGCACTGCTGGGCCGACGGCAGGCCATCTTCACCGAGCCGGTCGAGCTGCACCCCGGGGCGGTCGAGTACTACCGCGACGAGCGCGGCTGAGGCCGCGCGCCGCCGTTCCCGGCCGCCCGGTAACACCCGTGTTACGACCCTCAAGAAATCCTCAAGAAGTCTGACACCGCGGGAACGCTCTGGGATCGTGAGGTCGGTCGCGCATGATTCGACGACGAACAATGATGCCCGTGGGGACGGGTGGCGCGCATACTGAACCCACCGGGGACGAGCCCCGATCGAGCATTGCCGACGACCTGGCGAGTTTGGAGAGAACATGACCGGTCAGCCCCTTGTCGTGGTCGAGAACGTGCAGAAGCACTACGGAGACTTCCAGGCACTCACCGACATCGACCTCGCGGTCAACGCCGGCGAGGTCGTGGTGGTGATCGGCCCGTCCGGGTCGGGCAAGTCCACCCTGTGCCGCACCATCAACCGCCTCGAGACGATCACCAGCGGCAGCATCCGCATCGACGGCAAGGAGCTGCCCGCCGAGGGCCGCGGTCTCGCGACGCTGCGCGCAGACGTCGGGATGGTCTTCCAGTCGTTCAACCTGTTCGCCCACCTCACGATCCTCGAGAACGTGACGCTCGGCCCGATCAAGGTGCGCGGCCTGAAGAAGGCCGACGCCGAGCGCGAGGCCATGGAGCTGCTCGAGCGCGTCGGAGTGGCGAAGCAGGCGTCGAAGCTGCCCGCCCAGCTCTCGGGCGGCCAGCAGCAGCGCGTCGCCATCGCGCGGGCGCTCGCGATGCACCCGAAGGTCATGCTCTTCGACGAGCCCACCAGCGCCCTCGACCCCGAGATGATCAACGAGGTCCTCGACGTGATGGTGGAGCTCGCCCAGGAGGGCATGACGATGATCGTCGTCACGCACGAGATGGGCTTCGCCCGCAAGGCGGCCGACCGGGTGGTGTTCATGGCCGACGGGCGGATCGTCGAGGAGGCGACGCCCGAGGAGTTCTTCACCCACCCCAAGAGCGACCGGGCGAAGGACTTCCTGTCGAAGCTCCTGACCCACTGATCATCCACAGACCCGCACCACACAGCACATCAAGGAGATGCACATGCGACGCACACGCACACTGGCAGGGATCGGGATCGCGGCAGCCGCACTGCTCGCGCTGACCGCCTGCAACAGCGGCACCCCGTCGAACCCCGGCGGCGACGCCGGCGGTGACGCAGGCGAGGACAGCACCTGGTTCGAGGTCGCCTCGGACGTCACCGTCGACGGCAGCCCCACGTTCGAGCGCATCACCGACCGCGACAAGGTCGTCGTCGGTGTCAAGGAGGACCAGCCGGGTCTGGGCTACCTCGACGTCACGTCGGGCGAGCGCACGGGCTTCGACGTCGACATCGCGCGGTGGATCGCCGCGTCGCTCGGCTACGACGAGGACAAGATCGAGTTCAAGCCGATCGCCTCCGCCAACCGCGAGCAGGCGATCGTGAACGGCGACATCGACTACTACGTCGGCACCTACTCGATCAACGACAAGCGCAAGGAGCAGATCGACTTCGCCGGCCCGTACTTCATCACCGGCCAGGGCCTGCTCGTCGCGGCCGACGCCGAAGAGGCCGACAAGCTCGAGGACTTCAACGGCAAGACCGTCTGCTCGGCGACCGGCTCCACCCCGATCCAGAACATCAAGGCGAACTTCCCCGACATCAAGACCCAGGAGTACGACCTGTACTCCGCCTGCGTGCAGGACCTGATCGACGGCAAGGTCGACGCGGTCACCACCGACCAGGCCATCCTGATCGGCTACGCGGCGCAGTACCCGGACGACGTCAAGGTCACCGGCGGCCTCTTCACCGAGGAGCGCTACGGTGTGGGCCTCGAGAAGGGCGACGACGCGCTGCGCGCGCACATCAACGATCTCTTCACCGAGAACCCCGACATCTGGCAGGCGATCTTCGACAAGAACCTCGGTTCGAGCGGCATCGAGGTCGAGCAGCCCGAGGTCGACGCGTACTGATCTGATCCCGTCATGGGCGGCCTCCGAGGGGGCCGCCCATGACCTCCGGAAGAAGGGGAGGGTGGCGTGGACGTCATCTTCGGCAATCTCGACCTGTGGGGGCAGGCGATCGGCAACACGCTGCTCGTCTTCGCCATCGGCGGGATCATCGCCCTCGTGCTGGGCATCATCGTGGGCGCCATGCGCGTCTCGCCCATCCCGATCGCGCGCGGTGTGGGTACCGCGTACGTCAACATCGTGCGCAACACCCCGCTCACGCTCGTCTTCTTCTTCTTTGTGTTCGGGTATCCGCAGCTCGGCCTCCCCGAGCTGTCGAACCTCACCCTCGGCATCCTCGCCATCGGCATCTACACGGCGACGTACGTCGCCGAGGTGCTGCGCGCCGGCATCAACACGGTGCCGGTGGGGCAGGCCGAGGCCGCCCGCGCCATCGGCCTGCCGTTCGGTCAGGTCATGACCCTCGTCGTTCTTCCGCAGGCCTTCCGCTCGGTCGTCCCGCCGATGATGAGCGTGTTCATCGCCCTGCTGAAGAACACCACCGTCGCCGCGGGCTTCTCGGTCGCCGAGCTCGCCGCGCTGCGGTCGACGATCAACGACTCGGCCGACCGGCCGGGCAACCCGATGGAGGTGCTGCTCTGGGTGGCGGTCGTCTTCGTCGTCCTCGTGCTGCTGATGAGCGCCGTGCAGCGCCATCTCGAGAACCGATGGAGGATCGCGCGATGACTTCCGTGCTCTACGACGTCCCGGGACCCCGGGCGATCGCCCGCAACCGCATCCTGGCCGTGGTGACGGTCCTGGTGATGGTCGCGGCCATCGGCTTCATCGTCTACCGCATGGTCGAGACCGGGCAGTTCTCGGCCGAGAAGTGGTACGTCTTCACGTTCGCGAACGTGTGGATGGGCATCGTCAAGGCGCTCGGCAACACCCTCGCGGCGTTCGCCCTCGCCGCCGTGCTGAGCCTCGTGCTCGGGTTCGTGCTCGCGATCGGTCGTCTGTCCGACCACGCCTGGGTCCGCGTGCCCGTCACCGTCATCACCGAGTTGTTCCGAGCCGTTCCCGTGCTCGTGTTCATGATGCTGCTGTACTACGGCCTGCCGGTCGTCGGGGTGAAGATGGAGCCCTACTGGGCTGTCGTCATCGCCCTCATGGCCTACAACGGCTCCGTGCTCGCGGAGGTCATCCGTGCCGGTGTCGAATCGCTCCCCAAGGGGCAGAAGGAGGCCGGTTACGCGATCGGTCTGCGCAAGAGCGGGGTCATGCGGCTCATCCTCTTGCCGCAGGCCATCCGCGCCATGCTGCCGGTGGTCGTCGCGCAGCTCGTGGTCACCATGAAGGACACGGCGCTCGGCTTCATCATCACCTACCCCGAGCTGCTGTACTACGCCAAGCAGCTGACGTCGCAGCAGGGACGTCCGATCCTGCAGTCGGCCTTCGTCATCGGCGGCATCTACATCGTGCTGTGCCTCATCCTCGCGGGCATCGCGAAGTGGGTCGAGGTGCGCACGCGTCGCTCGACCAAGGTTCGCGGGATCGAAGCCGCGGTCGCACCCGACCCGCGCACGCACGAGGACGGCACGAACACCGAGCTCATCGCCCTGCAGCGCGGGGCGGGCAAGTACGACGGCACCAGCACCGGCGGATGAGCGGGGGCGGGGGTCCGTTCCCGCCACCCTGCGCCGGTAGACTCGACTCTCGTGTCCGAGACTCCAGAAATCACCCCGGAAGCGGTCGAGCAGGCCGTCGCCGCTGCACTCGCGGCGATCGCCGCGGCGTCCGACACGGCCGAGCTGAAGGCCGCCCGCGCCGCGCACGTCGCGGACGGCTCGCCGCTCGCCGTCCTCAACGCATCGATGCGCCAGGTCGCGCCGGCCGACAAGGCCGCGTTCGGCAAGCTCATCGGTCAGGGCCGCGGGCGGGTCACGCAGGCGCTGGCCGCCAAGGAGGCCGAGCTCGAGGCTGCCGAGGTCGCCGCCCGACTCGAGGCCGAGCGCATCGACATCACCGCCGTGCCGTCGCGGGCGCGGGTGGGAGCGCGGCATCCGCTCTCGCTGCTGCAGGACCAGGTCTGCGACATCTTCGTCGGCATGGGCTGGGAGATCGCGGAGGGACCCGAGCTCGAGCACGAGTGGTTCAACTTCGACGCCCTGAACTTCGACGTCGATCACCCCGCCCGCCAGGAGCAGGACACGTTCTACGTCGATCCGACCTCTCGCCACCTGGTGATGCGCACGCACACGAGCCCCGTGCAGGTGCGCTCGATGCTCGACCGCGAGCTTCCCATCTACGTGCTGTGCCCCGGCCGCGTCTACCGGACGGACGAGTTCGACGCGACGCACCTGCCCGTGTTCACACAGTTCGAGGGCCTCGTCATCGACAAGGGCATCACGATGGCGCACCTCAAGGGCACGCTCGACCACTTCGCGAAGCAGCTCTTCGGCCCCGAGGCGAAGACGCGGTTCCGCACCAACTACTTCCCCTTCACCGAGCCGTCCGCCGAGCTCGACCTGTGGCACCCGACCTTCAAGGGCGGCGCGCGCTGGATCGAGTGGGGCGGGTGCGGCATGGTCAACCCGAACGTGCTGCGCGCGGCGGGGATCGACCCCGAGGTCTACAGCGGCTTCGCGTTCGGCATGGGCATCGAGCGCGGGCTGATGTTCCGCAGCGATGTGCAGGACATGCGCGACATGGCCGAGGGCGATGTCCGTTTCAGCGAGCAGTACGGGATGGTGGTGTGATGCGCGTCCCGCTTTCGTGGTTGCGTGAGTTCGTCGAGGTGGCACCGGATGCCACGCCCGAGGATGTCCTCGCGGCGCTGGTGACGGTCGGCTTCGAGGAAGAGGACGTCCACCGCTTCGATATTTCGGGTCCGGTCGTCGTCGGGCAGGTCGTGTCCCTCGAGCCCGAGCCGCAGTCCAACGGCAAGACCATCAACTGGTGCCAGGTCGACGTCGGCGACGCGAACGGCGGCGTCCGCGGCATCGTGTGCGGCGCGCACAACTTCGTCGCGGGCGACAAGGTCGTCGTGACGCTGCCGGGTGCCGTTCTGCCCGGGCCGTTCCCGATCGCCGCCCGCAAGACCTACGGTCATGTCTCCGACGGCATGATCGCCTCGGCGCGCGAACTCGGTCTCGGAGACGAGCACGACGGCATCCTCGTGCTGAGCGCCCTCGGCATCGACGCGCCCGTCGGCACCGACGCCATCGCGCTGCTCGGGCTCGACGACGTCGCGATCGACATCAACGTCACGCCCGACCGCGGTTACGCCTTCTCGGTGCGCGGCGTCGCCCGCGAGTATTCGCACGCCACCGGGGCCGCGTTCCGCGATCCGGCCGACCGCGACTTCGCCGACCTCCAGCCCGGCACCGGTCGCACGGCGATCGTCGACGACCGGGCACCCGTGCGCGGACGCGCGGGCGCCAGCGAGTTCGTGACCCGCGTCGTGCGCGACGTCGACCCCGCACGGCCGACCCCGCCCTGGATGGTCGCGCGCCTCTCGCTCGCCGGCATGCGCTCGCTCGGTGTGCTCATCGACATCACGAACTACGTCATGCTCGAGCTTGGCCAGCCGCTGCACGGCTACGACCTCGATCGGCTCACCGGCGGCATCACCGTTCGACGCGCCGGGCCCGGCGAGAAGCTCACGACTCTCGACGGCCAGGAGCGCACGCTCGACGGCGAAGATCTGCTCATCACCGACGACTCGGGCCCGATCGGCCTCGCCGGGGTCATGGGCGGGGGAACGACCGAGATGAGCGCCGCCACCCGCAACGTGCTCATCGAGGCCGCGGCGTTCGATCCGACGACGATCGCCCGCACCGCGCGCCGGCACAAGCTGCCCAGTGAAGCCTCCAAGCGCTTCGAGCGCGGCGTCGACCCGCTCATTCCGTTCGTGGCTGCGCGCCGGGCTGCCGACCTCATGGTCGAACTCGCCGGCGGCACCCTCACCGACGAAGGAGGGGCGCTGTTCGCCGAGGTGTTCGTGCCCGGCATCGAACTCCCCACCGGGTTCGTCGAGGGACTCATCGGGGTCGACTACTCGACCGACGAGATCGTCGGCGCGCTCGAGACGATCGGGGCGGAGGTCGAGGAGTCCGACGCGGGCTGGAACGTCATCCCGCCCAGCTGGCGCCCCGACCTCACCGACAAGTGGACGCTGGCCGAGGAGGTCGCGCGCATCCACGGGCTCGACCGCATCCCGTCCGTTCTGCCCACGCCTCCGTCCGGGCGCGGCCTCACGGCGCATCAGCAGGGCCGCCGACGGGTGGCCGACGCTCTCGCCGCCGCCGGGTTCGTCGAGACGCCCGCGTTCCCCTTCACGACGCAGGCGCAGAACGACCTGCACGGTTCGCCGACGGGCGAGGCTCTGCCGAGCATCCGTCTGGCGAATCCGCTCGACGGCCAGGCGCCGTTCCTGCGCCGGTCGCTGATCCCCGGGCTGTTGCAGACCGCCCACCGCAACATCGCTCGCGGCCTCACGGACCTCGCGATCTTCGAGACCGGATCGGTGTTCCTCCCCGTCGAGGGCGAGACCTACGGCACCGACGACGTGCCCCCGCTCGGCGAGCGTCCTTCCGACGAGACCCTGGCCGCGTTGAACGCGTCGATTCCGCCCCAGAACCGCCATGTCGCGGCGCTGCTCACGGGCAACGTCACGCCGCGACAGCCCGGTCGAGCGGCCGAGGCGGCCGACCTGTCGGTCGCGCTCGACGCCGTGCACGTGATCGGGGTGGCTGCGGGCGTCGAGATCGACGTCGTGCAGACGCGTCGCGCGGCGCTGCACCCCGGACGCGCGGGAGAGCTGCGTGTCGGCGACACCGTCGTCGGGTACGTCGGCGAACTGCATCCGTCGGTGTCGGCCGATGCCGACCTGCCGGGACGCGCGATCGTGTTCGAGCTCGACCTCGACCTCGTCCTCGCGCTCGCGGGGGAGCGGATCGTCGCAGCCTCGCTGTCGACCTTCCCGGCGGCGACGCAGGACGTGTCCCTCCTGCTCGCGGCCGATGTTCCCGCCGCCGAGGTCAAGGCGGCCCTCGCCGAGGGCGCCGGTGCGCTGCTCGAGTCGGTGCGGCTCGTCGACGACTATCGCGGAGAGGGTGTGCCCGAGGGGACGAAGAGCCTCACGTTCGCGCTGCGCTTCCGCGCCGACGACCGCACGCTCACCGCTGCAGAGGCGAGCGAGGCGAAGCTCGCCGGCGTGGCGGTCGCCGCCGAGCGGTTCGGAGCGGCGCTTCGCGACTGACGCCGCTCGCAACATCATCGCTCGAAGGGGCGTCGCGCTGACCGCGCGGCGCCCCTTCTTCGTTGGGAAACCTGCCGCCTCACCGGCCGGGAGACCACCGCGCAAGTTATCCACATGACGTTTTTACGTCGACGAAGAGTGCATTACTGTCTTCGAATGAGGGCGCGAGAACGGCTCGCGCCGATGTTCGGAGGGTGGTCCTGATGGCCAACATGAAGCTCAGCTATGACGAGATGGATGCCTCGGCGAAGGATCTGGATGCGGGGCGTGAGGAGATCACGCAGAAGCTGCAGAGCATGCAGGTGAAGATTCAGGGGCTGGTTGCGTCGGGGTTCGTGACGGATCAGGCGTCAGGCAAGTTCAACGACGCGTATTCGCGGTACACGACCAGTGCGAACTCGGTGATCGCGCAGTTGACGGAGATCTCGGCGTTCATCTCGGGTACGGCGAACGCCGGCCGCGAGTTCGACGCGCAGATCGCCTCGAAGATCAACTGATCCGATTCGGCTCGTGATGCGAGCGGGCCCGGCGGTGCGGGCGTACCCGCACCTCGGACCCGCTCGCCACGGAGGGAGCGAGAACCGATGAAGGTCGATTACGGAACGCTGGAGACGGCGGCCTCGGCACTGACCACCGCGGCGTCGGTCGTGTCGTCGGAGAGCAGCGTACCGGCGGATCTGGGCTCGGGTGCAACCGGGCCGGACGGCGCTCACAGCGGGGGAGTGACCGAGCGCGGGACGACGGCGACCGCGATGCGAGACCTCATGGTCGCGCAGAGCAAGGCGTGCACCGAACTCATCGCGCTGTTCCGACTTTTCGACGCGCAGATCGCGTCGCAGATCCCGGAGGGGTGAGGAAGACATGACGGCAGGAGATGCCGCACTGGCCGGTGACGCGGGCGACGTGCGAGAAGTGGGCTCCGACATGCGGGGGCGGATGTTCGGCACCGATGTCGGTGCAAAACTGATCGAGGCCATCGCCGGGTTCGGGCAGCAGTCGGGGAACGCGGTCAGCATCGACCGGACGGTGGCGATGATCCAGGCGGCGCTCGCGCCGGCCGACCTCATCACCCTTGCCGATCAGGCCTGGGGTGACGCGGCCGAGACGCTCGGCGTGCAGATGGAGGACATCGCCACGCGGGCGAAGAGCGAGCGCGTGACCCTCGAGGAGGCGAAGGCGGCGGAGATCATCGCGCAGGATGCGGTGGACGCTTTCGAGTCGACCGGCGACGCCCATGACGACGCGGCGGCGCGACGCAGTCTCGTGGGCGCCTCCGACCAGGCGGGCGACGACATCGCGGCGTCGACGCAACGGCTCACCGCCCTCGACGAGGAGCGCCGCGGGGCCGATGCCACCGCAGCCACCAGCCTGAATGCGGCGACGTCCCAGTACGTCGCCGCGCGAACAGCGATGCCGAATGCCCCGACGCTGTCGGCGGGCGTCGCGGTGTCGGTTTCGCTGCCGGACGGCACCACGCAGTCGGTCACGGCCGTCGACATCGCCGAGCTCAAGGATCCTGCCGCGATCCGCGCGCTGTGGGACGCCATGACCCCCGAGCAGCGGAACACGCTCATCTACGACTTCCCGATGCTCATCGGCAATCTCGAAGGCATCCCCCTGCGCGACCGCAACACGGCCAACCGCATCACGGCCGTCGCTCATCGGACGCAGCTGGAGAAGCAGATCGAGATGCTGACCCTGCTGCGCGAGCAGGGCGCTCGCGAAGACCTCGCACCCCTCATCGAGGAGATGAAGGGCGAGGTGAAGAGCATCGACGCGATGCTCGGAGACCGCAACGGCGAGCACGCCGATGAGAAGGACGCGAGCGGTCAGAGGTTCGGCGAGTATCTCGTCTTCGACGAATCGGGAGAGCCCCTGGCACAAAAGGGAGTAACAATCGTGGGATTCAGTCCGCTCCGCGATAGCTATATCACCTACCAGGGCGCGCTCGACCCCGAGACGGGGGACGTGCCGACGTGGATCGAGCACGTCGGCGTGCTCATCCCCGGAACCACGTCCCGGTTAGCGTCGTTCACGAGTGACATCGACCGTAGCAAAGTTCTCGCTGAGCAGTCCCGTGCCAAGTCCGCATACTTCACCTGGCACGGCGCCCCCATGCCGCAATTCGACCTCAATCACATCGATGAAGCCTCGCGGCGCGGCTTCGCTGACACAGCGGCGCCGCGTCTCACCGCTTTCGTGAACAACTTGGGCGTCTCCGAGGGCTGTGACGTCGTCCCCATTGCTCACAGTTTCGGCGCGGCCGTGCTGGGCGGAGCCGAGTATCGCGGCCTCGAGGCCGACCGCGTGGTGTATGTGGCGCCGGCGGGCCTCGGCCACCACGTCGACGGTATCGAAGACTTCCCGGAAACCAAGGATGTACCGCACTTCGTGCTGCAGGCGCGCTCGGATGGCGTCGTCGGATGGAACCAAGGCAACTCCGGTCTGAACCGCGGCCACGGTGTCACCAACCCGCTGACGGCGGACGGGATCACGAGGCTGGAGACGGGGTATCTCGACACACGAGACCCTGCGCGCGGAACCATCGAGAGCACGGGTGCCGTGGAGAGCCACAGCGCGGTCTTTGCCCCGCGCAGTACATCGATGAGGAACATATCCCGCGTCGTCACCGGAAAGCCGGTGTCGCTCTACCACGAAGACGATTCCTTCGTCGGCGGCATCAGGCCGCGGCGCCAGACGATATCCGACAGCGGTGTGAAGAAGCCGGAAGAACTCATCTCGCCCATCACCCTGGAGCGGATCGAATGACCGATTTTCGGAACCGTGTGTCAACGGTTGCGGCGGGTGTGGTGCTCGCCGTCGGGCTTAGCGGGTGTGGGTTGAGTGCTGAGGAGAGGATCGCGGTGCAGGAAGAACAGTTGGCGTCGTTCATCGAGCGTGCGGACGGCTGGGGTGCGGAGATCATCGCGCAGATTCCAGAGGGCGAGATAAAGCTGCTGTCGGAGGAGTTTGGAGGGTCCCGGGGTGCGAACGGATATGAGCAGTGGCCGCGGTACTACTACTTCGATCGCTTTGTGGTCCTGCATCCGGATGGCCCGCGCTCACCGACGGACGTCGCGGATGACTTGGAGCCGTGGCTCGAGGAGCAGGGGTGGGAGCGGTCGACCGAAGGTGAGTTCCCGCCGGACGAGGAGGGTTTCGAGAGGGACTACTTTCGGGACGGCTATCACCTGGTGTTGGACATCTACACCGTTGAACCGCCCCAGGCTCAGTCACTGCAGATCGTCATCGTGACGCCCACTACTGATCCCGGTCGGAGCTTCGATGAGTGAGCACTCGGACAGTGAGGCGGAACGCGCGGATGTCGGCCACAGCGTCGGGCGGGTCATCGCCTTCGTCGTGTGCGCGATCGTTCCTCTGGTGGTGGCGGCACCCATGACGATCCTGGGACGGTTCCTGGGTTACGCGGGTCTCGTCACGACACAGTCGGATGGCGTCTTCATGCTGTTCCTCTCGATCGCGTCGGTCGGCCCGAGCGTGATCGCGCTCGTGTCGATCGTCTGGGGTGCCCAGCGGCTCATCAGCGAACGCGCGGCGCCCTTCGCGATACCGCTGCTCGGTGCGCTGGCGATGCCTATCCTTTATTTCCTCTGCGCCGTGATCCTCGCGTCATGAGCCGTCGGACTGCTCGCGCTCGGGTCCGTCCCTCGAAACACCGTCGTGTCGGTGCTCGCCGGCGAGTCGCCGCGCCCTCGATTCTGACCATCGGTGCGGTGCTCCTGTCCGGGTGCGGACTGAGCGCGGAGGAGCGCATCACCGTGCAGGAGGAGCAGTTGGCGTCGTTCATCGAGCGTGCGGACGGCTGGGGTGTGGAGATCATCGCGCAGATCCCCGAGGACGAGATCGAACTGGTCTCCGATGTGGCCGGCGGGTCGCGGGGAGCGAACGGGTACGAGCAGTGGCCGCGGTACTACTACTTCGACCAGATCGTGGTCCTGCATCCGGATGGCCCGCGCTCACCCACGCAGGTGGCCGACGATCTGGAGCCGTGGCTCGAGGAGCAGGGGTGGAAACGGTCGACCGAAGGTGAGTTCCCGCCGGACGAGGAGGGTTTCGAGAGGGACTACTTTCAGGACGGCTACCGCCTGGTGCTGGAGATCTACACCGTCGAACCGCCCCAGGCGCAGTCGCTGCAGATCGTCATCGTGACGCCCACCACTGATCCCGGTCGGAGCTTCGATGAGTGAGCCGACGTCGACCGTTCGCTCCCGTGGGGAGCGCACCCGCGACATCCTCGGTTTCCTATTCTTCGCAGCCTGCGCGCTGGTGCCGGTAGTGGTGGCCACACACATGACGATGCTCGGCCGCTTCCTCAGCTACGGAGGGCTCACCACGTCGCAACCCGACGCCATGTTCTTCGCGCTCCTCGCGATGGCCGTCCACGGCCCGACCCTCATCGCGATGGGGTTTGTCGTGTGGGGAGCGCAGCGCTACATCGCCGGGCGCCGTGGGGCCTTCGTCCTCCCTCTGCTGGGCGCGGCGTCCATTCCCGTTCTGTACGTCGTCTGCGGTGCGCTGATCGCCGCGTGAGCATCGGTCCTACCGCGACGGCCAGTGCCAACTGGGTCGTTCCAGCGGCAGCTGGTCGCGCACCTGCGTGCCGAACCCCTCCGATTCGAGTTCCACGACCTCGCCGCCGGCGCGCCCGAGAGCGGTGCGCAGGCTCGCCGAGTGCGTGACGACGATCACCTGGGTCTGGGTCGCCGCTTCGGCGAGCAGCGCTCCGAGCGGCTCGATGAGGCTCTCGTGCAGGCTGGCTTCGGGCTCGTTGAGCACGAGCAGCGGAGGCGGGTCGGCGGGCAGCAGCGCTGCGGTGAGCAGAAGGAACCGCAGGGTGCCGTCGGAGAGCTCGGAGGCGTCGAGCGGGCGCAGCAGACCGGGTTGCTGCAGTTGCAGGCGGAACGAGCCGTCGGCCGTCGAGACATGCACTCGCGACCCCGGGAACGCCCGATCGACGGCCGCGTCGAGCGGCGCACCCCGTCCGGCCTCTGCCGTCGTGGCCCAGACCGCCGCGAGATCATGACCGTCATCGCTGAGCCAGCGCGTCCGCGTGCCGATCTGCGGCAGGCGCGCCGGCGCCCCCGCATCCGTGCGGAAGTGGTCGTAGAAGCGCCACGACGCGATGCGGTGGCGCAGGGACACCGTCTCCCACAGCGCCGAACCGTCGGTGAGGTCCAACAGCACGCTCTGTCCCGGCCCCAGTGCCTGCGTCGACGACGCCCACCCGTCGTCTCCGCGCACGCGCACCCCTCCGCGCTGACGATCGATGATGAGCGTGCCGGGCCGGGCGAAGGGGCCGGTGAAGACCTGCTCGCGCTTGATCTCGGGGTCGCGCGAGAACAGGCTCCGCTGGTCGGTCTGCGGCAGACCGAGGTCGATGATGTATCCCAGCTCGTCGGAGGCCACGCCCAGTCGTACCGACACGGGGCGCGTCCGCATCGTGCCCTGCGCTCCCGCGCCCTGCGGTGTCTCCGGGCCCGCCCACAGCACGCTGTCGAGTCCGCCCTCCCGAGCGATCGCCGACACCGCGCGCCCGTGTCCTGTCTCGGCGAGCAGCCGCAGCGCCCGATAGAGGTTCGACTTGCCGGTGCCGTTCGCGCCCGTGATCACGGTGAGCGGATGCAGCGGCACCACCACGTCGACGAGGGAGCGGTATCCGGCGACGGCGAGGGTGGTGAGCATGCGGCCCATCGTGCCAGAGGCATCCGACACGATGCCCTGAGCGAACGCGCTTCCCGCCGACGGCCGATGCTGCTGTCATGGACGGATGGCTCGCATGCTCATCCTCGGCGGCACCGGCTGGCTGTCGCGCCGCGTCGCCCACCACGCCCTCGCCGACGGGTGGGAGGTGACGTGCCTCGCCCGGGGCGCCCGCCCGGCCCCCGACGGCGCCGTGCTGGTGGAGGCGGATCGCGACCGCCCCGACGCCTACGCCGACCTGGCGGGAGCGTGGGACCACGTGGTCGACGTCTCCTCCCACGCCACCCCGGTCGCTGCGGCGGTCGAGGCTCTGGGCGCCCGAGCGGCGCGGTGGACGTACGTGTCGTCGGCCTCGGTCTACGCCGACGACACGACCCGCGGCGCCGACGAATCCGCGGCCCGGCATCCGGCGGCCGCGCCCGGCGACGCCGACGACTACCCAGCGCAGAAGGCGGCCGCGGAGGACGCGGTGATCTCCGCGCTCGGCGACCGTGCCCTGGTCGTGCGGCCGGGCTTGATCGTCGGTCCCGGCGACCCGAGCGACCGTTTCGGCTACTGGCCCGCCGCCTTCGGGCGCGCAGCGTCCGGCGACGTGCTGGCGCCCGTTCCCGGCGGTCGCGACGCGCAGGTCATCGACGTCGACGACCTCGCGTCGTACGTCGTGCGATCATCGGCCACCGGGCCCGTCACGGCCGTCGGCCACCCGCACACCTTCGCCGACGTGCTCGACGAGGCACGTCGCGCCGCCGGCCATACGGGGCGCATCATCGAGGCCGCGGACGACGCGTTGCGCACGGCAGGGGTGGAGTACTGGGCGGGAGAGAGGTCGCTCCCGCTGTGGCTGCCCGCCGACATGCCCGGCTTCATGAGCCGTTCGAATGCGCGGTACCTCGCCACGGGCGGAACCCTCCGACCGCTCTCCGAGACGATCGCCCGTGCGCTGGCCGACGAGCGCGCCCGGGGCCTCGATCGACCTCGTCGCGCCGGTCTCTCCCGCCCCGACGAGGAGGCGATCCTCGCCGCGCTCGCCGCAGACATGTGACGCGAGGGATTTGCAGATGCTCCGCGCCCCGCGCTATCGTCGCGACATGCCTTCGGCCGCATCCGCTCTCTCGACGCTCGTCCCGAGCGTCGTTCCGGTGCGCCGACGCCGCCGCGACCGCCGACGCTAGGCGACCCCGCGCTCCTGCCTGCCGATCACGGCTCCCGGCGGTCGAGCACCGGTGTCGCCGCCCCGGTCCCCGACAGCCCCGACCGTTAAGGTAGAAGCATGACGTACTCCGTCGCCGTCTCCGGCGCATCCGGCTATGCGGGCGGCGAGATCCTCCGCCTCCTCGCGGCGCACCCCGACATCGAGATCCGCACCGTCACCGCGCATTCGAACGCCGGCCAGCCCCTCGTCGAGCATCAGCCTCACCTCCGCTCGCTCGCACATCTCACCCTGCAGGACACGACCCCTGAGGTGCTGTCCGGGCACGACATCGTCGTTCTCGCACTCCCGCACGGCCAGTCGGGGCAGTACACCGACGCCCTCGGCGACACGCCGCTCGTCATCGACGCGGGAGCCGACCACCGGCTGACCTCGCAGGACTCCTGGGAGGCCTTCTACGGAGGCGCCTTCCACGAGCCGTGGACGTACGGCGTGCCGGAGCTGATCGTCGACGGGCGGAAGCAGCGCGAGCACCTGCGCGGCGCGTCGCGCATCGCCGCCCCCGGCTGCAACGCCTCGACCGTGAGCCTGAGTCTCGCGCCGGGCGTCGCCGCCGGAGTCATCGACCCGTCCGACATCGTCTCGGTCCTCGCGGTCGGCCCATCGGGCGCCGGGAAGAGCCTCAAGACCAACCTGCTCGCCAGCGAGATCCTCGGCAGCGCGAACCCCTACGCGGTCGGCGGAACGCACCGGCACATCCCCGAGATCCGCCAGGCGCTCGCCGCCGCCGGCGCTCCCGCCGAGGGCATCCGCATCTCCTTCACACCCGTGCTCGTACCGATGGCGCGCGGCATCCTGGCCACGTCGACGGCCCCCATCGCCCCCGGCGTGACGGATGCCGAGATCCGCGACGCGTGGCAGCAGGCGTACGCCGACGAGACGTTCGTGCAGCTGCTCCCCGCCGGCTCCTTCCCGCGCACCGCCGACGTCGTCGGCGCGAACACCGCCCTGCTCGGCCTCGCGATCGATCGCGATGCCAACCGGGTCACCGTCGTCACCGCCGTCGACAACCTCGTCAAGGGCACCGCGGGTGCGGCCGTCCAGTCCATGAACATCGCGCTCGGCCTCCCCGAGGACCGCGCCCTCTCAGTGAACGGAGTCGCCCCGTGAGCGTCACCGCCCCCGCAGGCTTCGAGGCGGCCGGAGTCGCCGCCGGACTCAAGACCACCGGCAATCCCGATGTCGCCGTGGTCGTCAACCGCGGCCCGCGCAAGGTCGGTGCGGCGGTGTTCACGAGCAACCGCGCCAAGGCCAACCCGATCATCTGGTCGCAGCAGGTGATCGCCGACCGCGTCGTCGAGGCCGTGGTGCTCAACTCGGGCGGGGCGAACTGCTTCACCGGGAGCTTCGGCTTCCAGACCACGCATCAGACCGCAGAGCGGGCCGCCGAGCTCCTCGGCATCGGTGCGGGCGATGTGCTCGTCTGCTCCACCGGACTCATCGGCACGGGCGACGAGGTGTTCCGGCAGAAGGTGCTCACCGGCACCGCCGACGCCATCGCCGCGCTCTCGTCCGACGGCGGCGACGACGCGGCTGCCGCGATCATGACGACCGACACCGTCGCGAAGACGGCCGTCGTGCACGGCGACGGCTGGACCATCGGCGGCATGGCCAAGGGCGCGGGCATGCTGGCGCCCGGACTCGCGACCATGCTCGTCGTGCTCACGACCGACGCCGACCTCGACCCGCTCGAGGCCGACGCGGCGCTGCGCGCCGCCACCGGCACGACGTTCGATCGTCTGGACTCCGACGGCTGCATGTCGACCAACGACCAGGTCACCCTCCTCGCCAACGGCGCGAGCGGGGTGCGCCCCGACCTCGACGCGTTCCGCGACGCCCTCGTGTCGCTCTGCCAGGAGCTGGCGGTCAAGCTGCAGGGCGACGCGGAGGGCGCCAGCCACGACATCACCATCGAGGTACGCGGCGCCGTCTCCGAGACGGATGCCGTGGAGGTCGGCCGGTCGGTCGCCCGCAACAACCTCTTCAAGGCGGCCATCTTCGGCAACGACCCGAACTGGGGTCGCGTGCTGGCCGCGATCGGGACGACGTCGGCGCAGTTCGACCCGTACGACGTGGATGTCTCGATGAACGGCGTGCGGGTCTGCACCGCCGGTGGACCGGATCGACCTCGCGAGGAGGTCGACCTCACGCCGCGCGCGACGAAGGTCGAGATCGACCTGCGCGTGGGCGAGGCATCCGCCGTCATCCTCACCAACGACCTCACCCACGATTACGTGCACGAGAACAGCGCCTACGCCTCATGACCGACATCCAGGACACGCCGGCCGAGGAGGCCGCGCAGAAGGCGACGACGCTCATCGAGTCGTTGCCGTGGCTGAAGAAGTTCCGCGACCAGATTGTCGTGGTCAAGTACGGCGGCAATGCGATGGTCTCGGAGGAGCTGCAGGATGCCTTCGCGCAGGACATCGCGTACCTGCGCTACGTCGGCGTGCAGCCGGTGGTCGTGCACGGCGGCGGTCCGCAGATCTCCGACATGCTCGGCCGTCTCGACATCCCGAGCGAGTTCAAGGGCGGCTACCGCGTGACGAACACCGAGGCGATCGGGGTGGTGCGCATGGTGCTCACCGGGCAGGTCAACCCGCAGCTCGTCTCGAAGATCAACTCCCACGGGCCGATCGCGACCGGGTTGAGCGGGGAGGATGCCGGACTGTTCGGCGGTCGTCGCCGCGGTGTGATGGTCGACGGCGAGGAGATCGACCTGGGGCGGGTGGGAGACGTCGTCCAGGTCGACCCGACTCCGGTGATCGACCACCTCACGGCCGGGCGCATCCCCGTCGTGTCGAGCATCGCGCCCGACCTCGACAATCCAGGGCACTCGCTCAACGTCAATGCGGATGCGGCGGCCGCCGCGCTGGCCGTCGCGCTCGGCGCCCGCAAGCTGGTGATCCTCACCGATGTGCCGGGGCTCTACGCCGACTGGCCCAACCGCGACTCGCTCGTGTCGCATCTGACCTCGACGTCCCTCGTCGAGATGCTGCCGAGCCTCGAGTCGGGGATGATCCCGAAGATGCGCGCGTGCCTCGACGCCGTCGAGGGCGGGGTCGACGCGGCGGCGATCATCGACGGACGCGTGCCGCACTCGGTGCTCGTCGAACTCTTCACCAGTAAAGGAATCGGAACGGAAGTGGTGGCAGGATGACCGTCTGGAAGCACGACGCCGAGCGTGATCTCGTGCTCAACGCGGGGGAGCGGCTCGCGCTGCTGACCCGCGGCGAGGGCTCGTACCTCTGGGACTCCGATGGCCGACGCCACCTCGACTTCCTCGCCGGTATCGCCGTGACCTCGCTGGGGCACGCGCATCCCGTCTTCGTCGATGCCGTCTCGCGACAGGCGGCCACCCTCGCCCACGTCTCGAACTACTTCGCCACCCCGCCGCAGCTCGCGCTCGCCGCCCGCCTCAAGCGCCTCGCCGGCGCGGGCATCGACGGCCGCGTGTTCTTCTCGAACTCGGGTGCCGAGGCGAACGAGGCCGCGTTCAAGCTCGCCCGTCTGCACGGCGGCACCGAGCGCCCGCGCATCCTCGCGCTCGAGAACGGCTTCCACGGCCGCACCATGGGTTCGCTGGCGCTCACCTCGAAGCCCAGCATGCGCGCGCCCTTCGAGCCGATGCCCGGCGGCGTCGAGCACATCCCGGCGACGGTCGAGGCCCTCGAAGCCGCGCTGGACGACCGTGTCGCGGCGGTCATCGTCGAGCCCATCCAGGGCGAAGCGGGAGTCGTCGAGCTGCCGGAGGGCTACCTCGCCGCGGCCCGATCGCTCACGCTCGCGCACGGCGCGCTGCTCATCGTCGACGAGATCCAGACCGGCGCCGGACGCACGGGCGCCTGGTTCGGCTTCAGCCACGAAGGGATCACCCCCGACGCGATCACTCTCGCCAAGGGCATCGGCGGCGGGTTCCCGATCGGTGCTCTCGTGACCTACGGCGCCGCGAGCGCCCTCTTCACGCCCGGGTCGCACGGCTCGACCTTCGGCGGCAATCCGCTCGCGACCGGCGTGGCCGATGCGGTTCTGGCCGAGATCGAAGACGCGGGACTCGTCGAGAACGCCGCCCGACGCGGGGTCGAGGTCCGCGAGGCGATCGCCGACATCGCCTCGCCCCTGGTGGCGGGTGTCCGGGGGAAGGGGCTGCTCATCGGCGTCGCCCTCACCGAGCCCGTCGCGGGTGCCGTGGTGGCCGCCGCCCAGGAGCGCGGTCTCATCGTCAACGCCGCCAACCCCGAGACCGTGCGCATCGCCCCCGCTCTCACCATCGGCGACGCGGAGGTCGCGGAGTTCCGCGAGCTCTTCGCCGCGACCCTCGCCGATGTCGCTCAGACCCACTCCGGAAAGGTTCCCGCATGACCCGCCACCTGCTGCGTGACGACGATCTGACGCCCGCCGAGCAGGCCGAGGTGCTCGACCTCGCGATCGAACTCAAGAAGGACCGTTGGGCCGACAAGAGCCTCGCCGGGCCGCAGACCGTCGCGGTGATCTTCGACAAGTCGTCGACGCGCACCCGCGTGTCGTTCGCGGTCGGGATCGCCGACCTCGGCGGCTCCCCGCTGATCATCTCGACCGCGAGCAGTCAGCTCGGCGGCAAGGAGACCCCGTCCGACACGGCGCGCGTGCTCGAGCGCCAGGTCGCCGCGATCGTGTGGCGCACCTACGCCCAGGCGGGGTTGGAGGAGATGTCGGCCGGCACGCGGGTTCCCGTGATCAACGCGCTGTCCGACGACTTCCACCCGTGCCAGCTGCTCGCCGATCTGCTCACCATCCGCGAGCACAAGGGCGACCTGACGGGACTCACGCTGACGTTCTTCGGCGACGGCCGCAGCAACATGGCGCACTCCTACGCGCTCGCGGGAGTCACGGCGGGCATGCACGTGCGCATCGCATCGCCCGAGGCGTACGCGCCCCGCGCCGACATCGTCGAGGCGGCCGACCGCCGTGCGGCCGAGACCGGCGGTTCGATCACCCTCTACACCGACCCGGTCGAGGCCGCGGCGGGCGCCGACGTCGTCGTGACCGACACGTGGGTGTCGATGGGCAAGGAGGAGGAGAAGATCGCGCGCATCCGCGACCTCGGCGGCTACAAGGTGACGTCCGAGACGATGGCGATCGCCGATCCGTCCGCCGTCTTCATCCACTGCCTTCCCGCCGACCGCGGGTACGAGGTCGACTCCGAGGTCATCGACGGCCCGCAGAGCGTCGTGTGGGACGAGGCCGAGAACCGGCTGCACGCGCAGAAGGCGCTGCTCGTCTGGCTGCTCCGCAAGAACGGGGTCGCCGCGGCACTCGAGGGGGCGGACGCATGACCGCGTCGACCCACGACGGCACGAACGAGGGTGCGCTCTGGGGAGCTCGGTTCTCCACCGGTCCGTCGCCCGAGCTCGTGGAGCTGAGCCGCTCGACGCATTTCGACTGGATCCTCGCGCCGTACGACATCGCGGGGTCGCACGCTCATGCGACCGCACTGGAGGCGGCGGGCTACCTCGAAGCCGACGAGGCGGCACGGATGCACGAGGGGCTGGATGCCGTCGCGCGCCGCATCGCGGACGGCTCGCTGCAGGCCGCGCCCACCGATGAGGACGTGCACGGCGCGCTGGAGCAGGCGCTGATCGCCGAGCTCGGACCGGAACTCGGCGGTCGGCTCCGTGCGGGTCGCAGCCGCAACGATCAGATCGCGACGCTCGTGCGGCTCTACCTGATCGATCACGCGGCCGTCATCGCCCGCGACATCCTGCGGGTCATCGACGCGCTGGTCGCTCAGGCCGAGGCGCACCCCGAGGCCATCCTCCCGGGGCGCACTCATCTGCAGCACGCGCAGCCGGTGCTTCTCGCGCACCACCTGCAGGCGCACGGCTGGCCGCTGGTGCGCGACCTCGAGCGTCTCGTCGACTGGCGTCGCCGCGCCGGCGTCTCGCCGTACGGCGGCGGGGCCCTGGCGGGATCGACGCTCGGCCTCGACCCGGCGCTCGTCGCGTCGGAGCTCGGACTCGACCGTCCGGCCGAGAACTCGCTCGACGGCACGGCTGCCCGCGACGTGGTGGCCGAGTTCGCATTCATCACCGCCATGATCGGCGTCGACCTCTCGCGCCTGTCGGAGGAAATCATCCTCTGGAACACGCGCGAGTTCGGATTCGTCACGCTCGACGACGGCTACTCGACCGGGTCGAGCATCATGCCGCAGAAGAAGAATCCGGACATCGCCGAGCTCGCGCGCGGCAAGTCGGGCCGCCTCATCGGCAACCTGTCGGGGCTGCTGGCGACGCTGAAGGGTCTTCCGCTCGCCTACAACCGCGACCTGCAGGAGGACAAGGAGCCGGTCTTCGACTCGGTGCGCACCCTTGAGGTGGTGCTGCCGGCGTTCGCGGGCATGATCGCGACGCTGCGCTTCGACACGGCCCGTATGGCCGAACTCGCTCCGCAGGGCTTCTCGCTCGCCACCGACGTGGCGGAGTGGCTGGTGAAACAGCGGGTGCCGTTCCGCGATGCGCACGAGATCTCGGGTGCGCTGGTCCGGGC
Organism: Microbacterium sp. Soil_N32; assembly: GCF_057655505.1. Lineage (NCBI taxonomy): Bacteria > Bacillati > Actinomycetota > Actinomycetes > Micrococcales > Microbacteriaceae > Microbacterium > Microbacterium sp. Soil_N32. Next base: position 339,443 of record NZ_JBDGME010000018.1, read on the forward strand.
GTGCGAGGAGCAGGGGATCGGGCTCGAGGATGCCTCGGACGAGCTGCTCTCATCGGTCTCGCCGCACCTGACGCCGGCGGTGCGGGAGGTGCTCTCCATCGAGGGGTCCGTCGCCTCTCGATCGGGAGTTGGCGGCACCGCTCCGGACCGCGTGGCCGAGCAGCGCAGCGAGCTGGTCACCCGGGCGCAGTCCGCGGCGCACGCTCTCGGGCTCTGAGCCTCCGCGCGGCGCCGTTCAGTGCAGGGCGGCGTCGGCGGAGGACCGCACCCAGCGGGTGAACGTCACGGTGAGTCCGGCGCGCGTCGGGGCGGCGAGCAGGGGGCCGGCGGATGCCGGGAGGTCGCCGTCGAGTGGCGCGACACGAACGAGGCGCCAGCCCTCGTCGGCGGTGCGGGCGCGTACCAGCAGCGCATCCTCCCATCGGCTCACGCGAATGGTGATCTCGTCGCCGAGCCATTCGTCGACGAAGCCGATCGACCAGTCCGATCGTCCGTCGGTGACGACGGCGCCGAGCCCGAGGTGGCCATCGGCGAATTCGACGCCGGCCTTCACCCACTGTTCGTCGTCGACCTGGACGAAGAGCCCCGCCTGATCGAACTGCCCGCTCCAGGGAGCGCGGAACGACACCTCCATCGCCTCACCCACCTCGAGAGGGGCGAGGAGCGCGTGCTCCGAGTCGTGCACGAATCCGTATGCGGTACGTCGCCAGGCGTCGCTGCCCTCGGCGGCGGTCGCTTCGAGGTGCGCGCCGTCGGCGGGGTAGGCGATCGAGGCGGGTTCGTGGGTCCAGGTCCCGGCGGACCAGGGGATGACAGTGGCAGGCATAACTCGACTATATAACCCTCAAAGGCATAAACCCGACTTATGCATGATATGGTTATCCCATGGTCATCGCCGTTCTCGCCGACATCGTGGGTTCGCGACGCCTCGACGACCGCGGGTCGGCGCAGCGCATCCTCGACGAGACCATCGCGCGAGTCCAGATTGACGGGCCCGCCGCGGCGCAGCCGCTGACGCCCACCGTCGGCGACGAACAGCAGGGGGTGTACCACCGCCTCGACGACGCGCTGATCGCGCTCTTGATGGTCCAGCTCGGGCTTCCCGACGGTCTCGCCTTCCGCTTCGGCATCGGCATCGGCTCGGTCAGCGCCGTCGAGTCCGTGCACGGCGAGCTCGCAGACGGCCCGGGGTGGTACGCGGCGCGAGCCGCGATCGACCTGGTGCACGCCCGCGAGGAGCGCACCGTCCCCCGCACGCGCACCTGGATCGTCGGTGCCCCCGGGCAGGATGAGGTCATGGAATCCACGATCGCCGTCGCCAACGCCTACCTGCTCGCGCGCGACGAGATCGTCGGCGCGATGAGCGAACGCGAGCGGCGACTCACCTACGGCCGGCTTCTCGGTCGAGGTCAGCAGGAACTCGCGGCCGAGGAGGGCATCTCGCAGCCCAGCGTCTCGAAGGCGCTGCGTGGCGCCGGCAGCGCCGCAGTGCTCGAGGGACTGGCCGCGCTGCGCGAGGGGATGCCTGCATGATCTTCGCCGCCTTCCTCCTCCTCGCCGTCGGCGCCGCCGATCTCGTGCGCCGCTTCGCGCCGCGTCCGTGGATCGGTTACATCGTCGTGGCCGTGCTGCTCCTGCTGCTCGGGAGCGCCGGCGACGCGCTGCTGCCCATGTTGATCGGGCTCGTCGGCGGCGCGGCCTGGGTCTGGTGCATGCCGACCGAGCGGCGCGCTCCGCTCGGGTTCTGGCCGGCGGTGCTCCTCGCGCTGGCGAGTGTGGCGGGGGTCATCTCCGCCGGCGCCCGAACGGATGCCGGCATCATCGGCGCCGTGTGGACTGTTCGTGCACCCTTCGGCGAGGTGCCGTTCGATCTCGCGATCCTCGCGCTCGGCACCGCGCTCTTCCTCCTCGAATCGTCGAACCTCGTCGTGCGCGCAGCGCTCGACGGCGAGCACACGTGGCGACCGGTCGAACTCCTGCGCCCCGCCGAATCCACGACGGACCGCGACCCGGCGCCGGCCGCGCGGGTGGTCCCGGCATCCGCATCGACCACCCCGTCCGACGGCCGTGCGGGATTCCAGGGCGGCCGTCTCATCGGCCCGCTCGAGCGGATGCTCGTGCTGATCCTCACCCTCGCCGCCGCGTATCCCGTGCTCGCCGCGATGCTCGCCGCGAAGGGCATCGTCCGGTTCCCCGAGATCTCCCGCGACGGCGAGACCGGCGCGCGTGCCGAGTACTTCCTCGTCGGGAGTCTGGTGAGCTGGGTCGTGGGACTGGGGGCGGCATTCCTGCTGCAGTGGGCGGCGCACAGCTGAGAGCGGTCGCGCTGATAGCCTGGACCGCGTGTCTGAACCCGCTCTGACGACTGCGACGCCGGCGATCGACCCCACGTTCGAGAACGTGTGGGATGAGATCGTCTGGCGCGGCCTCGTTCACGTGTCCACCGACCAGGAGGCGCTGCGCGCCCTTCTCGCCGGAGACCCGATCACGTACTACTGCGGGTTCGACCCCACCGCGCCGAGCCTGCACCTGGGCCACCTCGTGCAGCTCCTGCTCCTCCGACGCCTTCAGCTCGCCGGGCACAAGCCCCTCGGTCTCGTCGGCGGATCGACGGGTCTCATCGGCGATCCGCGACCTACGGCCGAGCGCACGCTGAACACCCGCGAGACCGTGGCGGAGTGGGTCGACCGGCTGCGCTCGCAGGTCGAGCGGTACCTCAGCTTCGAGGGCGACAACGCCGCTCGCATGGTCAACAACCTCGACTGGACCGCGCCGATGTCGGCGATCGACTTCCTGCGCGAGATCGGCAAGCACTACCGCGTCGGCACGATGCTCAAGAAGGATGCGGTCGCCGCGCGCCTGAATTCTGACGCCGGCATCAGCTACACGGAGTTCAGCTACCAGATCCTGCAGGGCATCGACTTCCTCGAGCTGTACCGGCAGTACGACTGCCGCCTGCAGACCGGTGGCTCCGACCAGTGGGGCAACCTCACGAGCGGCACCGATCTGATCCACCGCGTCGAGGGTGCCTCGGTGCACGCGATCGGTACCCCGTTGATCACCAACAGCGACGGAACGAAGTTCGGCAAGAGCGAGGGCAACGCGATCTGGATCGACGCCGACCTCACCAGCCCGTACGCGTTCTACCAGTTCTGGCTGAGCACCTCCGACGCCGACGTCGTCGAGCGCCTCAAGGTCTTCACCTTCCTCACCCGCGCCGAGATCGAGGAGTACGCGCAGCTCGTCGAGACCGAGCCGTTCCGCCGCGCCGCACAGAAGCGCCTCGCTCTCGAGGTGTGCGCGACCGTGCACGGCGTCGAGGCCACGGCTGCCGTGATCGCGGCATCCGAGGCGCTGTTCGGACAGGGCGATCTCACGACGCTCGACGCCGGCACCCTGCGAACGGCGCTCGAAGAGTTGCCGCACGCGACGGTTTCGCCGGGTGCGCCGGTGATCGAGGTGCTGGTCGAGACCGGACTCGTATCGAGCCTGTCTGAGGCGCGTCGCGCGATCGCCCAGGGTGGCGTGTCGCTCGACGGGTCTCGCGTCGACGACGAGAGCGCCGTCGTGCAGGGCACCCTTCCCGGGGGGGTGTCGGTGCTGCGCCGTGGCAAGAAGACCCTGGCCGGGGTCTTCGTCGCCTGAGCGGCCGACGCCGACGGGAGCGCACGGGGGATGCCGTTCACACCGAGTCATGCGCTGGTCGCGCTGCCCTTCATCCGCACGCCGCTCGTGCCGGGGGCGATCGCGATCGGTGCGATGACGCCGGACCTTCCCCTCTTCGTGCGGGGCGTCGGGCTGAACTACGGTTTCACGCACGACGCGATCAACGTCGTCTGGACGGCGCTGATCGCGCTTGCACTCTTCGTGGTGTGGCGCGTGCTGCTGCGCCCTGCGGTGCCGGAATTGATGCCCACGGCCGTCGCGCGTCGGCTCCCGGCGGAATGGTCGATGCGCGGAGCGCGGGCTGCGGCCGATGCGCTCGGCGCAGGACGGGGGCGGTGGTATCCCGTTCTGCTCGCCGTCTCGCTTCTGCTCGGCGTCCTCTCACACATCGCGTGGGATCTCTTCACCCATGAGGGGAGGGCCGGGGTGGAGCTCTTCCCGGCGCTCGATCGGATGTGGGGCCCTCTCCCCGGATTCAAGTGGCTTCAGCATGGGTCGAGCATCATCGCGTTGCTGGTGATCGCGGTGTGGGCGGCGCGGCGTCTGCACACGGCCGAGGCTCGAGCGGAGTTCCATCCCTCGGTGCCCGTGCCGGTGCGTGTCGCGTGGTGGGTCTCGCTCCCTGCGATCCTGCTCGCGGCCTGGGCCGCAGGGCTGATCGTGTTCGGGCCGCTCACCGACGAGTTCACGATGCAGCATCTCGCCTACCGGGTACTCCCACCGGCATGCGCCCTGTGGGGGGCGCTCACCCTCATGCTCTGCGTCGTGCTCGCGCTTCGTGGTGATCGCGCACGACGGACCGACGATGACCGGACCGGCGATCACCAGCTCGGTGCATCGCCACCGAACGGTCGGGGTGCGTCGAAGGCGTAGCCCGGGAGTGCGGGGGCGGCCGTGACGAGATCGCGCCCGTTCACCGCGAAGTGCGCGGCGTGCGCGGTGAGGTCGAATGCCTCGGAAGGCTCGGCGACGGTCCGCCGCTCCATACCGAGCAGCTCTGCGGCGATGCGCCGGAGCGACGTGTGCACCGTCCAGCCGCCTCCCTCGCGGTCGCGGCGATCGAGCAGTGTGCGCACGGCGGCGGCGAGGAGGTAACCGGCGGAATGGTCGAGGGCCTGAGCCGGGAGTGCCCCCGGGCGGTCGCCATCGGGCGACTCGACCATCGCGATGCCCGACTCCGCCTGCACGAGACTGTCGAACCCGGCGCGGTCCGGGTGGTCGAGGCCCCACGCGCTGAGCTGCGCGATCACGAGGTGCGGGTGTCGTGCGGACAGCGAGGGGATGTCGAGGCCGAGGCGCGCCAGGGACGACGGACGGTAGCCGAGCACGATGGCGTCGGCGTTCGACAACAGCTCGTGAAAGCGAGCATCGCGCGCGTCGAGGACGGCCGACCGCTTGCCGTGACCGGTGTCGAAGTGCTGCCACTCCGGCTCGGGGAGTGCGGGCGGGTCGATGCGCAGCACATCCGCGCCCCACAGGGCCAGAGTGCGGGTGGCCACCGGGCCGGCGATGACACGGGTGAGGTCGAGCACGCGTCGGCCCTCGAGGGGACGCCCGGCGTCGAGTCCCCGCCGAGCGGCGAGCCGCGGATGCGGCGCAGTGTCGCCGTGGCGGTGGACCGCGAGCAGGGGAGTGGCGCGGAACGCGGCATCCGCGGCAGGATCCTCTGTCAGAACGGGCACGGCGAGACCGCCGAGGTCTGCGATGCGTTCGACGACCTCGTCGCGATGCGCCTCGGCGAAGGCGCGAGTCACCTCGTCCGCCGAGGCGGATGACGACAGTCCGAGCGCCGTCCGCAACCGGCCCGCGTGGTGCGGGTAGTTCGCATGAGTGCGGACCCACCCGTCGGCGCAGCGCCAGAAGCCGGACAGCGGCGACCATACATCGGGCGCCGATCCGTCGACGTTGAGGAGCCGGTCGCTGCGGTATGCCGCGGCGATGCGGTCGGGATCGAGTGCGCGCGGATCGACGGCCACGGCGCATGCCGCCACGGCCACGGCTGTCCACGCCAGCGACCCGGTGGAGAGGCGGGACGGGAGCGGAACGGCGGGGGCCGGGCGCAGTTCCGGCGCGGGGATGCCCAGTTCCTGGAGCAGTCGGACGAGGAGGGGACGCGGCATGTGCACGAGGGTAGTCTCCGCGGATATCACCGAAAACCGTCGGTGACGTGGGGAAAGGCGCTCGGATGGGCGATGCGACACGCCCGGGGGTACCGCCCGGATTTGCCAGACCTCCGGAATCCGCGTAACTTATTACTTGTTCGCCCCACAGGGAAGCGGAGAAGCCCAGAGCTTCACCCCCCTCAAGCGGAGAACCACCTCCCACTCCTTCTTCTCTCACTTGAGAGATCAGACGTTCGCGTCTAGGATGGGAGATCCACCTCCTCGACAGCTCTTCGGCTGTGCAGCGGATCACTGATTCGCTCGACACGCCGAGTTGACAAGCTCGGGGAGATGGGTAAGATAGAGAAGTTGCCCTTCGGGCCTGGTTGTGATGACTGGGTCGGGGGAGCATCCGATCCTTGAGAACTCAACAGCGTGCACTTGTCAAATGCCAAATAACCTCGATTCAGCTTCGGCTGGATGAGATTCCTTTGGA